>CAZMBI010000001.1:0-214937 GCA_964564675.1 uncultured Azospirillaceae bacterium
AAAAAGGAAGAAGCGCCGCAGCCGCCGCCAAAAGAATATAAAGTTTATGGCCCGCACACGCGCCGCATTGTCAACCAGCAGGCCGAACGCGCCGCCCGGCTGCCCGGTCAACGCGAAGTTTAGCGCCATAACGCGCCGCATCGTGGCATAATAAATTGATGGTATCCTCGCGCGCTTCCCCCTTTGCTTCCTCTTAGCTTTGACGTGGTGCTGGACTTATTCCAACCGATCAGGCACAAGGCATAAATGGAAAAAACGCTGCAATTAAAGCCGTTGCCGGCGCGCGTGGGGGCAGGCTCTGTGACCCGGCAATGCACCCTGCACCGCTATGACGGCGACCGACTGGAGGATACGCGCACCCTGTATTTTACCTTCCCAGAATGCGGCCCATTTCCCGCCGATGACGACGCCGACGCCTACGTGCTGGCTACCGTGATGGATGCCATGCGGGAAGGGCGGCGGCTGATCGTCAACGGCTCCGTCTCGCGCGAATTACTCAGCAATCTGGTGGAATATCAGCATATCTGGCATCGCTGGCAGCCGCAGCATTATGCCCTTGTCGCGATGGAGGCCGCAACGGTGCGCACGCCGCAGGAACTGCCTAGACCCGGCGCGATTTCGGCATTTTCCGGCGGCGTCGATGCGACATTTACCGTCTATCGCCACCATTTCAAACAACACGGCTATCGCTCGCAGGATCTGCGATTCTGTGTGTTCGTGCACGGGTTCGATATTCCGCTTAGCGAGCGCGCGATGTATGATTCGGCATTTGCCCATGCACAGGCGACACTGGATGATCTCGGCTTGCGCCTGCTGCCGCTTGCCACTAACGCACGCGAAATTGCCAGCGTGAACTGGGAACATGCCTTTACCTGCCTGCTGGCCGGCGCACTCAACCAGTTTAAACATCAAGCTGGCAACTGCCTGATCGGCAGCGGCGCCACGTATGATCAAATCAGCCTGCACTGGGGCTCATCACCGGTGACCGATCCGCTGTTCAGTTCCGATATATTCAATGTGATTCACGACGGCGCGTCGCATTGCCGCACCGGCAAGGTGGCGGCCATCGCCGAATGGCCGGCCGGGCGCGATCATCTGCGTGTGTGCTGGAAAGGCGAACACAAAGACCGCAATTGCGGCGAATGCGAAAAATGCCTGCGCACCATGGCCTGCTTCCTCGCCTGCGGGCGGTCGATTCCCATTTGTTTTCCAGATGCTTCACCTGAACAGCTCGCACAGAAAATAAAGTGTATGCATTTTCATAATGATGCGGTTCGCCGGGAATGGCGGCGAGTGATTGATTATGCGCGCGGGCAGGGCATTGAAGCGCACTGGCTGACTGCGGCGGAAGCGGCGCTTTCCCGGCGCCCATGGAAAGACCGGCTGTTACCGCCGGGGAGCATGACCCGGCTGGCCGCCCGCCGTCTGTATCATCTGGCGGTTCCGAACGCTCAGGTTAGCTAACTGACTTTATGCTTCGCATAAAGCAAAACCGCCGCTTTTCCCTTGCTCTGGCGCAGATTTGCGTTATACAAAAGGATTAACCGCTAAGAATTATATGGAGAAATATCATGCCTATTGCCGCCAATCTGGGTTTCCCGCGTATCGGCCCCGATCGTGAACTTAAAAAAGCGCTGGAAGCGTTCTGGAAAGGGGAAAGCAGCGCCGATGACATGCTCACCGTGGCCAAAGGCATTCGCGAGCAGAATTGGCAGCGCCAGCAGGCGGCAGGCATTCAGCACATACCGAGTAATGACTTTTCCCTGTATGATCAGGTGCTTGATCATATTCAACTGTTCGGCGCGATGCCGAAGCGCTACGCACCGCTGAAAGATGCCGACCAGCTGACGCAATATTTCGCCATGGCGCGCGGCCATCAGGCCGACGGCATCGATGTGGTGGCCATGGAAATGACCAAATGGTTTGATACCAATTACCACTATATCGTTCCCGAATTCGAACCGCATCAGGAGTTCCAGCTCAACGGCAACAAACCGATCGAGCAGTTCAGCGAAGCCAAAGCCAACGGCGTGACCACGCGGCCGGTGATTATCGGCCCGGTGAGCTTTCTGTTGCTGGGCAAGATGCGCGAAGGCGAGGGCAATCCGCTGAGCCTGCTGCCCCGCTTACTCCCGGTATATGAAGAATTGCTGCACGGTCTGCAGGAAGCCGGGGCCGAATGGGTGCAGATAGACGAGCCGTTTTTGGCGCTTGATCTTACGGAGGAAACCCAGCAGGCCTTTACCCATGCCTATGAGGAATTCGCTCGCTCGCGGGTTAGTCTGAAATTCTGCCTGACCACCTATTTCGAAGGCCTGCGCGATAATGCCGCGCTTGCCTGTTCGCTGCCGGTGGAGGCCCTGCATATCGATCTGGTGCGCGCCGCCGATCAGCTGCCGGAAGTGCTCAAGCACCTGCAGCCGACGCAAACGCTGTCGCTGGGCGTGATCGACGGGCGCAATATCTGGAAAACAGACCTGCTGAAGGCGCTGGGGCCGGTCAAGCAGGCGGTGTCGCAACTGGGGCAGGAGCGGGTGATGATCGCGCCGTCGTGCTCGCTGCTGCATGTGCCGGTGGATCTGGCTTCGGAAAAAGAACTGGAAGCCGATATCCGCGATTGGCTGGCCTTTGCCACGCAAAAGCTCGATGAAATCACGGTGCTGGCCAAAGCGGGCATTGACGAAAGCATCGTGAAGCCGGAACTGGAAGCCAATAAAAAAGCGATCGAAGCGCGCGCCAAGTCCAGTCGCATTCATAACCAAACGGTCAAACAGCGCGCCGCTGACGTGCCGCCTGATATGCTGGCGCGCGCGAATGCCTTCGCCAATCGCGGGCCGAAACAGCAGGCGGCGCTGCAGTTGCCGCTGCTGCCCACCACCACCATTGGCTCGTTTCCGCAAACCAAGGAAGTCCGCCAGGCGCGGGCAGATTTCAAAACCGGGCGCCTGTCGGCGGAAGAGTATGAGGCATTTCTCGAACAGGAAACTGCTGAATGCATCGCCAAACAGGAGGCGATCGGTCTGGATGTGCTGGTGCATGGCGAGTTTGAACGCAATGACATGGTCGAATATTTCGGTGAACAACTGGAAGGGTTTGCCTTCACCAAAAGCGGCTGGGTGCAAAGCTACGGCTCGCGCTGCGTGAAGCCGCCGGTGATTTTTGGCGACGTCTCCCGCCCCCACCCGATGACGGTACGCTGGGCGCAGTTTGCGCAAAGTAAGACCAAACAGCCGATGAAAGGCATGCTCACCGGCCCGGTGACCATCCTGCAATGGTCGTTCGTCCGCGACGATCAGCCGCGTTCGCAGACATGTAAACAGATTGCGCTGGCCATTCGCGACGAAGTGGTGGATCTGGAAAAAGCCGGTATTCGGATCATTCAGATCGATGAGGCAGCGCTGCGCGAGGGCCTGCCGCTGCGCCGTGATGACTGGCCAGCCTATCTCGACTGGGCGGTTGAGTCTTTCCGTCTTGCCTCCTGCGGCGTGCAGGATGATACCCAGATCCATACGCATATGTGCTATTCGGAATTCAACGACATCATTGAAGCCGTAGCCAGAATGGATGCCGATGTGATTTCGATTGAAACCTCGCGCTCGGCGATGGAATTACTCAATGCCTTTGTCGCGTTTCAGTATCCCAATCAAATCGGACCGGGCGTATATGATATTCACAGCCCGCGCGTACCCAATCAGGAGGAGATGGAAACCCTGCTGCGCAAGGCGCTTGAGGTCTTAAAGCCCGAACAGACCTGGGCGAACCCCGATTGCGGACTGAAAACGCGAGGCTGGAAAGAGGTGGAACCGGCGCTGAAAGCCATGGTCGCCGCCGCCAGAAGCGTCCGCGAGGAGTGCGAAAAGCGCCGGGCCGCTTAAGCGATTCGATTCCTTCCGTGCGGTAAGCGTCGCGGCACGCTGCCATGCCTGCCCGGCCGCCACATCATCGGTGCTGACAATTGCCTCAAAGCCTATTACTACTGAGGCGATGTCGCACACCACCCTGTATGATCATCTCACCGCTGCCGGTTGGAGGGGGCGGTTGTTACTGTTTGCCGGCGGTGCGCTAACAGCGCTCACCATGGCCCCGTTTTATATCTGGCCGCTGGTGTTTGTCGGCTACGGCGTATTGTATGTACAGCTCGTGCAAGCGCCCAGCAGACGCGCCACCTTCTGGCGCGGCTGGTGGTGGGGGCTGGGCTTTTTCCTCGCCGGGCTGTACTGGATCAGCATCGCACTGACGGTGGATATGGTGCGCTTCGGGTGGATGATCCCGTTTGCCCTGCTTGGGCTCAACGGCTTTTTTGCGCTGTTTACCGGACTTTCCGGACTGTTATTTAAGATGTTATACCCGCATCCTCTTTCACTTTCACAGGGCGGGATGCGGACAGCCCTCTCTCTGCTTTATTTTGCGCTGGCGCTGTGTTTCGGCGAGTTGCTGCGCGCCCACCTGTTTACCGGCTTTCCCTGGAACCTGATCGGCTATAGCTGGGGGGCGTATGATATAACCGCGCAGGCCGCCGCGTTAATCGGCGTTTACGGCTTAACGCTGATAACGCCGTTTGTCGCCGCTGTGCCGGCTTACTATTTTCTGGCCCAATACTCCCAAAAAAAGTCGAAATCAGAGCCAGGCGAGGGCAGTAAGGGCAATGCGGGAGCGCGCCCCGTCTGTACGCGCGTGGCGTATTACCTGCCCGCCGTTAGCGCACTCCTGTTATGCCTCGGGCTCTGCCTTTACGGCTATCACCGGCTGCCTCCAGAGGCACCGACGCAGACGCAACAACCAGCCGCTCTTCATCTACGGCTGGTGCAGGGTAATATCACGCAGGATCTCAAATGGGACCCGGATCATATGCGTGAGGCCCTGCAGACCCTGATCCGCCTGAGCCGCGGTGATGGGTATGAACAGGCGGACGTGATCATCTGGGCGGAAACCGCATTTCCCTTCACTCTGCGGCCGGATTCGGGCTGGCTGGATCAGCTCGGCGGTATGCTGCAACCGCATCAGCTGCTGGTTACCGGTGCGGTGACTGCCGAAGGCGAGGGCGAAAATCTACGCTTATGGAACAGTATTGTGGCTATTAATGCCGACGCGCAGCGGGTGGCGCGCTATGATAAGCGCCATCTGGTGCCCTTCGGCGAATTCGTCCCGCTGCGTGAATATCTGCCGCTGGAGAAAATCACCCCCGGCAGCATTGATTTTTCCCACGGCAAGCGGCCGCCGGAGATGCCGTTGAAGCAGAGTACGGCGCGGGTGCTGGTGTGTTATGAGGTGATTTTTCCCTCCTATAGCGACGGCGACATGCCGGCCGAGTGGCTATTGAATCTTACCAATGATGCCTGGTACGGCCACAGCTCCGGGCCTTATCAGCACCGGGAGATGGCCCGTTTCCGCGCGATAGAACAGGGCATGCCGATGGTGCGCGTGGCCAATACCGGTATCACTGTGGCGTATGACCCCTATGGCCGGACGCTGGGCCATATTCCGCTGAACACCCAAGGCGTGATCGATGTGGCGTTACCTTTACCATTGCCAGAAAGCACACCTTATAGTAGTATAAATATCAGAAATTACTAATTAGAGATTGATTTTTCAACGTTTCTGGCTTCGGCATGCAAGGTTTTACTACTTAGCGATGTGTTTTGCCTTGAAACAATCTGCGCCCGGCATTAAGAGAAAGTTAGTTTTTTTGAGAAAATACATTAAATAAGGTTTATTCGCCCATGAACACCCCCCATCCCGTTGATGTCCATGTCGGTAAGCGCCTGCGTCTGCAACGCACCATCTTAGGCATGAGTCAGGAAAGTATCGGTACCGCCATCGGCGTCACGTTCCAGCAGGTGCAAAAATACGAGCGCGGGGTTAACCGCATGGGCTCCAGCCGCCTGTATGAATTTTCGCGAATTCTGGGCGTACCGGTCTCGTTTTTCTTTGAAGGGTTTGAAGTTGAGCACGGCGTCGGCGAACCGGGCATGGCCGGGATGGCGGAAGCGAGCATGTCGGACTTTCAGCACGAAGAGCAAATGGCCAGCCGTGAAACCATGGAAATGATGCGCGCGTATTATCGGATTTCCTCTCCCAAAGTGCGCAAAGGGGTCTTTGAATTAATCAAAACCCTGGCCGATACGGCCAACGCCAACAAATCCGCCGCCTGACCCGCGAAATTGACTTGACCCGCTGCGCCCCGGCGGTGATAGTGCGCGTCTGAGCGATAAAAGAGAGGATTTTCCGTGATACAATACCCTATAAATCGTCCTCATTACGTCTTCACCAGCGAATCGGTCTCCGAAGGCCATCCCGACAAGGTGTGCGACCAGATTTCCGATTCCATCGTTGATGCGCTGCTGGCTGAAAACCCGACCGCGCGCGCAGCCATCGAGGTGCTGGCAACGACCAATCAACTCATCATTGCCGGCGAAACGCGCGGCGCGCCGAATATCACCAAAGGCAGGATGGATGATATCGCGCGCGAGAAGGTGCGCGAGATCGGCTATAATCAGGAAGGGTTTCACTGGCATAACCTCGATATCCATAATTATGTGCACGAGCAATCGACCGATATCGCTATGGGCGTGGATGCCAACGGGGATAAGGACGAAGGAGCGGGGGATCAGGGCATTATGTTCGGGTTTGCCTGCGACGAAACCCCGGATTTGATGCCGGCTTCCATCAAATTCGCCAACCAGATTCTGCAAAACCTTTCCGCGGCGCGGCATGCGGGCGCGCAGCCGATGCTGGGGCCGGACGCCAAAAGCCAGGTCTCGCTGTATTATGAGGAGGGTAAGCCGTTGCGCTGCGCCTCGATCGTGGTCTCAACTCAGCATTCTCCGGACATTCATCAGGCCGATGTCCGCGAGATCGTGCGTCAATATGTACAGGAAGCCATCCCCAAAGGCTGGATGTGCGACGAGGAAGAATTTTACGTCAACCCCACGGGTCAGTTCATTATCGGCGGGCCGGACGGTGATGCCGGGCTGACCGGACGCAAGATTATCGTGGATACCTATGGCGGCGCCGCGCCGCACGGGGGCGGGGCATTTTCCGGCAAGGATCCAAGCAAGGTCGATCGCTCAGCGGCTTATGCGGCGCGCTACCTGGCAAAAAACGTCGTAGCGGCCGGGCTGGCCGAACGCTGCCTGATTCAGCTTTCTTATGCTATCGGCGTCTCACACCCGATTTCATTTTTTGTGTCCACACACGGTACCGGTAAGGTCAGCGACGGCGAGCTGGAAACATTGCTGCCCAAGATAATGGAACTCTCCCCGCGTGGGATTCGCCATCACCTCGGCTTAAACAAGCCGATTTATTGCCCGACTGCAACATATGGGCATTTCGGCCGCGAGGCGCAGTCGGACGGCCGCTTTTCGTGGGAGCGGCTTGATCTGGTCGATACGCTGCGCCGCGAGTTCGGTGAACGCAGTAAGAACTGTGCCTGATTCATCCGTCGCGCCGCGGATTCCGTCTTTCGCCTGCCGTCTGGGGCGTCCGCTGCGCGCCCGTCAGCGGCGACTGATGGATAGTTTGCTGCCGGAAATCAGCTTTCCGCAGCCACCCGATCCTGCAACAGTTGCGGCGATGATAGACGCGTTTCGTGCGGAAACCGGTGTCACCGCCGAGAACGATCCGCACATCCATCTTGAAATCGGCTTCGGCGGCGGTGAACACTTGGCCGCGCAGGCACGGGCCAACCCGGATAGCCTATTCATCGGGTGTGAGCCGTATCTCAACGGGGTCGCCAAGCTGCTCACGGTGATCGCAGACGAGGCATTGAACAATATCCGGCTTTATCCCGATGATGCGCGGGCGCTGCTGCCCGTCTTGCCCGCAGCCGGCGTGCAGCAGGTGGATATCCTCTTTCCCGATCCGTGGCCCAAGGCGCGGCATCATAAACGCCGGCTGGTCTCAGCGGACACGCTTGATGCGCTGGCGTGGATTCAGCCTGCGGGGGGCACATTGCTGCTGGCCACCGATCACGCCGATTATGGCGCCTGGATGCTCGAGCAGATTCTGGCGCATCCGCATTATGCGTGGACGGCGCAGCGCGCCGCCGACTGGCAAACCCCGCCCGCAGCATGGACGGAAACCCGCTATCAGCGCAAAACCAGCCGCGACGGGCGAGCGCCGCTGTTTATCGACTGCGTGCGGATTTATAGCTAATTGACTTTATGCTCCGCATAAAGACGCGCGCTACGCGGCGGAATCCCGCCTCACGGCGGGCTTCATTATCGATTAACAAAGTTAATCGATAATAACCATGTGCTCAGCGAATATAACAATAGAGACACCATGAACTGATTGCGTCCTCATTAACCTGTCCTCATTGATCGACCGCCATAAAATAAAGGCGGCGAGGGAGACTCGCCGCCTTGTAAAACAAGCGGAATTAATTGCTTGTGGCACTGTGGCACGGGGCCGATTAAAAGCCCATACCACCCATACCGGCCATATCGCCCATGGCGTCAGCACCGCCACCGCCGGATTTATTATTACTATCCGGCTCGTCGACTACCAGCGCTTCGGTGGTGATCATCAGGCCGGCGACAGAAGCCGCATCCTGCAGGGCGGTGCGCACCACCTTGGTGGGATCGATAATGCCGGACTTGATCATGTCGACATATTCGAGTTTCTGCGCATCGAAACCCTGATCGGTATCAGTGTTTTCGAGCAACTTACCGGCAACCACTGCACCGTCGAGACCGGCATTTTCCACGATCTGGCGGATCGGCGCCTGCAATGCGCGGCGGATAATGTTGACACCGGCTTTTTCGTCCTCGTTCGCCGCCTTCACATTATCCAGCGCGTTGGAGCAGTACAGCAGGGTTACCCCGCCGCCGGGGACAATGCCTTCTTCCACAGCTGCGCGCGTGGCGTGCAGGGCATCGTCAACGCGGTCCTTGCGCTCTTTCACTTCGGTTTCCGTAGCACCGCCGACCCGCAGCACCGCAACACCGCCGGACAGTTTCGCCAAGCGCTCTTGCAGTTTTTCTTTGTCATAATCGGAGGTGCTTTCCTCGATCTGGGCACGGATCTGGTTGCAGCGATTTTCGATGTCGTTTTTCACACCGGCACCGTCCACAATCGTGGTCTCTTCCTTGGTGATGGTAACTTTTTTCGCCTTACCCAGCTGATCCAGCGTGACGTTTTCAAGCTTCACGCCCAGGTCTTCAGTGATCATCTCACCACCGGTGAGAATCGCGATATCCTCCAGCATCGCCTTGCGTCGGTCGCCGAAGCCTGGGGCCTTGACAGCCGCAACTTTCAGGCCGCCGCGCAGTTTATTAACCACCAGCGTGGCCAGCGCTTCGCCTTCCACGTCTTCGGCCACAATCAGCAGCGGACGCTGGGACTGAACCACCGACTCCAGCAGGGGCAGCATTTGCTGCAGGCCGGAGAGCTTTTTCTCAAACAGCAGAATGAAGGGATTTTCCAACTCTACGGTCATTTTTTCGGAATTGGTGACGAAATACGGCGACAGATAACCGCGATCAAACTGCATCCCTTCCACGGTATCAAGTTCAAACTCAAGGCCTTTGGCTTCCTCAACGGTGATCACACCTTCTTTACCGACTTTCTCCATGGCCTCGGCAATTTTCTGGCCGATTTCATCATCACCGTTGGCAGAGATGGTGCCGACCTGAGCGATTTCATTTTGGCCTTTCACTTCGGTGGATTTGTCGCGCACCGCATTGACCACGGCTTCCACCGCCTTATCAATGCCGCGTTTGAGGTCCATCGGGTTTAAGCCGGCGGCCACCGCTTTTGAGCCTTCGCGAATAATGGCCTGCGCCATGACGGTGGCGGTGGTAGTGCCATCACCGGCCATGTCATTGGTCTTGCTGGCGACTTCGCGCAGCATTTGCGCACCCATATTCTGGAATTTATTGGGCAGGGTAATTTCTTTGGCGACGGTCACGCCATCTTTAGTAATACGCGGCGAACCAAATGATTTCTCAATTACCACGTTACGACCTTTCGGTCCCAGCGTGACTTTAACGGCATTTGCCAGATTTTCAGCGCCCAGCAGAATCTGTTCGCGGGCGGTGGTGCCAAAACGCAGTTCTTTAGCTGCCATGGTCTTTCTCCTTTTATTCGTTGTCAGTTAGTGGGTTAGGCCGCTTTCTTTTTGGCGGCTTTTTTTTCGATCACGCCGAAAATGTCGGATTCTTTCATGATGATATACTCTTCACCATCAAGTTTGACCTCGGTCCCGGCCCATTTCCCGAACAGGACCACATCACCTTCCTTAACATCAGGCGGTACGATTTCGTTATCATCGCCACGAGCGCCGGAGCCAACGGCCACGACTTCTCCCTGCATCGGCTTTTCTTTAACCGTGTCGGGAATGATGATGCCGCCTGCCGTCTTTTCGTCTTCTTCCAGACGACGGATCAGCACACGATCATGCAACGGACGAATGTTTGTCATAATTTTTCCTCCAATATGGGTTGAACAGATAGTTCAAATAGGGTGAAACATCGCAAAATTCTTAATTTTAAAACGGTTCTGCGATATTGTGCAGTGGATATAGGCCCCGGAAACAGACTGTCAAGAGCGATCCAGCTTTATTTTTTACCCGCAACACAGCGTGTAAAATCAACACGCCTTAGCAAATCGCCAGCACCGCTTAAAATCTCCTTTATAACATCCTCGAAATGTGAGAGATAAATAGTTAAGAAAAACATAATCCAATCAGGGAGAAAGCCGGGTGACGCGCTTTACCATACGAAGCAAACTGCCACTTGTAGTGCTTGGCATCGCAATATTGAACTGTATCGCGGTCAGCGCCGTCGGCATCATAATCAGCCGCCAGCATGTGATCGATTCCATTGAGAACACGTTACATGCACTGCTGATCGGCAGGCAGGAGCAGCTCTCCCTTTATCTCACCGTTCTGGAAGACGACTTGCAGGCCATGGCGAAAAACCGGCAGGTCGTCAACGCCATCAATGAATTTCAAACCGCCTGGTATATGATGGAGGCAGGGCAAACGCAGCACCTGCAATCCCGCTATAATGAAACCACTCCCCACGGGCCGGATGGGCCATCTGCCGCCTCTTCCGGGGACCATGGCTTTTACCACCAGGTGCATCGGAAACATCACGATTTTTTATCCCATCTGGTGCGTTATAAATCCTATGGTGATATTTACCTGTTCGACGATGACGGACATGTGCTTTATAACGTCTATAAAAACCCGACATTCGCCACTAATATCATCTCCGGCCAGTGGCGGGAAACGCATTTAAAACATGCCTATCAGGCGGCAATGGCGGAATCGGCCGAACCTGGCGATTATTTTTTCTTTGACTTCAGGCGCTTCGCACCGCAGTCGCAACAGGCTGTGGGGTTTATGTCGGCGCCGGTTTTCCAGGGTACGCGCAAAATCGGTGCAATCGTATTTGAGATTCCCACAACGCGCATTAACCAGATTATGGGCCGTACGGAAGGGTTGGGCGAGACGGGGCAAACCTTCATTGTCGGGGCCGATTTGCTGATGCGTAGTGACTCGCGTTTTGTCAAAGACAGTACGGTACTGAAAAGCACCATCGGCACGCCACCTGTCAAGCGCGCGCTGAGCGGCGAGTCGGGCCATGATATCATCTTCAACCAGCGTGGGCAGGAAGTGTTTACGGCTTATGAACCGTTTGAGTTCCAGGGCGTGCGCTGGGCGCTGGTCGCAGAACAGGCCTACAGCGAGACCATCGTGCCGGCCAATGAAATGCGTAACCAGGCGATTATCGTCTCGCTGGCGGTATTGGTCGTAGTGGCCATTTTGGGGCAGGTCATTTCCGTACGGCTCACCCGGCCGCTGGTGCGTATTAACACCGTGCTGTCCGAACTGGCGAATGGTAATCAGCAGCTGAATATCCCGTATACCAATCGGCAGGATGAAATCGGCGATATTGCGCGGGCGGCCAGCGTTTTCCAGACGAATTTAAGCGAGAAATACAGGCTGGAACAAGAACAGCAGGAAAAAGCCGAGCAACTTAAAAAAGAAAAACGCAAGGCCATGGCCGAGCTGGCCGATAATTTTGAAATGCGTATTCAGAATATTGTTAATATGTTGTCTTCCGCCGCGGCCGAACTGTCGATGACCGCCGAACAGATGGTTCATCTAATTCAGCAGGCCACCGAAAAAATCCATCACGCCACCAACAACGCCAACAGCACCAGCGGCAATGTCAGCGGAGTCGCCACCGCCATCGAGCAGATGTCGTCTTCGGTCAATGAAATTTCGACCCAGGTGCACCGTTCCAACGACCTGGTCAGCGAATCAGTGGCCAAGGCCGGTACGGCGGACGAATATGCGGGCGCATTGTCTAGCGCCACCCATCAGGTCCGGGAAGTGATTCAGATTATTTCCGACATTGCCGGGCAAATTAATTTGCTGGCCTTAAATGCCACGATCGAATCGGCGCGCGCCGGCGAAGCTGGGAAGGGGTTTGCGGTAGTGGCCAACGAAGTCAAAAATCTGGCCGGACAGACCAATCAGTCGATCGAGGAAATTGAAAAAGTGATCGGGCAGATGGACCTAGCCTCCGATGATATCATCCATTCACTGCAGGATATTCGCGGTTCCATCCGGCATATTTCGGATTCGGCCAACGGTATCGCCGCCGCCGTGGAGGAGCAATCCTCTACCACCAATGAGATTTCACGCAGCATGCATTCCGCGGCCAGCGGTACCAGCGAATTGTCCGCACATCTGCATGAAATCAACCGCATGTCCAGCGATGTCAGCGAATCCGCGCGGCAGGTGCTGATTGCCGTGCAGGAAGTCTCGCAGCAGGCGGTCGAGCTGGATCAGCAGGTGCGGGAATTCCTGCACGAAATCCGGACCGGCGATGGGGATGCCTGATTTCGAGCAACGGGCGACAATGGCCAGGGCGGGCTGCTGTTATCAGATAAGCGGGTGAGAAGGACTCAATCCTCAGCTAAAGTCATATCACCCAAAATCTCGGGATATAAATCCCGCCATCGCGGATTCATCTCATCAATCAGTGCAATTTTCTTTTTACGCGAACCAGCTTTCAGCTGTTTCTCGCGAACAATTGCTGATTCCATCGTGCTATGCAGCTCATACCACACCAACAACTTACACTGATAGCGCTTGGTGAAACCATCAATCACGCCTTCACGGTGCTCGTAGATACGTTGGATCAGTTTGCTGGTGATTCCTGCATATAATGTGCCGCCCGCTTTATTCGCCATGATATATACAGCAGGTTGTTTCATGATGAGAGCGTAATATTGAATACGCCTCTATCACAAGGTATCGTCATCGCGAGGCGCGCAGCGCCGTGGCGATCCATGAGAAAGAAAGGCTTGGTTCATGCGGTTGGTTTTCATGGATTGCGTCGTCGGACACGGTGTGTCCTCCTCGCAATGACGGGTGAGAAGGACGTGCGCAGCGGGCAGGAAACTATTGTCCGGCGTCTTCCTGAGACTTGAGCGCCGCGATTTTATCTTCAATTTCTTTTTTGGGATCAATCGGCTGGAAAAAGCTGCCCGCATCGGCGTTATACATTTCGGCGACCTTCTCGGTCACTTCGATCGGCGGTTTTTCACCTTCACCGGAGACGATCACTTCCCCGTAGGGATCGAAATTGTATAAATCGAGATTGCCGGCGGCTTCATCGGTTTTGAACCGGTCAAACATGCTGGGCTTAACCGCACAGTAACACCAAAATGGCCCGCCGGATTCCAGCTTGCCATAGACCAGCATGATGATCCGCGAAATATGGTCGGGATCATATTTATTATCGGGCGTGGTGCCCGGGCTGTCCGGCGTCTCGTCGTTGCTCATTCATTTTGCCTTCCGGTATACTTATGTTATGCCGCCTCTAAGAGGTTTCGCATAACATATTGAAGGATACCACCATTTTGAATGTATGCCAACTCATCAATTGTGTCAATCCGGCAACAGAGTGGCACCGTCTCGGTGGTGCCATCCGACCGGGTGACGGTCATCGATACCTCCTTACGCGGCTTTATCTCGCCTGACAAGCCCGTAATGGTGATTTTTTCGGTTCCATCAAGCTTTAATGTCTGACGCGTGGCGCCTGCCATAAAGGTTAACGGCACCACCCCCATACCGATCAGATTGGAACGGTGTATACGCTCAAAACTTTCGGCGACAACCGCCTTAACCCCCAGTAATGCCGTGCCCTTTGCCGCCCAGTCGCGGGAGGAGCCGGTGCCGTATTCTCTGCCGGCAATCACCACCAGCGGCGTGCCCGCCTCCTTATATTGCATCGCCGCATCGTAAATGCTCATGACGTCACCAGAGGGTACATGCGTCGTATAGCCGCCCTCGGTGCCAGGCGCCATTTCGTTACGGATGCGGACATTGGCGAAGGTGCCGCGCATCATGACCTCGTGATTACCGCGCCGCGAGCCGTAGGAATTGAAATCCGCCGGCTCAACATGGTGTTTCATCAGGTATTTGCCGGCCGGGCTGTTTTGCGGGATGCTGCCGGCAGGGGAAATATGATCGGTCGTGATACTGTCGCCCAGCAGCGCCAGGATGTGCGCATCCTGCACGTCAGCGATCGCAGATTCGTCCGACTGCACCTTCATGCCCTCGAAATAGGGCGGATTGCGCACATAGGTGCTGGTCGAATCCCAGTCATAGGTCTTGTCTTCGGCCGCGGGAATCTTCTGCCAGGCGGGCTCGCCGGTAAATACCTCAGCATAGCGGGACTTGAACATTTCCGGGGTTACGCAACCTTTGATGACATCCTGCACCTCTTTAACCGACGGCCAGACATCGCGTAAATAAATACCGTGCCCGTCCCCCCCGATACCAAGCGGCTGGGTCGCCAGATCGAGATTCATGGTGCCAGCCAGCGCGTAGGCCACAACCAGCGGCGGAGAAGCCAGATAGTTGGCCTTTACCAGGGGATGCACGCGGCCCTCAAAATTGCGATTGCCGGACAACACCGAGGCCACCACCAGTTGATGGTTTTTAATGGCTTTCTCGATTTCTTCCATCAGCGGGCCGGAATTGCCGATACAGGTCGTGCAGCCATAGCCCACCAGATTAAAGCCCAGCGAGTCGAGATCCTCCTGTAATTCGGACTTTTCCAGATATTCGGTGACGACTTTGGAGCCCGGCGCCAGCGAGGTTTTTACCCACGGCCTGACCTCAAGCCCCAGCGCCACCGCTTTGCGCGCCACCAGCCCCGCGGCGATCATCACACTGGGATTGGACGTGTTCGTACAGCTGGTAATCGCCGCGATGACGATGTCGCCATGGCCCAAATCGAAATTTTCGCCGGGTACGGCGATGCGTTCGCTTTCTTTGACCGGCCCCGTATTGAGATTGGGGAGTTCTTTTTGAAAAGCGGCGGTCGCCTGCACCACCGCCACCCGATCCTGCGGGCGCTTGGGCCCGGCCAGCGAAGGCTCCACGCTTTCGATATCGAGCTCGAGCGTGTCGGTGAATATCGGGTCCGGGTCGTTGTGGTGCCGCCACATTCCCTGCGCTTTGGCATAGGTTTCCACCAGCGCCACCTGCTGCTCATCACGCGCGGTGAGCCTGAGATAGGTCAGCGTTTCCTCATCCACCGGGAAAATCCCGCAGGTGGCGCCGTATTCCGGGGCCATATTGGCGATGGTGGCGCGATCCGCCAGCGGCAGGTTCTCCAGCCCGGGGCCGTAAAATTCCACAAACTTGCCGACTACGCCTTTTTCACGCAGCATCTGGGTAACGGTGAGCACAAGATCGGTCGCCGTGGCGCCATCGCGCAGCTTGCCGGTGAGCTTGAAGCCCACCACTTCCGGGATCAGCATCGAAATTGGCTGGCCCAGCATGGCGGCTTCGGCTTCGATCCCGCCGACACCCCAGCCGAGCACGCCCAGCCCGTTTATCATGGTGGTGTGGCTGTCGGTGCCCACCAGCGTATCTGGGTAAGCCATGGTGCGGCTGCTGGTTTTCTTGGTCCATACCACACGCGCCAAATATTCCAGATTCACCTGGTGGCAGATACCGGTGCCCGGCGGCACAACGCGGAAATTATGAAACGCCTTTTGCCCCCATCGTAAAAAGGCATAGCGTTCATAATTACGCTTCATTTCCAGCGACACATTGTCTTTAAACGCGTCGTCCGAGGCGTATTTATCTACCATGACCGAGTGATCGATCACCAGATCAACATCGCTTAACGGATTGATTTTACTCGGCTCCCCGCCCAGCCTGCCGACCGCTTCGCGCATTGCCGCCAGGTCCACTACGGCGGGCACGCCAGTGAAATCCTGCATCAGCACGCGGGCAGGGCGAAAGGCGATCTCGCGCGGGTTTTTGGTTTGTTCCATCCATGTCTTAAACGCCGCAATATCCTCCACCGTAACCGTTTTGCCATCCTCGTGGCGCAGCAGATTTTCTACCAGGATTTTCAGCGAAAAGGGCAGGCGCGTGAAATCTGTGTTCAGCGCCTTGGCGGCTTTTTGAATGTCATAATACGCATAGCGTATCCCGTTAATTTCCATATCAGTGCGGGATTCAAGGGAATTTTGGCTTAGTGAGGGTTGCATGGTGCGTCTCTCCCGTTCTTATTTGTAGCAGCGGCAATACGGATCATGTTTGCCATGCACCGTCAGCCTTTGTTTGCATCATAGGGATTCTCGGTTATAAATCAATTTTTGTTAACCGCCGAATCCGTGATGCGGCCATTTCTGTGACAAAAATATCATGCCAGAACAGGGATTAGAATGCCATAATCTGCACTATCATATCAACGGATTGTCGTTGTTTGATGGGCTGTCGGTATCGTTACAGCCAGGTGATCTGATGCTGCTGCAAGGCCTGAACGGCAGCGGAAAAACCACGTTACTCAAGCTTTTGGCCAGATTGCTGAAAGCTGAGAAGGGGACCATTCGCTGGCAGGGGAATGCAATTGAGCGGATTCCCGATTATGGGCGGCAGATGCTGTATATCGGCCATACGCCGGCGCTCAAAGGGGCGCTGACACCGCAGGAGATGATCCGATTCTGGGCGCGGCTTTACGGTAATGATGAACTGATTGAGGCGGCGCTGCATTATTTTGACCTGGGCGCCTACGCCCAGCTGCCGTGCCGCGAACTATCCGCCGGCTGGCAGCAAAAGGTAGCGCTGGCGCGACTGGTTGTCAGCCCGGCCAGATTATGGCTGCTTGATGAACCCGCCAGCCATCTCGATCGCGAGGGCAGCCGGTTGCTGCAGTCGCTGATTACAACGCGCAAGGAGCAGGGCGGGTGCATCTTGATGGCGATGCACGGCGAGGTGGAAGCCGAGGGTGTCAAAAAATTGAATTTAGATGAGTTAAATCAGGTGAATGAAGCGGGTATTTCATGTTTTGGCTGATGACGCGTTTATTCATTACCGATCACCTTAAAAATCTGAATGATCTTGCTCAGATATCAATGTTTTTTATTATTTCTACCAGCCTAATCGCGTATTTGACGGCTGATTTATCCGACAGCTCAACGATGATTCTGCTGAGCCTGTGGATTCATTTATTGCTGGCGCACAGCCTGGCATTGCCCAAACTGTTTGAACGCGAGCAACACAGCGGATTTATGGATCAACTGCGTATCGCGCCGGTCAGCATGGAAGGAGTGATCGCCGCCAAATGGCTGAGCCACTGGATCGCACTGCTGGTGCCGCTGCTGCTGGTGACCGCCGGGCTGGGCGTCATATTGCCGATTATACCGCATCTGTGGCCGGATACATTGCTGGCGCTGGCACTGAGCTCGCTCGGCCTGCTGGCGATCGGCGGGCTGTCCTCGGCGCTGGTGCTCGGTCAGCGCCAGCGCGCGCCGCTCTTGCTGATTATCATGCTGCCGCTTTACGTACCCATTGTGATTTTTGGTCTGCTGGCGCTGGATGCCGATCCCATGCGCGCCAACAGCGCGTGGATGTGCCTGGTGGGGCTGGTGGCGCTTTTGCTGCCGATCGCCTTGCTGGCCACCGCCAGGTTGCTGCGATACAGCTAAAACAATTGAATATAAGCGGAATCCCGGCTCACGGCGGGCTTCATTATCGATTAACAAAGTTAATCAACAATATCTAACAACGCATCTCCACCAGATATCTTACTCATCGCTATTCTACCCACCGGCATATCCTGCCGTCAGCACCCTATTCAAATTCTTATAATATATATTATGGAAAATAATGGACAGGGAATACAGGGAGTGCATTGACGGGGTGAGAATGGGAGTGGATGGGGTGTGAATGAAGTATCGATGAGATGCAGATGGGAGGGATATGAACATGATGATGGTAAGCGCGGCGTTGAGGCTGAAGTGTGCAAAGGATGACGATTACCGGAGGCGCAGCTATTGCCAAGGCTGAAAAAAATGGGTGGCTGTTGAACCGGCATTGCGTGCGATGTTGAATGCGATGCAAATAAGCGCAAACCGTTTCGGCAGTTCAATGGATGCCCTGGCGTGATGCCGCTTGGATGCACAGTGAGCGTATAGCTTCGACGCGCGACGAATCGCATGATCAACAAAGCGAGAAACCGGATACAACCACTTCATTTCCCCCAATTTCCCTGATCCCGCCGTCGGATGGGCTGTGTTGTCAGGCGGTTTCGTCTGGCGGTTTCGTCAGGCGATTTCGTCTGGCGATTGGGAGACGTAGCCAAAAAGACGCGTGAGCGCCTATTATACTCATGCAATCGTGATGCGCATACCGTCATAAGCCGGCTCGACATGGGGCGGCAATTGCCGTTTCAGCGCTTCATATTCCATCCGGTGGCTCATATGGGTGAGAATGGCGCGTTTAGGTTTTACCCGCTCAATCCAGCCCAGTGTCATGTCCAGATGCGCATGCGTTGGCGCCGGGTCATAGCCCAGACAATCAACAACCCAAACATCTATATTTTCAAGGGTTTGCAGCGATTCTTCCGGTAAGTTGTTCACATCCGTGGAATAGGCAAAATTATCTATCTTCAGGCCAATGGTCTGGATTTTGCCATGAATCTGCTGAAACGGCACCACGGTCAGTTCATCCGTTACATGAACCGGCTGCGCGGGGTCGGCGTGAATGACATGCGGGATGAGCGCCGCACGATACCAAGCCGCCTGCGGTGGGTTGCGAAACACATAATCAAACCGTTGCTGCAATTCATTCATCGTGGACTCATCCGCGTAGACTGGAAGCGCCTTGCCGACATGGTAATTGAACGACCGTATATCATCCAGCCCATGGCAATGATCGGCGTGCGCATGCGTGACCAGCAACGCATCGATGGTGCTAAACCCCGCCCGCAACGTTTGCTGCCGCAGATCCGGCGAAGCATCTACCAGCAGGCGCGACGCGCCCTTCTCCACCGCAATCGATGCCCGCAACCGCTTGTTTTTGGGGTTTTCCGACGCACACACCGCGCAGTTACAGCCGACCATGGGCACCCCGGCCGACGCGCCGCAGCCCAGTATGGTTACGGTGACGCTCATAAACGCCCCTTCCCTCGCCGAACCGATCTATTAAATAACATGAAGTGTATTATCATTCTTATTGAATAATCTAAAGAAATTATCCGTCGTCTGTTGCGCAAGCCGGGCTTCGCTCACGCCTTTGAGCTCGGCCAGTGCTGCTGCCGTATATCGCGTGTAGGCCGGCTCGTTGGACTTACCGCGATAAGGTACCGGCGCCAGATAGGGTGCGTCGGTTTCCACCAGCAAGCGCTCAAGCGGGATCTCGCGCACCGTATCGCGCAGCGCCTGCGATTTTTTGAAGGTAATAATCCCGGAAATCGAAATATAAAAACCTATCTCAATAGATTTATCAGCTAAATATTTGCCGGAACTAAAGCAATGGATTAAACCGACAAAAGGCGCGCGGCGATATTCCTCATGCAGGATCGCCACGGTATCCTCGTCCGCATCCCGGCTATGCACAATCAGCGGCAGCCCGCTGCGCCGCGCTGCGTCTATGTGCACCCGAAACAGCCGCTGCTGGGCTGCACGCGGGCTGTTTTCGTAATAATAATCAAGCCCGCTTTCGCCGATGCCGATAACTTTCGGATGCGCTGCCCATTTCAGCAGTTCCCCGGCGCTGATGTCTTCGTGAGCGGCCGCCTCATGCGGGTGGATCCCAATCGACGCATAAACCGCATTTTGTGCTTCAGCAATAGCGATTACTTCACTGAAATCACTGCGTTTTGTACTGATCGTCTGCATCAGTCCAACACCGGCTTCGTCGGCCCGCGCAACCACCGCGGCCAGATCATCAAACTCCGGATAATTCAAATGGCAGTGCGAATCGACAAGCATTAATATGGTTATAGCGGGATTCGCCGCCTGAGTCGAGACCTGAATCGGCCGAAAAGCATGCGCCAGGGCGGTGATTGCACTTGCGCCCGCGCCCGTTACCCCATAAAAAGCACTCATGAGCGAGACCGAAAGCCTGCAGCAACTGGGAAGCGACAGCCCCCTGCCCGCGTCGCCGGATGATGCCCGGCTTGAACGCGTGTCCAACCCGCACTCCAATGTGGATTACCATATCCGCTTTACCTGCCCGGAATTTACCAGCCTCTGCCCCAAAACCGGGCAGCCGGACTTCGCCCATATCGTGATCGATTACATCCCGCGCAGCTATATACTGGAAAGCAAATCGCTCAAGCTGTATCTGCACTCGTTCCGCAATCACGGCGCGTTTCATGAGGATTGTACGATTGCCATCGCCAAAAAAATCACGGCCGCCATTGAGCCAACCTGGCTGCGTATCGGCGGATTCTGGTATCCGCGCGGCGGCATTCCCATCGATATTTTTTATCAGACGGCGGAAAAACCCGGCCATGTCTGGGTGGAGGATATGCACGTGCCGCCATATCGCGGGCGCGGTTAGCGCCGTTATAACATCACGCGCAGGCGCTGATTCATCGCCGCCAGATCCAAAAACGTGAAGCGCTCACGCGTTAAATGCGCCAGATTGACCGCATGGTCGTATCGCTCTTTAGACCATTGAATATCGCGCGGATGTACCGGGCAATTGGCCGAACGCAGCGCATTCTCCAGCCGAGCACGCGGCACGCGCACCGACTCGATGGCCTCCTTCATCTCCGGCCAGCGCTTGTCCAGGCGCTCCTCAATCGCCCGAACCTGATCGTCATTCAACACCTTGCGGCGATACAGCGCATACAGGCGCTCGCCTTCACGTTGCCCGAATAACTGTACGAAGCGCTGCGACGATTCAGGAAGCGAGCGCAGCTTAGGCCGCGTGACCAGCACTTTTTCCTGAACGGTAGCCATACTGACCGTGGCCACGGCGATCTGCTCGCCATGCAGGCTGTTATATTTTTTCTGTTCTTCGCCATAGAGCTGATGATAGGTATGCGCAATCATATGCTCGCCCTGGCTGGCGGGGGCGCTAGAGCCGGCTTTGGCCATCGCTTCGCCGGAGGTGAACAACATCCGCATCAGCAGCCGGATGAACATCGGGTCGCGGTTACTGACCAGACGGGCTTGCGACAGCAACTCATTTTCCATTGGAATCAACCGCTTGAATAATGAGGCATCATACGGTGTATCAAGCAGCAAATGCGACATCAGCCAGTCAGCCTGCACCGTTGAGCGGCACAGGACATCTCCCATTCCGGCATGTATCATCTGCCGCGGCGCATTACACAGCACGTCAAGATCGGCAAAGACAGCACATGGCGGCGTCGCGGCCAGCGACTGCTTGATCTTATTCGCCTCCAGCGACGCGGTCGCGGAATTATACCCATTCATCGAGGGTGCGGTGGCACAGGCCACATAAGGGATATTAGCCAGCGTACAGGCATATTTTGTCAGATCATTAATGGTACCGCTGCCCACCGCAATGGCCGCCTCGCTATCCTCAAGCCGGCCGCGCAGCGATTCTGACGCGTGCAGCGTGGCGTTGGGCTTTTCACCGCAATCTAGCAAAACGAGTTCATATTGCCCCTGCAAGCACGCAATCAGCTTTTCTCCCATGGCCTGATAGGTGTTGGGATCGAATATCACGGCGACGCGGCGCGCTTCCGGCAGATAATTCCCGATATCACGCGCCGCGCGCGCCAGCCAACCGCTTTCAATAAAACTATTCCACATGGGTATTTAATGTAGCGAATCGTGGATTATTGTAAACAATTTGAGCTTTGGGCTTGTCAGCCATCGGCGTGCTGGCCATTATAACGGCGCTTACAGGGAGAACCCATCGATGATGCTTGTGAATAGATTAGTGGCTGGGGTGTTATTGCTTTATGCCCTGCCGGCCTTCGCCCAGCAAACCCCGCCGGCGGAACCGTCCCCCAACCCGCAACCCTTCGGCGCGTGGCTGCAGGACATCAAACAGGAAGCCCTGGCGCGCGGTATCAGTGAACCCTTATTAGACAAGGCATTCAATAACTTACAGCCTAATCCTCGCGTCATCCGCCTAGACCGCGCGCAGCCGGAAAGCACGACCAGCTTCACCCAATACATGAAGAATACAGTTAACGCTGATCGGGTGCAAAAAGGCCGCGAAAAAAAGCGAGAACATGCCGCGCTGCTGCAGATGATCGGCAAAGAATACGGCGTGCAGCCGCGCTTTATTCTGGCGCTGTGGGGTAAAGAAACCAGCTATGGCGGGTTTACGGGCAACCACCAGGTGATCCGCTCGCTGGCCACCCTCGCCTATGATGGCCGCCGCAGCGCGTTCTTCCGGAGCGAGCTGCTGGATGCGCTGGCGATTGTTGATGCCGGGCATATCACGCTTGACGAGATGGAGGGTTCATGGGCCGGCGCCATGGGGCAAAGCCAGTTTATGCCCTCGAGCTTTCTCGAATTCGCGGTGGATTATAACGGCGACGGCAAGAAGGATATCTGGCACGATCCTGCCGATATTTTTGCCTCGATCGCCAATTATTTAAAACAATCCGGCTGGCGCGATGATTTAACCTGGGGCCGGCAGGTGCAACTGCCTGAAGATTTCGATATGCGGCTGGCTGACGGTAACCACTGGAAACCGCTGCCCCGGTGGCAGGTACTGGGCGTGCGCCGCGCCAACGGGGCCGACCTCCCCACCCGCAACATTGAAGCGGCGGTGACCCTGCCCAGCGAACCGCACGAGGCGGCTTATATCATTTACCGTAATTATGATGTCTTGCTCGACTGGAACCGCTCGCGTTATTTTGCGACGGCGGTGGGGGTGTTGTCTGACCGGATCGGCAAATTATGATGCAACGCGTGTACAATTTCACTTTCCCCTTGCGGACTCAACGGCACGACTCGCATTCAAGAGGAGCATGGTTTGTGCCATCTGTCGTAACCGGGCTAGCCCTTCTCCTGCTGACCGCCTGCGGCGATGGAAGCGGCTCACGCGAGCGTATCCCGGCCGATGCGCCCGGTTACGTCAAAGGCAAGCCAGTGCATCCTACCATTAAAATCGGCTCACGTTATCGGGTGAACGGCGAAGAATATGAACCGCGCTATGAGCCCAGCTATGATCAGACCGGGCTGGCCTCCTGGTATGGGCCGGGCTTTCACGGCAAAAGCACGGCCAATGGCGAGCGCTTCAATCAATGGGCGCTAACGGCGGCGCATAAAACGCTGCCCATGCCGTCCATCGTGCGGGTCACGCATCTGGAAAACGGTAAAGAAATCACCGTGCGTATCAATGACCGCGGCCCGTTCGCCGACGGGCGGATCATCGATCTATCGCGCGCGGCGGCCGAAGAACTGGGCATGGTGGAAGAAGGTGTAGCGCCGGTGCGAGTGCGCTATCTCAAACCCGATAGCGAACGCTATATTGCGAAACTGCAGTTGGATAAGCCGAAAGCATGGACCGAAACCGATATACAGCTGGCGCAACATGAAGCGGAAGCCAGCGAGAGCTTATCCCACTCGCCACTGGATACGCTTCGCATGTCAGAGCTGGAGTCGGCGGCGCATCCGCCGGTGGAAGACGCCACCGACGTGCCCGAACGCTTCGCGTATAACGCCCCGATGGAGCAGCCCACCACCGTCGCCGCGCGCGGGGTGGAAATGGTGGAAGTCGGCTATGCAGTCAACGCCTTTACCGTGCTTTCCGGCCGCGGCGGCGAGGCGCTGGCGTTTGAACGCAGCACCTATAAACCGGCGCCGGAAACGCTTGAACCCGCCTTTTCCGGGGAACAATATTTTGTTCAGGCCGGCGCGTTCAGCCTGCACAATAATGCGCAGCGCTTAAGTGAGCGTATCGCGGCGCTGTCGGCGGTTGATATCCGCGAGGTTGACGGGCTGTATCGCGTGCGCTTAGGTCCGGTACGTGATGATGTCGCCGCGCAGGAGCTGGCGCATCGCCTGAAAGCCTACGGTATCCACGACGCGGCCGTTATTAAGGAGTAGTTAATGCTGACGCAGTTACATGCACGAATCGCTGGATTTTTTATCAGACGGCCCCACGCCGGCCCCGGATCGCCTGACGACAGGCTTTGCGGTCGCAGCCTGCTGATCGGGCTGTTGATCGCTTTGTGGTACCTGCCCGCCCATGCAATTGATTTTAAAGCCAAACAGATGCAGCTGGTGGATATAACCACCGATACCGTACTGCTCGAGCGCAATGCGCACGAGCCCATGCCGCCCTCCTCCATGAGTAAACTGATGACGCTGTATGTGCTGTTTCAGAAGCTCGAAGAAGGCGGCCTGACGCTTGATAGCAAGCTGCCGGTCAGCGAAAAAGCCTGGCGCAAAGGCGGTTCCAAAATGTTTGTGCGGGTGGGCACCGAGGTCTCGGTGAAAAATCTCATCCGCGGCATTGTGGTGCAGTCCGGTAATGATGCCTGCATCGTGGTGGCCGAGGCGCTTGGCGGCAATGAGCAGGGGTTTGCCGAGATACTCAACCGATGGGGTGAGAAAATCGGCTTGGAGAACAGCCATTTCACCAACTCTACCGGCTGGCCGGATGAGCAGCATTATATGACCGCAGCCGATATCGTCACGCTCAGCGAGCGGCTGATCAAGGATTTTCCCCAGTATTACCCTTATTTTGCCGAAGGAAGCTTCACCTATAACGGTATTTCTCAGCCCAACCGGAATTTATTGCTTGGCAAAGCCATTGGTGTTGACGGCCTGAAAACCGGTCATACCGAGGCGGCAGGATACGGTATTGCGCTTTCTGCCGAGCAGGGCGGGCGCCGGCTGGTGCTGGTGATTAACGGCCTTGACAGCGAAGCCGAGCGCAAATCGGAAGGCGCCAAGCTGCTGCAATACGGTTTCCGCGAATATGAAGCCGTGGAAGTGGTTTCGACCGGGGAGAGCCTGCCGGTGGCGGTGCCGGTGTGGTTTGGCGACAGGCCGGAAGCGCCCATCAGTGTAGCGGAGGACTTCAAGGTCTCGCTGCCGCGTGGCAGTCGGGATGAGCTGCGCTTTATCATCAAAAGCAACGCGCCGGTGCCGGCGCCTGTTGACGCCGGTGCGCAACTGGCCAGTCTCGAGATTTATCAGGGCGATAAACTATTGCGCAGCACCCCACTGATTGCCGCCGAATCGGTTGCGAAAGCCGGGTTCTTTGAGCATGTCAAACAGGCGCTGGCATATTATGTGGGCTGGTAATCCCCATCTGTTGTGCGCCGTGTCCAGGCCAGCGGAGTGCCAGCCATGTTCGTGACCTTTGAGGGCGGCGAAGGGGCCGGAAAAAGCACGCAACTGCAATTGCTTGCGGAGGAGCTTAGGCGCGCGGACATCCCGCATATCACCACCCGCGAACCAGGCGGCTCGGCAGGCGCGGAGGAGATACGCCAGCTGATCGTCAGCGGCGACGCCGAGCACTTTGATGCCGAAACCGAAACCCTGCTGATTCTGGCGGCGCGCATGCATCATGTCCGCCACACCATCGAACCGGCGCTGCTGGCGGGCAAATGGGTGCTGTGCGACCGGTTTTTTGACTCCACGCTGGTCTATCAGGGGCTGGCCAAGGGGATGGATGAAGCCTGGCTAACGCAGCTACATAGCCTGCTGTTTGCCAATCTGCGGCCGGACCTGACGCTGTATTTTGATATTGATCCCGCCGAGGGGCTGGCCCGCGCCGCCGCGCGCGGCGGCACGCAGCAACGTTTTGAATCGCTGCCGATTGCCTTTCACCAGCGCCTGCGCGACGGGTTTTTAGCGCTTGCCGAAGCCCAGCCGCAGCGCATCCGGGTGATTGATGCCGCCGGCAGCGTGACGGCCGTACAGCAGCAAGTGCAACAGGTTATTTTCGGCCTGAACCAATCGGCGGGAGGCTTGGCGGAATCAATGGGATCAGCGGGGATACCATAAAGACTCCATTGCCTGTATCCCCATTGTCACCACCGTCAGACGATAGGAAATGAACCATGTCACTCACCATCCCCACCGCGCCAATGATCGGCCATGAAGCCATTGAACAGCGCCTGCTGGGCGAATGGCAACGCGGCACCCTGCCCCACAGTCTGTTGTTTACCGGCCCGCCCGGTATCGGCAAAGCCGGCACTGCCCTGCGACTGGCCGCGTTCGCGCTGTGCGGCGGTAGCGGGGACGGGCTATTCGGTCCGGGTGATCTGTCGGTAGATGCCGACCACCCGGCGCTGGGACGCATCAAGGCCGGCTCGCACGGTGATTTCAAACACGTGCTGCCCGACAGCTCAACCGCCACCGCCGCCATTAAAGTGGATGCCGTGCGCGAACTGGGCGCGTTTTTGAGCCTGACGCCTTCAGAAGCGCAATGGCGTGTGGTGCTGATCGACAGCGCTGACGATCTTAACCCCAACGCCGCCAATGCTCTGCTGAAAGTTCTGGAGGAACCGCCGGATTATTGCCTGATGCTGCTTATCTCACACGCGCCGGGGCGCTTGCTGGCAACCATCCGCTCCCGCTGCCGGACGGTGCCTTTCAAACCGATCGACCGCGGTAGTTTTGATAGCGTGATGCAAACCCATCTGCCGGGGGCGCAGGCCCCTGCCCTGGCTGCCCTGCATGCGCTGTCCTGCGGCTCGCCGGGGGTGGCGCTCACGCTCGATCAGCATGATGCACTGGCGTTGTATGAGTTGTTACTAAGCGTTTATGCGCATTACCCGATGGTGGATGAGGAGGCGCTCGGCCAGCTGGCCCACCGTATTGCCGGGGCCAAGGATAAAGCCCTGTGGCGAAGCTGGCGACTGATCTGGGAGCAGTTCCTCTATCGCCTGCAATTATGGCAAGCAGGCGTCGCCCTCTCGCCGATTGACCCGCGCGAAGCCGAGGTGATGGCACAGCTGAGCACACAGGATGCAGACCGCTGGCATCGCTGGCACGACGAGGCGAACCGGCTGTTTAATGACACAGAAACCTTGCATTTGGACCGCGCGCAGGCCATACACTCAGTGCTGATGCAGACCGTATAACCGATTTATTATCCCCTATGCCCCGTTCCAGCTACTATGTCACCACGCCGATTTATTATGTCAATGACAAGCCGCATCTGGGGCACGCCTACACGTCCGTGGCCTGCGACGTGCTGGCGCGCTTCATGCGCTTAAGTGGCCGCGAGACGTTTTTTCTCACCGGCACCGACGAACACGGCCAGAAAGTAGAAAAATCCGCCGCTCAGGCCGGGGTGCCACCGCAGGCCTTTGTCGATGAGGTCTCCGAGCATTTCCGCGAACTTAGCCAGGTGCTGAATATCCATAACGATGATTTTATCCGCACCACCGAAGCGCGCCATGTTAACGCCGCGCAGGCATTGTGGCGGAAACTGATGGATAAGGGTGAGATTTATCTCGGCTCATATGCCGGCTGGTATTCGGTGCGTGACGAGGCGTTTTATGCCGAATCGGAGCTGGTGGAAGGCAAAGCCCCCTCCGGCGCGGAAGTGGAATGGGTGGAGGAGCCCAGCTATTTCTTCCGGCTTTCCGCCTGGGGAGAGCGCCTGCTCGCCTTTTATGAACAAAATCCGGAATTCATTCTGCCCGCCGCCCGTCGCAATGAAGTGGTGCGCTTCGTGGAAGGCGGGCTGCGCGATCTGTCGGTCTCGCGCACCACGTTTCAATGGGGGGTGCCCGTACCGGGTGATGACGCGCATATCATGTATGTCTGGCTTGACGCGCTGACCAACTATCTAAGTGCGTTGGGCTATCCCGATACCGAGCAAGCGGCATATCAAACGTTTTGGCCGGCCAACCTGCACATGGTCGGCAAGGACATCCTGCGTTTTCACGCGGTCTACTGGCCGGCCTTCCTGATGGCAGCCGAGCTGGAGCCGCCACAACGCGTATTCGCGCATGGTTGGTGGACGATTGAAGGCGAGAAAATGAGTAAATCGCTGGGTAATGTCGTCTCTCCCGGCCATCTGGTGGAAAAATACGGACTTGATCAGACGCGCTATTTCCTCATGCGTGATGTGATTTTCGGCAATGACGGCAATTTCTCCCGCGAGGGTTTGATGTATCGCCTCAACAGCGAGCTGGCCAACAATATCGGCAATCTGGCACAACGCACGCTGAGCATGATTCACAAAAACTGCGGCGGGCAAGTGCCCGATCCGACGCCGGCCGGTTCGCGCCCGCAGGACGCGCAAATCCGCGAGCTGGTGCAGGTGACGATGCCAGAAACACCCGCCGCCGTGATGGCCAGCATGGAGCGTTGCGGGTTCAGCGAAGTGTTGGGCAATATTGTGAGCATGGCTTCGTGCGCCAATGAATATATCGACCGCGAAGCCCCCTGGAAGCAGAAAAAGGACGCGCCGGAACAGATGGCGGCCACGTTGTATCACCTGGCTGAGGCCATTCGCTGCATCGCCCTGATGCTGCAACCGTTTGTACCAGACTCAGCGGCCAGACTGCTGGATCAGCTAGCAGTTCCACAGAATGAACGTATGTTCAGCCATCTGTCGCCGGATTATGCCTTAACGCCCGGCACCTCACTGCCCCGCCCGGAACCCGTTTTCCCGCGGATTGAGGCAGAGGAATAATCCACATGCCGTGCCGGCATGATTCGCCCCGTTTCGCGCCCATCGCGCTAACGCCTCTGTAACGGGTATCTGTCACTCAACCTTAACGAAAGCTTCATAAAACAGGCTATATCGTCATGCTACAGTTAAGGGTGGAGAATGCTGCATATATGCGCGTTTTTCAGGTATGAGCGATATGGAAAACACCGAATACGATACGGCGCGTCAAAAGGAAAACAAGCAGATTAACCAGTCTGTTAATCCTGACCACGCAACGCAGCAAGAACCAGCCTCCTCGGATATGATCCGCACGGCAGGTGAGAAGGTGTTTGACGAAATCACCTATCGCGGGGTGAATTGGATTTTAAATTCAGCCGTCGGCGTAACATTTAATTACGTGACATCGCGCACGGAACTTGGTGAAAAACTTATCAGTGCGCCAATGACCGGATTTTTCCGGCGAACCCTACGGCCTTTTTTTAAAGACCCTGAAAGGTTAAAAAATGGAGCCGAATGGGGAAAAAATTTCGTCAGTATCATGGTTGGCGGATTTGCCATCATCCCCTTTATCGAGGCGTTGGAACGCAACAAAAAAGCTGTTGTAAAATCATTCGATAAGACCATTTATGGCGAAGAGAAAGTTCAAAACGATCCCATATTCGAAAAGGCTTATGCCGAAATCGACCGCGAGCCGGAGCAAAGCTTCGGAATCGGCATGGTAACGCGCTTTCTTGCTATTGCGCCGATTCTGGCTGCTGTTGTCACGTTTCCCCAACAACTAAACAAAGTTTATGACTTTTTTGGTGGTATCAGCAAATGGACCGCCGAGAATGTCCTGAGGATTAAAGCCACGAGCCTGAAAAACAAAATAAAGCCAGGAGAAGACGGCAAACCGATTAATGACTGGGACTGGATTCATAATAAAATCGGATTCGATTACAGCCTAACCCTCGTCTACGCCTACCTGCATGAATATTTATACAAAGGATTTTCGGACCTGTTCGGCAAAAAAAAGGAGGCAGACACAGCGGCGCCGCCGATGCAGCCCGACACGCTGACGCTGACGGAGGGATCCCCCGTCGACCGGGAAAGCGCCTCTTCGCCCTTGGCCACCGAAGCAAAACAAGCAACACAGGAAACTGCAAAGCCGGAGCAGCCCAAACGCCATATTTCGACCGAAGAGGTGCTACATTATGAAACGGCGCTGAAACAGCCGGAAGCGCCCAACCTGTCGATAGGTTGACGCCTATGGTGACGGTATCCTCTTCTGCTGAATCATACAATAAACGCCGCACTCCGGGCGAAAATGCCTTTGATCTGGTGACTTATGTCGGCCTGGGCGGCATCGCCAATGCGGCCATTTCGCTTTATATATCCGATTGGGTGCACAACGCCTGGCGCAGGCTGCCCGCAGCCGAACAGGAGCATGCCGCCGCCAAAAAAGCCTTCGATTTCGTATATAAGAGCGCGGAAACCCTTTCAAAGCCGTTGGAGCCGGTGATTGGTGAGAATCAGAAACTGACTGGAAACGGCGCGCCGCATTATGAAGGCGCCATCAAATATACCCGCCGCTTCATGCAGGGCTGCGCCATCGGCGCCGGCGGCTGGCTGATGATTCCGTTCATAAAAAAGCTCGAAGATAACAAAGTCGAGCTGGTGAACTGGTATAATCAAAACCTTACCGCTGAAACGGGCGACGATCATCAAACCCGCTCCAAGCTGGGCGACGATACCAGACAAACCTGGATCGGGCTGTTTACCGGCCGCGCCGTAGCATTCCTTGGCGCAATTACCGTCGGCGCTTGGATGATTGAGGCCATTAGCAAACACAAAGGCCGCGACTGGTTTGACTCGCTCACCGATATCAAGCGCGATACGCTTAAACTCAAGCCGGAGAAGCTGTTCAAGAATATGTCGCCCAGGCGCGGGCGCGAAGTATCCTATCAGATCGTAGGCGAAACCGTGTTTACCGCCATTGCCACCGCCGTTATGTATGTGGTGAGCAAGGCAGTGAGCAGGACAGCCAGACCGGAGGCGGATAATGGCAACGGGCGGGAGGAGTCGTCTTATACGATACCGCCCCATACACCTGAATTAACACAGATTCCACAACAGCATGTAAATCAACCGCGGTCGCCCGGCCATATCGTCGAACAGGCGGCAGTGGAACAATCAGCGCTTTCCGCGCCTGAAATCGGCCTGCAGCGCTAAGCAGCACGCATGCCGGTTTAGCTGCCACCCCCCGCATCATCGAGCCGCTGTTCATACCAGGTTTCCCCGATGGCGATTTTCTCGCGGCCTTTGGCGACACGCCATTCATTGGAATCGCGCAGCGAATAAATACAGCCGCAATATTGCTGGGCATAGAACTGCTCGCGCTTGGCAATCTCATACATGCGCTGCGAACCGCACTGTTTGCGCCAGTTATACGTCCAGTAGCGGATGCCGTCATACGCGGCGGCGGCGCGCTCGCCGCAGTCGTTGATCTGCGCCATATTCTTCCAGCGTGAAATCCCAAGCGACGACGTGACCACCGGAAAGCCGTGCTCATAGGCATATAAAGCCGTACGCTCGAAACGCATATCAAAGCACATTGTGCAGCGTGCGCCGCGCTCGGGCTCGCGCTCCATGCCGCGGGCGCGGGCAAACCAGTTCTGTACGTCGTAATCGGCGTCGATAAACGGGATACCCATCTTCTCGGCGAAACGGATATTCTCCTGCTTGCGCAGCTCATATTCCTTTTTGGGGTGAATGTTGGGGTTGTAAAAGAAAATGGTCAGCTCAATGCCGTTGGCGAGCATCTGCTCCATCAGCTCGGCCGCGCACGGAGCGCAGCAGCTGTGCATGAGCACGCGACGGTGCCCTTCCGGCGGGGTGAGGTCGACCTGTTTGACCAACTCGCCGGCGCCATCCTGTTGCAACGTTATCATGGGGGGGGTTATGCCTTGAAAGCGCGGAAAACGCAAGGATGAGATAATCTTAGGCTCGAGCGGCTTCTTTCTGATCTTTATCTTTGGCATGGGGCGCGCTAGCGGTCTTTTCCTCGGCAGCTTCTTCACCGCTTACATCTTGCGCAGCACCCGTACCCGCCTCTTTGGCGGGTTTCGCCGCTTCCGCCGCCTGCTCATGCGGCGATTTCAGCTGGCCCGTTACGGTTTTGGACGGGCTGTTATCATTTCCCGCCAGCGGATTATCATTGGCCGGCTTTCTGCCTGCCAGGCCCATGCGGGCAGGGTTATTCGTTGCTGAATCATTTGTAACACTACCTAGAATATCGCCACTTCCATCTGCCACGGATACCGCCGGTTTGCTTTGTGTCGCAATACCGCGCAAAGACATTTGCTCAGGCGGGCGCAGCGACATTTGTCGTTCACGATCTTCAACAACACCCTCTCTATTGACTCGATAGCGAACACTGCTTCTGCCCTCCTGTTCGGCCTGCGCGAGTTCTTTAGCGGCCCTTTCTGCTTCCGATAACTGAGGAGCAATAAATTCATCTATTTTATTGGCCACACTCTCACGATCTCGCCTCAAATCATCCAGTTTCTCTTCTGCATTTCTAACTGCTTGTTGTAAAACAAACGGCATGTCATTTGTGAAACCTCGTTTGTCAGATTCCTTCCCAATTTCCTCCAGAACGCGCTCATGATATTCAATAAGTCGACTCGTCCTTTCGTACTGCTGAGACCATGCGCCAAGCTGCTCATTCTTTTCGTCGATTTTGTTCATTCCTTCATATTCATAGGTTTTTTGTAGCGCCTCATGTCTAATTTTTTGTAATGTCCCTAACGCATCATATCTTTGTTTCACAATATTTTTTGCACCCTCAACCATCATTTCATTTGGGATAGTAATTTCGCCTGACTGAATTCGTCTAAATATTTCTTCACCAGACATATTCCTTGGATCGCTTGGAGCAAGACCGTTTTGTCTTGCAATACTAATCAGTTCACCTTTTATCTCTTCGAGATTATTCATTGATTGTTCTGTCTTTCTTCTCAATTCCAATAATTCTGATGCATCTAAGTCAACAGGTAACCCTTTTTCACGAAACTTGCCTAATATTGTTTCGAGCTGCTTATTGTCCATTCCCAGCTCTTGTTCCTTATTCATCTCCTTTAAATATTCCGCTAATGACATACCTTTCGCTGCGGCGGCCTCAAGAAACATTTCTCCAGAATTCTCAATGATATAACGATTAGTAAAATAATCTCTTACAGTCATATCTGTGCCAGCAATTGTGCTATCGAGCTCCTCTTCTGTAAAATTGGAGTTATTTTCAAATTTTCGATCCAAATCATCCAGCCTTTTACTAAGCTCTTGATCCTCTTGTGCTCTTCCTAATAGCGCGAAATATTGCGTTATACTTTCTTTTTTTGGTATTTTAAAATCATCACCTTTTTCTATGTTAGTGCTTTTATAAAATTCTTGCATTATCCCTTGAAAGACTTCCTGCTGTGTTTTGACAGCAGACATCAATAAAGCAGGCAAACTTTCACGTAGCGGCGCCATATCCGGGTCGGTGAGCATCATATTCCATATTTCTTCACGTTTGTCTTGCCTTGCCTCACCAAACATCTTAATAAATATTTCGATTGCACCACGCTCCACGTTCTCTCTTTTATTAGATCCACGAGGAGCATGTTGATTAATATCCTTATGACTCTCCTCTAAATGCTTTAGGACCGAATTGGTGAAAACATCAGGGTTTTTACGGACAAAGTCCCGTGCAATTTCGTTCCGTGCGTCCATCGCCTCATAAGCGGCGAGCGAACCATCATCCCAGCCACGCTGCGCAGCATGAAACAAGTCGCGGTTCCTTTCGTAATATTCTTCAAAATACTGCCTCGTCTTTTCTTCAGAAATTGTATCGAGTTGAGCGATTTGCGCCTCCGCCTTAATCTCCTGCACCGCACGGCCCACGTCTCCCATAGTATGATTTAAAATGGAATCGGCGTTGAGGCTTGCAATTTGTACTGCGTTGGAATTAATGCGTTCAATGGCTGCTTCAATATTGACATGAAACCCTGATGCAATAGCCGTTTCCAACTTATGCATTTCAATGCTCGCACCTGTGAGCTCCTTTTGTAACTCCCCAATTTTGCCATCTATTTCTTCAAACGCGATGGGTATTTCGGCCGGCGTATCCTTAATTCTGGATTTCGATTCACCGATATAACTTTTGGCCTGCTCCAACTTTGCGATTTCACTGCGAAGGTCGCTCATTGCCAGTTCCAAATTATATTTTGCTGATTCTGCCTGACTTCTTAAAGACTCGCTGCCGAGATCAATTTCGGGCTGAGTATTATCCGCTTCACCGAACCAGCTGGTGGCCGAATCCTGAGCTCCATGAATGCCTGTCTGTTCGTTTTCTAACGCCATATAGTTCACCAGTTGCGTGCCTGAGCACACTGCTACAGTGTCAATTATATGACAGTTTTGTTACGATTATGTTACGAAAGGTTCAAAAAAAGATTGAAAAATCAGGATAAATTTAGGGGCAAATTAATAAAATATTAAGAATTATGTGATATGTGCCCGTTTAACCCTTGGAAATTACTCAATTATGAGTGTAACGAATGCGCGCGGTGCTGGCAATAGCGGAATGGTACCGGGGACACAGCCCGCAACAGGCGGAAACGCCTGCCGCATGACGATAAAAAAATGCGCTCATCCTGCGCCGCAGACACATTTTGCCGCCAACGAAACCATGCCATCATAAGCTAACGGATGCGTCGCCGGGCCAGTGCCCGCTTTCCATATAATCCCGAATCATCATAGCGCATGGATTGAGCAATCTTCATCATTTCTTTACCGGCTTGCGGTTATCTTAATAAAAAGCAGGCATGCCCGCGCCGCCCGGTGCCGGCAGCAGCCCGCACCAACCACCATCAGGGATGTCGCCTCATGCCGGTTATCGCCACACACGATCATTTCATGGCCTGCCTCGATGCCTTTCTGGCGCAAATCGGCCAGTTAACCGGGATACGCCACCCCAACGACCAGAATATGCTGCAATTCGTCATTGGCCTGGGCGCCGGCGTCGGCTCCACTGACTGGCAGGAACGCCCGCCCCTGAAAATCGAATTTCGGGATGCAGCGGCCTCGCCGATGAAAACCATCCTCCATGTGCGCGAGGCAGAATTTACCCAGGCCGAAGCCGAACGCATCGCCGCCTATTTCAACCACAAACACGGCGCACATATCGCCAAGGTGGTGCAGGTGCCGTATCTCAAGGGCAATCACGAGACCATCGAGGTCTTCTCCGGCGCGCTGGTGGACGAACTCGATGTGGCCCGGGATTTTCAGGAAATCCAGCGCACGAGCCTGATGGCCGGCGTCGATTTATTCATGCATCTGCCGATCAGCGAGCGCGCCAAAGCCGAACTGCAATCTCCCGAGGCGCGCGTGGATATCACCCCCGATGCCAAACGGGGGATGGATCAGCACCGTATCACCATGCACGGGATCAGCGAGGAAAGCTGCGAGGAAATCATCGCCGCCATCGCCCAAACCTATGGTCAGGAGAGTATCCGCCATGGCTAACAGAGTTAATGTAGGCAATGCGGCTTTATTGCAGATGGGCGCGGACGCCGGCTATCCAGCCGCAAAGTCCGCCTCGCCGACCAATGATATGGAGACCGGGAAGTTAGTAAGCGACCTGAAAGCACGGCAGGCGCGAGGCGACGAGCTCACATCTATCGCCCAAAACGTCTCGAAGCCCGACAAAGGCCAGGCACCCGGGCGCGGCTGAGAACATCGCGGCACAGCGGCAAGAAATTCCTTTACATTTCTGATCGGTTGCGGCATTTAAATGCGGCATCTTGGGTATATGAGCAATTAAGCTCAACCGAAAGAACGGAGTGAGTCATGTCTGTTGCATTGCGTTTACAACGCGCCGGGGCCAAAAGCCGCCCGTATTATCATATCGTCGTCACCGATAAGCGCAATCCGCGCAATGGTCGGTTTATCGAGAAAATCGGAGCATATGACCCGATGCTGGCCAAAAACAATCCGCAGCGCGTTAAAATCAAACAGGAACGCGCCCAGTATTGGCTTAATGTCGGCGCGCAGCCCTCAGAGCGTGTGCAGCGTTTCCTGTTTAATGCCGGCATCGTGCAGGAAAAACCGGATATTTCGCATAAACCACAGAAACCCCGTAAAAATCCGGACAAGAAAACGCGTCAGGAGCTGAATGCCGAAGCCGAGGCGGAAGCGAAGGCCCAAGCCGAGGCCGCCGCCGAGCAGGACGCTACAACCGAAGAAGCAGCCGCAGACGATGCCGCAAAGGATTCTCAAACCAGCGAATAATGCAGAGGAAATGATGGAACTCACACTGGCAGTGATTGGCCTGGCCTTCGCCATTTATGGCGCCTATATGCACGTCAACTAAGAGGCGCGCATGAGGCAGCACCGGTTTATTCCGCTTGCGGTGATCACCACGCCGCATGGCATCCTAGGTGCTTTTAAAATCAAGCCCTTCACCGATAATGCTGACCTGTTACACCAAGCCGGCCCGTGGCAGGATAAGGCGGGTGCTCCCTACCCGTTGCGTATCGTGGGCGAAGCCAAAGGGCAATGGATCTGCCAGCTGCCCAACGTGACCGACCGGTCCGCCGCCGCCGCGCTGCGTGGCACGGAACTTGGCCTGTGGCGCGAGCAGTTGCCCGATCCTGCGCCAGATGAGTATTACGTCACCGATCTCGTGGGGATGCAGGTGCTCACCGCAGACGGCGCGTTATTCGGCGACGTACTCGCTGTCCGGCATTATGGCGCCTCGGAACTGCTTGAAGTGCGTCAGGCAGCCGACGGCAAAACCGAACTATTCCCGTTCACGCACGCGGTGTTTCCTGAAATCCGTCATAACGAAAAAACGATAACCATCAATCCGCCGGGCGTGATATGACTATTATTTTCACGTCTCTTGCCGCTTCATGCTACTTGCCGCACGTGCCGCAGGATCGCTGAACCCTGACATCAGGTGATTAAACGCTATGTTCCGCGCCATTGTCCTGACCCTGTTTCCCGAACTGTTCCCCGGTCCGCTGGCTGCCTCGCTCACCGGCAAGGCATTGCAACGCGGGCTATGGACGCTTGAGCCCATCAATATCCGCGATTTCGGGCTGGGCAGGCATCAAACGGTTGATGACACGCCGTACGGTGGCGGCGCCGGCATGGTGATGCGCCCGGATGTGGTGGATGCGGCCATCGCCGCAGCCTTCGAGCGCGCGCCGGATGGACGGCTGGTCTATCTCACTCCGCGCGGCGAACACTTCGATCAGTCGACGGCGCAAACATTAGTGACCGGCAAAAAGCCCCCCGCCCTCATCTTCCTGTGCGGGCGCTATGAAGCGATAGACGAGCGTGTGATCGAGAAATATCAACCACTTGAGTTGTCACTGGGGGATTTTGTGATGACCGGCGGCGAACTTGCCGCCATGGCCATGCTGGATGCCTGTGTGCGCTTATTGCCCGGCGTGATCGGCGAGCCGGAGTCGCTGGCGGAAGAAAGTTTCGGTCTGTCCGAAGATTATGCTTTACTGTTGGAGCATCCTCACTATACTAAACCACCCGTTTGGCAGGGTGAATCCGTGCCGGAAACCCTGCTCAGCGGAGATCATGCGGGTATTACACGCTGGCGGCTTAAACAATCGGAAGCGATGACGGAACAGCGCCGGCCGGACTTGTGGAAAAAATATAAGGGGTTAACACAATGAATATCATTGAAGCGTTGGAGAAAGAGCAACTCGAAGCGACGGCGGCCGACAAGCGGCTCGATGCGTTTGACGCCGGCGACACGGTGCGCGTAAATGTTAAAATTATTGAGGGAAACACCGAACGGGTGCAGGCGTTTGAAGGTATTTGTATCGCTAAAAAAGATCGGGGAATCAACACCTCATTCACGGTACGCAAGGTTACCCACGGCGAAGGGGTTGAGCGGATATTCCCGCTTTACGGGCCGCGCATTGACTCGGTGAAACTGATCCGCAAAGGTGATGTCAGCCGCGCCAAGATTTATTATCTGCGCGGACGCACCGGTAAAGCCGCACGTATTAAGGAAAAAAGCGATTTCGGTAAGATTAATACGGCTGAATTGGAGCGTAAGGAAGAGGCACGCCAGGAAGCCCGCGCCGAAAAGAAAAACAGTGGTGGAAAAAAAGCCCGCGCCAAGAAAGCGGCAAAGGAAGCCAGCTAGGCCATGACACGCAGTTTGTATGGGGTGATCGCGGCGTGGGCTCTGGCCATCCTGCCCATGCAGGCGCCGGGCCAGCCAGCTATTGATGCGCCTGTCCACCCATCGATTAACCCGCCGATTAAAAAGCTGGCACCGGAATTTCTGGCATGGTGCAAGGCGCATCGCGAAGATAAGTGCCGTATTGTCGCCATCAAATACCGCCAGGCGATGGCCGATGAAACGAATAAAAATTCCGATCTGCCGCAAATCTGCGTACCCAATCCTATTGCCGGCGACGCACTGACCGACCATATTATCCGCCGCATCGAAAGCGAACCCGAATTACAGCAACTACATGGCGGTGAAGCCATTGCCGAAATTATGATGCAGGATTATCTGTGTGAAGCGCCATAAGCCCAGCACCATGGGCAAACGCGGCCATCAGGCCGCAAAGCGTGCGCAACCGGTGAAAAATAACAGTCAATGATCTGAATGCCATGACACAGCCCCAAACCCTTTATGACAAAATCTTTGAATCGCATCTGGTGCATGCGGCCGAGGACGGCACGTGCCTGCTATATGTCGACCGCCATTTGGTGCATGAAGTGACCAGCCCGCAGGCGTTTGAAGGGCTGCGCCTGGCCGGGCGCCCGGTGCGCCGACCAGATGCAGCGCTGGCCGTGGCCGATCATAACGTGCCCACAACGCCGGATCGCGCCGAAGGCATTAAAGACGAAACCTCACGCATCCAGGTGGACACGCTGGAGCAAAACTGCGCCGAATTCGGTATCACCCATTTTAAGATGGCAGATACCCGCCAGGGCATTGTGCATATTGTCGGCCCCGAACAGGGATTCACCCAGCCGGGGATGACGATTGTATGCGGCGATTCGCATACCTCGACGCACGGCGCATTCGGCGCGCTGGCGTTTGGCATCGGCACCTCGGAAGTCGAGCACGTGCTGGCCACCCAAACGCTCATTCAGCAACGCGCCAAAAACATGCGGGTGGAAGTCAACGGCACGCTGCCGGTGGGTGTCACCGCCAAAGATATCGTACTGGCCATTATCGGCAAAATCGGCACCGCCGGCGGAACCGGGTATGTCATTGAATATGCTGGAGATGCCATCCGCAGCCTGTCGATGGAAGGGCGCATGACGGTGTGCAATATGTCCATTGAAGCCGGTGCCCGCGCCGGACTGATTGCGCCGGATGATAAGACGTTTGACTATATCAAAGGCCGTCCGCTGGCCCCACAGGGTGATGACTGGGAACGCGCCGTCGCCTACTGGAAAAGCCTGCCGTCGGACCCGGGCGCGCGTTACGATCATACCGTCACACTCGATGCCGCCGAAATCATCCCTCAGGTCAGCTGGGGCACCAGCCCACAGGATGTGCTGCCGGTGACCGGCAGTATCCCCTCGCCGCAGGATTTCACCAATGGTCGGGGCGAGTCGGTGGCGCGTGCGCTAGAATATATGGGTCTTACAGCCGGCACTCGACTGACGGATATCGCGGTGGATAAGGTCTTTATCGGCTCATGCACCAATGGCCGGATTGAAGATCTGCGCGAAGCTGCCAAAATCGCACAGGGGCGTAAAGTGGCACCTAACGTCAAACTGGCCATGGTGGTGCCGGGTTCCGGCCTGGTGAAAGCCCAGGCCGAGCAGGAAGGCCTGCACGAGATTTTTAGCGCCGCCGGGTTTGAATGGCGCGAACCGGGCTGTTCGATGTGTCTGGCAATGAATGCCGACCGGCTGGAGCCGGGCGAGCGCTGCGCCTCCACTTCCAACCGCAATTTTGAGGGTCGCCAGGGCCGCGGCGGGCGCACGCATCTGATGTCACCCGCCATGGCCGTGGCTGCGGCGGTAACCGGCCACCTCGCCGACGTGCGGGAGTTGGAATAACACATGCCAACCATACTCCGCTGGAAAGGCTTTCGCTTTTATTTTTACAGCCAAGAGGGGATTGAACCTCCACACATTCATATCGATAAAGCCGGCGCCAGCGCTAAATTCTGGCTCAATCCGGTTTCACTTGCAAAAAAACCTCGGATTTTCGGATGATGAATTGAATATTTTGGAAAAAAAGGTGATTGACCATGAGCATTACTTTACCGACGCGTGGACACGCTACTTTAGTAAATGATGCCACCGTGACGAATGTGCGTGTAACCGAAGAAAGTTTAAGCGTTACCCTTTCAGACGGGCGGGTGATTACCACCCCCTTGTCCTGGTATCCACGGCTTGCCACGGCCAGTCCCGAGGCGCAGGCAAATTGGGAAATTTGTGGTGCCGGTGAAGGCATTCACTGGCCTGAGCTTGATGAAGATTTAAGTATCGAAGGGATGTTACGAGGGCAGCCTTCGGTTGAGTTACGGCACACGACATCCATTTAAACATGTTTTTAAGAAGAGGTATGCGTAGAAGAAAAGTCAGACGATTCTTCTGACAGGGCGTCCCCGCGCAAATATCCATATCATGAGGGACGATACCCTCTTGCCCGCCCCTCTTTGCGCAGCCAGGCGGGGACTTTTTCTTCCAGCAGCAACAGGCAGGGCGTAAAAAAAAGCGTCAGGATGGTGGCAAAGGATAACCCACCAGCAATGGCGGTGGAAAGCTGCACCCACCATTGCGAGGACGGCGCGCCGAACAAAATGCTGCGGCCGAAGAAATCGATGGTCATCTCGAATACCATTGGCAGCAAACCGAGCACGGTGGTCCCGGCGGTCAGCAGAATCGGCCGCAGGCGCTGCGCGCCGGTGCGCAGTAACGCCTCTTGCAGCTCAACGCCCGATTGACGCAGGCCCTTGAAGGTATTGATAAAGATGATGTTGTTATTAACTACAATCCCGGCCAGCGATATCACGCCGACCCCGCACATGACGATGCCAAAGGCCGTGTCGGTGATGAGCAGCGCCAGAAACACGCCGCCGGTGGAGAAAAACACCGCGCTCATAATCACAAACATGGCGTAGATACTGTTGAACTGCGTCACCAGAATTATCGCCATCAAAAACAACGCCACCAGAAAGGCCATACTCAGGAACTCACCGGCTTCGGCCTGCTCTTCGTCTTCGCCCTTGAAGGCCACGCTCACCCGCGGGTCGAGAGGTGCATGCTGCTGCATCCAGGCTTTCAGTTGCGTCACTTTCTGGTCCACGTTGAGCTCGGGCTCAACATCAGCGCGCACCGTCATCGAGCGCTGGCCGTCCACGCGGCGAATGGTGCCCACCTGCTGCTGCGCCTCGCGCGTGATGAAGGTGTTGATGGGCACCAGCCCTTGCGGGGTATGAACCCGTAGCCTGTCGAGCTGGCTGAGATTGCGATATTCTTCCGGAAAGCGCACGACGATATCGATTTCATCATCGGCTTCATCAGGGCGATAGGTATTGACGATAATGCCGTTGGTTGCCAGCTTGACCACCTGCCCGATCATATTCACATCGACATTAAACTGCCCGGCCAGTTCACGATTGACGGTAAGCTTCCATTCAATGCCCGGTACCGGGCGTTCATCCACCACGTTGATAAACCCGCCGACGGCCTTCATCCCTTCGCGCACAGATTGCACGGCAGGGCTCAACGTTTCCGGCGCGCGCGAAGTGAACTGAATCTGCACGTCTTTGCCGACCGGCGGCCCCTGCTCCTGCTTGACGGTTTCGATGATCACGCCGGGAATGTCGGCCGTGCCTGCGCGGATGTCGCTTAAGATGGCATCGGCGGGACGGCGTTTCTGCCAGTCAACCAGCTCAAGGTTAATCTGTCCGATCAGATCCTCAGCCGTATCCTGCTGGCGGCCGAATTTACCGGCATTGGCAAAGCGGATTTTAATCCCCTCCATCCCGGCGATGCGCGCTTCGACCCGGCGTACAAGGGCATCTTTTTCCTGCACGGAATAGTTGCCCTGCGCGCGTACATCCACCCGCACGTTTTTCGGCTCAATATCCGGGAAAAACTCCACCCCTGCCCCGAACTGGGCAAACGCGGCGATGATTAACGCGACAAAGCCGACAATCGCGCCCATGGTTTTAAACGGATGGGCCAGCGCCCGGCTCAGCGCGTGTAAATAGCGTTTGGTAAAACGATGCAGATCGCTCAGCGGGCCGGAATCGGCCGCGCGTACCGCTTTAATCTGACGCTCGCCGGCCGGAGCGGGTTTGCCAAGCTTTGCCCCCAGCGCCGGCGTGAAAATGAGCGCCATCAGCAGCGAGCCGGATAGCGTCAGCAATAGCGTTATCGGCATGAATTTCATGAACTCGCCGACCATCCCTGGCCAGAACAGCAGCGGTAAAAAGACCACAAGCGTGGTGACGGTGGAGGCGATAATCGGCCAGGCCATACGTTTGGCGGCGCGCGGATAGGCAGCGTGCGCGGGCACACCGTCCATCATCAGCCTATCGGCATATTCGCAGACCACAATCGCCGCATCGACCAGCATACCGATCGATAAAATCAGGCTGAACAGCACCACGATATTCATGGTAAAGCCCATCAGCCCCAAACACAGCACACCGAATAAAAACGCGCCGGGAATAGCCACCGCCACCAGCGCCGCCGAGCGTATCCCCATCACGACCAGCACCACACCGGCCACCAGCAGAATTGCCAGAATGACATTATTTTGCAGATTGCCGAGCATCTCGACAATTTCTTCGGACTGATCGCCGGAATAAACCACATCTACCCCCGGTGGCCAGTAGGCGCGCTCTTCGGCAACCACCGCCTTCACCGCTTCCACCGTTTCGATGATATTGGCGCCGACGCGCTTGGAGACCTGCAGGCCAATCGCCGGTTTGCCGTTTACCCGGGCGATATTCTGCCGGTCTTTAAAGCCGCGGCGCACCTCGGCCACGTCTTCCAGCGACGTTACCACGCCATTATCCACTTTCAACGGGATCTGGCGCATATCCCGCGCGGTTTCGATCAGCCCCGGCAGTTTGAGCGCAAAACTCCCGGCACCGCTATCCATCTCACCGGCTGGCACCAGAATATTATTATTATCGACCCGCTCGAACACTTCCGCCGGCGAGATGTTATAGCTTTCAAGCACCAGCGGATCGATCATCATGGTGAGTTCTTCTTCGCGGTCACCGGCGATTTTAGCTTCCAGCACCTGAGAGAGGTTTTCGATGGCATCGCGCAGATCACGCGCCAGCCGTACCAGCGTGCGTTCATCGACATCGCCGGTCAGTGACACGTTCAGGATTGGGAATTTACTGAAGCTCAGCTCGACGACGTTGGGTTCGTCGGTTTCCTCCGGCAGGTCGGGTTTGGCGTCGTCGACATAATTGCGGACATCGGCCAGCGCCTTATCGCTGTCAAAGCCGGCCTGAAACTCGAGGCTGACCGAGCCGTAGCCTTCCGTGGCCTGTGCGGTCATTTCCTTGACCGCCTCAATGGATTGCAGCTTTTTTTCCACCGGCCGCAGCAGCAGCCGCTCGGCATCCTCCGGCGAGACGCCCTCCAGCGTCATTGTGGTATAAATATAAGGGATTTTCACATCCGGCGCGGATTCCTTGGGTACCGTCTCATAGGCCACCAGCCCGCTGACCATAATAAAGGCGAGCAAGAGAAAAACCGTCCGCCAGCGCTCAACAGCTGCATCAATCAGGGTATGCATCTGTCACCCCATCATCCATCCTGATCCGCCTGCGTGCCGTCCGCTTTCGTCACCCGCGCTACCATCGCCGCATCAAGCTGCTGGCCAGCTGATACGAAGGCCTGACCGAGCGTAATCAACGTGATTTCCGGCGGCAATCCGGCAATCCACATGCCTTCCTTGGTGTCTTCCACAATCTCTACCGGACGGAATCGCACGATATTGTCTGCATCAAGCACTTTCACGCCAACTTCGCCCTCATCATCGAGCGCCAGCACAGAGGGCGAAACAAAATACGCATCCACCGTTTCGGCGGGAATTTCCAGCTCGGTAGTCAACCCGGCGGGCATCACATAATCCGGATTGGGAATCGACACCTCCACCCGGAACGTGCGGCTTTCCGTATCGGCCACACTGGACAGATAGGTCACCTCTCCGGTCACGTCGCGATTGATTTCCCTGATATGTCCGATCGCCTTTTCACCCTTTGCAATATGGGCGCGGTCACGCTCGGAAATCTGCCCGACAATCAGCAATGGGGACGGATCGACCACCGTAGCCAGATCGCCCTCCCCGCCAAATACACCGACACCGACAAAATCCCCGATCTCAACATTGACATTTTCCAGTATGCCATCAAAGGGTGCGCGCAGTTTGGTGTATTGCAAATCCAGTTCAATTTCGTGCAGTGTAACCCGCGCCTCCTCCAGATTGGTTTTGGCCTCGGCCAGACGGATTTCTGTCTGAAAGCCTTGCGCCTGCAGTTTTTGTGCGGCGTTATATTCGATTTCACGCTGCTTGAGCAGTGCTTTTGCCCGCGCCAGCTGCGCCCGGCGGTTGCGCACGTCAATTTCAACGATCACGTCGCCTTGCTCCAGTATGCCGCCTTCGGCGGCAGGAATCGCCTTCACCGTACCCTGGGTTTCAGCTTTCAGGGCAACGCGGCGGTAGGGCGCAGTTGCGCCATACAGTACCACCTTGCGCTGATGCGGCTGCGAGCGCAGCTTTTCCACCGCCAGCACGGTTTCGAGGTCCACGCCGGTGGCCTGAGCAGCGTCGCGCTCTTCAGGCGTACCGTCTGGCGGGAACAAGAGGCCCGATAGCAACCAGAGCCCTACGAGGACAAGCGCACCGAGTGCTACTTTATAGGATAATGCCATAATATGCGGATTTTTTTCTGCGTTAAGCTAGCATGGTTTCTACGTATCAGAAAGGGCTATTCCCGCACCCGGAAATGATAAAATCGCTGGCATCTTTCAGCGATTTTGTTAGCAATACGCGCATGAACAGCACATTACTGCCTTCCGGCCTGTTTGATCTGCTGCCGCCTCATGCCGCGCGCGAGTCGGCGCTAGTAGGCGCGCTGCTGCAGCATTTCCGCGCCTGCGGTTATGAGCAGGTGCACCCGCCGCTGATGGAATATGAGGATTCGCTGCTCAGCGCAGCCGACGCCGGAATGACGACGCGCACCTTTCGTGTGATGGACCCGCTTTCTCAGCGGATGATGGCGATTCGAGCCGATATGACGATGCAGGTGGCGCGCATCGCCGGCACCCTGCTTAAAGCCGAACCGCGGCCGCTGCGCCTGTGTTATGGCGGACAAACCCTGCGCACCACGCCCGAACCGCTGCAGACCAACCGTCAGTTCCGCCAGATCGGCCTGGAGTTAATCGGCGCCGAGACCATCGCCGCCGATATCGAAGTGATGCAAACCGCCGCCGCGGCCGTGATGGCGGTGGGACTAAACGATGTCTCAATTGATCTGAGCATGCCGCCGCTGCTGCATGATTTAGCCCCCGGACTGGAGCCGGGGCGGTGGGATGCGCTCAGCGAGGCCCTGCACCGCAAGGACAGGGCTGCGCTGGCCGCCTTTCAGGTGCCGCATCTGGCGGAGATTGCTACGCTGTCGGGCCCGGCTGAGGATGTTTTGGCGGCACTGCACGCCATGCCCCTGCACGAGGGCCTGCGCGCCCATGTTAACCAACTGGAACAGGCCTGTGCGCTGCTGCGCACGCGCCTGGGCGAGCGTGTCAGCCTCACGCTCGACCCGTTGGACGCGCCGGGTTTCGATTATTATACCGGTGTGCGGTTTTCTCTGTTTTTGAAAAACCGGCAGCGTGAAATCGGCCGCGGTGGACGTTACCGGAGCATTTTCGGCGAAACCGCCACCGGGTTTACACTTTACAGCGAGGACCTCTTGCCGTTTATTACCACCTCGAATGCCATGCCCCGCCTGCTGTTGCCTCCTGAAACCAGCGAAGCCACCGCCGCCAGGCTCCGCGCTGAAGGCTATGCCACGCTGTATGCCACGTCCGACGACTTACAGGCGGAGGCGGCGCGGCTCGGATGCCGGGTGGCAAAGCATTAATACGCGATAATATAAGGAATGATGTATGTCCAATGTCGCAGTTATCGGTTCGCAATGGGGCGATGAAGGAAAAGGCAAGGTGGTCGACTGGCTCTCCGAGCGGGCCGATGTCATTGTACGCTTTCAGGGCGGGCACAATGCCGGACACACGCTGGTGGTCGATGAGGTGACCTATAAGCTGAGCCTGCTGCCCTCGGGTGTGGTGCGGAAAAATAAGATCTCCATCATCGGCAACGGCGTGGTGATCGATCCGCAGGCGCTGTTCAGGGAGATTGAACATGTCGAGGCGCTGGGCGTTGAGATTAGTCCGGACAACCTGCATATCGCCGAAAATGCCTGCCTGATTCTGCCCATTCACCCGCAACTGGATGCCGCCGCCGAGGCCCTGCGCGGAGCGGGAAAAATCGGCACCACCGGCCGCGGCATCGGCCCGGCTTATGAAGATAAAATCGCCCGCCGCGCCATCCGCCTGTGCGATCTGGCCGATGAAACCCTGCTGCGCCAAAAAATCGAGGCCATGCTAACTCATCATAACGCCTTGCTGCGCGCCTCCGATCTGCCTGAGTTTACACCGGAGGAGCTGCTGGAGCCCCTGCTTGAACTTGCCCCTCGCCTGCTGCTCTTTGCCAGACCGGTCTGGCGGCTGCTGCACGATTATCGCCGCGAAGGCAAACGGATTTTATATGAAGGCGCGCAAGGCGCCATGCTCGATAATGACTTCGGCACCTACCCGTTTGTTACCTCCTCTAATACGCTCGCCGGCACCGCCACGCTGGGCTCGGGCAGCGGCCTGTCCGCTATTGGCTATGTGCTGGGCATCACCAAAGCCTACACCACACGCGTAGGCAGCGGTCCCTTTCCCACTGAACAGGCCAACGACGTCGGCACACGGCTGGGCGAGCGCGGTCGCGAATTCGGGACCGTGACAGGTCGCCAGCGGCGTTGCGGCTGGTTCGATGCGGTGATGGTGCGCCAGGCCGTCACCATCGGCGGCATTCACGGGATCGCACTGACCAAGCTTGATGTGCTGGACGGCTTTGCCGAACTGAATATCTGCACGGGTTATCGCTATCAGGGCGAGCGCTATGATTACCTGCCCGCGGCGCAGCAGGCGCAATCGGCGATCGAGCCGGTATATGAAACGATGGAAGGCTGGTCAGAAAGTACTCAGGGCGCGCGCAGCTGGGCGGACCTGCCCGCCACCGCCATCAAATATATCCGCCGTATCGAAGAACTGATCGACTGCCCAGTGGCATTGCTTTCCACCAGCCCAAAGCGCGAGGACACGATCTTGGTGCGCGACCCATTCGCCGATCTTTAGAATATGATCTGCCGGCCCTAGAGTTTGCGCTGGCCGTCCGCTTTATAGACAAAACACTGGGTATTTTCGGCTACCAGCCGCTGACAGGCGTGCTTGGCCTGATACTCGGACAGATTGGCCAGACGCGCGCGATGAATCGAGCGGCGGGCGCTGTTATTGCCGGTTACCAGCACGCGCGAATGTTTCAAATGTTCACCCGCGATATCAATGGCATGCGCCGCAGCATTGAGCGCGGTGCGCTTATCCGAATACGCACCCACCTGAATCCCCCAAGCCTCCGCCGCATCGTGCGGGCGCAGGGTTTGCGCGCCGGACTTTGAAGCCTGCAGTTTCGCCATTTGATATTGCAGCGTCATCGGCGGCGCCTCCGGCGCTTCATCAGCTGCTGCCAGGTGCTTAGCACTTCTGGCCACTACTTCCTGGCCGGTGGCGGCATGCGCCGAACTCGTGATATTGAGAATTTCCACCCGGTCGCCCATACCCATCGCGGCCATTTCAGCCGCCGGCGCCTCATCCGCCGCCAACGAAACCGGCTTTGGCACCGGCACCGGGGCGTTGGCGACCAGGCGTGGCCGGTCGCCACGTTTAGCCAGTCGGGTGAAGGTCTGATCGAGCAGACCGATCATGTGATTATCGCGAATGCGGCCGGTCCGCCCACCCATCACGATCGCCACCAGGTTGTAGCCATCGCGTTTGATGGAGGTTGCCAGATTGAACCCGGACATATTGATATAGCCAGTCTTAATCCCGTCCACTCCGCCATAACGCTTCATCACGCGGTTGTGCGACTTGTAGGTTTTCCCGTTCCAGGTGAAGCGCTTGGTTTCGAAAATATCATAATAATGCGGATAATCGCGGCGCAGCGCGATGCTCAAACGCGCCATGTCACGCGCGGTGGTATGCTGCTTTTTATCCGGCAGCCCGTGCGGATTGCGAAATACGGTGCTGCGCATGCCCAGCTCGCGGGCTTTTTTTGTCATTTGCTGGGCAAACCGCCATTCACTGCCGGCCAGCGCCTCAGCCACCACCACGGCGACGTCATTGGCCGAGCGCACCACCAGCGCTTTCATGGCATCGCGCACGCTGATACGGTCACCTTTATCAAGGCTGATATTGGTCTGCGGCTGACTGGCGGCCCTGCCCGATACGTGCATTTTTTGATTCATGCTGATTTCGCCCGTGTCCAGCGCTTCAAACAGCAGATACATTGTCATCATCTTGGTTAAGGAGGCGGGATAGCGCTTGGCGTCGCCATTACGGGAATATAATACTTCGTTGGTATCAACATCGATCACAAAAGCGGCATATTTAGAAGAGCGCGTGTTAATGGATGCATTTGCCGCTTCGCTGGTAATCGCTACGACAAAAAAGAAAGAAAAAAGCGCCGCAACCGCTGGTCTCATATCATTCCACCCTTAGCTTATTATCGTTTTGTGTATTATTCGTGATCTTTTGTTTGTACTGGAAATTCGCCCCCCACGCAATGACTTCGCCCCCCACGCAATGACGGAGCATATTGTGAACCATAGCAAGCTCATCTTAAATATCCATTAACAATCGATAAAATACCGGTTTTTCCGGTTGCCCACAGCTCGGATGTCATATTATCAAAGCCCAGGGAACGGTAGAATTGCATGGCTTTGTGGTTGCCCTGCAACACTGTGAGCGACAACCAGTCGCGGTTTTCCGTAAGCGCGGCCTGCCCCAGCTCAGCCAGTAATTGCCGGCCAACCCCCTGCCGCCACCAGGATTCGGTAACGCAAATATCGGCGATATGAAAACCGTATGAATCGCTGGTCAGATCATAACCAGCGTAATACAGCACAAACCCCACCACCGGATGGCGCGTATCACGCGGGGCGGAATCGGCCAATGCAACCAGAAAGCGGCATTGCGGCGCTTGCCGGGCGCGGATGCGCGAGGCGATCGCTCCCGGCGTACAATGGCTGCGATAACCCAGCGTATCACCCATTTCCTGAGCGAGGCGGGCAATGCCCGCAGCATGCTGCGGCGACGCCGTGTGGATAGTCACGGCGGCAGACTTGTTATGTGGTGGCTTTTCGGGTTTTATCATAATTCGGTCTTAACGTAGGGCCTGACGCAGGCTCTGCCTGCAAAAACGCATCATATCGATATGGCCGCCGCATGCAACTGATGGAAAAAACCGCACCCGCCGATCATCCAGCCCCACCCTATCTCGCCGCGCTCAACCCGGAACAGCGTGAGGCGGTGGAAACGGTGGAAGGGCCGGTGCTGGTGCTGGCCGGGGCCGGAACCGGCAAAACCCGTGTGCTAACCACGCGAATCGCCCATATCTTAATGCAGAAAAAGGCCTTTCCCGGTCAGCTTCTCGCGGTAACCTTCACCAATAAAGCCGCCGGCGAGATGCGAGAACGGATAGAGGCGATGCTGCAAACCGGTGATGCGGCGGATCCGGATGATGCATCGCCTGATTACACTATGCCATCATCGGGCATCTGGTTGGGTACGTTCCATTCCATCGGCGCGAAAATTCTGCGCCGGCATGCGGAAATGCTGGGCTTCAGCCCAAGCTTTACGATTCTCGACGCCGATGACCAGCACCGGCTGATCAAACAGCTGCTGGCCGAAGCCAATATCGATCACACCAAGTCTCCCGGCAAAGTGATCCTGTCCATCATTCAGGGCTGGAAGGACAAGGGCCTGACGCCGGAGAAGGTTGGCAACCCCACCGCCAACGATCACGGCGCGGGCGCGGTCGCGATGCAGCTTTATCCGACCTATCAGGCCCGGCTGAAAACCCTTAATGCTATGGATTTCGGCGATCTGCTTTTGCACTGCCTGACCCTGTTCACCGAACACCAGCCGGTGCTGGAGGAATATGCCCGGCGCTTCCGCTATATTCTGGTCGATGAGTATCAGGATACCAACGTCGCGCAATATCTGTGGCTGCGCCTGCTGGCGATGGCGCATAAAAATATCTGCTGCGTGGGCGATGATGACCAGTCGATTTATGGCTGGCGCGGCGCGGAAGTCGGCAATATCCTCAAATTTGAAAAGGATTTTCCCGGTGCGCAGATCATCCGGCTGGAGCGGAATTATCGCTCGACCGCACCGATTCTTGCCGCCGCCTCGCATCTGATTGCCAATAATCAGGGACGTTTCGGCAAAACCTTGTTTACCGATCATACCACCGACGGCGAGCCGATCCGCATCAAGTCGGTATGGGACGATGCCGAGGAAGCGCGCTTTGTAGCCGAGGAGGTCGAAGCTTATCAGCGCGACCGCTTTGCACTTAATGAAATGGCGATTCTGGTACGCGCCGGCTATCAGACCCGCGCCTTTGAAGAGCGCTTTATCACGCTGGGTATTCCCTACCGCGTGATCGGCGGGCTGCGCTTTTACGAGCGTATGGAAATCCGCGATGCGGTGGCCTATCTGCGCGTGATCGCCCAGCCCCATGACGATCTGGCGTTTGAGCGGATTATCAACACCCCCAAACGCGGTATTGGTAAGGGCACGCTGGAGCAGTTGCACGGCTATGCGCGCGCGCACAACTGCTCGCTTTATGAAGCAGTGGCGACATTGCTGTCACCACCGTCAGCAGACACTGAAGCGTTTGTTGCCCTCCCTCTTAAGGGGGAGCGTAAGGGAGCTGGTGCTGCGATTAAGGGCAAAGCCGCTACCACTTTGCGCACCCTGCTTGAACAGTTTGAACGCTGGCGCACCTGTGTGGACACGATGGGGCTTAGCGAACTGGCGGATCTGGTACTTGAAGAATCGGGCTATCGCGCCATGTGGCAGATGGATAAAAGCCCGGAAGCGGCCGGACGGGTGGAAAACCTGAAAGAACTGGTGCGCGCGCTGGGGGAATTCGCCACCATTACGCAGTTTCTCGAACATGTGGGGCTGGTCACCGACGGTGGGCCCCAGCAAACCCAGGACGATATGGTCAGCCTGATGACCCTGCATGCCGCCAAGGGGCTGGAATTTGATATTGTATTTCTTACCGGCTGGGAAGAAGGGCTATTCCCCTCGCAGCGGACAATGGACGAAAGCGGTGCCAAAGGCCTCGAGGAAGAGCGGCGGCTGGCCTATGTCGGCATCACCCGCGCCAAGCATCATTGCATCATCAGCCACGCCGCGAACCGGCGGATTTATAATCAGTGGCAATCCTCCATTCCTTCGCGCTTTTTGCAGGAACTGCCCGATGACCATATTGAGCTTCTGGAAGGCGGGGTGTATTCGCAGCGCGCCAGCGGGCCGGCGCTGTTTCAAAAAGAGCTCGATCAGCTCGTCGGGGTGCGGAATTCAGGATTCAGGAATCAGGCAACATCACCAGCCCGTAGGCCTTCCGAATCCCAATCCCCAAAGCCTGATCCGGCATATCAAAAGGGCGCCAGTGTCTTCCATCAGAAATTCGGCAGCGGCGTGGTGCTCAGCGTGGAAGGCGAGCATTTGACCATCGCCTTCAAACATGCCGGCACCAAGAAGGTGATGGCTGATTATGTGAGTTCGGTGTAAATTATAGACATTGCCAAACAGTTATAACATATGTTATAATAAATGTGATATTAAACAGGATAATGATATGACCAGCTTGCGCATTACTTCGGTTGGCAACTCCCTTGGAGTGATTCTGACCAAAGAGCTTTTGTCGCGTTTGCGTGTTGATAAGGGGGATAGCGTATTTGTGACTGAAACCAAAAACGGCATCGAATTATCACCCTACGATCCCGAACTTTCCAGGCAAATGGATATCGCTGAAGAGGTCATGAAAGATAACCGCGATGTATTGAGAAAACTGGCGGAGTAATGGCGGTCGAACCAGTATGGGTGTTAGAACGGGCCGTATTTGCAATCCACCAACGACAAATCGCCGAACATGGCGGCTCTGCCGGCGTCCGCGACGCGGGATTACTCGATTCCGCACTTAATCGCCCAAAAAACCTGTTTTATTACAGTGAAGTGCAACCTACCAGGCCTGCTTTAGCCGCAGCCTATGCGTATGGTATTGCCTGCAATCACCCATTTGTTGATGGCAATAAGCGCACTGCTTTTGTGGTCTGCGAAACATTCCTGAAGCTGAATGGACTAGCCGTTGTGGCAACCCAACAGGAAAAGTATGAGACATTTATGGCTCTAGCTGCCGGCAGGCTATCTGAAAACGAGTTGAAGTCCTGGCTGGAAACGCATACTTCAGAATAATCGCATCACGTCGCCTGCTGGCCGATCTGATGCAGCATCAGCGCGATTTTTTCCTGGCGCTGTTTAAGCTCTTCGATTTCCGATTTATGCATAATGCGATCAAGCGACAGATCAACAAATTCAATAAAGGCGGCGATCACCGTTTCCAGCTGGCGCTTGATTTTTTTGACGATGGGATCGGCGATATTGCGAAACCCACCGACCACGTCGCCGGCCATCTCCTGCGCGCGTCTGTTATAATCGTCGATGGCGCGGTAGACCTTGCGTAAGGCGCTTTCAATGCGGCCTTTATTGTGCGTCTTGCCCTGCGCCTCGGCGATGGTGATAAATTCTTCGGAAAGGAGATCCGCCGCCTCGCTGACCTCTTCAGCCAGCGGCTCGATCAGGGCATATTGTTGCGCCGGGCTTTGCACAAACTCACTTTCTACCGTATCCACCAGCTCTTCCGCCAGATCATACAGCTCGGTGATATCGTAATATTTTTCCTGCAAATCCGCCATACTGGCCATTGCCACCACTCCATCCGTATTCACTATTGTAACCTTATTTTCCATGCTTGACTCCTTCAAATCTATTAATATTCGTGTCGTTTTTCCTGCTTCCCTCCCTTTAAACGGGATGAGGAATAATTTTACCCGCGTTGCGGTTGCAATGCGGCGGCCGCCGCCTGCTGTTCGCGTGTGGCCAGCATCTCCCGATAACTCTGCGGAGCCTGCTGCGCCTGCGCCCAGCCTGCCTGGCGCGGGTCCGGTGTCTGCTGTCCCTGCTGCGGGGCAACGGTATTGGTCCAGTAATTCGATGTTTCCGGCTGCGGGCCGTAGGCCGCGGGCATTGCCGGCTGGGGCATGGGCTGCGGCATAGCTTGCGGTGCGGGTTGTGCCATGGGCTGCATCATCGGCTGAGGCATCATCGGTTGCTGGGGCACTCCCGGCGCATAGCCCATGCCCACCACATTAGCGCCCATAATCTGCGGCTGCATGCCCAGCACCTGGTTGCTGCGCGCATATTCCAGCAGCGGATCGGTCCGCTTGGGTGCTTTTTGCGGTTTGTCGGAGCCGTCGATACTGTCCAGTACCGATTTGGTGCCGGTACGCAGCATTTCGGGCAGGCTGTCCCCAGTGGTCAGCGCAGTAACACCGCTTGCACTCCACCAGATAGCACTACCGGAAGAAATATAGTTCCAACTCATCATCTCGGTGGCCAGCGTATCAACCATACCGGCCACCAGATTTTTTGCGCCTTCGCTCCATTTGCCTTTAGTGACCGAACCCAGTGAATCAAACAAATTACCGGCAGCGGTAAACATCGTCGGCACAAAAAATACACTTAAAAAATTGACAACAGGAATCTGCGCGATCTTGTGGCCGACCGAACGCAGCGTCTGCCCAAACCGCTGCAGGCGGTTGGGCTGCTGCGCCTCCATTTCGGCCATATATTCGCTGTAGCTTTGTTCTTCCATTTATGTTGTCACCTCTATTGGAATATCCACGTGGATATACCTACTCACTATCAATTATAACGAATTATGAATTGGATGAGGTTACATTTGTGTGACATTTAGCGGTTGTGACATAGCCTAAGAGGCAGGGGAGAGGCGTGTCACATGACCCATTTTGCGGCCCGGGCGGGCTTCCGCCTTGCCGTACAGATGCACATGAGCGGCCGGATCTGACGCATACCCGGCATACAAAGCAATATCTTCGCCAATCAGGTTGATCATCTCCGCCGGGCAGAGCGTGCGCGTATCACCCAGCGCGTGACCGCAAATAGCGCGGATCTGCTGCTCGAACTGCGAGGTGGCCGCCGCTTCAATCGTCCAGTGGCCGGAATTATGCGGCCGCGGGGCGAGTTCATTCACCAGCAGCGTGCCATCGGCCTTAAGAAACATTTCAACCGCCAGGATGCCCACCAGATTAAGCGCCTCGACCAGTGTGCCGGCGATGGTTTGCGCGTTGTGGGCGATTTCGGCAGAAATACCCGCCGGCACCAGCGTGCGATGCAGGATATGCGCGCGGTGGATATTATGCGACGGCTCATAGCAACGCGTCTGCCCCTGCGCATTGCGGGCGACGATCACCGAGATCTCCCGCTCGAAATCGACCCAGCCTTCAAGGATGGTATCTGACGTGTTGAGGGAATGCCATAATCGCGCCAGCTCGTTTCCCCGTTCATCGGGAGAGGGCAACTCAGAGGCTTCAATCTTCACCTGTCCCTTGCCGTCATACCCCAGCTCGCAGGTTTTCAGCACGGCCGGGGTGCCGATCGCCGCCAGGGCCGCGTGCAGTTCTTCCAGCGTGCGCACCGCGGCAAACGGCGCAGTGACGATGTCCTGCGCTTGGATCATTTCTTTTTCGCGCAAGCGGTGGCGGGTGGTTTTCAGGATAGCCGGATCGGGGTGCACGGCGGTATGTGAAGCCAGCAATTCCAGCGCTGCGGGTGGCACGTTTTCAAACTCAAAGGTAACCACCGCGACTGATTCGGCAAAAGTGCGCAGGGCAGTCTCGTCATCATAAGCCGCCACGGTGGTCTGCCATGCCACCTGCGATGCAGGGCTGTGTTGATCAGGGGTGAAGATATGGCTGCGATAGCCACGTGCGGCGGCGGCCATGGCCAGCATGCGCCCCAACTGGCCGCCACCCATGATGCCGATGGTGGCATGGCGCGGCAGAATATGTGAGGAGGTCAACACAGCACTATATTTCCTTTCGCAGCGGAAAAGGAAGGTTGAGCAAGCCCCTCATACCGGCGTCTCCGCGACAGCGTCGGTTTGCTCCTGACGCAAACGCTGCAGGCGTTCGGCAAGCTCAGTATCGGCGAGCGCGAGGATGGAGGCCGCCAGCAATCCCGCATTGGCCGCGCCGTGCGCACCGATGGCCAGCGTGCCCACCGGGACACCTTTGGGCATCTGCGCGATCGAAAGCAGGCTGTCGAAGCCCTGCAGCGCGCCGGCAGCCACCGGAACCCCAAGCACCGGCAGATGCGTCATTGCGGCCACCATGCCCGGCAGATGCGCCGCACCCCCTGCCCCGGCGATAATGATCTGCAGACCGCGACCGGCCGCCCCTTTCGCGTACGCCACCAGCCGATCGGGCGTGCGATGCGCCGAGACGATTTTCACTTCATGGGAAACGTGCAGTTTGTTCAGCATCTCGGCGGCGGGCTGCATGGTCGCCCAGTCGGACTGGCTGCCCATAATGATGCCAAGGCGGGGACTTTCCGTCATAATTCAATCTCCTGATAGCGGAAAGCACGGGAGTTTAACCTATTCGGCTTAATTGTCAAAAAGGTTTAGGGTATAGAGTATACCCCACACTGCAATATCCATTGATTTTTCATACGGCTAATGCTATCTCAACACCATGAACTCCCTAGGTTTTGATAAATCTCCAGGCGAAACGCGCGTGGTCGTCGCCATGTCCGGCGGGGTGGACAGTTCCACCGTCGCCGCTTTGCTGTATGAGCAGGGCTATGAAGTCATCGGCGTCACGCTGCAGCTTTATGACCACGGCGCGGCGGTGGGCAAGAAAGGCGCGTGCTGCGCCGGCCAGGATATTGCCGATGCACGGCGTGTCGCTGAGCGTTTCGGTTTCCCGCATTATGTGCTCAATTATGAAAGCAAATTCAAAGCCTCGGTGATGGACGATTTCGTCGAGACCTATCTGGCGGGCCAAACGCCCATTCCCTGCGTGCGCTGCAATCAGTCGGTCAAGTTCAAAGACCTGCTTGGCACCGCCCGCGATCTGGGAGCCGATGCCATGGCCACCGGCCATTATGTACGGCGCGAGCCGGGCCGCGGGCGTGCCGAGCTGCGCCGCGCTGCCGATCGCGACAAGGACCAGAGCTATTTTCTTTTCGCCACCACGCAGGAACAGCTTGATTTTCTGCGTTTTCCCTTAGGAGGCTGGCATAAGGAGCAAACCCGCGCCGAAGCCGAGCGCCTGGGTCTTGTTATTGCGGATAAGCCCGACAGTCAGGATATTTGCTTCGTGCCCAGCGGCGGATATGCCAAGGTCATCGAAAAAATGCGCCCCGATGCGGCCGAGCCGGGCGATATCATTCATCTGGATGGCACGGTGCTGGGGCGGCATCGCGGTATTATGCATTATACGGTCGGCCAACGGCGGGGGCTTGGCATCGCACACCCAGAGCCGCTGTATGTCGTCAAGCTTGATGCCGATAAAAAGCGCGTGATCGTCGGACCTAAAAGCGCGCTGGCCCGTCACGAGTTTCCCATTCACGAGGTTAACTGGCTGGAAGACGCACAGCTACCCGCCGAACGCGACGGCGTGCGGGTTAAAATGCGCTCGATGCAAGAGCCGGTGGCCGCCTCCATGCGCCGCAACGGCTCGGCCCGCAGCGCCACCATCGCCCTGCACGAAGCGCATGAGGGTATTGCCCCCGGGCAGGCCTGTGTGGTCTATGACGGTGATCGTGTGCTCGGCGGCGGGTGGATCGGCAAGTAAATAAACAAGCTGGTTGCTCACGCCCTATGTGAGCGGCTTTAAAGGCGCTCCACGCTTTGCACCACTTCCTTAGCGCGTAGGGAGGCAAGAATATTATTCAAATGCCGGGCATTGCGCACTTCGATATCCAGGATAATCTCGAAAAAGTCCGTTGAGCGGTTGGTAATTTTCAGGTTGCTGATATTACCCATTTCCTTGGCGATGACATTGGCAATGGTAGCCAGCGCCGCCGTTTCGTGGCTGATATTGGCGCGGATACGGCCGATATGCGACTCATCCTGCCCGCTTGTATCCCAGGCGATATCGATCCAGCGCTCCGGAGAATCAGCGAAATTCTCCAGCGTTTCGCAATCCATCACATGCACGGTGATGCCCTTGCCCGTGGTCACGATGCCGACGATCTTATCACCGGGAATGGGATGACAGCAGCCGGCAAAGTGCAGCGCCATGCCCGGTATCAGTCCTTTGATGGGCATGGCATAGGCTTTGGGTTTGCTAGCTTTCTTGCGAATCTGCGCCAGTGAGAACGGATTCTTAAAGCCCGCCTTTTCCGATTTTCTGGTATGGAAAACGGCGTCATACACCTGATTGCGGTTGATGATCCCCTCGCCCACTTCGGCATACAGATCTTCCACGTGTTTTTTCTGAAACACGCCAAGCGCCGGCTCGAGCATCTTCTCTTTCAGCTCGTGGCCTTCCTGTTTGAAGGTCTTAGTTAGAATCGCCTTGCCCAGATTGATATATTCATGACGCTGCTGGGTACGGATGAATTTACGGATTTCCGAGCGCGCCTTGCCGGTGACAACAAACCGTTCCCACGTCGGGGAAGGCGTTTGTGTCTTGGCGGTGATAATTTCCACCTGATCACCGTTTTTCAGCTGATGCTTAAGCGGTACAATACGGCCGTTGACCTTGGCGCCCACGCAATGAAACCCGACCTCCGAGTGCACGGCAAAGGCAAAATCCACCGGCGTCGAGTTACGCGGCAGGGCGATGATATCGCCCTTGGGCGTGAAGCAAAACACCTGGTCGTGATACATCTCCAGCTTAGTGTGCTCGAGAAATTCTTCCGGGTTGGCCGATTGCTCGAGGATATCGAGCAGTTCCCTAATCCAGCGATATTGCCGGCCATCGGTATTCACCGGCAGCGCGCCCTGCTTGTAGGACCAGTGTGCCGCCACTCCATATTCGGCGATTTCATGCATTTCCCGGGTGCGGATCTGAATTTCCATCCGCTGCTGGCCGGGGCCGATCACCGAGGTATGAATCGACTGATAGCCGTTGACTTTGGGCGTGGAGATATAATCCTTAAAGCGCCCGGGAATGGTATGATATTTCTCGTGAATAATGCCCAGCGCATGATAGCATTCGGCCACGGTATCGACCATTACGCGGAAGGCGATGATATCGCTTAATTCTTCGAACGACTCACCCTTGGTTTCCATCTTTTTCCAGATGGAATACGGTTTTTTCTCTCGCCCGCGCACCTCGCAGCCGGGAATACCGCCATCCACCATCAATTGCTGCAGCAGGGCCTCGGTTTTTTTGACTTTCGTCTTGCCCTTGCGGCGCAGGAATTCCAGCCGCTTGACGATGGACTCGCGCGCTTCCGGGTATAATTCCTTGAAGGCCAGTTCCTGCAGCTCGTCCTTGATCCGGCGCATACCGATGCGCTCGGCCAGCGAGGCGTAAATCTCCAGCGTCTCACGCGCGATACGCTGACGCTTTTCGGGATTTTTGATGTAGTGCAGTGTTTCCATGTTATGCAGCCGGTCGGCCAGCTTGACGAGCAAAACACGCAAATCCTCCGACATGGCCACCAGCAGCTTACGGAAATTCTCCGCCTGTTTGGTCGATTCCGATTTGACCTCCAGCCGGTTGAGCTTGGTGACACCATCCACCAGCGTGCGGATTTCATCACCGAACAAATCTTCGATTTCCGGCAGGGTGGCGTCGGTATCTTCCACCGTATCATGCAGCAGCGCGGTGATGATTGAAGCCGAGTCCAGCTTATATTTAGTAAGCTTGTACGCCACCTCGACCGGATGGGAAATATAGGGATCACCGGACGCACGCATCTGGTTACCGTGCTTTTGCATGGCATAGACATAGGCGCGGTTAATCGCATCTTCATCGACCGCCGGGTCGTAGGCGCGTACCGCATCCACCAGTTCGGTTTGTCTGATCATCTCATCCTATTATATAGGGCAAAAGTAGCATAGCCCATGCCATAACACCACAAGGTCGAATATTTCGTGGTTCAGGCGCCGATTGTCACAAAACTGTCATCCTATTCGTTTATAATTATTAAAAAATAATTAACTATTTGGGAGGGGTTCGCTATGGCACTTTCAGTCGAGGAACAACTTCAGCGTTATCTGCATTTTCTGGGTGAAGACCCGGGCAAGATAGACGGCATACGCGGCGACAATACCGATGCCGCAGTGGCGCGCCTGATCAATAATGCAACTGATAAGGAACCGTTCAATGGGCTGACAGCGGAAAGCCCGACCAGCGACTTACTCAATACACTGCAGGAAGCAGCCGAGACCACCCGCGCTACACACCAGTCTCTGTTTGATGAAACCCGGCAACTGGTTGATCAGCTTGAGACGCTCGATAACAACGAATTAAAAAGCCTGCAGACCAATCTCAGTAAGATGAACCTCTATCACGACCGGCTCGACGGGCTGATCGGCCCGAATACGCGGGCGGCGGCGGAAATGTTTGGCCAGATTTTTGCCGACGAGATTGACGCGGCACAAAGCCGACAACTGGAAAGGGCGCGCGAGCAGGCCCTGAGCGCCATCGCGGGGAGTGCGCTCAGTAAGCAGCCGGATGACGTGATCAGACAAACCTGGGAGCAAACGCGCGATAGCGGCGCGTTGGGCCGCGATGGCCGGATGGATCTCCAGCGTAACCTCCGGGCCATGGGGCTTTATGAGGGAAAAATCGATGCCGCCATCGGCCCGTTGAGCGAAGGCGCGATCGATCAGTTCAATACGCTATTTGCTGAGAAAATAGCGCAGTTTGAAACACAGCGGGTAAACGCTGTTCGTGACAATGCCTTAGTCAGAGACAACCCGCAAGCCTCAAACCTGTTTGAACAGACTTACCCGCTGATTGAACGTCAGGGGGAATTATCCCGGGAAGAGCTGAAAACGCTACAGAGCAACCTCCACACGCTAGGCTTGTATCAGGACACCATAGATGGGCGCATGAGCCCTAATACCCGGGGAGCTATCGGGCAGTTTAACACCATCATGGCCGGCGACATCACGGCATTGCAAGACACGCGGCTTCGCGAGGCGCGAGCGCAAATCGACGAAACGCTGAATTGCATCACCGAACTGGACGCCTTGAGCCCCACGCAAACCGCAACAATGAAAGCCAACCTCTCCCGCGCCGGGTTCGAAGCCGGAACCGGCGAGACGCAGGATAAGACTTTCTTTCAGGCGGTGGGGGCATATGCCCAGCAGCATAACCTTGAATTTTATAAAGCCCAGTTGGTAGCAGCCGCCAAAGACGAACAATCCATCGCTGAGGACACGCCGACCACACCTCGGGATGATGTGCTACGCCGTCAGCAGCAGTTGACCTTCGCCGGCATCGACCCCGGCCCGCATGACGGTATATGGAAAAAAGGCGGCTATACCAACCGCGCCCAAGAGGCGTTTGAGAACATTCACACGGCTGAGGCGGTACCGCTGAGCGGGGAGAAAGCCATTGCCGATCTGCAACGCGATTTACGCGTAGCCGGCTATTATGACGGTCCGATAGATGGCGAAATCAGCAAGGGCACTCGCAACGCAGCTCACACATTTGCGCAAGAGCATCCGCATTATTTTCTGGAAAACCCGGATGACGGACTCACGAGCCGCCATGCCGCCGCAGCCGATCACCATGCGACCGACATATCAAGTGAGAATCGCTTTTTCCTGCTTCCGGTGCAGGCGGAAAATGTCCGTATTTCCAGTCCGCACGGCATGCGCATGCACCCAGTTTTAGGCTATAGGCGCATGCACCACGGTACGGATTTCGCTCCGAAAGGCGCTAATGCGCGTCTGGATGGTCAGAGCTATCCGTACACCTACGGCCGTGGAAACCTGAAAGTTGCCGCGGTGGAAGATCTTGTTGTACATGATGTTTCCGCCCGACAAGCCGGAACGATTCGCTTCCGTATCAAAGGTACAACGGATGAATTCATCGTCTACCGCCATATGGAGTCCATCGACGGGGATTTGCAGATAGGCGACGAGGTGCCGATCGGCACCACCATCGGCCGCGTGGGCACCAGAGGCTTATCCACCGCTCCGCATAAGCATATCGAATATTGGAAAGACGGCAAATCGCAGCCCTTCCGCTTTGCCTATATGGAACACGGTAAACCCGTTATCCGGAATGCGAATGAACACGACAACAGCCGCGTGGATTACTCCAAAAGCGATAGAGCCATGGAGCAGTTAACCGGCCGACAGGTGGGCGCAGTGCAGGATTTCCGCAGTGCCGGGCAAGCGGGTAAGTCGCAACCCCGAGCCCCTGAAGTCTACTCCCCCAGTGAATTTTTCCGTTTTTTCCCGCAAGAAGTTCATTACAGCCCGACGGAAGACAGCACGCCAGGTGACTTGAGCCCTTCCACACTGCAGCACGCACGGCAGGAGACCGGCAACGATAAAGACGGACCCGGTAAAACGATCGCATAAGCGACGCACCTTTCTTTCTTTACACGTCCCCTGCCCCGCATTATACCTTGCGTTCATGACGGAAGCGCAGCCCGATATCACACCCCGGCCGCATTATAAACGGGTCTTGATCAAGGTCTCCGGCGAGGCGCTGATGGGTGATCGCCCGTTCGGGCAGGACCTGGATACGCTGCAGCTTATATCCAATGATATTCAGGCGGTCACCGAACTGGGCGTGCAGGTGTGTATTGTTGTCGGCGGCGGCAATATCTTTCGCGGCATGTCCGGCGCCGCCCAGGGGATGGATCGCTCCAGCGCCGATTATATGGGGATGCTTGCCACCGTACTCAATGCGCTGGCCCTGCAAAACGTAATGGAAAAAAGCGGGCTGGAAACGCGGGTGCTCTCAGCCATGACCATCCAGGAAGTGTGCGAGCCCTATATCCGCCGCCGTGCCATCCGCCATATGGAGCGCGGTCGCGTGGTGATTTTCGCCGCCGGCACCGGCAATCCGTTTTTCACCACCGATACCGCCGCCGCACTGCGCGCCTCGGAAATGAATTGCGACGCGCTGATGAAAGGCACGCAGGTGGACGGTGTCTACGACCAGGACCCCAACAGCCATGCGGACGCCAATCGCTTTGACACGCTGAGCTATCATGAGGTGCTGACGCGGGATCTGAAAGTGATGGACGCCGCCGCCATTTCTCTTTCGCGGGAAAACCAGATTCCGATTCTGGTGTTCTCTCTGAAAGATCGGGGCGCCTTCGCCCGTGTGGTGTGCGGCGAAGGAACATTTACCATTATTAAAGATTAAGTGACAGCTTTGCGGGGTTCAGGTTCCGGCGTTGGCAAAAAGCCTGAAACCCGTACCAGACAAGGAGCCAGTTATGACCGACATCAATGATCTCCGCCGCCGCATGGACGGCGCACTAAAAACCCTGCACGGCGAATTCAGTGGCCTGCGCACGGGCCGCGCCTTCAGCGGGATGCTCGACCCAGTGCAGGTGGAAGCCTATGGCACGACCATGCCGCTTAATCAGCTGGCCAGCGTCAGCACGCCCGAGGCAAGGCTGGTTACCGTCCAGGTGTGGGATAAAACCATGGTCAAAGCAGTGGAAAAGGCCATCCGTGAATCCAATCTCGGGCTAAACCCGGCGGTTGACGGGCAGAATATCCGCGTGCCGGTGCCCGAACTCTCAGAGGAGCGCCGCAGAGAACTGGTGAAAGTGGCGCATAAATACGCCGAAAACGCCAAGATTGCCGTGCGCAATGTCCGCCGCGACGGCATGGATGCCCTGAAGAAACAGGAAAAAGACGGCGATATTTCCGAAGACGAGCATCGCCGCAAGGCCGACGAAATCCAAAAGGCCACCGATGAGTTCATAAAGAAAATCGATGACGCACTCGCCGACAAAGAAAAAGATATTATGCAAGTGTAGGCATCAGGCATCGGGTATCAGGTATCGGTTAATTTTCTGATGCCTGATGCCTGAACACTGATGCCTCACCTGAGGCACCGATGGCCCTAATATCCGAGCAATCCGCTACACAGATCAGCACACCACGCCACATCGCCATTATTATGGACGGCAACGGCCGCTGGGCGCAACAGCATGGCCTGCCGCGCCGAGCCGGACATCAGCGCGGCTCCGATGCACTCAAAGCGCTGCTCGAAAACTGCCGCGGCATGGGTATTGGCTATATGACGGTTTATGCGTTCTCCTCCGAAAACTGGAATCGCTCACCCCCGGAGGTCAACGACTTAATGGACCTGATGCGATTTTACCTGCGCTGGGAAATCAAGACGCTGCATAAAAACGGCGTGCGCGTGCAGTTCATCGGCGACCGCACCACCCTCTCGCCTGATATTCAGGATGAACTGCAGGCCACCGAAGCGCTGACGGCGCGCAACAGCGCGCTGCATCTGACCGTGGCGCTCAGTTACGGCAGTCGCCAGGAGTTGATGCAGACCATCAAAACCATCGCCGTGGAAGTAGCAAGCGGCAAACTGAACCCCGATGAGATCGATGAATATACCATCCTCGCGCATCTGGATACCGCCAACCTGCCCGATCCGGACCTGCTGATCCGTACCGGCGGCGAAAAACGCCTGAGCAATTTCCTGCTGTGGCAATCAGCGTATACGGAGTTGTATTTTACCGAAACGCTGTGGCCGGATTTCACCATCGACCATCTGCGCGCGGCAATCGAGGATTATGCCGGGCGCGAGCGCCGCTTCGGTGCACGTTAACGTTATTTAGCATTGATTCCGGGCGCGTGATCTATGATAAATAATTGATGCTGCAAGCCTTTACTTCGGAACTGTTAAAGCGGATCGTGCTCGGTGGCCTGCTTGCCGCCGCCGCGTTATTCTGCACGCAGTATAACGCCTTTGCCTTTCATGCGATGGTGCTGGTGGTCGCTCTGCTCGCCTATGCCGAGTGGCTGGATCTGACCCAGGACGAATCCAAACTGCTGCAGAAATTCGGCGGGCTAGTTTATATCGGCCTGCCCGTGTGGTCGCTTGTGGTGCTGCGCGGCACCGGCTCGGCGGACCTGGTCTTGAGCCTGTTTGCCATGGTCTGGGCAACCGATATCGCCGCCTACTTCGGCGGCAAAGCGTTTGGCAAACACCCGCTGATGCCTGCCATTAGCCCCGGGAAAACCTGGGAGGGGCTGGGCATCGGGGTGCTGGCTGCCGGTGTGGCGGGCATGCTCAGCGCGTTTTTTGCCAGCTTTCCCGCGCATTTTTATGAAGGGTTCGGCGTCGGACTGGTTATCGCACTGGTCGCGCAGGCAGGCGATTTGTTCGAATCCTGGCTCAAGCGCAGGGCGGGCGTGAAAGACTCCAGCAGCCTGCTTCCCGGCCACGGCGGAATACTCGACCGCGTCGACGGGCTGATCGCCGCCGCGCCGGTATATGCGGTTATGGTGACGATATAAGCCGGCATTCACTCCGGCGATTAAGGGAGCGGATGGCATGGATGACAGGCCGCCATTTTACTGCTACATGCATGCTTATGTCTGAGATAAGCGCAGTAGCACCCTTTGCCCCCTCCTCGCCGCGTACCATCAGTATTCTTGGCGCGACCGGCTCCATCGGCTGCAACACAATTGATCTCATTCGCCGCCAGCCCGAGTGCTATTTGGTTGAAGCGCTGACCGCGCAGGACAATGTGGATAAACTCATCGCCCAGGCCAAAGAATTGTGCCCACGTTTGGCAGTGATCGGCAACGAGGCGCATTACGCCACACTGAAAGAGGCGCTGACCGGCAGCGGCACCGAGGTAGCCGCCGGCGAAGCGGGCCTTATCGAAGCCGCCGCCCGGCCGGCCGACTGGCTGATGGCGGCGATTGTCGGAGTGGCCGGACTGAAGCCTACCTTAACCGCCATCGAGCGCGGCGCAACGGTGGCGCTTGCCAATAAGGAGGCGCTGGTCAGCGCCGGTAATCTGGTGATGGCCGCCTGCAAACGGGCAAATGCAACATTGCTGCCGGTGGATTCCGAACATAACGCCATTTTTCAGGTGCTGGATACCAGCCGACCGGAACAGATTGATAAAATCACACTGACCGCCTCCGGTGGGCCGTTTCGCACGCGGGCGCTCGCCGAGATGGAGCAGATTACACCGCAAGAGGCAGTACGCCACCCCAACTGGGATATGGGCGCGAAAATCTCGGTTGATTCGGCCACCATGATGAACAAGGGACTCGAGCTGATTGAGGCTTATCACCTGTTCCCGCTGGCCATCGAACAGCTTGACGTCATCGTCCATCCGCAATCGATCGTGCACAGCCTGGTGCATTACCACGACGGCTCGGTATTGGCCCAGCTCGGCGCGCCGGATATGCGCATTCCCATTGCCTATACCTTAAGCTGGCCGGAACGCATGCACGCCCCGACCCCGCGATTGAATCTGGCGGATATTGCCCGGCTGGAGTTTGAAATGCCAGATGAAAGACGGTTTCCGGCGCTGCGTCTGGCGCGTGCGGCGTTGCAGGCCGGCAACTGCGCCACGGCAACGCTCAATGCCGCCAACGAAGTCGCCGTTGCCCGCTTTTTAAAGGGCGAGATTTTGTTTACGGATATTGCAAATATTGTAGAATATGCGCTGGAAAAACTGGAAAACCGAGAGATTACGAGTCTTGATGATGCGCTGGCCTGCGACCGGCAGGCGCGGGATATGGCCGCGGCACATCGTATTAAATAAAGCCTCATTGTCCCTGCAAGGAGAGTAAATGGAATTATTACTGACCGGCCTGCATTACGCGCTGTCATTTATCGTCATTTTGAGTGTCATCGTATTTATTCACGAATTCGGACATTATTTCGTGGCGCGGCTGTGCGGTGTGCGGATTGAAACCTTTTCCATCGGATTTGGGCGCGAGATTTACGGGTTTAACGATCAGGCCGGCACGCGCTGGAAATTCTCGATGTGGCCGTTGGGCGGCTATGTCAAAATGTTCGGTGACGAAGGCGCAGCCAGCACGCCCGACAATGATCATATCGAGGAGATGAGCGAGAGCGAGCGGCGCGTCAGCTTTCATTGCAAATCGCTATGGCAAAAGGCGTTGATTGTGGCAGCCGGCCCGGCCGCCAATTTTATTCTGACCATCGGCATCATGACATTTTTTCTTTATACCAGCGGGGTTTCCTCCACCGAACCGGTGATCGGCGAGGTCATGCCCGATACGCCCGCCGCCGAAGCCGGGCTGCAACCGGGTGATCGCATCGTGCAGGTAGACGGGCAGGATATCGACGCCTTCAGCGATATCCCCACGCTGATCGCCACCAACCTAGGCACCCCGCTTGAACTGACGATTGAACGTAACAGTGCGGCGCAATCGCTGACCATTACACCGATTGAACATAGCGACACCGACGCGCTGGGCAATGAGGTCACGCGCCCGCTGATCGGCATTAAAAGCCAGCAAATGACATTGCAGGAACTCTCCCTACCGCATGCGGTATGGATGGCGACCGAACGCACCTATGCGTTATGCGAGTTGAGCCTGCAGTTTCTCTGGCAGATGATCTCAGGCCAGCGCGAAGCCGATGATCTGAAAGGCCCGGTCGGGATTGCGCAGATGTCCGGTCAGGTCACCCAGTCGGGCGATACCACGGCGGAGACCGCTCGCATGATCCTATGGTTTATAGCCATGCTCTCCGCCAATCTCGGATTGGTCAACCTGTTGCCGATTCCGCTGCTGGATGGCGGACATCTGGCTTATTATGGCATTGAAGCCCTGCAGGGACGCCCGATGGCACAGAAATTTCAGGAATTCGGCTTTAAGCTCGGCTTCATTCTGATTGGGTCGCTGATGGCCTTTACGCTATATAACGACCTCCGGCAGATTTTATTTTAGGCGATTGTACAAAAAACGACGACACGCAGATGGGAAAGTACTTTCGTCATTTCCTATTTTCGTGCTTTCGTACCTGCGTCTTTTCGTGACTATTTTGTGCCCAAACCGAGCTTTTCGCTTGCGTTACCCCCGCTTTTTTCGCATTGGTAATAGGGTTTGACAATCATGAAACAAACCCGGCGATATATTCTTCTGGCATGGCTGTGCTGCCTGGGCGCCCCGATGGTGGCGTTTGCCCAGCAGTTTACGGTGGAGCGCATCGTCGTCGAAGGCAATCAGCGGATTGAGGCCTCGACGGTAGAAACCTATCTCGGTGTTACCTCCGATACGACGACATCACAATCCGAGCTGAACCAAGGCCTTAAAGACTTATACGAAACCGGCTTTTTTGCCGATGTGAAGCTGCGACGGGAAAACGGCACACTTGTGGTTTCGGTGATTGAAAATCCCAGTGTGAACCGCGTGGCGTTTGAAGGCAATCGCGCCATTGACGATGAAGACCTGGAAAACGAAATCACTCTGCGCCCGCGCGCGATATATACCCGCACCGATGTGCAAAACGACGTCAAGCGGCTGCTTGACTTGTACCGCCGCAACGGCCGCTATTCGGCCACCATTGAACCCAAAGTTATTCAAAAAGAACAAAACCGGGTGGATCTGGTGTTTGAAATCAATGAAGGGCCGGAAGCGTCGATTCAAAAGATTACCTTTATCGGCAATGAGGTCTTTTCCTCCTCAACGCTGGAAAGTGTGATTCGCTCCTCCACTTCGCGCTGGTACCAGTTTTTAAGCGATGATGATAAATACGACCCCGACCGCCTGGCGTTTGATCAGGAGCTGCTGCGTCGCTTCTACCAATCACAGGGTTATGCCGACTTTCAGGTCAAATCCGCTTTTGCCGAATTGACACCCGAACGCGACGCTTTTTACCTCACGTTCACGCTGGATGAAGGCCCGCGCTACGCTTTCGGTGAGATCGACATTGAAAGCGCCTTGCGCACAGATGTCGTGCCCGAGCTGAAACAGCACATTACGATGTCGCCCGGCGACACCTATGATGCCACGGCCGTGGAAACCACCATCGATAAAATGATCGAAGTGCTGGGCGATCAGGGATTTGCGTTCGTTAATGTGGAGCCTGAACTCTCGCGCAATAAGGAAGAAAACGCCATCGATTTAACCTATCGGGTCAAGGAAGGCTCGCGCGTTTATGTCGAGCGCATTAATATCAGCGGCAATGTGTCGACGCTGGATAAGGTGATCCGCCGCGAGTTCCGTCTTGCCGAAGGCGATGCCTACAGCACCACCAAGCTGCAACGCTCCGAACAGCGGCTGAATAATGTCGGGTATTTCGAAACGGTCAATGTGAATACCGAAGAGGGCAGTGACCCGGATAAGATCGTGATTGATGTTGAAGTCGAGGAAAAATCCACCGGTGAAGTCTCGCTAGGCGCCGGCTTTTCTTCCACTGACGGCGCGCTGGCGGATATCGGCATCACCGAGCGCAACCTGCTCGGCCGCGGACAGGAACTGCGCTTCCGCGTGCTCGCCGCCACCGAGCGCCAGCAGTTCGATCTGGGCTTCACGGAACCCTATTTATTCGGGCGCGATTTGTCCGGCGGTGTTGATTTATATCGTATCACACAGGATTTCCGCTCGGAAAGCTCGTTCGACCGTGACGCCACCGGGGGCAAGCTGCGTATGGGTTATTCCTTAAGTGAAAAACTGCGCCATCAGGTCTTTTATTCGTTCGAAGAAAATACGATCAATAACGTCGATGAAGATGCCTCACGTTTTATTAAGGATCAGGAGGGAACCAATATCACCTCGATGGTAGGGCATTCCTTTGTCTATGATGACCGTAACAACCGCTTCGCCCCCACCAGCGGCTGGTATTGGCGGTTGACCCAGGATCTCGCCGGTCTCGGCGGGGATGACCAGTTCCTGCGCAACGAAGTCCAGAGTGAATATTACATACCGGTAGCACCCAAATGGACGATTGCGCTGGCCGGATCGGCCGGACACATCCTGGCGCTGGATGATGACATCCGCATTAACCAGCGGTTCTTTGTCGGCGGTCGCGAGCTACGCGGCTTTGAGGATGCCGGGATCGGCCCGCGTGATGACATCTCCAAAGACGCCCTGGGCGGAAACACCTATTATACCGCCTCGGCCGAATTGCAGTTTCCCCTAGGTCTGCCGGAAGATCTGGGCTTTACCGGCGCGGTATTCTTCGATATCGGCTCGCTGTGGGACGCAGATGACAACGGTCCGGAAGTGATTGACGAAAACTCCCTGCGCGCCGCCACCGGCGTGGGCATTGCCTGGTCCTCGCCGTTTGGCCCTATACGGATTGACTTCGCCAAGGCGGTGCTCAAAGAAGATTATGACATCGAAGAAACGCTGCGATTTAGTTTTGGCACTAGATTTTAATCCTGTTTTCCGGCATAGTGCGGCGCAAACATAAGGTTAATGTGTGCCTGCAACCATCAATCAAAGGATTGTTATGAAACCAATTATATATTCACTTTTTGCTGTCATTGCTTTGGTGATAAGCACAGCTCCCGCCATGGCCGAGCAAAAAATAGCGGTGGTCAACATCCAGCAGATCATGCGCGAGGCCAAGGCCGCTGACGCCATCCGCAGCCAGATGAAAGCCAAGCAGAAATCCTTTCAGGAACAGCTGGACGGTCGCGAAAAAACATTGCAGGAGCAGGACCAGGAGCTGGCCAAGCAACGCTCGGTACTGTCTCAAGAAGCTTTTGAGGAGAAATATCAGGAATTCCGCGAAAAGGCCGCCGATGCGCAAAAAGAGGTCCGCCAGAAGCGCGCCGCGCTGGACCGTGGGTTTAATGCCGCACTCAGTCAGGTGCAGGAAAAGGTCTTCGAAATCGTTGAAACTATCGCCCAGGAAAAGGATATCGACGCCGTCATCAGTACCGGCCAGATGCTGTATGCGCACCCCGATTTGGATCTGACCCAGGAGGTGCTGGAGCGGCTTAACCGCGAGATGCCTAACGTCAATGTGAATTTCGAACAGTTCTGATATGGACGGAGTGCATCGACGGCATGGCAGACCGGCGTTTCTTTCATAATAAAGGGCCTTTTACGCTCAAACAGATTGCCGAAATCAGCAATACTGAACTGGTGCGTGGCGAAGCAAAGCACGCAATTAACGACGTGGCGCCGCTGGATCGGGCGCAGGCCGATGAGATCACTTTTTTCGATAATACCAAATATGTTGACCAGTTTATCAACAGCCAGGCCGGTGCCTGCTTTGTCCGTGAGAAATACGCCGAGCGTGCCCCGCAGCACATGGCCCTGTTCGTGACCCATGATCCCTATCGCTGCTACGCGCAGGTGGCACAGGCGTATTATCCTTTTCTGCCGCCCAGCGACGGCATTTCCGATCACGCCATCGTTTCCCACACCGCCCGCATCGGTGACCACTGCGTGATCGGCGCTGGCGCAGTCATCGGCGATCATGTGGTGATCGGAGAAGAATGTATTATCGGACCGAACGCCGTGATACAGGACGGGGTTACGATCGGAGATTTTACCCGTATCGGCGCGCTTTCATCGCTCAGCCATTGCCTGATCGGCTCGCACGTGATTATTCATCGTGGCGTTCATATCGGGCAAGACGGTTTCGGCTTCGCGATGGGGCGCGACGGCCATACCAAAGTGCCGCAGTTAGGTCGCGTGATCGTCGGCGATCATGTGGAAATCGGCGCCGGCAGCTGTATAGACCGCGGCACCGGGCCGGATACCAGCATCGGTGCCGGCACGAAAATCGATAATCTGGTGCAAATCGGCCATAATGTGCAAATCGGCCAACACACGGTCATCGTGGCCCAGGTCGGCGTAGCCGGAAGCACCAAAATCGGCGATGGAGTGGTGATCGGCGGCCAGGCGGGCATCGCCGGCCATCTGCATATCGGGTCGGGCGTCAAGCTCGCCGCGCGTAGCGGTGTCATGCATGATATACCCGCCGGGCAATCGTATGGCGGCCTCCCTGCCGTACCAATAAAAGATTGGCATCGCCAGGGGATTGCGCTAAATCGACTCATCAAACGTAACCAAAACCAGACCGATGACAAGTAATTTCCAGATCAATCCCGACTTGCCTCAACTGGGCCTGAGCGAGATCTACGATATGATCCCGCATCGGTTTCCGTTTTTGTTTGTCGATAAAGTCGTCAATGTCGAAAGCGGCAAACAGTGTGTGGGCATTAAGAACGTGACGATTAACGAACCGTTTTTCATGGGCCATTTTCCGGGCCATCCGGTGATGCCGGGTGTGCTGATTGTCGAGGCCATGGCGCAGACGGCCGGTTGCCTGGTGGTGCATACGCTGGGGCCTGATTCCCGCGGAAAACTGGTCTATTTCATGACGGTGGATACTGCCCGCTTCCGCAAGCCCGTGGCGCCAGGTGACGTGCTGCATGTGCATTGCACGATCAAACAGAGCCGCGGCAATGTCTGGAAATTTGAGGGCCTTGCCGAAGTGGACGGCAAAAAAGTTGCCGAAGCCACTTATTCGGCAATGATTATGGATAAGGAATAACAACACAGGTATCGCATGACCATCCATCCCACCGCCATAATTGAAGACGGCGCGCAGATTGCAGATGATGCCAAAATAGGCCCTTATTGCATGATCGGCGCTGAGGTGGTGATTAAAGCAGATGTTACCCTGCACGGCCATGTCAATATCGCCGGTCGGACCACCATCGGCGAAGAGAGTGAAATCTATCCGTTCGCTTCGCTGGGCACGCCGCCTCAGGATCTAAAATATAAAGGCGAGCCCTCCAGCCTGATCATCGGCAAAGGCTGCCGCATCCGCGAACATGTGACCATGAACCCAGGCACCGAAGGCGGCGGTATGGTCACCCGCATCGGCGACGACTGCCTGTTCATGGTCGGCGCGCATGTCGCGCATGACTGTCAGGTCGGCAACCAGGTTATACTCGCCAATAATGCCACACTGGCCGGGCATGTCGCAGTCGGCGACCATGCCATCATCGGCGGGCTGTCGGCCATCCATCAATTCGTGCGCATTGGCCGCAACGCCATTATCGGCGGCATGTCGGCGGTTGAAAAAGACGTCATCCCCTATGGTTCGGTAGTGGGCGAACGCGCCGATCTGGCCGGCTTAAACATTGTCGGACTGAAGCGCCGCCATATAGACCGCGAGGTGATACATGCCCTGCGCGGCGCCTATAAAGACCTGTTCGAAGACAGTTACGGCATCATGGCCGAGCGTATCCGCCTTGTGCGTGAAAAATACGATGCCCGGGAAGTCCAGGAGCTGGTGGATTTCCTCGAGGCTGATAGTTCGCGCTCTTTCTGCGTACCTAAATCCTCACCCGTTAACGGTTAGTTCCCTTTATGACCGCCTCCACCATGCCCGCCGCCGCACCGCTTACCAAGCTTGGGATTATTGCCGGTAGTACGGAATTGCCGCGCGTATTGATTGAGGCCTGTCAGACACAGGATCGGCCGCTTTTCGTGCTCGCTTTAGAGGAAGCCTGCGCCGCCTCCACGGTGGAAGGCGTAGAACATGAATGGATGCGTCTGGGGGCACTGGGCAAGGCGCTGAGCACGTTAAAAGCCCAAGGCGTGCAGGAACTAGTGCTCGCCGGCAAAGTCAAACGCCCCAAGCTGGCCAGTCTTCGACCTGATCTCAAAGCCACCAAGCTGCTGGCGCGGCTGGGCTCCAACCTGCTTAAAGGCGATGACGAGCTATTGCGTACCATCATTGCCTTTCTCGAAGATGAGGGCTTCCGTGTGGTTGGCGTGCACGATGTCGCCCCGGAACTGATTACCCCGGAAGGGTTGATCGGCAGCATCTATCCCGATAAACGCAGCCAGGAGGATATTTCCTTCGGTGCTAAAATCGCGCGCGGCATCGGCGAACTGGATATCGGCCAAGCCGTGGTAGTGCAACATCATCAGGTGCTGGGGGTCGAGGCGATTGAGGGTACCGATCAGCTGGTCTCACGCTGCGCCGCACTCAAGGTGGAAGAGCGTGGCGGCGTGCTGGTCAAGGTCAAAAAACCCAATCAGGAAAGCCGGGCAGATTTACCAACGGTAGGCCTGGAAACCATCAAGCAGGTAGCCGAAGCCGGCTTTGCCGGCATTGCCATCGAAGCCGGCAGCTCCATCATGCTGGACCGCAAGGCGCTGGCCCGCAGCGCCGATGCGCTGGAAATCTTCGTCGTCGGCTTCAGCGTGGATGATTAATGTCCACTTAAAGCATGCTATGGGGGCGGGATGAGACATCCGGCATCGCCGAGCACGATCTTCCCTTGTATCCCGCGCTGGGCTGCACTATTATCATAATTGGTACTGCGCGGTTCGTGAGGCGCTAATCACTCCGGGACCGATGTTTACCTCAAGGGAGCTGTCCCTGCCTTTAGCCGTGGCTTTAGGTATTACGGCGCCCACCTGACCACTAGGGTCACGGGAGGATAGATAAGCCCACGGCCAGCGCGGTTCCATCCCACCTTTGGTATATCCGCACTGCCATGGCAGGAGCAATATCAAACGCTTGGCAGTTCAATCATCACTAAATTCATGGCTGAAAGGATGTGCCACAGCACGCCGAGCAACAGGGCGGCATACAGCGCGGCCAGAATATCGTCAAACATCACTCCGAAACCGCTGTGTATTTTCCGATCAACCACTGATATCGGCCAGGGTTTTACAATATCGAACAGACGGAAGGCGGCAAACGCACCTGCATACAGCCACATCATATAAGACGGCGGCAGGTTCATATATAACATCGGCATCAGGCACAGCGTCAGCCACTGCCCGGCCACCTCGTCGATCACGACCTCTTTGGGATCGTCGATTTTTCCGCTTATACGCATATAACGCGCCGTCACCCACCAGCCGCCAAAAAACGCGATTGCCGTGGCCGCCCACAGGGCGTGCATACCCAGAATCAGGTGAATCGCAGCGGCCAGCGGCAGCGCCACCAACGAGCCGACTGTGCCCGGCGCTTTCGGCGACATGCCGGCACCGAAACAGGTGGCAAGCAGAAAAATGATGCTATTCATATGACTATCAGCCTTTTATTGTTATGCTTACATCAGCGGTTAATTGCGCACCATTACGGTAACCACCGCCTGTGCGGCGATGCCCTCTCCACGACCGATAAAGCCAAGCCCTTCAGTAGTTGTGGCCTTAATGCTAACCCGATCACACTCAATATTCAACAAATGGCCGACTGTTTCACGCATGGCGGCGCGGTGCGGCGCCATTTTCGGGCGTTCGGCAATTAACGTGAGGTCAGCGTGCACCACCCGGCCCTGTCGCTCCGTCAATAGGCACATGGTTTCCCTGACAAAATCAGCGGAATCGGCATTTTTCCAGCGTGCCTGCGTTGGCGGAAAGTGCTCCCCGATATCGCCCGCCGCCAGCGCGCCAAGCAGCGCATCGGTTAACGCATGCAGGCCGACATCAGCATCGGAATGCCCTTCAAGCGCCCATTCTCCGGGGATTTCAACACCGCAGATCCGAAGCGGCCGCCCCCGGTCTTGTATCAACTGGTGCACATCGAAACCCATACCGGTGCGGGCTTCACGCGTCGGCGCCGCTTCCGCCTGTGGATCGGGGTCAGGGTGTTGATTCTCAAACAAAAAACTCATCCTTTCCCAATCGTCCTGTGTGGTTAATTTAATATTAGCCGACTCACCGGCGACTGTTTTCACCGTCACGCCCGCAGCTTCCGCCAGTGCCGCATCGTCGGTGAAAGACTGGCCCAGATACCGCCGGTGTAAATCCATAATGGTATCAAACGCAAAGCCCTGAGGGGTCTGTGCGGCAGCCAGCTGCTCGCGGTTCAGGGTCGCACTGACGCGCCCGCCCGTCACCTGCTTGATGGTATCGGTCACCGGCAAGGCGGGAATCACCGCCTCGGCCTCTTGCAGACCGTCCAGCACGCGGTCGATTAATGCCGGGTTCAGCCGCGGGCGCGCTGCATCGTGGATGAGCACGGCCTGCGGCCCATGCGCGAGCAGCGCCTCCAGCCCAAGCTGCACCGATGCCTGGCGATTGCTGCCGCCTTCGATAAGCGGCAATAAATCCCCTTTTCCCTTGGCGGAGGGGGCAAGCGCATGCAGCGCCTCTTCCGCCCACTGCCGATGGGCCGGATGGATGACGACCGCCACCCCTGCCATTTGCGGGTGATCCAAAAAACACGCCACGCTGTGGCGCAAGACCGCCTTGCCGCCCAGCAGGCGATAGGGTTTTGGCCGGTCGCCCGGCAGCCGGGTGGAGCTTCCCGCTGCGACAATGAGGGCAAAATGCTTCATCATCCTCCGTTATCGCCCGAACGGCATGGCCATGCCAGGGCATTTTGGCCCCTACCATGGCGCATTACGCCATTTTCGCAAGATCAAACGCAGGCCGCGCCGGGTTTGGATTGCAAAAACCGCAGCGTTCTGCAATCTTAAATCCATGTTAACGCCCATACAAATCGGCCATATTACCATCGACCAGCCGGTATTTTTAGCGCCCATGACCGGTGTATCGGACCTGCCCTTTCGCCGGTTGGTCAAGCGTTTCGGCGTAGGGCTGGTGTTTTCGGAGATGATCGCCAGTAAAGCCGCCATTTTAGAGACCAAAAACGCCGAGCGTATGGCGCGGTTTGAGCCGGATGAGCGCCCGTTTGCCGTGCAGCTGGCCGGCTGCGAGCCGGATGTGATGGCCGAGGCTGCCCGGCTGAACGAAGATCGCGGTGCGGATATCATCGATATCAATTTTGGCTGCCCGGTGAAAAAAGTGGTTAACGGCATGGCCGGCTCGGCCCTGCTGCGCGATGAGCCGCTGGCCGCACGCATTCTGGAGGCCACGGCCAAAGCCGTGCGCATTCCGGTGACGCTTAAAATGCGCATGGGCTGGGACCATGAAAACCTGAATGCGCCGGGAATCGCCAAAATCGCCGAGGATGTCGGCATTCAGATGATTACGGTGCATGGCCGCACGCGCTGCCAGATGTATAAAGGTTCGGCTGATTGGGCCTTCATTCGCCGGGTGAAGGAGGCGGTCAATCTGCCAGTGATCGCCAATGGCGATATCACCACCTGCGAGCAGGCGCACGAAGCGCTTGCCCGCTCGGGCGCTGACGGCGTGATGATCGGCCGCGGCACCTATGGCCGCCCGTGGTTTCCCAATCAGGTTATTCACTACTTTAATCAGCAAAAAGCCCTCGCCTCACCCCTTGCCCACAGGCAGACGGAGCCAGAAAACCCTCGCCCTTTGGCAGAGGGTGATAAGCGAAGCGAACCGGGTGAGGGCGTCCCTCCCCTTCCCCTGCAGCGCGATATCGTGCTGGAGCATTATGAGGCGATGCTCGCATTATATGGTAAAGATGCCGGTATGCGTGTGGCGCGCAAGCATATCGGCTGGTATTCCGGTGGGTTACACGGTTCGGCCGAATTCCGCCAGCGGGTTAATCAAAGTGAAAACGCGGCCGCGATTCCCGCCCTCATCCGCAGCTTTTATGACGGCCTGATTGAAAATCCCGCCCAACGCACCCCCTTGGCCGCCTGAAACCGGCTGATTTTCCCTGTTTCCTGCGATTTTCCGCTGGTTGTCACGAAAGTGTAATATTATCGCGATACAATAAATTTTGGAGTAATGCATGAGAAATTAGTCCACCCAATAACGGACTTCGCATCAAGCGCTTATGAGTAAAGAACAAGACTTTATTGACAGGATTGCGCCTATCGCTGTGGACATCGCAGCCGAGCGAAAGGCTAATGGGGAAAGCTACATCCCCCCTTCCTATTTTGTTGCTAAACTGGCTCTGGAAAGCGGCTGGGGGACAAGCGATAAGTCAGAAAACCATAATTATGGCGGCCTCAAATCAGGCAGCGGCCGTGACACTCCCTTTACTACAGGAGCTGAAAGACTTCCTACCTGGGAGGAGGTCAATGGCAAGCCAGTCCGGATCAGGGATGATTTCCAGACATTTGAAACCGCTGAGGATGGCTTGCGTGGGATTGAGTACTATCTGAGGAATCGCGGCCTCTATGATGAGGCCTTTAACCATTCACAGGATCCTGAGGCCTTTGCTCGTGCCGTTGAAGCGGGCGGATATGCGACCGATTCCAACCGGCTGGGTAAAATCATGGATATCATGAATAACCCAGAGTATAACCTGCGCGCTTTAGATGGGCAGGTGACGCAAACAGCCAGCGCTCGTGCAACAGAGTCACCATCCGTTTATAGCGGGCTGCTTGATGAAGACACGTCACCGGAGAATCTGCGCGAGCAGATAAGCGAATTCACCGGGGCCAAGGCAGCCGTCGTCCACGCGGAACTAAATTATATACGCCGCCAAATCGGGTTAGACGACCAATCTATTACCAGCAGTAGCGATACAGGAAGCGGAAGCCAAGCTGAAACCTCTGAGGATCAAGGCATTTCGCAGGCTGCATTGCAGGCTTACCAAAAGGAAATGGGCCTTTTGCAAGGCGAGGCACTCGATAAATTTAAAAACCTCTCCGAAGAAGAACAGCAAAAGCGCATTGACGAAGGCAAAATACTGAAAGTAGGCGAAGATCAATATATCGACCTAAGCCAGACAAAGGTGGGCGATGCGACGCTTGGCATGCTTGAGGCGGTACAAACCCGAATAGCTACCCTCAAAGAGCAGGATCCCGATAAATATAATGAAGTTAAAGAAAGCCTAAGCCAGAAACAGGAAGAGGCCGCTGAAAAAGCAGAACGCGAACAGCAGCGTGTACGTGATCATATGGCCGCCAATGCCGCACGCGGCGAAGGCATCATGGATCCGATGGACGCCATGATTGTTGCCTTGCTGTATGGCGCTTATACGAAAGATATGCAGGGCGCCAGGGCATTATACTCTGCCTTGACGAACGGCACCGGCACCCCGGGACAGCAGGCTTATCAGGGTAGAGATGGTCGTTCCCGTTCCAGTAGTGAAACCGCGTTCGGTACTCGGGATCAAGTGGTGAGCCCCCTTCCGGACTTCAGTGATTCATCTGATACTGCCATCGATGGCGATGATCAATCAAGAATTGCCGCATTAGCGAGAGACGTTCAATCCAAATTAAGCAGTAAAGAGATCGGGCTTGCAGGCGTGACTGAATATATCAGGCAGCATCGTCTGGCAGAAAATATGTCGCCGTTGGAGATGACGCTTGCTTTTGATCAGTCAATGGTCGGACAAACAGGGATAAGCAATAATCGGGGCGGCATCGCTGGGCTGGTGCAAAGTCATGCCGGTGTAGAAGGGCTAGCCTGGTGCGCTTTTTATACTGATTACGCCAACGATATGTTCATGCCCGGTTTAACCGATCAGGGCAATCCCGGATTAGCCAAGGGCAATGCCGCCTGGGCGCATCGTTATGGTGCATGGAGAAGTGCTGGCGAAAATTACGTTCCCAGGCCGGGTGATCTGGTTATTTATGAACGAGGCGCGAATGAGGGTACCGCTTTCAGAGGAAACGGTCATATCGGCCGCGTAAAAAGGGTGGAGGGTGGCACAGTCCATACAATTGAAGGAAATGTCGGTGACGATGCGGTTGCCGAGCGCACTCATGAACTGTCTAATCCGGGTGCCAGACGCGTGCTGGGCTATGTTGATGTCCGCGCGTTGGCAAAGGCCCGCAATATTGATATCGGGCGTGATGCGAGCCCGGCAGCCATGGAGCAGGCAAAAGAAAAGGAGCGGGCTGAAAGGCTGAGCAAAGGCCAAGACGGCGCCAAGATCATTCTGGACTTTGGTCATTATAACCCGGGACCGGGAGAAAGTAGAGGAACGTCGGCCGGCGGCATGGCTGAAACCGATGCAATTGCCCGGATGATAGATGGACATGGTTCCTGGAAGGGTTTGAAGGACCGTTTAGAAGAAGCCGGGTTTGAGGTAATCGATACCAGAGACACACCCGAAGCAAGGGATGGCACATTAACGCTTGCCGACAGGCGTGCGATTCAAAGGAGGCATTCAGACGCCGTATATTTCAGTGTGCATGCGGATGCAAGTAATACACCGGGCGCTCGGTTCATTTATAATACGCCAGGTACAGATAAAAAGGGTGCGCGCCGTGCACCGGGCCCGAATGATGCAAAATTTGCCGCAGAAATGGCAAGGGTGGTAGGCCAACAGGGAGTTGATTTGCACGGAGATGGTGCAATGGGCACCGGCACAACCTATCAAGCCATTGGCGACAGAGACTCGCCTTCCGTATACTTTGAAATGGGTGCCTTGTCGCGGGCAAGACGAAATACACCTGGACCGGATTTTCATAAATTCAATGATCCTAAATTTTATGAGCAACTGGGGGATGCGGTCGTTAAAGGATTTGAAGAATGGTATGGACCACAGCGTTCACTGGCCACCAAACGTGCAACAGAAAAGGGATTTCAACCAACGTCTTTCGGGGATACCGCTAGCTTGCACCGTGCGTTGTCTACTTCCTCCGTGAACTGGGACGGTGCAATGCCGGGCGTGCAGCTGGCGGTGGATGACGGAGACAGGGAAGAAGCGAGGCGTGTCAGTCAGATTGAATTTCAAAAGCTATATCATGATGTGTTGATGCGCGAGAAAAATAGAAACTCTACCACGGCAGCTGCGGCGAGTAACGGCAACGCTGATCCCAAAAAAGCCTCAGTGGCAGCCGTTGCCGATGTGCAAACCACTGTAGGAGGCGCAGAAGACGTGGATGAGACGCCGGAAGCCGCAAATCTCCCGAAAAGCACTAAAGTTAACACCGATACAAAAAAGAGAAAGCAACCGGCACAAATCACCGCGTAATCCAGCCATTTCTCATTTTCATTGCCATTGATTGCTCCTTTGCCTAGAACATCCCCATGATCCCACGCTACTCCCGCCCGGAAATGACGGCGATCTGGTCACCGGGCAGCAAATTCCGTATCATGTTCGAGGTAGAGGCCCATGCCTGTGATGCCATGGCCGCCCTTGGCGTGGTGCCCAAAGAGGCGGCGCAGGCGATCTGGGCGTTCGGGCCCAAAACCTTTGACGAGGTGGCTATCGCCCGCATCGACGAGATCGAACGCACCACCCGGCATGATGTCATCGCGTTTCTCACCTATGTTTCGGAGACGGTGGGCCCGGAAGCGCGCTTTTTGCACCAGGGCATGACGTCTTCGGACGTGCTCGATACCACCCTCGGCGTGCAGCTGCGCATGGCCTGCGACCAGCTGATCGACGATCTGGAACACTTGCTGGCGTCGCTGAAAGCCCGCGCGCTGGAAACCAAACAGATGGTCTGTATTGGCCGCAGCCACGGCATTCATGCCGAACCCACGACCATGGGCCTCAAATTCGCCCGCTGGTATGCCGAGATGGCGCGCAACCTCGCCCGGCTGCGCGCCGCTCGTGAGGAGGTGGCCACCTGCGCCATTTCCGGTGCGGTGGGCACGTTTGCCACCATCGACCCGCAGGTGGAAGCGCATGTCGCCCGCGAAATGGGGCTGACGCCCGAGCCGGTTTCCACCCAAATCATCCCGCGTGACCGGCACGCCCAGTTTTTTGCCACGCTCGGCGTGATCGCTGCATCCATCGAGAATATCGCAACCGAAATCCGCCACATGCAACGCACGGAGGTGCTGGAAGCCGAGGAATATTTTGCCGCCGGGCAGAAAGGCTCTTCGGCCATGCCGCACAAGCGCAACCCGGTGCTGTCGGAGAATCTCTGCGGCCTGGCGCGCATGGTGCGCTCGGCGGTGACCCCGGCGATGGAAAATGTCGCGCTGTGGCACGAGCGCGACATCTCGCATTCTTCCGTCGAGCGTATGATCGCCCCAGATGCCTGCGTGACGCTTGATTTTGCCCTCGCCCGCCTGACTCAGGTGGTAGAAAAGCTGATTGTCTATCCCGAACAGATGCAGCGCAATCTCGAACAGTTGTGCGGTCTGGTATTTTCGCAGCGCGTGTTGCTCGCTCTGACCCAGCGCGGGCTCAGTCGTGAAGACGCCTACCAGCTTGTCCAGCGCAACGCCATGACGGTCTGGCAAACGCGCCGCGATTTTCTGAAGACCTTACAGCAGGATGCCGAGGTTACCGCTGCCCTGCCCGCCGACGAACTGGCCGCACTGTTCGATCTTGCTTATTACACGCACCATGTCGACACGATTTTCGCGCGCGTGTTCGGATGAATGCGGCAGATCAAACCATGACGGCATTGCTTAAAGGGTAATGTTTTGTTATAATATAAATGTTTATGCCGAGATGACAGGTAGTTTATGTCTCCATTACCAGCAGCCAGCTTGATCGGGCCGGCGGCCCGGCAACCAAGCACCGATGTGAACGATCTGATCACCGGTGACGTGGGCGGTGTTGCCGCTGCCGCACTCAGCCCGGCCTCACCGCCCGAATTAACAGCCAGCCAAAGCAGCGGGCTGCAGGGCTTGCGCGATTTTATTAGCAGTAACGACAATATCAGCAGCGAAGAATCGGCCGAACTGATCGCCCAGCTAGATGCTATTGAGTCGCTCATGCGGCTGACCAATGGCGAATCCGTGGGGCGCGATCCCGTCTTCGCGCTGGTAGGGAGCAATAGCGACAGTTTGGGCGGCCTGCCAGCCGGCTCGCTTGTCAACGGGCTGTTTTAACATTGCGCTGCTTCGCTTAATCGGGCACACCACGTGTGATGAACGATATTTCCCACCTTACCACCGAAAGCGGCGTGACGCTTGGTTACTGCCATAGCCCGGGCGCATCCCCAGGCATTATCTTTTTGAGCGGCTTCCGCTCGGACATGAGCGGCACAAAAGCCATCGCGCTGGAGCGCTTCTGCCAGCAGCGCGGGCAGGCTTTCCTGCGTTTTGATTATCGCGGCCACGGCGAATCAGGCGGTGACTTTGCCGAGGGGACGATCGGCGACTGGACGGCGGATGCGGTGAGCCTGCTCGATCACCTCACACAGGGGCCGCAAATCCTGGTTGGCTCCAGCATGGGCGGATGGATCATGTTACTGGCCGCGCTGGCCCGCCCGCAGCGCATCGCCGGGCTGGTTGGTATAGCCGCCGCACCCGATTTCACCACCCGCCTGATGTGGGAACGCGCTACCGAGGAACAGCGCCGGATTATCGAGGAACAGGGCGTGTTTTACGCACCGTCGGATTATGGCGAGCCATACCCCATCACCCGGGAGTTAATCGAGGAAAGCAAACAACATCTGCTGCTGGATAACGATATCGCCATTGATTGCCCCGTCCGCCTGTTGCACGGCATGGCCGATCCGGACGTGCCGTGGGAGTTTTCCTGCCTGCTGGCGCAGCAACTGGCAAGCGACGCCGTGCAGGTGCGGCTAGTGAAAGGCGCCGGCCACCGTTTTTCCGAGCCGGAGCACCTGCGGATGATTGAAAACGCGGTCGGCGATTTACTCCCAGCGCCACTTACTCCGGGAGAAAACTAAGGCCTTTTTTCCATATGCCCTCAGCCGCGACACGCCGCCTTTCGGCCTATCCCGAAGCAGGCGCTCAGTATGAATTTTCCTTTGCATTCCATAACGCCTGCGCTACACATACCCACTTACTTCGAACAGGATAACTATGAAACCCTTACAAAAACCTGATAACCCCTGTTTTTCCTCCGGCCCTTGCGCCAAACGCCCCGGCTGGTCGCTGGCGTGCCTCGGCGACGCGGCGGTTGGCCGCTCGCACCGCGCCAAAATCGGCAAAGACAAGCTGCAGGAAGTGATTGCGCGCAGCAAGCAACTGCTCAGCCTGCCTGAGGGCTATGTGCTTGGCATCGTGCCGGCCTCCGATACCGGGGCGATCGAAATGGCGATGTGGTCGTTACTCGGAGCGCGCGGGGTGGATGTGCTGGCCTGGGAAAGCTTCGGCAGCACCTGGGTCAAGGATATCACCAATCAACTCAAACTCGAGGATTTGCGCCGCTTTGAAACGGATTATGGCGCCCTGCCCGATCTCACTCAGGTGGACTGGGCGCGCGATGTGGTTTTCACCTGGAACGGTACAACGTCCGGCGTGTGCGTGCCCAACGGAGAATGGATTCCCGACGACCGTGAAGGACTGTCGATCTGCGATGCCACTTCGGCTGTTTTCGCGATGGATATTCCGCTGCATAAGCTCGATGTCATCACATGGTCGTGGCAGAAAGTGCTCGGCGGCGAGGCGGCACACGGCATGATCGCGCTTAGTCCGCATGCAGTTGAACGGTTGCAAAGCTACCAGCCGCCTTGGCCATTGCCTAAAATCTTTCAGCTGACCAAAAAAGGCGCGCTTAATGCCGAAATCTTTCAGGGCGCAACGATTAACACCCCGTCCATGCTGTGTGTGGAAGACGCCATTGACGGGCTGCAATGGGCTGAAGCAACCGGCGGCCTGCCGGCTTTGATTCAACGCTCGCAGGCCAACCTGCAGGCCGTGGCCGACTGGGTAGCCGCCGCGCCCTGGGTAGACTTTCTAGCAGAACGTGAAGACACGCGTTCATGCACTTCGATTTGCCTGAAAATTGTCGATTCGTGGTATCAATCGCTTCCAGCGGAAGAACAGGCCGCCGGCGTCAAACACATCGTCAGCACGCTGGAAAAAGAAGGCGTGGCCTATGATATCGGCGCCTATCGCGACGCACCGCCGGGGCTACGCCTGTGGGGCGGCGCTACGGTGGAAACGGCCGATCTGCAGGCACTATTTCCATGGCTTGACTGGGCATTTCACACGTTAAAGCAGGAAAAGGCCCAGGCGGCTTGACGGACAACCATTGATGCTAACCGGGAGGTATGTATGAAAATCGATGAGAAAATCAAGCAAGGCTATGATAAGGAAATCGCCGAAGCGCTGGCCAAATATTTCAAAGTCGAAACCAAAAAGGTCAAGGTCAAAAACGATCATACCTCAGATAAACACACGCTGGTTACCATATCCGGGGTCGATGGCACGCATCCCAAAATCAAAATGCGGCTAACCGAGCTCGAGCGCCACGAAGATGTCGATATTCTCAATAACGGCCAGGAAGATGGCACCGTAGAGCTGCGCATTCTGGACAGCGTCATTGAAGAACTTGTCGAAAAATACAGCGCCGATCATGAATAATGTTAAAAATCAACCATAAGGAATTGCATGCCAAAGGTACTCATCTCAGACAAACTGAGCCCGCGCTCCAAAGCCATATTTGAAGAAAAAGGAGTGACGGTCGATGTCAAAACCGGCCTCAGCGAAGATGAACTCTGCGCCATTATCGGCGAGTATGACGGCCTGGCGATCCGCTCGGCCACCAAAGTCACGCCCAAGGTGCTGGATGCGGCGGCTAACCTGCGGGTAATCGGCCGCGCCGGCATTGGGGTTGATAATGTCGATATTAAAGCTGCGACATCGCGTGGGGTGGTGGTTATGAACACGCCTTTCGGCAACTCGGTGACCACCGCCGAACACGCTGTGGCGCTGCTGATGGCGATGGCCCGCCAGATCCCGCAAGCAAGCGCTTCCACCCATGCCGGCAAATGGGAAAAAAGCAAATTCATGGGCACCGAGCTGGCCGGCAAAACCCTTGGGCTGATCGGCTGCGGCAATATCGGCGGCATTGTTGCCGACCGCGCGCAGGGCCTGAAAATGAAAGTCATGGCGTATGATCCGTTTCTTTCCAGCGATCATGCGGCGGCCATTAACGTTGAAAAAGTCGAACTGGACGACCTGCTCGCCCGCGCCGATATGATTTCGCTGCACACCCCGCTGAATGACGCCACACGCCACATTCTGAACAGAGATTCAATGGCCAAATGCAAAAAAGGCGTGATGATCGTCAATTGCGCCCGCGGCGGGCTGATCGTCGAAACAGATCTGAAAGCGCTGCTGGAGTCGGGTCACGTGGCCGCCGCCGCGCTTGACGTATTCGAAGAGGAACCAGCCAGAGAAAACGCCTTGTTCGGAATGGAAAACGTGGTGTGTACGCCGCATCTGGGCGCCTCTACCGCCGAAGCGCAGGAAAATGTCGCCATTCAGGTGGCCGAACAAATGGCGGATTATCTCATCAACGGCACGGTGACCAACGCACTGAATATGCCCTCCGTTTCTGCCGAAGATGCCGCCAGGCTACGCCCCTACCTGCATCTGGCCGGCCAGCTGGGCGGCTTTGCCGGGCAGATTACCGAAACCGGCCTCAAAAAAGTGGTGATCGAATATGAAGGCTCGGTCGCCGGGCTGAACACCCGCCCGCTGACCGCCACCGCGCTCAACGGCCTGCTGCAGCCGCTGATGGAGGGCATCAATATGGTCAACGCCCCAGTCATCGCCAAGGAGCGCGATATCGAAGTGAGCGAGGTCAAGCATGAGCGCGCCTCCAACTATAAAACGCTGATGCGGGTGACGGTGGAAACCGAGCGCCGCAGCCGCGATGTCGCGGGCACGCTGTTCGGAGCCGAACCGCGCGTGGTCAGTATCAACGGTGTGCCCCTGGAAGCCGCGCTGGGGCCGCGCATGCTGTATATCAACAATGAAGACAAGCCGGGGCTGATCGGCGGGCTGGGCTCGGTGCTCGGCGATGCCGGGGTGAATATCGCCAATTTCCATCTCGGCCGCCACGAGGTGAACGGCGAGACCGACGCCATCGCGCTGGTTGAGGTTGATGAGACGGTCGATACCTCCCTGCTTGAGCGGATCAATCAGCTGCCTAGCGTTAAACAGGCCAAGCTGCTGGAGTTTGAATAAACCGGCGCGCCGCAGGCAATGGACCATAACCGGGCGGTGTCGTTATTTCGGCATTTTCATCATCTTGTCTTTAAACCGTCATACAACTGTCTTGGAAGCCTGCTACGACGCGTGTTATATTAGCAATGAATGAATGGAGAGATGACATGGCAGATACCGAAACCCCAATCAATTTGAATGATTCCCAGAAGCTGCGGGAAGTCCAGGGCTACCTGGATGCGCTGGGCATGTATGATTATCACACCGTTGACGGCTTGTGGGGCGGCGCGACCAAGGGCGGGCTGGAAGATTTTGCCAATGAGCATAGTCTGGATATTACATTCAAAGGTGCAAATACTACCCTGTCGCAAGATTTTCTGACGGAACTCAAGCAAGCAGCCAAAGAGGCCAATCCCAGCCTGTATCTGCAAAAAATGCTGAATGAAAACGGCGTGGATATAGGCCCGGAAGACGGCATCGTCGGTCCCAAAACCCGCCGCGGGGCCAATGCCGTGCTCGACCAGCTGGAAGAACTGGAAGAGATTGATTCGGGTGCATTAGAAGCGGCGCGGGCAGACCTGAAAGAGGGTACCTCGATTTCCGCTGACACTTTCACCCTCTTGGAGGAAGGCGTCGCCTCGTTAGCCAAGAATCAGTTATCCGCCGCCATAGACCAAAATAACGCCGAGAAAGCCAGAGCAGAGGCGAGAGAGGTGGCGGCAAGCACGCCAGCCCGGCGGCAAACGCGCAGCAGTGGAGATCATGGTCGTTCTTCGCGAGGGTTAACTGATGCATGGTATCAGGAATATACCGGCGATCCCACCATGACCAAGGAGCGTTGGCGGGCAGAGAAAGCCGGACTGGCAACAGACCATGTGTTAGTCGATGGTCAGAAAGTTAATGTTTATGAAGACGGCAAGCCGACCACGGTGCGTGCCGGCCTAAAATATAATGGCATTGAATTGCCCAAAGGTTTTGATCGTATTTATGGCATGGATCAGGCGGACCCTGAGCAGTTAGGAGATGCGCTTTCCGGTTACCACTACGCTGGCAACAAGGTCACCGGCGGCGGTCAGGGCATGAGTCGTGGCGGCCGCCCCAAACTCCATCTGGAGCGGCGTAAAACGTTTAACGCTGGCGGCGGACCTGAAACAGACAGCCCAACTTCTAGTAGTACTGGACCCGAGGGAGGCGACGACGGTTATTAAGCCGGCCCCTCACGTCATCCACGGATCGCGGCCGGGATCGAGCGGCAGGGGGTTTTTTGGTTTGGCCGGTTCCTGATCGAAGCGCTCGGCCCACTCCTTTTGCTTACGCTGCCAGCGCACTTTACGCTTAAACCAGTCGATGATCTTGGTAAAAAATGCCATGGCTGCCTCCTTTTGAATACAAGGTGTCGGGTTTAAGATATACGATAATGTTGATGCTCCTGTGCAATGGGCATCATGCTAATTAATGCGAGCCCCTCCCTAATCCTCCCCCTTAAGGGGAAGAGTTAGGGAGGGACATAAAATGCCTACTGCGCAGGACTATACACCCTAAACCGTATGTCTTATACCTTTTTTTATGCAATGGAGCGATGAAGCGATCGTGCTATCCTTGCGCCGCTTTGCCGAGCACGGCGCGGTGACTTGCCTGTTTGCGCGCGAGCACGGGCTGTATTACGGCGTGGCCAAAGCCGCCTTAAGCAAGGCGCAGCGCGGCACATATCAGCCTGGCAATCTGGTCAAAGCGCGCTGGAGCGCCCGCTTGTCGGAACATGTGGGCACCTGGCAATGCGAGCTTGCCTCGCCGATAGCGGCGCTGTGCATGCAGGATGCGGCGGCACTGGCGGCGCTCAATGCCGTATGCGCGATGATCCCGCTGGCCATGCAGGAGCGCGACCCGCATCCCCTGCTGTATGACAGCGCCCTGCGCCTGCTGCAGGATATCGCCGCCGGTCGGCCATGGCAGGCCGATTATGTTCGTTTTGAGCTGTGTCTGCTGCAGGAATCCGGCTTCGGCCTCGACTTAAGCGCGTGTGCCGCCACCGGCAATACGCAGCATCTGATTTATGTATCACCGAAGTCCGGCTGCGCGGTCAGCGCCGAAGCCGGCGCGCCCTATCACGAGCTGCTGTTGCCCCTGCCCGCCTTTCTGCGGGAGGAGATGTCCGCCGATCCGACAGCGATTGCCGAAGGCATGCAGCTGACCGGTTATTTTCTCGAGCGCGCCCTGCTCACGGCGATCGATAAACCCATGCCTTCGGCGCGCACCCGTCTGATGGCACGGTATCTATCGCCGCAGGCGGCTCCGGCTTAGAATTGCTTTACACTTATTGTTTAAATCAGTAATTTCGCGCCATGAGTCACGCCTCCGCCGAATCCAGCAACCCCGACCGCCCGTCTCTTGCCGCCTTACAACAACTGGTTGCCGATGATATGCGCCGCGTCAATCAGGTGGTGCTGGAGAAGGTAAGAAGCGACGTGCCGCTGGTGGCAGATCTGGCTTCACACATTATCCGCGCCGGCGGCAAACGCCTGCGCCCCTCGCTGACGCTGGCCTGCGCCCGGCTGTGCGGCTATGAAGGTGAGCGCCATGTGCGCCTGGCCGCCTGTGTCGAATTCATACATACCGCGACCCTGCTGCACGACGACGTGGTAGATGATAGCAAACTGCGTCGCGGCATGGCCACCGCTAACGATATCTGGGGCAACAAGTCCAGCGTACTGGTGGGCGACTTCCTGTTCAGCCGCGCCTTTCAGCTGATGGTAGCTGACGGCTCGCTCAGCGTACTGGAGATTTTGTCCAACACATCCGCCACCATTGCCGAAGGCGAAGTGCTGCAACTGACCACCATGCACGAGCCCGATACGGCGGAAACGATGTATCTTGAGGTTGTACGCGCTAAAACCGCCGCCTTGTTTGCCGCCGCCGGCGAGCTCGGCGCGGTTGTCTCCAAACGCCCGGAAGTCGCCGAGGCGTTGCGCCAGTTCGGGCTGAATCTGGGCATCGCCTTCCAGTTGGCGGACGATGCGCTCGATTATTCTGGCGGTGAATCGCATCTGGGTAAAACCGTCGGCGACGATTTCCGCGAGGGAAAAATCACCCTGCCCGTCATTTTAAGTTATCAGCTGGGCAACGCCAAAGAGCGCGCCTTCTGGCAGCGCACGCTGGCGGATATGAACCAGCAGGACGCTGATATGCCGCATGCCATGCAACTGATCACCCAGCATGACGCCATTTCCCAGACCCTGGCGCGCGCCGACAGTTTTGCTGAAAACGCCCGCCGGGCGCTGGCACCTTTTTCCCCCTCCCCGATGAAGCTGGCGCTGGAGGAAACGGTGGATTTCTGCGTCCACCGCGCCTTCTAAACATCTGAAACGTCATAAAACTGTCACGCACCGTCGGCGCATTGCCCGCTACACTCATATCAGGAGAGATGTATTGATGGACTGGGGCGAATTCTGGCGCGGCCTGGGCAATGGGCTGTTTAAAGCCGCCATGCGCGGCGGACTCATCATGCTGGCGCTGAATCTGGTATCCGGCGGCGGCGGGCTGATTCTGGCCATGGGCGCCATGGCCGTGATGGAGTTCGTCGGCAATGTGCAGGGCATCAAAAAGCATGAGCGGAAACTGCTCAACCAGTTCCGCCATGAAATCGCCGCTGGCGTCGGCAAAGACCCGGAGGCGGTGACGGTTGCAGACCTCAAACGCCAGGCCGAGCGCAACCCAGTGCTGCAGCAATCGCTGCAGGAAGACGGCGCGCGCATGCTAACCGGCTGGATGAGTTTTGCGCTGGCGTTCGCCGCCACCGGCCTGCTGGGCGGCACCATTCCCATTTTCCCCGGTGCTGCAGATGGCAGCGTTGCTTTTTTTGAATGGGCGCGTGATGTAAGTTTTACGCAATCGCTGGGTGTCAGTATTGGCGGCACACTGCTGGTCGGCGGCGTGTTAAATGCCGCCCGCGCCTTGTTTAAACCGCTGGTACACGGGCTAGTCGGCGGTGACAGACAAACCATTGCGGAGCGTGTCGGCGAGCTGGAAGCGCAGCTCTATCAGGGCAAGGCACTGGCGCCCGAACAGGTGATGGAGGTGGCGGTGGCGGCCAATCCCAAATTGCGGCGCAATCTGCGCGAGGCATGGAGCAAGGATTATCTCAGCATGTCAGCCAATGAGCAATGCGTGGTGCTCAGCCATTACCCGGCGCAGCGGCAGGTGGAAACCCTCGCCGGGGCCATCAATCGCGGCCATGTCCGCCCCACGGAAATGGCCTATGCGGTGCTTGGCCGCAGCTCCGGCGTGGCGTGGGATCATTACCCCAGCGGCCCCAAAGCCCGCGAACCGAAACAGGATTTCGGCGAGTGGGTAGAAGAATTACCCGAAATACTCACCGAAGGGCCAAGTGTGGGCGGCATGGCAGCTGTGGCCCGCCGCGCCAGCGATACCCGTTATCAGCCCGCTCACTATAGCCGCCAGGCACAACCCGCGAAACCCACGCGTTCGTTTGTCGAAGCCCTGGAAAAGGAGCGCGCCGCTGCACAACAGGCGACGATGGCGCGTTAACTAACCCGCTTGCCTAAAGGCCGCCATTATTTCCACTCCACCTGCTCAACCATCGGCAGATCCTGCAGCGCGGTGAGCTTCTGCGGATTCATCGGATAACGCTCGCGCAGTTTAAGCAGCACCTGATGCTGCGGGATAGCAACGCGCAGATAAATCGCCGTAGCGCGGGTTTCCGGCTCACCGAGCGCCTGCTTAAGCGGCGTCAACTCGCCTGTTTGCGATAGGTGCAGCGTCACCTGATGATCGCCGCGGCTTGGGGTCAGATCCGCCAGCGGCTTAATCTCCTGGGCGATCAGGCGCGGCCCGCCCTCTTCCATTTTGCCATCGCAGGTAACCACCACCATCTGGCCGGTTTCAAGCAGCGCGGCGGCGCTGGTAAGCAGCTTTTCATCAAATACGGAAATCTCGCTCATACCGCTGGCATCTGAAAGCTGTACAAACGCGAATTTTCCCTTGGCCGAGATTTTCGTCTTTTTCGAGGTGACGATACCGGCAATTTTGACACTGTTGTAATTATGGCTCAGCTTGTGCTCCAGCGCTGCTATCGCGGTGACGCCGCTGGAATGCAGGATATCGGCATAACCCGAAAGCGGGTGCGCCGACAGATAAAACCCGATGGCATCGAACTCTTTTTGCAAACGCTCCAGCGACGACCAGTCCGCATGCGGTTCGAAGGTAATGGGCCGTGGCTCGGCAGACTCGATGTCACCAAACAGCGAATGCTGTGACGATTCACGCTCGCGCGTGGCGTATTGATTCAGCCCCAGTATCCGGTCGACATTTTCAAACAGCTCGCGGCGATTTGGGTGCAGGCTGTCAAACGCACCGGCCAGAATCAGATGTTCGAGCTGGCGGCGATTCATCACGCCGGCATCGACCCGGCGGGCAAAATCGGCCATATCCGTGAACAGGCCGCTTCGCTCGCGCTCATCAACAATGGCGCGCATGGCCTGCTCACCGACATTCTTGATGGCGGCGAGTGCGTAGCGGATCGCAAGCGCCTCTTCCCCTGCTGTATGGGTGGACGGAGTTTGTTCCACCCCGAACAACACGCTGGAATGATTAATATCGGGCGGCAAAAGGGGAATGTGAAAGCGTTGCGCTTCCTGCCGGAAAATATTCAGCTTATCGGTGGAATGCATGTCATAGGTCATCGAAGCCGCCAGAAACTCCACCGGATAATTCGCTTTCAGATACGCCGTCTGATAGGCGATCACCGCATACGCCGCCGCGTGCGACTTGTTAAAGCCATAGCCGGCGAATTTGGCCACCAGGTCAAAAATCTCGCTGGCCTGCTTGGCACCCACGCCATTTTGCGTGGCTCCCTGCACAAAGGCTTCACGCTGAGCGTCCATCTCGGACTTGATTTTCTTGCCCATCGCGCGGCGCAGCACGTCCGCCGCGCCCAGCGTATAGCCGGCCATAATCTGCGCGATTTTCTGCACCTGCTCCTGATAGATAATCACGCCGTAAGTTTCCTTGAGCACGTCTTTGAGCATGGGATGCAGATAATCCGGCTGCTCACGCTCGTGTTTGCGGGCGATATAGGTCGGGATATTATCCATCGGCCCGGGACGATACAACGCCCCCAGGGCGATCAGATCCTCCAGGCGGTCGGGTTTGAGCTTACGCAGCGCGTCCTGCATTCCGGCCGATTCAAACTGGAATACGCCTACCGTATGCCCGGCCGAGAGCAGTTCGTAGGTTTTCGCATCATCGAACGGCAGGCGCGAGAGGTCGAGCTGGCCCGACATACCCTCCCCCGGCTCCATGGAGGAATGATGGCCGGATGCCAGCAACTCCACGGTTTTTTGTAGCACGGTAAGCGTTTTCAGCCCCAGAAAATCAAACTTTACCAGCCCCGCCTCTTCGGCATATTTCATCGAATACTGCACCACCGGCATATCCGATTTTGGATCGCGATACAGCGGCACCAGCTCATGCAGCGGCCGGTCAGCAATCACGACCCCTGCCGCATGGGTGGAGGCATGGCGGTACAGCCCTTCCAGCTGCAGGGCGATTTTCACCAGATAATCCACCGTCTCGTCGGATTGCATCTGGCGCTTCAACTCAGGTTCAAGCGCGATCGCCTGCTCAAGCGTTACCGGATTGGCCGGGTTATTGGGCACCAGCTTGCAGATTTTATCGACCTGTCCGTAAGGCATCTGCAGCACCCGTCCGACATCGCGCAGCACGGCGCGCGCCTGCAGCTTCCCGAAAGTGATAATCTGCGCTACGCGGTCCGCACCGTATTTATGCTGCACATAGCGGATGACTTCATCGCGGCGCTCCTGACAGAAATCGATATCAAAATCCGGCATGGAAACCCGCTCGGGGTTCAAAAAACGCTCGAAAATCAGGCCGAAACGCAGGGGATCCAGGTCGGTAATTAACAGCGACCAGGCCACCACCGAGCCGGCGCCCGAGCCCCGGCCCGGCCCGACCGGAATCTGATGCTGTTTGGCCCAGGTGATAAAATCCGAGACGATCAGAAAATATCCCGGAAATTTCATGGTGATGATCACATCAAGCTCATATTCCAGCCGCTCGCGATAGGGTGTTGCCGCCGCCTCGCGCGCCGGCGCATCCATCGCATCGGTAAAGACATGTTGCTCAAGGCGCACCTGCAGGCCCTCCCGCGCGCGGCGGCGCAGCGCTTCGGACTCATTAAGCACCCTGCCCGCCTCATCTTCGATATGAAAGCCAGGCAGAATTGGGCTGCGCGAAGGCGCAAAAACCGCGCAACGCTGCGCTATCGCGACGGTATTGGCCAGTGCTTCGGGAATGTCGGCAAACAGCAGTTGCATTTCCTGCGGCGATTTAAAATAATGCTCCTGCGTCAGGCGCGGCCGGTCGGATTCGGTAATATAGCGCCCCTCGGCTACGCACATCAGCGCATCATGCGCATCGAACATCGTGGCATCAGGGAAATGCACGTGGTTGGTCGCCACCAGCGGGATGTGCTGGTCCATCGCCAGTTGAATCAGCCCCGGTTCGATCTGCTGCTCGAAAGCCAGTTGATGGCGCATCAACTCAATATACAGCCGGTCCGCGAATATCTCTTTGAGCCGCGCCGCCTGTCTGGCGGCTTCCTGCGCACGGCCATTGAGCAAGGCGCGCCCTACCGCTCCGCCGGTGCCGGCGGTCAGGGCGATAATGCCTTCCGCCCGCTCGGCCAGGCGGTCATACGTTAAAAACGGCGCGCAATCGTCGGCAGGATTCAGCCAGGACTCACTGGAAAGCGCCATAAGGTTGGCATAGCCAGTTTCATCCTTGGCGATCAGCAGCAGTTCATCCGGCTGCATCCGGCCATTGACCGGCTGCTCGCTATCCATCGGTTTGAGCGAAAGCGTCATCCCGACGATCGGCTGCACGCCATTTTTGAGCGCGGCCTGCGTAAATTCCAGCGACCCGAATAAATTATCCCGGTCGGTAATAGCCACCGCCGGCATGCCGTATTGCTGACAGCGCTGCATGATATCGGCAATGCGCATCGCCCCGCGCAGGAGCGAGTACGGCGAGCGTACGCGCAGATGGATAAAAGATGGATTCGCCATACCGCGAAACTAAAACAGCATGCCGGGTTGCTAAAGACGGAATGCCCATATGTGCACAGTTTTAACCGCTGTAAGAAACAGACAACATGGCGTTTCTGCGAGCGCCGGCGAGCTATTTGCTGTCTGAGCTGCGGAAAATAAGCCCGAAGCTGATAGCCGTCGCCAGAATGAGCGCGAAAGAAAGGATATTGCCGATCATGAAATAAAGCGGCGAGGCAATATCCGGCACCGCCTCGATATATTTGCGCCCGAAGTGAAACCCGATCGAGGCCGCCACCAGCATGGCCAGCAAACTGCTGCGCCGGCCCGCAATGGCAACCGACAGCGCAAACAACATCACCGAGCCGAATAAAAACATCGGCATCAACGCATAGCGTGCGGTATCCAGTGCGATTGAGGAACCGGCCACGTATAAAAACAAAAACGACAACGGGATCAGCAGGGTCGCCTGCGCCCGCAAGCTGCTGGCATAAAGCCCGACCGCCGCCAGAATCGCCAGGTCAATCATGCTTTCAATCGGCATGGTGAAGCCCAGGCTTAAACCGGCACTGGCCCCGCCGCTTGGTTGCTGTAATAATAAGGGCATGCTGCCCAGCGCAAAAATACTTGCGAATATCAAGACAAACCGTTTAGTGGTAAACCCATCGCTTGCGTCATGTTTTTGCGGATTGGATTCAGGCGCATCGTTCACGTCAAAAGGTTTCCCGATGTTTGGTTCCAAAGGATATGCCTGGCTGCTCATACTTGCTGTCTCCGTGTTGCTGCCGTCTGCTGCCCCTGCCCGCCAGATCGAAATCGAACAGGTGCACATATTGGCGGATCCCAGCCTGACCATCCCGCTGACGCTGATTGCGCGCGAATATTCCAAACAACGTCACATTTCGGTGACCACCTCGTTTGCCCCGCTGGCCGACCAGACGCGGCGCATCGAGCAGGGAATGGAAGCCGATATTTTTATCGCCACGCGTGCAAATACTATCCAAACGCTTAAAAACCAAGGGCTGATTGATGTCTACTCACAGATTTCTGTCACCAAAAATCGTTTGGCGTTAGTTACTTATCAGGAGAACAGCCTGGAGTTGATTTTGATTCCGCGCTTGCCGCTGGCCAGCATTTTAAAGCGGATTGATCCCGGCTTTTCATTCATACTCGGCGATCCGGAAACCCAGGATGTCGGGTTGTTTTCGATGGAAGCCTTGCGCAACCACCAAATCGCTGGCGAGCTGGAGCCGCACTTTTTGTTTATTCAATCGCCGGTGGATATGCATGAAACCATCGCCTCACGCGGGGGATATGGCGTGATCTATCTCACCGAGGCCCTGCGCAATCCCGAGCTGAAGATACTCGGCGTTTTTCCGCAGACGGCACACAGCTCTATCATATATCAGGCCAATGTGGTGGCCAGTGAAAATATGGAAGCGGCCCGCCAGTTTCTGGACTATCTGCAATCAGGTGACGCCACAGCGGTATTTACCCAGTTCGGGTTTGAGCCGATTCATGGCATACGCGTGGAAAGCGGCCATCTCGCCCGCGGCTCCAGTGCAAGCGTATCAACCAACCCTTTGTGAAAACGCTCCAGCCCAGCCCAGGCAATCATCGCCGCATTATCGGTGCACAGCGCCGGCGGCGGGGCCACAAACGGCATATCACAGGCCTGCGCCAGTCCGCGCAATGCCTCGCCGATCGACTGATTGGCCGCCACCCCGCCGGTAACTACGAAACGTAACGCATCATAGCCGCGCTGCGACGCCATGTTAATCGCCCGCTCGCTGCGCTCGAGCAGAATATCGATCACGGCCTGTTGAAACGACGCGGCGATATCGGCGGCCAGATTCGGATAGCCCCGGCCCGGCTCGCCTCCTAGCGGTGGGCGGGAAGTACCCGCCGGGCGCGGCTGAGCGTTGAAGCTTTGTAAAGTATAACGCACCGCGGTTTTGAGACCCGAAAAAGAGAAATCGCAACCGGTCGTGCCCTGTAATGGCCGTGGAAAGGCAAATGCCCGCGGATTGCCCTGCGCCGCCAGCCGCTCGATCTGTGGTCCGCCGGGATAGGGCAGCCCGAGCATTTTGGCGCATTTGTCAAACGCCTCGCCCAGCGCATCGTCACGCGTGCCGCCGAGATATTCATAATCTCCCACGCCATGCGCGATGGCATAAAAACAATGCCCGCCCGAGACCAATAGCAACAAATAGGGAAACGCCGCCGCCTCGCTCAGGCGCGGGGTCAGCGCATGGCCTTCCAGATGATTTACCCCAATCAGCGGCTTGCCGGTAACAGAGCAGATGGTTTTTGCCGTCATCACGCCGACGATAACACCACCGATCAGCCCGGGGCCGGCAGTCACGGCAATGGCATCGACCCGGCTCAGATCGGTTTGCGCCTGATTGAGTGCCTCCTGAAGTATCGGTTCCATCCATTCCATATGGGCACGCGCCGCAATCTCGGGCACCACCCCACGATACGGAGCGTGCTCCTCATATTGCGTGCGAATGATGTTGGCATGGATGCGCCGCGTGTCATCCACCAGCGCTACCGCCGTTTCATCACAGCTGGATTCGATACCGAGTATAAGGGTCATGATGGATCTTTTTAGAGGCGAACGCTGTGTATGGGTTCGCTTGGGAAGCGATTCCCGTGCTCAACGCTCGACTCTTTGGTTAATAACCGCCATAACGCTTTTATATGAATCACACGCCCGGCACAATCCGTATTGCCACCCGCCGCAGCCCGCTGGCCGTGGCCCAGGCCGAAATGGTGGCGGCGGCGCTTAAGGCTTTAAGCCCCGAACTGACGGTGGAACTGCTGCCGATGCAAACCAGCGGCGACAGCAATCAACAGCAGGCGTTAAGCCAATGGGGATATAAGGGACTGTTCACCAAGGAGCTGGAGGAGGCGCTACTGGACGGCCGCGCCGATATTGCCGTACACTCGATGAAGGATATGCCGAGTGTCCTGCCCGACGGGCTGGTAATCGCCGGCATGCTGGCGCGCGAGGATCCGCGCGATGCCTTTATTTCACTCGATTACCCCAATTTGGATGCGGTGCCCGCCGGCGCCACCCTTGGCAGCTCATCCATCCGCCGCAGCGCCATGCTCACGCGCCTGCGTCCCGATCTGCACATCGTGCCGATTCGCGGCAATGTCGGTACGCGTCTGGAGAAACTGGCGCGTGGCGACGCCGCCGCCACGCTGCTGGCCGTAGCCGGGCTTAACCGCCTGCAGATGCAGCGCCATATCACCGATATATTCAGCGTGGAGCGCCTCTTGCCGGCGGTGGCCCAGGGCGCCATCGGCATGGAGGCGCGCGACGATCAGGAAGGAGTGTTGGCGCGTATTGCACTGATCAGCGACCTGCCCACACAGCTGGCGGTGACCGCCGAGCGTGCCGTGCTGCGCGTGCTCGATGGCTCCTGCCGCACGCCGCTTGGCTGTTATGCCACGCTGGAAGGTGACCGGCTGTATCTGCGTGCCCACCTGCTCAGCCCCGACGGCGCGCAGTCGTGGTATCGCCAGGCGCATGGCAGCGTGCAGGACGGCGAAGCCCTTGGTAACGCCGTCGGGGAGGAGCTCAAATCACTGGGAGGCAGCGTGTTATGACAACAGTGCTGCTCACCCGCCCGCACGCCGACGCCAAACGGCTGGCCGATCAGCTCGAACCGCGGGGATTTACCTGCCTGCTCGCACCGGTGCTGCGCATTGAAGCGTGTGCACTTGACACAATGCCCGATATAACCCCGCAGGCCGTCATTGTGAGCAGCCGCCACGCCGTGCAACAGCATGACTGGAGCCATCTGCGCGACGTACCGGTGATCGCAGTCGGTCAGGCCACCGCCAGCGCTGCCGAGCGCGCCGGTTTCAGACAGATCGCGCGGGTGCCTGGTTCGGCGCGGGAGATCGCGCGTTATCTGCAGGCCGCGCGCAGCCCGCAAGACGGGCCGCTGCTTTATCTGCGTGGGCAAAACATTACACTGGATCTGGCCGCCCAACTGCCATCATTTCACGTAGTGGAATACATCACCTATCGCGCCACACCCACCGACCAACTCAGCGATGCGGCGCTGCATGCCCTCTATGAAAAGCGTGTGCAGGCCGCTACGTTTTTCTCGCCGCGCAGCGCCGAGCTATTCATGCACTATCTGCCCGCTGAGGTAAGCCTACGCTCGGTAGTGGCGTGTTGCCTGAGCCGTCGCGTGGCCGAACAATTCAGCGCCGCCCGGTGGCAGAGAATCCATATCTGCGCCCGGCCGGACACGCCGGCAATGATCGCATTGCTTGAGGAGACATTTCACGTAACAAATTAATGCAATCCGCTGATCGGTTCTGATATAAAAGGCGCATGAACGATACCCAACACGATTCGACATCAGACCAACCCGAGGATAACGCGCTGCCGCAACCAGCCAAAACGTCGCACGGCAACTGGTGGTGGCTGGTGATGATAGTGATCGGCCTGGCCATTGCCGGGGGGTATATGGCCTTTGAAGGCGATATGCCGCAGTTGGGCAACAGGCTGAATCCGCCCACCGAAAAAGCAGTCGCCCCCACCACCGCCCCGTCAGATCCGTTACCAAACGCCAGCCAGCGCGCCTTTGAGCAGTTGCAGGAACGCGTGACGCAACTGGAGCAGGCGCTCAGCCGGCTCACCGAGCAGCAGGAACAACAAGCAGACCTGGCCGGGCGGCTGGAGCAGATGGAATCTAAACTGGATTCGCTTAATATCGCTTCCAACAGCGAACTGGCGATGGAAGAGCTGATGGCCCTGCGCCGCGAGGTGGACACGCTCACCCAAACCGTCAACGAACAGGCCCGGCGGCCGGATGAAAACCGTAAAGCGCGGATGTTACTTGCTTTTGACCGGCTGAAAGAACAAATCCTTACCGGTGAGCCGTATGACCATGCATTGCAGGCGCTGTCGCTGTTGGCACGGCACGCTAAGGTTGAAGCCGCACTCGATGGATTGGCGGCGCATCAGTATCGCGGCCTGCCCACGCCAGTTGACCTCAAACAGGCGCTGGCGGAAGCTATTGCCGGCTATTACGAACAACCAGAAGCCGAAGCGGATAATACGCTGGAAGCGGTGAAGCAAAACCTGTCGCAACTGGTTACCGTGCGCAAGGTGGGCAGCGCGCATACCGGCGATGATCCGGGGGCGCGGATCGCCCGGGCAGAATCGGCGCTTAAGGCGGATGATATAACATCCGCCATTACCGAGTTGAAGGCACTGCCGCCTGCCCCGCGCGCGCACTTCACCGGCTGGCTTGAACAGGCCGCGCGCTTCCGCAGCGGGCGGCGTCAGCTCAAAGCGCTCGAACAGGCGGTGATCGCCTCGCTCGAGCAGATAAACCAGCCGCGGCCGGTCCCCATCGATGACCGCCCCACCAGTAATTTCGGCGGATAACATGCTGCGTTTGTTGTTTTATTTACTGCTTCTTGCGCCGCTGGTTTATGGCGCTTTGTGGATCACCGATCATCCCGGCAACGTAGTGATTGACTGGCAGGGCTGGCGGATCGAAAGCTCGCTCAGCCTGTTGCTGGTGCTGGCGGTGGCGGCCTTATTGCTGATTGCGATCGTGTCGCTGGTCCTTCGCTTCATCTTCGCCATCCCTTCCAACCTCTCAGCACACGGCCGGCTGCGCCATTATCAGCACGGCGTCACGTCGCTGACCCAGGCCATGGCGGCGCTGGCCATTGCCGATCATGGCCGCGCGGAAAAGGAAATCCGCAAAAGCCGACACCATCTGGGCAAAGAGGCCGCCGCACCGCGCCTGCTGTCGGCGCAGCTCGCCCACGCGCAGGGAGACCGCGAGGCGGTACGTAAGCAGCTTTCCGCCATGATGGACAATAGTGAAACACGGCTGGTCGGCCTGCGCGGCATGATCGAGCAGGCCTTAAACGAAGGCCGGCTTGAGCAGGCCATCGGCTATGCCCGCGAGGCGTGGGATGCCCAGCCGTCCGACCGCTGGCTGGCGCTGATTCTCATCGATTTGCATACCCGCCTGTCACAATGGAGCCAGGCGCGTGAGGTGATCGCCCACTCCACCCGCAAAAACGGTTTGAGCAGGCAGGATATGCAGCGCTATCAGGCCATCGTGGCGCTGCTGTCGGCGCGTCAGCATCAGAAAAACAAGCAATTAAGCGACGCCATCGAACAGGCGCAGCTGGCGCGCAAATGTGATCCGTCGTTTCAGCCTGCCCAATATCTGCTGGGCCGGCTATATGCCGAATCACGCGAGTATGAGAAAATGGCCAAGCTGATTCAGTCCATCTGGCGCGAATCGCCGCATCCCGATTATATCACGCTGATGATCGAGCATTTCAGCGATGAATCGCCGCACAAACTGCAAAAGCGGATTGATAAGCTGGCCAAAGCCAATCCGGACCATCTGGAAAGCCAGATGGCGCTGGCCCGACTGGCGATGCATCACGCCAAGTGGGATCGCGCGCGCGAATATTTAAAAGCGGCGCTGGCGATTCAGGAATCTCCGCGCATTTATGAAGCACTGGCCGAAGTGGAGCGTGAAGAGCTGGGCAACACCACTAAAGCCAATGCGCTGGCAGCAGACTGGCTGAGCCGCGCGGTTAGCGCGCCTAAGGATGAGGGCTGGTATTGCACGCGCTGCGGCCACGGCAATGCGCAATGGCAACTGCACTGCAATCACTGCCAGGCGTTTGACAGCCTGGTCTGGCAGCAGCCGGACGATCTACCGCCGCCGGCCGATGTCGACAGTTTTGCCATACGCGCGCAAATTACCAGGAATTAAATTCTGTCGGCATGAACAAAGCACAAAAAAGGCGAAGCCCCGTCGGAGCTTCGCCTGTTCCTGCCGTCGGCTGTTAGGCCTGTTCTTTTTTCCGCCGGCGCTTGGGCGAATCATCAAATTCGTCTGAGATATCTTCTCCGGTTTCCTGATCCAGCACTTTCATCGACAGGCGGATTTTTCCGCGGCCATCGATATCAAGGACTTTTACCCAGACCATGTCACCTTCATTGACGATATCGGTCACCTGCCCGACGCGGTAGTCCGCCAGCTCGCTGATATGCACCAGCCCGTCTGTGGAAGGCAGAATGTTGACGAATGCACCGAAATCAACCACTCGCACGACTTTACCGTGATAAATATTGCCGATTTCCGGTACGGCGACGATGCTTTGAATCCAGTCAACGGCTTTCTGCCCCGACTCACCGTCGAAGGCAAATACGCTGACCGTACCGTCGTCTTCAATATCAACCTTGGCGCCGGTGACATCGCAGATTTCGCGAATCACCTTACCGCCGGTACCGATCACCTCGCGGATTTTGTCCTTATCGATTTTGATCACGGTAATGCGCGGGGCATTGGCGTTGAGTTCGCCGCGTGGCCCCTGCATCGCCTCGGACATCTTGCCCAGAATATGCTGACGACCGTCCTTCGCCTGCGCCAGCGCGACTTTCATTATCTCCTCGGTGATGCCATCGATTTTGATGTCCATCTGCAAGGAGGTGACGCCTTTATCCGTACCGGCCACTTTAAAGTCCATATCGCCGAGATGGTCTTCGTCGCCCAGGATGTCGGAGAGGACGGCAAATTTATCACCCTCTTTGATCAGTCCCATGGCGATACCGGCAATCGGCCGCTCAATCGGCACGCCGGCATCCATCATGGCAAGCGCACTGCCGCATACGGTGGCCATCGACGACGACCCGTTGGACTCAGTAATCTCCGATACGATGCGCAGCGTATAGGGGAACTGTTCCTTGCTCGGCACCATGGCATTCAAAGCACGCCAGGCGAGTTTGCCGTGACCAATTTCGCGACGCCCCGGAGGACGCATCGGGCTGGCTTCACCGACCGAATAAGGCGGGAAATTGTAATGCAGCATAAACCGCTCTTTATATTCACCTTCAATGGCGTCGATCAGCTGCTCATCCTGGCTGGTACCCAGGGTGGTAACCACCATCGCCTGGGTTTCACCGCGCGTAAAAAGGGCCGAACCATGCACGCGCGGCAATACGCCCACCTGGCACTCAATCTGGCGTACATCGGCCAGGCCGCGGCCGTCGATGCGTTGTTTGTCATCCAGAATAGCCGAGCGCACGATGGCCATCTCCAGCTTTTTGAGCAGCGAACCGATCAATTTCTCATCATGCTCCAGTTCAGTGACGAATTTCTCTTTCACCGCGGTTTTAATCTCATCGAGGGCTTTCACCCGATCCTGCTTGACGGTGAGCTTATATGCCTCCCGCATGGGCTGCTCGGCCATCTCCGTAATACCGGCGACGACTTCCGCGGGCAGTTGCGCGGGTTCAAACTCCCACGGCTCCTTGGCGCTGTCATCGGCCAGTGCAATAATCAGGTTAATCACCGATTGCATCTGCTGATGGCCGAACATGACCGCATCCAGCATCTGCTCTTCACTTAATTCCGCAGCTTCCGATTCCACCATCAGCACCGCCGAAGACGTGCCGGCGACGGTCAGCTCCAGATCGGACTCTTTAATCGCCTGCATCGAGGGGTTGATGACAAATTCACCATCAACCAAGCCCACTTTGGCGGCGCCGATCGGGCCCATAAACGGAATACCGGAAATGGTCAGCGCGGCGGAAGCGCCGATCATGGCCGGAATATCAGAATCGGTCTCGCCATCATGGGAAAGCACCGTGCAGACCACCTGGGTTTCATTATAAAATCCTTGCGGGAACAGCGGACGGATCGGCCGGTCAATCAGTCGGCATATCAGCGTTTCCTTTTCAGAGGGGCGCCCCTCACGCTTGAAAAACCCACCAGGCACGCGACCGGTAGCATAAAATTTTTCCTGATAATGCACGGTCAGCGGGAAAAAATCGATATCCTTCCGGGGCGATTTAGAGGCCACCACCGTACACAAAACCGTCGTCTCGCCGTAGGTCACTAACACAGCGCCGTCCGCCTGGCGCGCCATTCGACCGGTTTCGATCGTCAGCTTCCGCCCGCCCCATTGCATTTCTTTTTTTACAATATCAAACATGTATATCTCCTCATAATAAGATCATATGATGACGGGATGTGGCAACGACGCGTCATCGCATCATTGCCGGTTCAAGTCATCGCATCATCGATTACTTTCTAATATTCAGCCGCTTCACGAGGTCACTGTAGCGTGACTCGTCCTTACGCTTCAGATAATCCAGCAAGCGGCGGCGCTGGCTTACCATTTTCAACAGCCCACGGCGGGAGTGATGATCCTGCTTATGGGTCTTAAAATGCTCGGTCAGGTTATTAATCCGCTCCGTGAGCACGGCGCACTGCACTTCCGGCGAGCCCGTATCTCCCTGTGTGGTGGCGAATTCGTTAATTAGCGTTTGCTTGCGTTCAGCGTTAATCGACATCTTCCAGCTCCTTTTCATTTTGGAGGTTAAACACACGTTTGGGCGCAATCACACGCCCGCGCCGCTCACCGATAGCCACCAGCTCCGCCGGAGTATAAAGCGCGATCGGCCCGTCGATATCGAGCCCGTGCGCCGTAATACTTTGTCCGTATCTCAACCGGTTGGCATCGGCCTCATCTATCGTCTGCGCCGGGATGTCGTCCAGCGCCACCGATAGCGGCCATACCACATCCGCCAGCTTCCATCCACCAGCGGAATCGGGGTTATGCACGATTTTTTCAAGAAAATCCAGAGAAATTGCGTGCTCAATTGTAAATGCGCCGACCTGCGCCCGTGTCAGCGCCGAAACATAGCCCAGCGTGCCAAGCGCTGCGGCCATATCGCGCGCCAGCGAGCGGATATACGTGCCCTTGCCGCAGGTAACGAAAAAGGCCGATTGACGATTGGTATCATCCTGAATCAACTGCAAATCATGAATGGTAACCGGGCGCGCTGCCAATACCGGCGCTTCGCCGGCGCGGGCCAGCGCATAGGCGCGTTTACCCTCCACCTTAATCGCGGAATAGGAGGGCGGGACCTGCGCAATTTCACCTGTGAATTGCGGCAGCACCCGTTCAATTTCGAGCCAGCCGGGCCGTTTATCGCTGATTGCCACCACCTCACCCTCGGCATCATCGGTCGTGCGTGCCTCACCCCAGCGAATGCTGAAACGATACGATTTCCATGCATCCATCAGATAGGGCACGGTTTTGGTCGCTTCGCCCAGCGCAATCGGCAACACGCCATCGGCCAGCGGATCGAGCGTGCCGGCATGGCCGACTTTTTCCGGGGATAAGGCGCGCTTGACCGCGGCGACCGCCTGCGCGGAACTCATCCCGACGGGTTTGTGTATGTTCAGCCAGCCATCAATGGCAATGCGGCGTTTTTTTGCTATTTGCTGCATATGCTACGAAATAGCAAAATTACGTGTCGATGGCCAGTTGTTTAACGAATTGGGTCAGTCACAATTGGCGCTGCCGATGGAATTGGTACCGCACAGGCCCAGCGTCGTATCCGAATTGCTCGGCGGGGTATAAAGCGAGTCGTTATCAATATAGTTGTTATAGCGGGGAGCCTGAGAAACCGGCACGTTTGAGTCAGCCGGCACCGGATAGCGGACATCATATGTTTCCCATACCGACTGGTTGGGCCGATTGTCTATACACGCAGCCAATATCATGGCGAAGCCGCATAGCAATATGATTTTATTCATTGTTTTAACCTCAGATACAGCATTACACTCCTGGCATGACCGGAGCAAGTCGTTTTCATTTTTATAGATAGGATGATCAGGCTTTATTATAAAGATGTGACGGAACCGTAGCGCATGGCCGGTTTAATGAATCTGCTTTGAGGGAGCGTGCATCTGCTGGCCCTCGTACTGAATGTTACCGATCTGCGTGGGATCCGGCGCATTCGGAATATCCGCTTTTGCCGGCGTCACCGGCGTCACCGGTTTGTCGCCGATACGCGCTACCAGCCCCTCTTCCGTCAGGGATTTCTGCAATTCTTTGGCCACCAGTGACGCGCCGCGCCGGATGTGATAATCCTGAACATCCATATATTTTGACGTCATTTCTTTGGTTGCCGTCTGGTGCAAAAAGGCGAACGACACCAGCGTGGCGGTCAGCGCCGCCACAAATATCCCCGTACCGCCCAGCACCGCGCTAATCCCGCCATCAGCTCCCACAGCCGCAAAAACCAGCCCGGTGGTCACACCCGTTAAAATACTGCTTGAGATTTTATCGATCAGTCCCGCCCACATACGGCTGGTAGCGGCATTGAGATTAGTGTTGACGTTATATTCCTTGAACTGTTCAAAGGCTTCCTCGGATGTCATATCTGCAACCGAGGGCCGGTTCATCGGCTGGTTATGCAGCGATGACAGGAGGCGATAGCCGATCCCGGCCGTCGCGCTGCCCGTGACGTCATTCACGCGCTGGCCAGTTTCCTCGGTTAACTCACCCATGGAGCTGAACAATTTTTTAACCATATTCCCATTATAACAAGGCTGCCGGGCGCGATTGATGACGATTTGATGAATTTATGCGCTATTCACGGGCGAGGGCGACCTGCTGCGTCGCCTGCACATACTCCGCCCATTGCTGGTGCGCGCCTTTACTGTGCGTATGACCGGTCGCCTCGACCCAGCTATGCCCAGGCTCTCTGTCACCGCGCACGGTGACGCCCCCTTTGGCATGAGGCTCATCAATCAGATAATGACGTTCAAACGGCGAGGAATGGGGGGTGTATTCTGCGCTTTTAATCTGCTGCCGCTCCTTTGCCTTACCCTCCAGCTTTTCCACCAGGCTGTCTGCCATATCTTCCGCCTGGCGTACGCTGTACTGCATATCATTGCTTTCGCGCTCCTTGGCCGCCGCGCGTGCAAAGCTGACATTGGCGACTTGGGTTGCGGCAGATACCGCGCCTAAACTCGTGGCCAACCCCCATTTCCCCATTCCGAGCGAACCAGCAACTGCAGTAAATGCTTCTCCGCCAAGAAAAACGCCGCCGAAAGCAATGGCGGCCAAGGAGGTTGCCACCCAGAACAACACACTACTTACTTGTCGATAATATTCAGAATTATCAGCTGAGCGATATAGTTCACGCTCCAACTCCTTACCACTTAACTTCTGAGTTGAAGTCGTATCATCAATCACGATAGGTGTTTCATCGATGCGCGCCATAGACCTGCTGATCATCCCTTACCTTATTGATTATATAAGAGAAAATTCGTGCGGTTTATGACAATTCGGTGAAGATTAAAAAAGATGGCTGCCGAGCAGCCCCGAGCGCGGCCAATCGCGTCAGCGATGGGTCACGAAGCAGCGTCGGGAATAACAAGCGGGATGTGTTGTCGCTAACCCACCTTACGACTGCAGCATGCGCATGAGCAGCTCGACATCCTCGGCGAATTCGGAATCTTTTTTGCACAAGTCATCGATGCGTTTGACCGCATGCATAACCGTGGTGTGATCCTTGCCGCCGAATTTACGGCCGATTTCAGGCAGGCTTTTGCTGGTCAGTTTTTTGGCCAGAAACATCGCGATCTGCCGCGGCCGGGCGATGGCCACCGAGCGCCGCGCCGAATGCATGTCGGACACTTTGATGTTAAAATGCGCCGCCACTTTCTTTTGGATGTCATCGATGGTGATGCGGCGGTCATTGGCGCGTAATAAATCATACAGCACCGCCTGCGTGCTGTCGATGGTGATCGCCGTGCCCACCAGCGTGGCATGCGCCACCACCCGGTTGAGCGCCCCTTCCAGCTCGCGTATGTTGGAGGTGATTTTATGCGCGAGAAACTCAAGCACCTTATCGGGCACCTGCATGCCCTGCATTTTCTCCACTTTCGATTCCAGAATACTCAGACGCAGCTCATAGCTGGTGCTGTGAATATCGGCCACAAGCCCCCAGCCGAGGCGAGAGCGCACGCGCTCCTCAATGCCTTCCAGATCGGACGGCGAGCGGTCACCGGAAATCACCAGCTGCTTATTCTGATCAACCAACGAATTAAACGTATGGAAAAATTCCTCCTGCGTGGAGTCTTTGCCGCTGATAAACTGGACATCGTCAATCATCAGCACATCCACCGAACGAAACTGCTCTTTGAACGCCACTGTATCGCGGCTGCGCAGCGCACGGACAAATTGATACATGAATTTTTCGGCCGATAAATACAGCACTTTGCGCTTGGGCTGATGCCGCCTGATATGCCAGGCAATGGCGTGCATCAGGTGAGTTTTGCCCAGCCCGACCCCGCCATATAAAAACAGCGGATTACAGCCTTCGACCACTTCCGTTGCCTCGGCAACGCGCCGTGCCGCGGCATGCGCCAGCTCGTTGGGTTTGCCGACGACGAAATTCTCGAACGTATAACGCGGATCAAGCGCCGCGCCGACCTGGCCGGAAGCTGCTTCCAGCTCCGAGTCGTTTTGCGCCTGGGTAAACGGCAGCGCGTTGTCCGGCAACGACGATACGATTTGCCCGCGCTGGCTTTGCGCCGCCGGTGGCTCGGGGCGCACAAAGATATCTACTGAGTGAATCGAGCGGTCTTCGTTATTCCAGAAACGCAGAATATTGTCGATGTAATGGGCGAGGATCCATTCCCGCATGAAGCGCGTGGGTACGGTAATCATCACCTGGCCATTTTTGATATCGGCGAGCTTCAATGGCTGCAGCCAGCTATTGAAAATCGCCTCACCATATGCGGCCCGCAGACGTTCACGCACACTGTCCCAACGCTGTTGTTGTAGCTGTTTTTGCTCTGGTCCTGATTGTTTGGTACGCATCATTGTTATGCTTGCTCCCATGGTAGTCCGGCGGCTTTCCAGCCGTTGATTGTTCCACGATGCCCGTGGGCATCACGCTCACCTTCAAATCCATCCGCAACATTGTAACAGGCCTGATAGCCCGCCTGCGTCAATGCAATGGCAGCGTCGTGCGAGCGCCCGCCTGATTTGCACAAACAATAAACTGGGGTGGATTGATCGGGCACGAGTTGTGCCACCATTGCCACAAAGTCAGCATTCACTTCCATCGTGGGATATTCTTTCCAGGAAATCAAATGAGTGTCTTTACCCAGACTGGCCAGATTCGGCGCGCCGCTGAAGACCCACTCCGGCTGCGTACGCACGTCGATCAGTTGGGCATTTGGGGTATTTTTTAGCTCTTCCCAAGCCTCGGCAGCACTCACATGACCGCAATGGCCAGAATTACGCTGTGTCGATGCAACCGTCGCCATCATGGCAAAATTCCCCCTATAACCGGTCATGCCGTTTACACAGCAAAACAATCCGGTCGTGCTCTGGCTCTTGGAGCCAGAACATCAGTCCATCCAAAAACTGACGTAATGAAAGAGTTAAGCCTGGGCGCTGCCCAATGCTTTCACCCGCGCGGAAAGTCGGCTGACTTTACGCGAGGCCGTGCCCAGCTTGAGAACGCCCTTGCTCACACCCCGCATGATTTCGGGCTGTGCGTCACGAAGGGCTTGCTGAGCGGAATGATGATCGCCCGATTCTATAGCTTTTTCTACGCGTTTAATAAAGGTGCGAATACGACTGATGCGCATTCGGCTAACCAGCGTCCGACGCTCCGTCTGACGAACCCGCTTCTTTGCCGATTGATGATGTGCCATTTTTCTACTATCCAATTATGTTTGGGTTGTTCAATGCGTTTAGGAGGCTAAAAGTACTGATCACCCCGAAGAGAGTCAAGCCGTTTCACCGGCCATCACAAAATATTTTTGCTTGACGGCAAAAGCCCCGGAAACTGCTTATCCACAGCCTGTTTTGGCAGCGCAATATCGGGTGGATAAGTATGTGGAATGCAAATTTAAGCGGAAAATTTTTGTACCGTCAGGCGCGCCGGGAGCGAGCCAAAGATAACTTGCTAACCTTCTGACATACAGCGCAAAAAAAGGTTGATCGCCCAGCCTGAACAATACGCCTCACCGGCTGCTGACAGGCCTCACACGGCAGGTTTTCCCGACCATAGACGCGGAAATGATGCTGAAAATATCCGATATCCCCGCTGGAGCGCACATAATCACGTAATGTCGAGCCGCCCGAGGCAATCGCTTCGGTCAGCACTGCACGTATCGAATCAACCAGCAATCCACTCTTTTTCAAGGCTTTATTTGCCGGCATTAAAGGGCTGATCCGGCTGCGGAACAAGGCTTCGCAGGCATAGATATTGCCCACGCCGACCACCAGTTTCTGATCCATCAGCACCGGCTTGATCGGCCCGGATCGCTTGCTGAGCGCGGCTTGCAAATACTGAGCATCAAACGTTTCCTGCAACGGTTCCGGTCCCAAATGCACAAAAAACGGATGCGCGCCCAGCGTCTCTTCGGCCGCGCGCGCCCACAACCCAAAACGCCGTGGATCATTGAAGATCAGTTGTTTACCGTCTTCCAACAGCAGCACTGCATGATCATGCACGCGTGATTCATACCCGGCCTGCGGGCGGATGGTCAGCTGGCCTGACATGCCCAGATGAATGATCAGCACCTGCTGATTATCCAGATGCAGCAGCAGATATTTCGCCCGCCGTGTGAGGCTGTTAATCCGCGCACCGGTCAGCATTTCGGCCAGATCGGGCGGAAACGGCACGCGCAGATCGGCGCGATTGAGCTGCACGCGCCTGATACGCTGGCCTTGCAGCTGCGGGACCAGGCCACGGCGGAGGGTTTCGACTTCGGGCAGTTCAGGCATCACAGCTCAGACATCGGCAACAGTTGAAAACCGTATACTTATGCTTGGTTTCGGTGCCATAAACAATTATAGAATTTTACCGTAAAAAACCCTGTTGCCCAATGCCGGATCCCTGATGCCTGAAACCACCCATTTCGGTTTTGAAACCATTAACGCCAAAGAGAAAACGGCGCGCGTGCGCAGTGTATTCGATACCGTCGCCTCGCGCTACGATCTGATGAACGACGCCATGAGCGGCGGCCTGCACCGGCTGTGGAAGCAGGCATTCGTCGACTCCCTCAGGCTGCGCGCGGGACAGCACGTGTGCGATCTGGCCGGTGGCACCGGCGATATCGCCTTTCTCATGCATGAAAAACCCGCGGTGGACATCACTGTGTGCGATATCAACGAAGCGATGCTGCGCGAAGGCTGCCGCCGGGCGATTGACCGCAATCTGATTCCCTCGGCCGCTGCACAGGCCGCGCAGCAGAGCAGATTACACTGGCTGTGCGGCAACGCCGAAACCCTGCCCTTTGCCAGCCGCTCATTCGAGCATTGCACCATCGCCTTTGGTATTCGCAATGTCACCGACATTCGCGGCGCACTGAGCGAAATCCACCGTATTCTCAAACCCGGCGGTCGCTTTGCCTGCCTGGAATTCAGCCATATCAGCCTGCCCTTTTTGCGCACTTTGTATGATCGCTATTCGTTCGAGGTCATCCCGCGGCTGGGTGAGTGGATTGCGGGGGATCGCGCCGCCTACCAATACCTGGTTGAATCCATTCGGCAGTTTCCGGAACAGGCGCGCTTTGCCGGCATGCTGCAAGATGCCGGATTGGCACAGGTCAAGTGGCGCAATCTCAGCGGCGGCGTGGTGGCCATCCACTCCGGCTGGCGTATCTGAAACGCACGGGGGCGCAGCCGTCTTCGCTTTTTCGCCAAACGACACATCCCACATCACGATAAGGATTGCAGCCGTTTTGAATAACCTTTAATTCCTTACCCATGTTCACCTCCGTCAAACACACCATTCGCCTGTATCGCATCGCCCTGACCCTTGCCCAGCACGACGCGCTGTTCGGACTGGAAGCAACCCGCGTGTCGCCGGTTATCACCACGGTCTGCAAGCTTTTCCGGCAGAAAAAATACGCGCATTTGCGGCGCGGCCAGCGGCTGACGCTGGCGTTTGAGGCGCTCGGCCCTACCTTTATGAAATTAGGCCAGGCGCTTTCCGTACGCGCCGATCTGGTGGGTGAGGAAATCGCGGGCGATTTGTCGCAACTGCGCGATCAAATCCCGCCGTTTGATTCCAAAATCGCACGCAAAACGTTGGAGGAAGAGCTCGACCGGCCGCTGGCAAATTTATACAGCCATTTCGAAGACGAGCCGGTTGCCGCTGCCTCCATCGCACAGGTGCATTTCGCCACCACCATTGACGGTCGCGAGGTGGCGGTGAAAATCCTGCGCCCGAATATTGAACAGGCGTTCTCGCGAGACATTGAACTGCTGCTGTGGCTGGCGCAGATAGCTCAACGCCGCCTGCCCCAGTGGCGCCGGCTGAAGCCAGTGGAATCCGTCGAGATTTTCGCCGAAACCATCCGTTTCGAGCTGGACATGCGCTATGAAGCCGCCGCAGCGGATGAGTTGCGCGAAAATCTTAAGCATGATGAAGGGTTTTACGTTCCGGCAGTGGACTGGAACCTGACCTCCCAGCGGGTGCTGAACACCGAGCGTATTCACGGCATCTCGCTTAACGATCTGGAGGCCGTGCGTGCGGCTAATATCGATCTTAACCGGCTGATCGAATACGCCGCCACCAGTTTTTTCAATCAGGTATTCCGCGATGGTTTTTTCCACGCCGATTTACACCCCGGCAATATGTTTGTGCTGCCCGATAATACGCTGGCGGTCGTGGATTTCGGCATCATGGGCCGGATCGACCGCAAATCGCAACTGTATCTTGCCGATATGTTATGGGCGTTTCTGCGCGAGGATTATGAGGCCGTCGCGCGTATTCACATCGAGGCCGGCTATGTGCCTTCCAACACCTCGGTAAAGCGGTTTGCGCAGGCCAACCGCGCCATTGCCAAGCCGATTTTCGGAAAACCACTGAATGAAATCTCAATTGCCCGGTTGCTGGGACAGTTGTTCCAGGTGGCGGAAACCTTCCAGATGGAAACCCAGCCGCAATTGCTTTTGCTGCAAAAAACCATGATGCTGGCCGAAGGCGTCGGGCGCATCCTGAACCCGCAGGTGAATATGTGGAAAATGGCGGAACCGTTAATTGAGCAATGGGCGCGCGCCAATCTCAGCCCGCAGGCACGGATCCGCGAATCGGTCACCGAAGGGGCGCGCTCTTTTCAGAAGGTTCCGCAACTGATTACCCGTACCGAGCGCATGTTTGCCGAATTTGAGCAGGGCGGGCTCAAGCTGCACCCGGAGACCGCCAGGCTGGTCGGCGGCCAGGGCCGCAGCGGTCGCCAGTGGCTATTTTTCGCCTGGGCCGCCTTGGCGCTGCTGACCACTATCCTGGTCATTGAGCTGGGAATGGTAACGTAGCTCTTAAGCCAGCAGATTGACAACCGTTACGGCATTGTTGGCCGCCACTTGTTTATCGACATCAATCCGGCTGCCCGTTTGCTCATTCTGCGCTTCAACCTGATTGCGCAGGTTAAATGTAACACCGGCATCCTCCGATAACGGCCGTGACTCCTGATTAATCGGTTGCGGCGGGGTGGGCGGTAGCGGTGGAATTGTGGTCATCATTACCTCCTATAAACGTGAACCATAACATATGACTGTACGCAGGCTAACAACCTAAGCTTAACAAGACGTTAACGATTGATGGGATTTCAAAAAAACCGTTCCATATTATATTGGCTCACCAATCGACCGGCGCGTTTCGATACTCGGCAAACGTCATCAACTCCCTGTCCCGGTCGGAAATATGCGGGTTTTCTATCGGCCAGTCGATACCCAGCTGCGGGTCGTCATAGCGGATGCCGCCCTCACCCTCCCTGTTATACACACCCGTGCATTTATACAACATATCGGCGGGGCCGTCGCCGATCACGCAGAACCCGTGAGCAAAGCCGGCCGGCATCCAGAACAATACGCCGTTTTCTTCGCTTAGCTCCACGCCGTACCAATGCCCAAATGTGGGTGAATCGGGGCGGATATCAACCGCCACATCCCATACCGCGCCGCGTACCACGCCGACCAGCTTGCCCTGCGGCGGGGTGTGCTGATAATGCAGGCCGCGCAGAATACCCGGCGCCGAACGCGAGTGATTATCCTGCTCGAACCCCTCGCTTAATCCGATTTCAGCCAGCTTATGTCGATGATAGCGCTCAACGAAGAAGCCCCGCGCATCGCCATGTATGGCGAGTTGAATGACTTTCAGGCCAGGTAACGGCTCGCTGATCAGTTTCATATCGCTTCTCTGTCCTTTATGCATGACATCGCGTTCAGACACGCGTCCAGCCCCTCGCGCCACTCGGGCAGCGTCACCCCGAATATATCCGCCAGCTTGCGATTATCCAGCCGCGAGTTTAGGGGCCGTGCAGCAGGCGTGGGATAGGCGCGTGAGGGAATCGGCTCCACCGAGGTAATGGCAAGCGGCCAGCCGCGATCCCGCGCCTGCTCAAAAATAGCCTCTGCAAAATCGTACCAGCTGGTCTCACCCTGATTGGTCATATGATACAACCCGGCGGGAAAGGCTTCCATCTGCGCGGCCGCCCGCAGGCATTGTTGCGTGGCCGCCGCCAGATGCGCGGCATAAGACGGCGCACCGACCTGATCGCTGACCACGCGCAGCTGTTCACGTTCACGCCCCAGACGCAGCATGGTGGTTAAAAAATTGCGCCCCTGCCCATCATAAACCCAGGAGGTGCGGAATATCAGATAGTGGCCGCCGGCTTCCTGCACAGCCCGCTCGCCGGCGAGCTTACTGCGACCATACGCATTCTGCGGTGCCGGCGCGTCTGCTTCGCGGCGCGGATGCATCCCGCTGCCGTCAAAGACATAATCGGTGGAATAATGCACAAAGGGCAGTCCGTTAGCGGCACAATACGCCGCCATGATACCCGGCGCCTCGCCATTGATACGAGTCGCGTGTGTTTCATCTTCCTCGGCTCGGTCAACGGCAGTATAGGCTGCGGTGTTGATGATACCGCGACACGGCGTGCTGTTAAGCGCCTCCTGCAGGGCGGACGCATCGGCCAGATCGACCTCGTCGCGGCTCCAGAACACCGCCTCCTGCCCGCGCAGGGCCACCGCCAGCGCCCGGCCGAGCTGGCCGTTGGCACCGGTGACAAGTATGGGTTTTTGCGTCATAGCTACCTTTCTATGGAGCCGCTCAGCACACTAAAATGATTGCGTCCTACCGCTGCATTTTCCCGCGTCGTCCCGGCGAAAGCTGGAGTCCGGAGCAGGAAGCACCTTATGTCCGTGCAGGTAAATGAGCGCGTTTATCACAACTCCGCCAGTTCCCGTTCTTCCGTCAGCACCCGGCGCAGATAATCCGCATATTGCACCTGCCCCATTTCATCGGCCAGTCGCATGAGCTGCTCGGCAGCAATAAATTGCTGGCGATAAGCAATTTCCTCGAGACAGGCGATTTTCATCCCCTGCCGCGCTTCAATGGTCTGCACGAAATGCCCGGCATCCAGCAGCGAGTCAAACGTGCCCGTATCCAGCCACGCCATGCCGCGATTGAGCAACTCCACCTGCAATGCGCCTTCCTGCAGATACAGATTGTTCAGATCGGTAATTTCCAGCTCGCCGCGCGCCGAAGGTTCCAGCGATTTCGTTTTCGCAACCACCGTGTCATCATAAAAATACAGGCCCGTCACCGCCCAGTGCGACTTGGGATGGGCGGGCTTTTCTTCGATGGAAAGCGCCTTGCCTGAAGCATCGAATTCGATGACCCCGTAGCGCTGCGGGTTACTGACGCGATAGGCGAATACGCTGGCGCCCTTATGCTGTTCCATGGCGCGCCGCATCTTCACCGGCATGCGATGCCCGAAAAACAGATTATCGCCCAGAATCAGACATACCGGGCTATCGCCGATAAATGATTCGCCAATGAGAAAGGCCTGCGCAATGCCTTCCGGTTTGGGCTGCACCGCATAATGCAGGCTTAGCCCCAGTTGCGAGCCATCGCCCAGCAAATCCGTAATGCGCGGGATATCCTTGGGCGTCGAGATAATCAGCACTTCGTGAATGCCCGCTTCCATCAGGGTGGCCAGCGGATAATAAATCATCGGCTTGTCATACACCGGCAGTAACTGCTTGCTGGCCACGCGCGTAAGCGGGGCCAGACGCGTGCCGGCGCCGCCGGCGAGAATGATGCCTTTCATACGAAAACCTCTCGATGGAACAAAGTGACGACATTATGAAGCTACGAAATTACGAAGCTTCTATAAAACCATTGCATCGGTTGGCCCCTACCCAATTCCGTCATTCCCGCGTAGGCGGGAATCTAATGAAGTCAGGCGCTCACCTCGATGAGATCCATGCTTTCGCGGGGATGCCGAGCTAAAAGCCGACTGATGTAATGGTCTCACTATGTGTTGTCTCTTCGTTATTTCGTAAATGCGTCACCGCCTCGCACCACTCGCGATGGGCCAGATACCATTCGATTGTTGCGCGCAGGCCTGTTTCAAAATTGTAATCACGGGTAAAGCCTAACGCGTGCTGTGCCTTACTGTCATCAATGGCATAGCGCCAATCGTGGCCAGGCCGGTCATCCACAAAGGTAATAAGCGATTCATAATCGCTGTCATTGCGCGGCACCAGTTCCTGCAATGTGGCGCAAATGGTTTTGACCACCTCCAGGTTGTTGCGCTCAGCATCGCCGCCAAAACAATAGGTCTCGCCGGGCGTGCCGTTGTCAAGCGCCAGCGCCACGCCACGGCAATGATCCTCCACATGAATCCAGTCACGCACATTGCTGCCATCCCCGTAAACCGGCAGATTTTTGCCCGCCAGCGCATAGGTCGTCATCAGCGGAATCAGCTTTTCCGGGTGCTGGCGTGGACCATAATTATTCGTACAGTTGGTGACAATAGTAGGTAATCCGTAGGTATGCTGCCAGGCGCGCGCCAGATGGTCACCCGCCGCTTTGGAAGCGGAATACGGCGAATTAGGCTGCATAGGCGTGGTCTCGGAAAATTTACCGGTAGGGCCAAGCGAGCCATAGACTTCGTCGGTGGAAACCTGAATAAAGCGGAAGCGCCCTTTGTCGGGCTCGGCCAGCTCGGTGAAATACAGCCGCGCCGCTTCCAGCAGGGCATAGGTGCCGTTAATGTTGGTGGTGATGAAATGCGCCGGGCTTGAAATCGAATTATCGACATGGCTTTCCGCAGCAAAATGCACCACGGCGTCGATACGATGCCGGCGCAGCAAATTCAGCACCAGCGGGCCGTCGCCGATATCTCCGGTGATCAGCTCATACGAGCCGGGCCAGCCCTGCGTATCAATCCAGCTGAGATTCTCGCGGTGTCCGGCATAGGTGAGCTTGTCCAGCACAAGCACGCGCGCGCCGCGCTGCACCGCCTGGGCAACAAATGTGCTGCCGATAAATCCGGCGCCGCCGGTGACAAGCAGGTTTTGATACGTCTTCATGCCCTTGTTCTAGCTGGCACAGCGCGTTTTGCAAGCCGCGAAAGCGTGTCAGCAGCAAGGATGCGCAGCTGAATGGTCAGCTGAACGGGAAGGCAGAAGCCGAAACGCACCTTCCGCGGCTTTATCACTCCAGATCAAACGAGACGGGGATCAGAAACTCCAGCAGCCGGTCGCCGGGATAATTCTGCGGCGGGGCGGGCAACGGATTGGCGCGTTTGGCCATATCGATCGCCGCTTCATCGATCAACTGATAGCCGGAAGAGCGCTCAATCCCGTAAAATTTGATATTTCCTTGACGATCGATACGGATGCGCAGCGTTGGCTCACCGTGCTGACCCAGCATACGCGCCGCCGACGGGTAATGTTTATGTTTGGCCAGCCACTGCGAAATTTTTTGCTCGTAACGGGCAATCATGGCCTTGGAAGAGCCATCCGCTCCCTCCGCCGGCTGCCCCTCTGACGGCGTGGCAACCGGTGCATTACGGCGCACAAACTGCCGCGGCGTCTCGGCAATGGCCGGCGGCGGCAGCGGCGCGGCCCGAACCGGGGCTGCCGGGGCCGCCGTGGCCTGACTTACTTCACCGGTGCGCATCTTCGGGAGGTCGGTTTGCGTGGGAATTCCGCTGTTTGGCTTTTGCTCCGAAATTTTAATACGCTTGGGTTTGACCTTCGGCGCGGGTTTGGGTTTAGGCGCTTCCTGCTTAAATGCCGGCCTGCCAGCGCCTGATTCCGCTGCCGCCGGCTCAGGCGACTTAGAGGACGCCATTTTCCCCTGCACAGCAGACTCGCCGGTAAGCTCAGGCACCGGTTGCGATTGCGGCTTTGGCTCGGCCGGGGTGTTGGCCTGCTGCTGCGGCGCCGCCGCGGGGGAGGAAACAGCCTCCGGCTCCGGCATGGCCAGCTGCCAGCTCTGCCCGTCGCCGAGCTTGATATTCAACGCCCGCACCGGGATTTCCGTGACCTCTTCCTCAGGCCAGAATTCCATCGCCAACAGAATCACCAGATGCAGCAGGGCCGCCGCCCCGATCATCATCCAGAAATGTTTCTCGCTGAGATAGACATTCCGCCCTTGGCCGAATGTCGAGCTGGCAAGCACACGAGATTTCAGGGCAATCGCCATGGCTACAGTTCCTGTGTAACAAGCGACAAGTTTTGCGCGCCGGCCGCCTTGATCCGGTCGAGCACCGCGATCATCCGGCTGGCTTTCATCCGGGCATCGGCCTTCAGCGTGATAACGCGTTGTTTGTTGTATTTTAACTGATCGGTGATAACGCCTTCCACCTCCTCCAGCGTGCAGGGCTTATCGTTAATGACGATTTCATCATAGCGCCCGAGCAGCACCTGTACATGGCCTTCATCTAGCACCTCGCCACTGACCGCTTCGGGCAGCTCGATATCGATCACCTCCACCTTTTCGATCGTACCGGCGACCAGAAAAAAGATCAGCATCAAAAAGACCACGTTAATCAGCGGAATCAGGCTGATTTCCTTAATCGGTTTTTTGCTGCGTTCAATTTCCATAGTCCCTACTCCGCCAGCTTCACATCATGGCCGATATCCGGACCGCGTCCCTTATATAAATGGTCGATCTGCACGTTGCGCCCGCCATTGATATAAATCAGGTCCATCACCGTGACAAGCTCCTGCACTTTTACCCCCGGTGTCGACAGCAGCAGAATCTTTTGTTCCGGATTGTCACGCATCATACGGCGAATCAGACGGTCCAGATCGTTGGCGCGATAGCGCTGATTGTCATATTTGACACTGCCATCGGTGCGTACGTGCATCTCGGCGACATCATCCAGCACCACGTTTTTCGCACTGCTGGAGGGCAGTAGCAGTTCGATCGAATCCGACATGACAAAGCTGGTCGACATCATGAAAAACACGATCAGTAAAAACACCACATCGATCAGCGGAGTCAGGTTGATATGCCGGGCCCGGCGGGTTTGTCGTTCGAATTGCATACGCCAGCTTTTTATTGTCGTGAGCCAATTGGCGGCCCGTCAGCACGCATGAGGGGGCAGATATATGCCCTCCGGCCACCTGAACAGGCGTTAAAAGCGCGAGTAAGTCGGGTTCAGCAGCCGCAATGTACTGGCTCCTTGCGGACTGGAACGCATGGCGGAAACCGCCTTCTCCTGCTCTTCCACCATGCGCTTGAGCTCTTCCTCGCGCTGTTCCAGTTCGCGGCGCTGCTGCTCGATCGCACTGAGCTTGTTGCGTTCGACCTCAAGTTCTTTTTCCCGCTGCACGCGGCGCTGCTCTTCCTCGTTGCGCAGGAAAATATCTTCCAGCGCCAGAATCTGCACCGTGGTATCTTTCATCGTGGCGCGCACTTTTTCGATCACGCTGTCGATCACGTAATAGGCCGCCACCGCCGGGATTGCCACCGCCAGCCCGCCGACCGTGGTCAGCAACGCCTCCCAGATGCCGTTGGCCAGCAGTGACGGATCAACCCGCGTACCGGCCTCCCCAAGCCGGGAAAACGCCGCCACCATGCCGATCACCGTGCCCAGCAGCCCGAGCAAGGGCGAGGTGGTCGCCACCATCTCCAGCCCCCTCATGTGGGATTCAAGATAGCGCAGCTCCTGGCTGCCTACGCGGCTGATTTCCGATTCGCGGCTTTTCATTGAGATATCGCGGTTGCGCACGCATTCGATCGCTACCCGCATGATGCGCGCCACCGGGCTTTTAATCGGCCCCAGAATGCGCAGCGCCTCGGTCAGCTCGCCGCGCTTAACCGGGCCCATGGCCTTGTCAATAAAGCGGGCGTTGAACACGCCGGACGTTACAAACTGCTGAATTTTATATAAAATGACACCTAGCGCATAGATGGACAACCCGATCAGGATCACCATCACCACGCCGCCCTTTTCAATGATGTCGATATCCGCCATGTATCTTCCTTATCTTGCTTGCCCGCTAGGCTCGGCTTATTAGTTTACTTACCGACCCGGCGCGCGCCAATCAGAACTTAACTTTCATTAACAACTGATTCGTCATCAAGCTGGCGCGCCTCTTCCGGCAGCATGATAGGAATGCCGTCACGAATCGGGTAGGCAAGCCCCGCCTGCTCACTGATAAGCTCCTGAGCCGCATCGTCATAACGCAGCGCCGATTTAGTAACCGGGCAGACCAGAATTTCCAGCAGGCGCGAATCCAGCAATGTCATAACGGGTGATATAGCACGAAGCGCGCGCGCGAGGCAATCGCGAATAGCCAGCCCCTTACTGCGGCGGACTCACCCAAGCCGCATCGGCATTATAAAATCGCTTGCATTTTGCGATGAATTACCTATTTTTCTCCCTCTCATCTCAGTGAGCGGGTGTAGCTCAGGGGTAGAGCGTCACCTTGCCAAGGTGAAAGTCGTGAGTTCGAATCTCATCACCCGCTCCATATTTCCGCAACAGATGTCATCGAAAAAAGGCGACGCACTCCGTCATCCTTTTTAACGGCTTTTCCGGCTATTCTGATTGAGAGTGGGGCGAGTGATGGGTCTCGAACCCACGACCTCCAGTGCCACAAACTGGCGCTCTAACCAACTGAGCTACACCCGCCATAAGCGAATCATACGGAACACGCAGTTAAAGGCGAATCGGGCCGCGCCGTCAAGTAAATCCTTGGGCGCTCCCTGCCGATGCGGTGCCGGAAGCGGGATTGTATCTCGCGGCCAGTTGCGCTAAAATAATGCCATGTTTTCGTTGAAATACCTTACCATGGCCCTGTCCGCCGCAACGTTGCTGTTCGTCACAGTCGCCCAGGCTGCTCTGCCCTGTTGCGCACTGGCGGGCTTGGCGGAAAGCCAGCCGGCGCCGCAAGCGGAATCCATGCAGGAAGCTATACCCTGTCACGAGGCCAAAGCCGAACAATCCGCTGATCATACCCTGCCATGCGATGACTGCAGCTGCGTACAGCTAGTCAAAATGCATCCTCAGCCCGCTACAGGCGTCTGCCCTGCGCCCCTGCTGGTCTACGCCGAGGGATGGCAGCACGCAGCCATTCATGCCAGCGAACCCACCGGCATCGACCACCCTCCCAAACACCGCTCCTGATGATTCGTCGCAGTGCGTCGCAGTGCGTCGCGGCCTGACCGCCCGCACGGGTAGACTTACATATTTATCAGGAGACTAATGATGATACGATGGTTGTTTCTCGGCTGTATGCTGGCCAGCCTGCCGCTTGCCCACACGCAGGCGCGCCCTGTGTCTTATCCGGGCGGCTGGACGCTGATGCAGCACAATAATCAGGACATGCACAGCGTGCATGCGCATTATTCCCCCAGCGCCCGCTATTCCATCGGCTACCGTGCGGAATACCGGCGTGATGAGGACTGGCAGTTTCACGGCGCCCAGCTGAATTATCTGGTCAAGCGCTGGAACGCCCCGGCCTCTCAGGCGAATGTTTATCTGAAAAGCGCCGCTGGTGTCGCTTATAGCGATTATGAAGGGTTTGACGGCAAGACCGAACCCGCCGGCATTGCCGGCATCGCGCTGGACTGGGAAGACCGACGCTATTTCACCAGCTATGAAAATCACCTGTATTACGCCGGCGATATCGACCGCTTCTTCATGCAGAAAGCGCGCGTGGGCTTTGCCCCGTATGTCGGCGATTACGGCGATTTACATACCTGGCTCATGCTCGAACTGGAGCACGTGCCGGAAGCCGACGATACGCTGCGCATCACCCCGCTGGTGCGTTTTTTCAAAGATGAATACCTCGCCGAAGCCGGTATCAGCGAAGACGGCGAGATGTTGTTTAACTGGATTATTCGATTTTAGGAGGTTCCCATGAAAACCCTGATGATAACCGCCATCCTGATGGCATCCCTCAGCCTGCCCACAGCCCCTGCATTGGCCGAACGCGAATGCAGCAACCGCATTGATGTGTCGGTTAACGGACTCGTCTGTGATTTCTGCGCGCGTGCGCTGGAAAAAGTCTTCGACGACAAGCAGGCGGTCAAAGAGATCGCCGTCAATATGGACAAAGGAATCGTAAAGGTTCACCTGCAGCCCGGTGAGACGCTCAGCGACGAGGCCATTACCGGACTGGTCACCGATTCGGGCTATAATGTCCGCACCATCAACCGGAACTGCTTATGAGACGTGGCGACGAGTCCTTTGGCGCAAAACACACGCTGATACCAACCCTCAGCCTGTTTACCTCGCTTGGCACCCTGGTATGTTGCGCGCTGCCGGCATTACTGGTTACGCTTGGGGCCGGTGCCACATTGGCCGGGCTGCTCAGCGCCGCGCCCTGGCTAGTGGCACTGTCGAAATATAAAGCCTGGACATTCGGGGTTTCAGGAGGAGTGATCCTGCTCGCCGGTTTCGTGCAGTGGCGGATGCGCCATGCCCCCTGCCCGAGCGATCCGGCCAAGGCTAGAGCCTGTACCCGCCTGCGCCGGGGTAGCTGGTGGGTGTTGGGCATTGCCGCCGGTTTCTGGCTGACCGGCTTTTTCTTCGCCTTTGTGGCGGTCCACCTGTGGTATTAGGGCAGGCCTTACGGCGCTGCAAGATATACAAAGCCACCCGTACGCTTGCGATTCCTGCCGGGCACATAACGCGCGTGTGTTGACGCATGGTCGGGGCGACTGGATTCGAACCAGCGACCTCCCGTCCCCCAGACGGACGCGCTAACCAGGCTGCGCCACGCCCCGACACGTCGCTTTAGAGAAAACGCCTCCGGGCTGCGCCTCGGTGTGTTTTTCTCGGGAAGGCATGGCCAAACCAGAGCTTGAAACGGGTTTCGCCGTGCTTTGCAGATATAAAAAGTGCTTTTAACAAAGAATGCGGGAAAGGAATAGCCTTATTTTCAATTAAACGCGGCTATTCCATGTATTGGCCGCCATTAACGGATAGCGTCTCACCGGTGATAAAGCCCGCCTCATCGGCGACGAGGAAGCACACCGCGCGGGCGATTTCCTTCGGCTCACCGAGGCGGCCGACCGGAATCCCCTGAATGATTTTATTCAGGATGTCCTCGGACACGGCGCGCACCATGTCGGTACCGATATAACCCGGCGCCACGGCATTGACCGTGATGCCCTTGGCCGCCGTCTCCCGCGCCAGCGCTTTGGTGAAACCGAAGATTCCGGACTTGGCCGCCGAATAGTTGGTCTGGCCGAACTGGCCGAGCTGGCCGTTAACCGATGAAATATTGACGACGCGGCCGAATTTACGCTCGCGCATCCCGTCAATCACGCTGTGCACCATGTTATAACAAGAATTCAGATTGGTATCGATCACGGCTTTCCAGTTATCCGGCGTCATTTTATGAACGGCGCCGTCACGCGTTATCCCGGCATTATTGATCAGGATTTCCACCGGCTTACCGGCCGCTTCCTGAATCTTCTTAATCGCCGCCTCGCATTCCTCATAGTTGGAGACATCCCACTTAACGGTGTCAATCCCTGTTTCATCGCGGAAAGCCTGCGCCGCCTCCTCATTGCCGGCATAGTTAGCAACCACATGATATCCGGCGGTTCTCAGATCTTCCGATATCGCTCGGCCGATCCCCCGCGTGCCGCCGGTTACCACCGCAACTCTGTCTTCTCCTTTGGCCATTTTATTCTCCTGCCTTCCTTAGTCAGTCATCATTTGTCAAAAAGACAGCGTATCAGGCATCCTGTTTCCCTGAAACTGATACGCCGAATCCTATCGTTGCACGCACATCGCAATGCCCATACCGCCGCCGATACACAGCGTAACCAGGCCTTTTTTGCCGTCTCGGCGTTTAAGCTCATGCAGCAAGGTGGTCAGCACCCGCGCACCGGACGCACCGATGGGATGACCCAGCGCCACCGCGCCGCCGTTGACATTCACTTTGCTGACATCCCAGCCCATTTCCCTGTTCACCGAAATAGCCTGCGCCGCAAACGCTTCATTGGCTTCGATCAGATCGAGCTGCGCCGGTTCCCAGCCGGCCGACTCAAGCGCCGCCCGTGACGCCGGGATCGGTCCCGTGCCCATAACCGAAGGATCCACCCCGCGCGTCGCCCAGGACGCAATACGCGCCAGCGGCGTCAGCCCGCGTTTATCGGCTTCCTCGGCGCTCATCAACAGGGCCACGGCGGCACCGTCATTAATGCCGGACGCATTACCCGCGGTCACCGTACCGTCCTTACTGAAGGCCGGGCGCAGCTTGGCCAGCCCTTCGGCCGTGGCGCCCTCGCGCGGGAACTCATCGGTATCCACCACCGTATCGCCTTTTTTAGAGGTGATAGTCACCGGTATGATCTCGTCTTTAAACTTGCCGTCCTTAATGGCTGCCACGGCTTTTTGCTGCGACTCTGCCGCAAACCGGTCTTGTTCTTCGCGACTGATCTGATACTGGCTGGCGATATTCTCGGCGGTATTACCCATGTGATAATCATTGAAGCAATCCCACAGCCCGTCGATAATCATGGTATCCACCAGCGAGGCATTACCCATTTTCACCCCGTTGCGCAGATGGCTGGCATGCGGCGCCTGGCTCATCGATTCCTGCCCGCCGGCTACGACAATCCCGGCCTCGCCGGTCTGAATAGCCTGCATTCCAAGCGCCACCGCGCGCAGCCCCGAGCCGCAGACCTGATTAATGGTCATTGCCGTGCGTTCTTTCGGAATGCCGGCATGCATCGCCGCCTGACGGGCGGGGTTCTGCCCCACTCCGGCGGTCAATACCTGACCGAGAATCACTTCCGAGACATCCCCGGAGGACACGCCGGTGCGCTCCAGCAGGGACGTAATAACATGGGTTCCCAGTTGCGACGCCGGCAGGCTCGAAAGCCCACCGTTTAAATTTCCGATAGCGGTACGTACCGCGTCTACAATCACAATCTCATGTGTACTCATGTCTGCCTCCATTTGCGGTGGATTTCTATCAGTAATCATCACAATGTCCAGCATAGGATGTGCTGCGCTGCGACATACTCATATTGGTTCAAATATGGCACGCGTGCGATTGCCTCGTCTATGAGCGGAAATAATCAAATTATGATTCAAGCCACCTCACCAGCGGCTGCCATAAGCGTCGCCTGGCATGGCCGCCTACCACCATACTGACATGACCGGACGGCGGCGCAATCGTTGTGGCGTCCGGCAGTTGCACGGCCAGCGCATGCGAACACGGCTGCGGCACAATCCGGTCCTGCGCCGGCGTGGCGACAAAAGCCGGGCAGCGCACCCGCTGCGGGTTGATGACCTGCCCCGCCACACGCCACTGGCCGGCCGCAAGCTTATTATCATACGGCCACTCGATAAAACATTCTCCAGCCACCCGCGGGGCCAGCGGCACACCGTCATTCACCCAGCTTTCCACGGCCACAAAATGATATTGCTCGCTTTCCGGCATATCACAAAAGCGGCTGAACTTCTCCTGAAAATGCCAGGGATTAAGCATATGAAATAATGTCTGCGTCCATACCGGCGGCACCGTCTCCTGAGTTAATAACAATTGTTCATAACTATCCCGGATCGCCGCATCAAACACCGGGGGGGGCATGCCCTCGGCATGATAATCCCACGGCGCGGCCAGCAATACCAGCCTGTCAACCGGCTCCAGCTGTGCCAGTGCCAGCGCGAACACCCCGCCCATGCAATAACCCAGCACGGCGATAGGGCCGCAGTGACACCGTTTCAACGCGCGCAGCGCCGAATGCGCAATATAATAGATGTAATCGGCGCTATCATATCCCTGTTCGCGCCAGCCCGGTTCGCCCCAGTCCATCACAAGCGGGCGATAACCCTGCGACTGCAGAAATTGTATGAGACTGCGTTCGGGATAAAGATCCAATATGTAATGCTTGTTAATTAAAGACGGGATACACAGCACCGCCATCGCATCGTGCGGCCCGCCGTAATCGAGCAGCCGCGCTTGGCCTTTCTCCCACAACACATCATAGGCGGTGGCTTCCACCTCGATCTGCACATCCTGATATTCGGCAAGTCCTTCCAGCATTGCAGTGGCGCGGCGATGGGCCTCAGCCTGCAACGCCTGCACAAAATCAGGCGTTCGCAGTAAGGCGAGGTATTCACTGAAATGGGAGGCGTCATCCCCTGCCATCGCTGCTGATGCGGCTGATGCTTCTGCCTGATGCGCTGCCCCAATGGGAGCGGGTGAAGGCCTGTTGTCAGTCTTCGCGTTTGACGGCTCGCTTGACGGGTTTTTTGCGGGCTCGAGTCGTTGCAGCAGAGCCTCCACGCTGCTGAGTGCTTCCTGTGCGGCCAGCGCGTGGGGTGGGTTGTTTGGCGTTGGATGCGCTGCTCGCGCCGGCGGTTTTTCGCGATCCCGCCTGCTTGCGCGGCGTGGTGGTTGACTGCTTTGATGATTTTGCTGCAGGTTTTGCTGCCGATTTCGTTCTCGGTTTTGCTGCGGGTTTTGCTGCAGGTTTTGCTGCGGCGGCCGGTTTTGATTCCAGCCGGGCAATCCGCCGTTCGCAATCTGCCAGACGCCGCCGCAGGTCATCCAGTTCGTCAGCGCCAGACTCAGATGCATCGGCAGCGTGTCGATTCGCTTGTTCATTGGTGTCGTCCCGAAATGCTGCACCCGGCGCACCCTGCATGCGCCGCATCGTATCCAGCATGGTATGGATAAAATCGCGGTCGGTCATGGTGCGGGTTAGCTGCTCCTGCCACATATCCATAAACGCCGATGCCATTTTTTGATAATTGTTTTGTGCCATGCAGCATATCCAAATTGTTGCAGTTGAGTTTTTTGAGTGCTATGTGCGATCGTACTTGCAATATGCCATAGCTTGCAGCAAAATCAATGTCGTGGCTACAGCAGTTCATATAAAACCATAAATAAGAGGGGTTCATCATGGCAAGAAAAACGGGAGGTAACGACAACGACCCGGTGGTCATTAAAAAATACGCTAACCGTCGGCTTTATAATACGCAAACCAGCACCTATGTCACGCTCGACGATTTGTGCGAAATGGTCAAAGAGGGAACTGATTTTGTCGTTGTTGACGCCAAAAGCGGCGGTGAGCTGACCAAACAGGTGCTAACTCAGATTATTTTCGAGCAGGAGTCGCGCGGTCAGAATTTGCTACCCATCAGTTTTTTGCGCAACCTGATCGGCTTTTATGACGACAGCATCAAGGATTTCGTACCGCACTATCTTGAAAGCAGCATGCAGACCTTTATGAAGAATCAGGAAAAAATGCGGGAAATGATGGGTATGAGCGCTGTTGGCGGCCAGTTTAATCCGATGGTCCAGCTTGAGGAAATTGGTAAACAGAATCTCGAGTTTTTCTCCAAAACCATGGAAACTATTTTTACGCCTTTCGGCGGCGAGTACGAAACGCGCAAGAAAAAATAACGCGGCGCGCCGGGGGGCATCATGCGCTCCCCCCGCCCTCTCTGTATTTTTATCCAAGCCTATGTTTTATAATATTATTTTACCCCTTCCGGGATGTCACATCGGGGAGTATACTCTTTATCAGATGAGCGCTCATACTGGCTTAGCAACCGATACGGCGGGAGCGGGCAGGTGGCGTTGGGCCGTACCGGCTAGGGGTACATCCGGCCCGCGCCATGCGAAAGATCGTAAGGGGACTGGTACACCAAAGATGCCAGGGTTTAGCCGCCAATCCAAAACGGCGGCCGGCCCCCGGGGGAAAGAAATACAATCGCGCGTAGCGGTGAGAAGCATATGCGTCATCCCCGCGAAAGCGGGGATCACATCCAGGTAAGCGGCTGACTTCCCTAGACTCCCGCCTGTGCGGGTATGACGTAACCAGGCAGGGACCAAAGGATGCGGTGGTCTCAGGAGCGATGATGTTTTGCCAGTTCCTGACGCAGTTGCGCGCTTAAATCCCGCAACTCGTCTGCCACCTGCTTGGCAGTTTCCGTTTGCGCGCCGGCAGATGATGCGGCCACGCTGTCATTGTCGTTATGCTGCTCGGTGGGCTGGCCTTTGGCAACCGCAGAAAAGGACGACTGAAATTGATGGATGATATCACGATCAAACGCTTTGCGCGCGCCTTCGATCGTATACCCTTGCTGGTACAGCAGGTGGCGGATCAACAGCAGCGCTTCAATATCCTGCGGGCGGTAAAAGCGGCGACCGCCATTGCGCTTCAAAGGTTTGATCTGGGGGAACTTGGTTTCCCAGAAGCGCAGTACGTGCTGCGGCACATTTAAAATCTCAGCTGCTTCGCCGATGGTCTTCAAAGCGGTGGGAGACTTTTCTTTCCCCGCCGCGGCCTTTGTCTTAGGTTGCATATGGCTTATCCGCTGCTGTTGTTAAGCCAGTCTTTTCACAGCGCAACCTTATTCGCTTTTATTGACCTTATTCTTCAAAATATTTGAGGCATTAAACGATAACACCGTGCGTGGGCTGATCGGCACTTCCACCCCGGTTTTGGGGTTGCGTCCAATCCGCTCTTTCTTGTGGCGCAGTTTAAAAGTGCCAAACGAGGATAGCTTCACAGTTTCGCCCTTTTCCAGCGCGCTGGATACTTCTTCAATGACCGCGTCAACAAGATCAGTGGACTCCGACAAGGATAGCCCAATCTCGCGATATACGGCGTTGCCTAAATCTGCTCGGGTGAGTGTCTTGGGCATGGTCTTTGCTTTCGCTTATCAGTTAATCATTAATAACAATATATTTACTATAGCTTTATAATACAACAACCCCAGGTAAGTCCAGCCCCAAGCGCAGGAAGCGCAAGGATTTCTTCCGCCTTCACCTGTCCGCTTCTAATACCCGCATCCAAAGCGAGCGGTATGGATGCCGCCGAGGTATTTGCATGTTTATCTAGCGTAATCAGGAATTTTTCCGGTGCAACCTCTAATTTACGTGCAATGGCATGAATGATCCTGGCGTTTGCCTGATGAGGGATAAACCAGTCGATTTCCCTGACCGCCAGATTAAGGCGCTCAGCAAGGGTGAGTGTGGCTTCGGTCATTTTCTCCACGCCGTGACGAAAGACCTCCTGCCCGGCCATGCGCAAATGCCCCGCAGCTTGTGTATAAGCTACCCCGCCATCCGTTTGTAAAATATCGGCTTGCGCCCCATCGCTCCATAACTGGCTGGCCAGCAGGCCGCGCGATGTGTCGGTCTGCGCTTCCAGCACCACCGCCCCCGCGCCGTCACCGAACAACACACAGGTACGCCGGTCGCTCCAGTCAACAATACGCGACATGGTTTCCGCGCCGATCACCAGTGCACGGCGGCCCTGGCCGGTTTGCAACAAGCCGGACGCTACCTGCAGGCCATAGACAAACCCGCTGCAGGCTGCCGCCAGATCAAAGGCGAAGCCACCTCTCACACCCAGCTGGTGCTGGATGATGGTGGCGGTGGACGGCATCGTGCGATCGGGCGTGGAAGTCGCCACCAATACCATATCGATGTCACCGGGGCCTACCCCGGCCTGCGCCATCGCCGCCAGCGCCGCCTGCCGGCCCAGATCGGAGGTCAGCTCCCCATCCGCCGCGATGTGACGGCTTTCGATGCCGCTGCGCGCGCGGATCCATTCGTCATTCGTATCAACGATCTGCTCCAGCGCTTGGTTGGTGAGGATGCGTTCGGGCAGGTAAGCGCCAACGCCTGTGATCACGGCACGGATGTTCATGGCTAAAGGCCTAATCGAGAGGGTGAGCAGATGGCAAGGCTTTTTACATCAGCGATTCCGGGGCGATGCTGGGCATCGTCACCATGGGCGTCACGGGGTTGGCGGTGTTTTCGCTTTGCTCCAGCTCATCTATGATTTTTCTGTTAATATCCTGTGAGACTAGCTTAACCGCGAGTTTAATAGCATTTGAAAAGCCCTTGGCGTCCGTCCCGCCATGGCTTTTCACCGCAATACCGTTAAGCCCGAGTAAGATCGCGCCGTTGTGCGCTCGCGGGTCAAATTTGCGCAAAGCCATGCTGAGCGCTGGCTTGGCTAGCAGATAACCCAGCCTGGCGGAAAACGAGCTTTCCAGCGCGGTACGGATGGAATTATAGATCATTCGCGCCGCGCCTTCCGCGGTTTTCAGGGCGATATTGCCGGTAAAGCCATCTGTCACCACCACATCCACCGTACCTTCAAGGATATCATTGCCTTCGACAAAGCCTGCATAATCCAGCGGCAGCTCAGCCGCCTTAAGCAGCTGATGGGCGGTTTGCACCAGTTCATGGCCCTTCATATCTTCGGCGCCGACATTGAGCAGGGCAACTTTCGGGCGATCAACGCCCAGCACCACCCGCGCATAGGCATCACCCATAATGGCAAACTGCACAAGATGTTCGGGGCTGCAATCGACATTGGCGCCCATATCCAGCATGGCCACGTCGCGCTTTTGCGCGGGCATAAAGGCGGTTATCGCCGGCCGTTCAATCCCTTTGAGCGTTTTAAAGACAAATTTCGACGTGAGCATCAACGCCCCGGTATTGCCGCCTGAGACCACGGCACAGGCCTCCCGGCGGGAGACCGCATCGATCGCCAGACGCATACTGCTGTTGCGCAGCTGGCGCAGTGCCACGGAGGGCTTTTCATGCATGCCCACCGCCACCTCGGTATGCACAATCTCAGAGACGTCGCGCAGGGATTTCGTTTTATGAATCAACGGCGCGATTTTGGCTTTGTCACCGTAGAACCGGAATCGTAAATCGGGATTCGCCTTATAGGCAAGCTTTGCCCCATTGACAACCGAGGCCGGCGCCTTCTCGCCGCCCATGGCATCGAGCGCTATTGGCAGCTGCAAGCTCACACTCCCTCCCGGCTGGCGTGTTATTCAGGCTAAACGTTAACGCGGGCATCCGTGACCTGACGGTTACGATAATAACCATCGGGCGACACGTGATGGGGCCGATGCAGTTCTCCGGTCGTTGAATTCTCAATGACATTGGCTTTGGAAAGCCCTTTATGAGCGCGGCGCATGCCGCGACGGCTCGGTGTCGGTTTGCGCTTGGGAACAGCCATAACGTACCTCTTTACTTACGTTTTTTGGAACAAGCCATTTAATATAACGATTAAATCGCATAAATCCAGCAAAGATTTTACCAGTCGTCATTTTTTATTTTATCCGCTATGAAAAGGCCATGCAATGGCGTGAATCAGTTGGGATGTTATATGATAACCAGCTCAGAAACAAATATAAAAAGCGTATGCGCGGTGATGGTGATACACCAGCCCGCAGCGGACTTAACGGACCAGCTGGCTTCCATTCGCGCCCAGTGCGCTGAGCTGGTGATCGTCAATAACGGGTGTGAAGAACCGATCCGCCGGTCACTGCAGGCAGGCGCCGATATCCATTGGATCGACAGCCCGCGCAACAATCTGGCACTGGCGCAGAATCTTGGCATTCAACACGCCCGGCGCGCCGGGTTCGCTTATGTGCTGCTACTCGATCAGGACAGCCGGCCCGCAAGCGATATGGTGCCCCGGCTGATGCAGGTGATGCACGAGCACCCGGACCCTGCACGGCTTGGTATGGTGGCGCCGTCTGTTAGCGAGCGCCACAGCCGGCGTACGCACGATTATGTGACAGCCTGGCTGCATGTTGGCTTTCGCCGCCAGGCCATTGGAAAGGAAGAAAACCTGTCCGGAGTCTTATGGGTAATTGCCTCCGGCAGCCTGATTCCGCTGAACACGTTCGACCGAGTGGGCCTGATGGATGAGCGCTACGGGATCGATTACGTGGATAAAGAATTCTGTTTACGGGTGGTCAGCCGCGGGCTGGAGATTCTCGTTACCGGCAGTGCCCAGCTCGACCACGCGATTGGTCGCTGCAGCGACCACCAGCTGGCCGGGCTGACCATCACCGCCACCAATCACCCGCCGGCGCGGCGGCACACGATTTATCGCAACCGCCTGCGCACCATCGGCCGCTATGGGCTGACGATTCCGCCGTTTCTGCTATATGAATGCGGCAGCATCGCCTATGATATTTTCCGTATCCTGTGTGTGGAAACCGAAAAAAAGGCCAAGCTGACCGCCGTTGCCACCGGCGCCCGGGCGGCGTTGCTGGGCGAACCCGCCGATTAAACGGCCGCCAACGCCAGCCGATTACGCACGCAACACAGAACGGCGGAAAAAAGCACGAAATGCCCTGCGATTTGCATCTGCACAGTTGAAGTGCCGCCAATAACTCCGCTATACTTCGAAGAAAATTATAACAACAGGGAGAGCCTCATGGCGCAGGCCGCACAAAGCCTGGAAGACGAAACCGCGACCGCCGCGCGCAGCGGCTCTATTGAAGATCTGGCGCTGATCGAAGATGCAGTTGACAGCTCGCTGGTTTCTCTACTGGAGACTTATGCGCCGCCCCACCGGTTTGATCAACTGCCGGCGGACGGCCTCCCGGGTCGCTTCAGCATAGCGCTGAACCAGCCCTTAGCACAGTTCGACACGTTCGGCGCCAAGGCCTTTGCCGCAACCTGCCAGTTTGACGCCAGCAAATCCGTTTACGCCCTGGTGTTCGATCCGCGCATTCCCTATCGCAAACAGACGATTGAAAAGATTAAAGGGCTGGAGCATCCCGGTTTATTAACCGTCTATGATGCCGCGACCGTTCGCCTGAGCCAGTGGGGCGAGGCGCGGCTGGTTGCCTTTCTTGACCGTCCGCAGGGAACCAGACTGTCGGAAATCCTCAAAGATGGCAGACGTTTTCAGGATAATGCCATACTGGACGCGTTTTTAACCCCCGTTATCGAAGGCCTGATGGCCATGCACGAGCTCGGGCTGCGACACGGGCGGCTTAACCCCGATAATATTTACGTGGGCGACAAGGCGGTCCTCGGCGAATGCATATCCGAGCCGCACGGTCTCAGCCAGGATTATCTGTATGAGCCTATTGAGCGCTGCATGGCCGATCCTTACGGCAAAGGCATGGCAACACCCAAAAGCGATGCCTATGCCGTGGGCGTGCTTGCCTATGAGTTGATGCACGGGCTGGAGCGCTTCCGCGCCATGGAAAAGTCTGACTATATCAAAGGGCTTTTGACGTATGGCTCGTATCATCTGTTCACCACCAATAAAGAAATTAGCGACAGTTTTACGGATTTCTTCCGCGGGCTGTTTAATGAGAACAAGACCGAACGCTGGGGAATGGAACAGCTGCGTAGCTGGCTGGGCGGCAAACGCTTCAACCTGATTCAGCCTTCACTGCCCAAAGAAGCATCCCGCCCGTTTACGTTTATGGACGAAAACTATGTCAGCCTGCGTTCGCTGGCTTATGCCATTCATCACAACTGGCCACAGGCCGCGAAAGAACTGCGCTCCTCCAAGCTGGACCGCTGGCTGCAAATGAGCGCCCACAAACCCCAGCTGGCGGAAAGGGTCGAGCGGATTTTACGCACCACGGGCGGCGCAGACTCCAAAAATCCCAAGCTGAACAACGAGTTCACGGCGCGTATGATTATCGCGCTGGATACCAACGGCACCATACGCATGGATAAAATCGCCCTCAATGTCGATGGGATCGGCACCAGCCTGGCGTATTATCTGCGCAATCACATGCAAAGCGAGCTGAATCAGCTGGTGGATGTCGTGGCGTTTGATCTGCCCAGTTTCTGGGCGGACATGAACGAGGGGCCGAAAACGGAAGAGACGTCAGACGTTTTGTGGAAACTCCAGCATTTGCGGCTTCAGATGCAAAGCCAGGTCATTGGTTATGGTATGGAACGCGCGATGTATACGTTGAATCCCTCGCTGCCCTGCCTTAGCGATCTGCTGCTCACCCATCATACCACCACGATGGAGGAGGTATTGCTCACGCTGGATGCGCTGGCGAAGGAAAAGGCGCAAAACACTTCGCTGCTTGACCGGCATCTGGCGGCATTTCTGGCCAGCAAGCTGGAGCTGAACAAGGAAATCAAATTCCATAACCTGTCGAAAATCCCAAAACTGCGTGACCATCCGGAATTGCAGGTGATGCGCATGCTCAGCATGGCGCAGGATCGTATCGAGCGGCGGAAACTGGTCGGCCTGAATTGCTGGGTCGCCATGCGCCTGCAGAAACTCTCCGAGCACATCCATAACCGCAAGGCCCGGCAACAATTAATGGACGTGCTGCGGCAGGCAGCTTCCACCGGTTATATCAGCCAGGTTCTCGCCGCATTGGTGGAAAATAATCTGGCCAAAGACGATCTCGATGGCTTCTCGCGGGCCGCCGCGATGTTCGCCCGCAATAAGAAGCGGCTGGACGTGCTGGGAAACCCCAAAACAGTGGCCAGTATGTCGCGGGATCTTGGCGGGCGGATTGCGGTGTTTACCGCTTACGTGATTCTAGGCATCACGGTATATGTCTTAGTAGAACAATATTACCTCTAACATATTGAGGCAGCGATGGCCAAAAAAGATAAAAAACCAAAAAAAAACAAGAAAAAGAATGATAAACCCAGTAGCGCCAGAGTCACGGCGCTGTTAATCGTCGGCAGCCTGCTGATGATTATCTTCCTGCAGAAAACCTATATTTTGTTCGTTATCGGTATTCTGCCGACCATCGTCGCTTATTATGTGGACCGCACCCCGTCGCGGCAGATTTTTCATACCGTGATGCCGTGTAATTTATCCGGCGTGTTACCCTTTGTAGTGGAACTGGCCATCAGGCAGCAAAACCAGTCCGGGGCGCTACAAAGCATGCTCGGCGATTTTACCGTACTGCTGATCATGTATGCTTCCGCTGCCTTTGGCTGGATTCTGGTTTATGCTGCCCCGCATATGGCATCACTGGTCATCGAAACGCTAAATAACCGACAGATCCGCAAACTGAAAAAGTCGCAGCAAAGCCTGGTCAATGAATGGGGCGATGAGGTTGCTCGAATTGATGGCGAGGCAGCGTAGGGATTGCACTGGTCAAGCCGTGCCAAACGCGTTATATATAAGGGGATGCATCAGGATTTAACGATATATCTGGCTCAGCCCCGCGGCTTTTGCGCCGGGGTGGAGCGCGCCATCGAAATCGTTGAACGCGCTCTGGAACTTTATGGACCGCCCGTGTATGTTCGCCACGAAATCGTTCACAATCAATGGGTTGTGCAGGATTTGCGGGCCAAAGGGGTGGTGTTTGTTAAAGAAGTCTCCGAGATTCCCGACGGCGGTGTCACCATTTTTTCCGCCCACGGCATTTCCGAAAAAGTCGAAAGCGAAGCCAGGCTGCGCGACCTGCCAGTGATTGATGCGACCTGCCCGCTGGTAACCAAAGTGCACAACCAGGCCAAACGGTATGAAAAAGCCGGTTACGAAATCGTGCTTATCGGCCATGCCGGCCACCCGGAGGTGGAGGGCACGAGCGGCCGGGTAAACCGCGTCCATCTCGTTCAGGAAGAAGCGGATGTCGCGCGCCTGCAGGTGGATAATCCCGAAAAACTCGCCTATGTCACGCAGACCACGCTGGGTGTGGATGACACCAAAGGCATCATCGCGCGCCTGCAACAGCGCTTCCCCTCCATTATCGGTCCCCACACCGAAGATATCTGCTATGCTACACAAAACCGCCAAAACGCCGTGCGGGCGCTGGCCGAACATATCGATGTGCTGTTAATCGTCGGCTCGCCCAACAGCTCCAATTCCAACCGCCTGCGTGATCTCGGCGAGGAGATGGGCGTACCATCCTATTTAATCGACGACGCCCGGCAGATTGATCCGGCCTGGATAGACGATGCTCACAGCGTGGGCATCACCGCCGGCGCCTCCGCGCCCGAGCTGCTGGTGCAGCGCGTTATTACATACATCGAAACCCGGCGGACGGTAGCGGTTAAACCGTTTGAAGGGGTCGTGGAAACCACCCGGTTTAATCTGCCTGCTCAACTAAGAGCGGCCGGCTAGGTTCAATCACCCATTACAATTACCCATTCATAGTGCATTTTGTTGTACGCCTCGCTGCACGCGCAGTGGAATATTTATCCGCGCGTGTAAGATAGACATGATATTGTTGATTAACGTTGTTAATCGACAACGAAGCCCGCCGTGAGGCGGGATTCCGCCGCGTAGCGAGCGTCTTTATGCGGAGCATAAAGTCAGTTAGCTATATCGGTGGCACCATCGGACAATTACCGAAATACCACGGTCTTATTGCCGTTCATCACCACCCGATGTTCGATATGGTAGCGCACGGCCCGGGCCAATACGAGGCATTCGGTGTCGCGGCCGATGGCAACCAGAGATTCGGGGCTGTCGGCATGAGTCACGCGCGCAGTTTCCTGCTCGATAATCGGCCCCTCATCCAGATCGTCAGTAACGTAATGCGCCGTGGCGCCGATCAGCTTCACCCCGCGCTCATAAGCCTGATGGTAGGGACGCGCACCCTTAAAACTGGGCAGAAAGGAATGGTGAATATTAATCGCCCGCCCTTCCAGCTTGCGGCATAGCTCAGAAGACAGAATCTGCATATACCGCGCCAGCACCACCACATCGGCGGCAAGCGACTGAATCAGCTCCCAGATCCGATCTTCCTGTTCGGGCTTGCGCTCCGGTGTCACCGGCAAGTGATGATAGGCAATGCCGTGCCATTCCACAATGCTGCGCATAGTCTCATGATTGGAAATCACCGCCGGAATCTCCACCGGCAAGGTACCGGTATGATAGCGGTGCATCAAATCATTGAGGCAATGGCCTTCTTTAGAAACCAGTATCACCACGCGTTGCTTGCGCAGGGTATCGTGCAGTTGCCAATGCATGGCAAAGGGCGTGCCAATGGTCTCGCCGAACACACGGCGCAGCGTCTTCTCGTCCGGAGTTTTCGGCCCGGCGCTGAAATCCACCCGCATGAAAAAGCGGCCCGTATCGGGGTCGCCATATTGCGTGGATTCCAGAATAAACCCGTCATGCTCGCTCAGAAATCCGGCCACGGCAGCCACAATCCCTTTTACATCATAACAGGACAGCGTGAGAATATAGCGTTGGTTGGTCATGGCAATTAGCTGTTAGCAGTTAGCCGGGTGAAAGAGAAGTAAAAAGCCCTACTCGGCCTTTCGGGGAATCAGGCAGGTCACCGTGGTGCCCTCGTTGGGCATGGATTCCAGCGAGACCGAACCCTGGTGCAGTTCGATAAAACTCTTCACGATCGACAGGCCAAGCCCCGAACCGGATTGCTGGCCGGCCGCCGCACCGGCACGGTAGAATTTATCGAACACCAGCCGCTGCTGCGCTTGTTCTATACCAACGCCGTAATCTTTCACCCATACCACGACCCAGTCAGTATCGCGGGGCTGTGCGCCGACTTCGATCGATCCCCCGGGGCGGGAATATTTCACAGCGTTGGACAACAGGTTGAACAATACCTGTTTGATACGGGTTTCATCGGCCTCAATCGTGCCGATATCCAGCTCGCACTGCAGCGAAATACTCAGATCCAGCGCTTTCAGGCGGGACTTGAATAACAACAGAACGGACTCAAGCATTTCATACAGATTCAGCTGGGAGAGATCCAGATGCATGTAGCCGGCCTCGATACTGGCCAGATCCAGAATGTTATTAATCAATTGCCCCAAATGCTGTGATGACTGGTGAATACCTTCGACATATTCACGCTGTTTCTCGGTCAGCCCGCCGAAATATTCATTGCGCAGAATATCGGAAAAGCCGCTGATCGAGGTCAGCGGCGAGCGCAACTCATAAGACACATTGGCCAGAAATTCAGTTTTAATGCGATCGGCCGCCTGCAGCGCCTCGTTTTTCTCACGCAACGAACGTTCAACCAGCATGGAGTCAGTCATATCGATATAGGTCAGCAGCATCCCACCATCGGGCAGCGGCACCATGCGCCAATCCAGGATCACACCGTCGGCGCGCTCCAATCGGCCATATTGCACTTCGCGCTGTTGCAGCCGGGCAATAAAATCCTCCTTGAAAGCGCCCCAGTCTGCCACGCGGAAATAATCCTGACATAAATCAAGCACTTCACGAATATGCGGCTCGGAAAGCAGGAACTTTTCCTCAAGCTGCCATAGCTGTGCATAATTGGGATTGGAGAGTTTTAGCCGACCATCCTCGCCGACCACCACAACCGCCTCATGCAGATTATCAAGCGTCTCGCGCTGCACGGCGATCAACGTGTTGTATGAGCGTTCAAGCGCCAGCCGGTCGGTGACATCTTCAAACGCAAACAATAACCCACCCAGCGCATGCGGAATAGCCAGTACGCGCAGGATTTTCTCGTCCGGCAGATAAAAGAATTCCTCGTGCGGTTCGATCAGATCATGAAATAACCGCGTCTGCTGCTCCTTGAATGCGGGAAAATTCGCCACCTCTGGCAGCCGGCGCTTGGTTCTCAGCGCCTCAAGCAGCTCGCCAAACGTGGGCTGTGTATCGAGCCAGCTTTCATCCAGCCGCCACAATGCCGTAAACGCAAAATTATACGACTGCAGCCGGGTATCTTTGCCGAAAATCGCCATGGCGCTGGTTGAGCTTTCCAGAAAATCCTGCTGCGCCGAAATGTGCTGATTGACTTGATTGCGGATTTCTTCCTGATCAGTAATATCAATGGCATAGCCGGTAATTACCGCTTCCGCCGGCACTGGATTTTCATGAATACGAAACAGCCGGCGCTTGCCGCCCACGATCAAGTGCTGCTCAACCACGACTTCCTCGCCGCTTTGCCACGCCTTCTGCGTGAGATCAGCATGCCCTTTAAATAACTCAAGCCCGCCGATATTCAGAGAATCTTCAATATCTTGCTCGATCAGCTCGGAAAACGCCGTATTGCAATAAATCATCGTCAGGTCGGGGCGGCGCTGCCAGAAGGGAATGTCGGACTGATTGACAATACTTGCAATCTGGCGCGCATCTTCGCGTACGCCTCCCCCGCGCACCGGTTTCGTGCCCTGCTCCGAAGCGGCCTGCTGCTTTCCTGATGGAGTGGGTGCCATTATATACCTTTTACATCTGATTATTCCTTATCGTAAGCGCAGGAATCGATCCAGAATAAATTGGGCCATTACCTTTACCGGCAAGCATACAAACGCAGGGGCATTTGACTCGTACGCATTATTTATCCGTATGGTTAGCGCCCCCTGAGCACGCGCGGGCAATGCCGGTTAATAGCGATAGGTATCCGGCTTAAAGGGGCCATCGACAGGCACGCCGATATAATCAGCCTGGTCCTTGTTGAGACTGGTAAGCCTGGCGCCGATTTTTTCCAGATGTAATGCGGCGACTTTTTCATCCAGATGTTTGGGCAACACATAGACCTGATGTTCATATTGCGCGTGATTCTGCCACAGCTCGATTTGCGCCAGCACCTGATTGGTAAAGCTGGTGCTCATCACGAAACTCGGGTGGCCGGTGGCGCAACCCAGATTCACCAGCCGGCCCTTGGCCAGCATAATCAGGCGCTTGCCGTCGGGGAACTCGACCTCATCCACCTGCGGTTTGACTTCGTGCCACTGCATATTATTGAGCGACTCCACCTGAATTTCATTATCGAAGTGGCCGATATTGCAGACGATCGCGCGATCCTTCATGGCGCGCATATGCTCAAGCGTGAGGATATCCTTGTTACCGGTCGCCGTGACGAATATGTCACAAAACGGCGCCGCCTCGTCCATGGTTATCACCTCAAAGCCTTCCATCACTGCCTGCAGAGCGCAAATCGGGTCGATCTCGGTGACATAAACCCGCGCCCCGTGGCCCTGCAGCGCCTTGGCGCAGCCTTTGCCGACATCGCCGTAACCGGCAACCACCACGCGCTTGCCGGCAATCATCACATCGGTGGCGCGTTTAATGCCATCGGGCAGTGACTCGCGGCAGCCATAGAGATTGTCGAATTTGGATTTGGTCACCGAATCGTTTACATTAATGGCCGGGCACAGCAATTCGCCCTTTTTGGCCATTTCATGCAGGCGCAGCACACCGGTCGTGGTTTCCTCGGAAATCCCTTTAATGTCTTTGAAATAGTGCGGGTATTTATCGTGCATGATCTGGCTGAGATCCCCGCCGTCATCGAGGATCATGTTAGGCAGCCAGCCGTCCGGCCCGTGAATGGTCTGCTCAATGCACCACTCATATTCTTCCTCGGTCTCGCCCTTCCATGCGAACACCGGCATGCCGGTAGCGGCAATCGCAGCCGCAGCCTGATCCTGCGTGGAGTAGATGTTGCAACTGCTCCAGCGCACCGTGGCACCCAGCGCGGTCAGGGTTTCAATCAACACCGCGGTTTGAATGGTCATGTGCAAACACCCGGAAATGCGCGCGCCTTTCAGCGGCTGCTGGGAGGCAAACTCCTCGCGCAGCGCCATCAACCCTGGCATTTCGGTCTCGGCAATGGCGATTTCTCGGCGGCCCCAGTCGGCGAGGCCGATATCGGCGATTTTATAATCCTGCTGGGTGGCTTGCATGGCGGGTGCGTTCATCGTTCAATCCTTTTTTATGTAGCGGTTGGTGTAATCTCTATACGCGCATCTATAGCTAGCTGAGATAAAATTGCCAGCAAATCCTCTTTGGCAATCGCGATACAGCCTTCGGTCGGTTCATAATCGGGCGCTGCGACATGGACAAAGATGGCGCTGCCCTTTCCCGGTTTGGCCGGATAATCATTGTAGCCAATCGGCACGATCAGGTCATAGCGATCATCGTCGCGCCATAAATGCTCGTGCGACGCATTGATCGGCCGCTGCACATGCTGATTATAGGCCGGGTGGTCCGGGTCATCGCACCAGCCGTCCTGCCGCGTGATCGCCCGCAGCGGCAGTTCGGTTTTGGGCATCAACGCGCATTTATCGGGCCGATACCACACTTCACGCAGGGCATAGGTGCCGGTCGGGGTTTTCAGATCACCTTCCCGCTTATGCTCGGGCGTGACAAAACCGCCCTTGCCGATCACACAGGGATAGGCATCCCCGCCGCATTCCAGCCTGTGCGCATCCAACACCTTTATGCTCATACATGCCGCCCTTTCTGCTAGAAAAACACTAGCCACACCGGCATGCTATGTTTATTGTACCGATCTGGCAAGCATACTGGAGTGTTATCATGCCATCTTTTCAGACCATGGACGCGTTAAATCTCTGGCATCGCATTTTATCGCGCGCCATGAACGAATTGCCCAACGATCTCTCCTCACGCCAAATGGCGGTGATGACTGCGGTCTATCTGACCGAACCGCCGCATACCATACGCAGCCTGTCACATCATCTGAATATCTCCAAGCCCGCCATCTGCCGCGCAGTCGACAGCCTGTCGATGATGGGGTTGATCAAGCGCAAAAAAGATGAAACTGACAAGCGCAACGTCTTTGTTCAGCGCACCATTAACGGTTCGGTTTTTCTGAGTGATCTGGGCGATATCGTCATGCAGGAATGCACTAGCGATAAAGTGCTGGACACTGCCGAGGCAGCATAATATCACCGCCACATGAGCAACGAGTATTACACGCAATATTACATCGAAACCGCAGGCGGGCGAGACGGGCCGTATGATGCGATGTCGATGGTGCGTAAAATCCGCAACAGCAAAATCAATGAACAAACGATAGTCTATGTCGGCGAAGCCTATGCCGGCGTGCCGGCCGGTGAGCTGCATGAATTCGAGCTGTTTTTCAACCCGCCAAGCGACGCCGAAGATGCGCCGCTACCACTGCTTGATGAGAACCTGTATTTCAGCGAAATGCTCAAGGATGCATGGGTTTATTACACGGAAAACCAGCTACTGAGCCTGGGCGCCGGGGGTATCGTGATCGGCGGCATCATTCTGGGCATGATATTATCGACGGTTTTACCCTACACGGCCATCGCCGGGCTTATGAGCATAATCGGCGGACTCACTCTGTTTTTGTTTCTGATTTACATCACCCGCCACGTGACCGCCCAGGAGGTCGATCAGGTTTTCGTCATGGACCTGGCCAAAACGCGCGGGCTGGATCTGTTGGCCGCCGCCGCCATCGCCGCCGGTATTCCCATCGGTATACCGACCATTATTAGCGTATATACGCCCACCCTGGGTATTATCTTGACTATTCTCGGATGTCTCGTGTTTGCTCTGTTCATCTTTGCGCCGCTGTTCCTGCTGCATGATCCCACGCTGCGCTTTAAACAAGCCCTTTTAATGAGCAAAAGCTGGGTGCTGGACCAGAAAGTGACCAATATCCTGATCATCATGGGGCTGGTGATCATCAATGTGATCGCCGCCGCCTGTTTTCTTATTCCGGTATTCATTACGTTGCCGGTGACATTTGTGGCGCTGGCCGACTTATTTGCACAGCGCGTGAATGAATAATTTACGTCAATATTAGGAATATTTTTCCTAAACTGCATTAGAAATGCAGTCATCAAAAACACCGCCCAAGCAACTGGGTCAAATAAATAAAATTAAAATAGCCATGGTATTAGCAAGGCTGTCCACAGCGGCAACGGCGATAAAAACAGGTTGCAACCGCGAAATAAATTTGGTTTTATTGAGCAACTGGGTAAAAAGTTCCAGCGACAATAACAACTGCCTTTTGGGAGCTCGGGGAGTTATTTATGCAGGCAATGGTTCAATCGCTGAAGGAACTGAGCCATATCAAATTAGCCGCTCTGGCCGCCACCGCGATCGTTCTGATCGCGTTTTTTATTTTCATCTCGCTACGCATGTCCACCCCGGTGATGTCACCGCTTTATACCAATCTGCCGGTTGAAGAAGGGGCTGCTATTGTCAGCGAGCTGGAAACCCGTGGCATTCCATACGAACTGCGCGCCAACGGCACGCAAATACTGGTGCCTTCCGATGAGGCGCTGCGCCTGCGCATGGTGATTGCGCAGCAGGGCCTGCCCTCCAGCGGCTCACTTGTCGGCTATGAAATTTTTGATTCGTCCGAGGCGCTTGGCACATCCAACTTTGTACTAGACGTCAACAAGCTGCGCGCGCTTGAAGGCGAGCTCAGTCGCACCGTCACTTCTTTTGAGAAAATTGATTCGGCGCGGGTGCATCTGGTGATCCCCAAACGCGAATTATTTACCCGAGACCGGCAGGAGCCGACCGCATCCGTTGCCATTAAAATGCGCGGCGGGCTGCAGCTGGAAAAACAGGAAATCGCGGCCATTCGCCATCTTGTCGCCACCGCCGTGCCGGGCCTGAAAGTGCAGCGCATCACGCTGGTTGATCAGCGCGGCCGCCTGCTTGCCCGCGGTGTGGACCGCGAGGGTGACCCGAGCGTTTATGCCGCGCAGGCTGAAGAATTCCGCATCAATTACGAGCGCCGTATACGCGATATGATCGAGCGCCTGCTCGAGCAGTCGGTGGGATTCGGCAAAGTCCAGGCCGAAGTCACGGCCGATATCGATTTCGACCGTATCGTTAAAAACTCGGAAGTCTATGATCCGGATGGGCAGGTCGCGCGCTCGGTACAAAATATTGAGGAGAACGAGCAAAACAACGAACGCAGCGTCGATGATAATGTGACCGTGGAAAACAACCTGCCCGACGCCGACGAGGAAAACGCTGCCGTCATCTCGCAAAGTCAGGCGAACCGGGTGGAGGAAACCACCAATTTTGAAATTTCCAAGGAAACGGTCAATCAAATCAGCGAAACCGGCACCGTGCAACGCCTCTCGGTAGCGGTCTTGGTGGACGGCACCTATACCACCGATGCCAACGGCAACCAGGTCTATCAGCCGCGCGGCGAAGAGGAGCTTGAAAATCTGGAGGAGCTGGTGCGTTCCGCCATCGGATTTGATGCCGATCGCGGCGATGAGGTGCGCGTTATCAACATGCAGTTCGTCGAAGGTCAGGATCTCGGGCTGGAGGAAGGGCCGTTTGACTGGCTGAAAGACGATCTCGACAGCATCATCCAGACGCTGGTGCTGGGCGGCGTGGCGATTCTGGCCATTCTGCTGGTCATCCGGCCGCTGGTGAATCGCGCGATCGAGGCCGCCGAAATGGCTCAGGAAGAAGAGCAGATGGAACTCGAAGCGCTGGGCGCGCCGTCGGCTTCGGGCCGCCTGGCCGACCTGAGTGGTGAGGGCGACGAAGAGGATATGATTAATATCGACCGTGTGCAGGGCAAAGTGAAATCGTCCACCTATCGCAAGATTAACGATTTGATCGAGAAACATCCGGAAGAAACATTGAATATCGTTCGCCAGTGGAGCTTTAGCGAAAATTGAGCGAAGAAGGGTTAGGAAAGTAATATATTATGGCGCAGACTCCCGCTGTTAAAAAAGATGACTTCCGCAAGCTGACCGGCATTGAAAAAGCCGCCATCCTGTTGATGTCAGTGGACGAAGACAACGCCGCCAAAATTTTCAACATGATGGAAGAGGAGGAAATCAAGGAGATTTCGTCCACTATGGCCAATCTCGGACAGGTCAGCTCGGAGACGGTGGAGCGCTTGTTTCTGGAGTTCGTCGAGTCGATGTCGGCCGCCGGCGTGCTGGTGGGCACCTATGACAGCACCGAACGTCTGCTGCTTAAAGCGCTGGGCAAAGAAAAAGTCGACGCCATCATGGAGGATATACGCGGCCCGGCCGGACGGACAACATGGGACAAGCTGGGCAATGTCAGCGAAGAAATCCTCGCCACCTATCTAAAAAACGAATACCCGCAGACCATTGCGCTGGTGCTTTCCAAAATCCGCGCCGATCATGCCGCCAGGGTGCTCACCCAATTCCCCGATGAATTATCCATGGAAGTGATGATGCGCATGCTCAGCATGGAAGCGGTGAAAAAAGAAGTGCTCGATGGCGTCGAAAAAACCTTACGGGTCGAATTCATGAGCAACCTCGCCAAGACCCAGCGCCGCGACAGTCACGAGTTGCTGGCCGAAATCTTCAACAATTTCAGCCGCGATACCGAAAGTAAGTTCATGGGCCAGCTGGAAGAACGCGATCAGGAATCCGCCGAGCGTATCCGCGCGCTCATGTTTACATTCGAGGATCTCATCAAGATCGATCCCACCGGCATCCAAACGCTGTTGCGCTCGATCGACAAAGACAAGCTGGGCATTTCCCTGAAAGCCGCTTCCGAAGGCATCAAAGACCTCTTCTTCTCCAATATGTCCGAACGGGCGTCTAAAATCCTGAAAGAGGATATGGAAACCATGGGCCCGGTACGGCTTAAGGATGTCGACGAATCGCAGATGTATATCGTGAATATCGCCAAAGATTTAGCAGCGCGCGGTGAGATCGTGATTGCGGATGCCAGCGGCGAAGACCAGCTGGTGTATTAAGGCGAATGCGCCGGATGGCGCGGCCCTATGATACAGCCGCCGGCATATAATGATTACAAAGGAAAATAGCATGGCAGCATCGGTTAAACGCTTTGACTTCACCTCGTTACAGGATTTCCGCGAGCCGCCAAAACCGCTGGAAATAGTCAGCGCCAACGAGGAGAAACATCAGGAGGAGCCGGCGCCGCCGCCTCCCCCCACCTTCTCCGAAGCCGAGCTGGAAACAGCCAAACGCCAGGCGTTTGAAGAAGGGCGTCAGGCCGGTCTGAAAGAAGGAAAAGAGCTCGCCGATACCGAAGAAACCAGACGTCAGCAGGCTATTCAGCAGGCACTGAATCAGATCGCCTCCCAGTCCGAAACTATCCCGAATCGCCATCATGCATTGATGCGCCTGCAATGCAGCGAATTATCCGAGCTGGTATTAATAGCCGCCCGGCAGGTGGCGGGAGAGGTCATCGATCATTACCCGCAGGTCGGTGTGCAGACCATGCTGCAGCAATGCCTCAATATCCTGCTGCGTCAACCCAAAGTGACGCTGCGCGTAAACCCCGCTATTGTAGAAGCCGTTAAAACCGAAGCGGCGAGCATGTTAGCACGCCGTGGCAGTGAATGTGACCTGCACGTGGTGGGCGAGGCTTCACTTGCCGCTGGCGAGGGGCGGCTTGAATGGATGGACGGCATGGCCGAGCGTAAACTGGATGAGCTGTGGCAACAGGTAAGCGAACTGCTCTCGCGCATCGATTATACGCAACTGGCCGAGCAGGCTCATCAGGTACCAACTGGCGAATCAACCTCACAGGGAGAATAAGTTATGAATCAGGATGCAATGGCGGCATTGGGTGAAGGCGGTGACAGCAATATCACCCTGGATGCGGTAAGCGACATTCCCGTGAATGTCTCGGTCGTGCTCGGCAAAACCACCATGCAGGTGAATCAATTGCTCAAGCTGGGCCGTGGCGCGGTAATTGAGCTTGAGCGAAAAGTCGGCGAGCCAATTGATATTTACGTGAATAACCGCCTGGTGGCGCGTGGTGAAGTGGTCGTGGTGGAAGATCGCATCGGGGTGACCATGACCGAAATTATCCGGGCGGATAAAAATTAAAAAAGTCGTCAGTTCACGTTTATCGGTCACATCGTGATAACGATGAACCGCTGGCGTCTGACAACTGGAGACGAGCTATGCGACTACTTATCATCGGCGATCTTGATGGCCAGATCGGTGCAGCGAGTAAAATAGCCCGCAACCGGGGTGCGAAAGTGGCCCAGGTGGCAGATATCGACGGCGCCTTTACGATGGTCTGTGACGGGCACGGCGCCGATTTGATCCTGATTGAAGTTCATGACGACATAAGCCGGCTGCTTACGATGCTGCAAAACGAACGCATCAATATCCCGGTGATCGCCTGCGGTATCGAAGCGGACACGCAGGCCGCCGTCGGCGCCATTCGCGCCGGCGCGAAAGAATATATCCCACTGCCCCCGGATGAAGAACTAATCGCCGCCGTGCTGGAGGCCATCAGCGAAGAAAGCGACGCCGTGATTTATGCCTCGCAGCAGATGCAGCAGGTGTTGCAAATGGCCGACCAGATCGCTGCTTCGGATGCCAGCGTGCTGATTACCGGCGAGTCGGGAACAGGTAAGGAAATCATCGCCCGCTATATTCATCTGAAAAGCGAGCGGTCAACCAAGCCCTTTATCAGTCTGAATTGCGCCGCGATCCCGGAGAATCTGCTGGAATCCGAGTTATTCGGTCACGAAAAAGGCGCGTTTACCGGGGCCGTCGCGCGGCGGATCGGCAAATTTGAAGAAGCCAATAACGGCACCCTGCTGCTTGATGAAATCAGCGAAATGGATATTAACCTGCAGGCCAAATTGCTGCGCGTCATTCAGGAGCGCGAAGTCGTGCGTATCGGAAGCAACAAGCCGATTAAGGTCAATTTACGTATTCTCGCCACCAGCAACCGCGATCTGGAAGCCGAGGCGCGTCAGGGACGCTTTCGCGAAGACCTGTATTTCCGCCTGAACGTGATTAATATCCATATCCCGCGCCTGGCGGAACGCACTGATGATATCGCGCCGCTGGCGCATCATTTCATCGAAAAATATTCGCGCGCCAACGGTGTGCCAATTCGCAAGCTGACCGAGAATGCATTGCATAAATTAAAGCATTATCACTGGCCGGGTAATGTCCGCGAGCTGGAAAATATCATGCACCGCGCAGTATTGATGTCCAAAACCGACCGCATTGACGAAGCCGCCATCATATTGCCGCAAAGCGCCGAGCCCGCATCCGAACCGGCTGCTGTACTGTCGATGCAATCGCAGCAAACGGCTCCCGCCGAGCCCAAGCGCAATGATCTTGTTGGCCGTTCGGTCGCCAGTGTTGAAAAGGAGCTCATCCTGGATACGCTTGATTATTGCCTTGGCAATCGCACGCATGCCGCCAACATCCTGGGCATCTCCATTCGCACACTGCGTAACAAGCTCAAACAATATTCTGACGATCCACAGCAGCGCACCGGGTGATTTTCATGGCAGATGCTCAGGCACCAACCCGTACCAATCAATTCAGCCTGCCCGCGTTGCGCGGCCATGCCGGTACCGCCATGCGGCGCAGCGATATTATGTTTGCGCTGGCCATCGTTGGCATTCTGGTGGTGCTGTTGCTGCCCGTGCCGCCGACTTTGCTCGATTTTTTGCTGGGCATTTCGATTACCTTTGCCGTGCTGATTCTGATGACAGTGCTGTTTATTGATAAACCGCTGTCACTGAACTCGTTTCCGACCATCCTGCTGATTTCCACTATGATCCGCCTGGCGCTTAATATCGCCTCCACACGGCTGATTTTAGGTCACGGCCATGAAGGAACCGACGCCGCGGGACAGGTCATTCAGGCATTCGGAAATTTCGTGATGTCGGGCTCGGTGCTGATCGGCGCGATAATCTTCGGGATCCTGACCATTATCAATTTCATCGTCATCACCAAAGGCTCCGGTCGCATTGCGGAAGTCTCGGCCCGCTTCAGCCTGGATGCCATGCCCGGTAAACAAATGGCGATCGATGCCGATTTATCCTCCGGCCTGATCGATGAAACCGAAGCAAAAAAGCGACGGAAAGACCTGGAAGATGAAAGCACGTTCTTCGGCGCCATGGACGGTGCCAGCAAATTCGTGCGCGGTGATGCCATCGCCAGCCTGCTGATTACCTTCATTAACTTTGTTGCTGGAATCATTATCGGTGTGGCGATGAACAATATGACATTCGGCGCCGCGGTCAATACCTACACGCTGCTGACCATCGGCGACGGGCTAGTCAGCCAGATTCCGGCGCTGATCGTCTCCACCGCGGCCGGCCTGCTGGTCACCAAGGCCGGTGAAGCCGGTTCCGCCGAAAAAGCGGTGCTCGGGCAGCTCGGGCGCTTTCCGGCACCGCTTGGCGTCACCAGCTTCTTGTTGGTAATGATTGCCCTGATGCCGGGCATTCCACCCGTGCCCTTCCTCATTTTAGCCGCAGCAGTCGGTTATGTCGGCTGGATCGTGTATAAAAGCGCCAAGACACATGAAGCGGCTGACGAAGCCGCCGGCGGCACCGGTATGGCCCGCAGCGCAGCAGCCGGCGGCGTTACCGCAGCCGGCGCACAGCCGGGGCAGCAAACCCGGCCGGATGGCACGCCGATTACCGAACAGGTCACGGACTCCCTGCAAATTGACAGCCTGCGGCTGGAGCTGGGCTATGGCCTGCTGCCGCTGATCAATTACCAGAAAGGCCACCGCCTGACCGAGCAGATCAAAGCACTGCGCAAACAGATGGCGCGCGAATTCGGCTTTGTCATTCCCGCCGTACGTATTCAGGACAATATGCAGCTGCCGGCGAATGGCTATGTGGTCAAGGTAAAAGAGATTGAGTGCGCGCGCGGTGATATCCGGCCTGATATGCTGCTGGTGATGGATCCCAGTGGCAACAAAATCATATTGCCGGGCGAGGAAACCAATGAACCGACCTTTGGCCTGCCCGCCATGTGGGTGGCGGAAAGCCACCGCGAAGAGGCCCTGTTTAAAAATTATACCGTGGTTGATCCGCCGACCGTGATCACCACCCACTTAACCGAGGTGGTCAAAGATAATATGGCCGAGCTGCTATCTTATGCCGAAACCCAGAAACTGCTCGATGATCTCGGCAAGGAAGAGCAGAAACTGATTTCGGAGACGATCCCGTCGCAGATCAGTGTCAGCGGCGTACAGCGCATCCTGCAGAACCTGTTGGCCGAATTAGTCTCGATCCGCGATCTGTCAACCATTATGGAGGCGGTCTCCGAAGCCTCGCGCATCACGCAGAACGTCACCCTGATCACCGAGCATGTACGCATGCGGCTGGCACGCCAGATCAGCTTCTCGCACACCAATGAAGAGGGATATATCTCGATTGTCGCCATGTCCCCCGCCTGGGAGCAAACCTTTATCGAGTCACTGCATGGTGAGGGTGAGGAAAAACAGCTTTCCATGGCGCCGAGTAAAATTCAGGAGTTTATTTCCGTGGTCCGCAGCAAGCTGGACCAGTTCGCCATGCAGGGCGACGCACCTGTGTTGTTGACGAGTCCGGCCATTCGGCCGTATGTTCGTTCGATTGTCGAGCGATTCCGGGCGGCAACGGTGGTTATGTCGCAAAATGAAATTCATCCCCGCGCCCGCATTAAGACGCTGGGACAGTTATAATCATGAGCGGATGAGCACATGAACGCATTCAGCCATAATGGCCCCGTTAGTTCATGCAACTGTTCGCTCAGTTAGAAGGCAGCCTCATGCACATGCGCAGTTTCACAGCCCGTAATGTTCAGGACGCCATGCATCAGGCGCGTGAGGAAATGGGTGAAGATGCCGTGATTATTTCCAGCGAGCCGGATGACAAAGGCGGCGTAGTGGTGACCTTTGCGCTTGATCGCGGGGATCCGGTCTTATTCGAGGAGGAAGCGGGCCCGCGCGGCACCTATTTTCAGCACCATAATGCCAACCCGGAAGAGGCGGAAGCCCACTACCCCCTTTCCCCTCACATTACCGACATTCTGCACTATCACGGGGTGCCGGAGTCGGTAACCAAGAAACTCATGGCACTGGCCGGTGAATCGGCGACCACCAAGGATATCTCCGCCGCCACCCAGAGCCTGGCCAGCCTGCTGGGCCGCTCTTTCCGGTTTGATCCGTTACCGCTGGATGCGGAAGGCTTCCGCCTGATGATGGTCGGCGCGCCGGGCGTGGGCAAAACCATCGCCACAGCCAAGATCGCCGCGCGCGTGGTGGTCGATAATCAGCCGATTAAAGTGATCAGCACCGACAGCCACCGCGCCGGTGGAATGGAACAGCTCAGCGCCTTTACCGACATTTTAGGGCTGGAACTGATTAACGTATCAAGCCGCAAGGAATTGAAAGACCTGCTGGGCGACTGCGACCGCCATACCCGCGTGGTCATCGACAGCGCCGGCTGCAACCCTTATGACTTCCAGGAGCTCAAGGAGCTTGGCGAATTCGCCACGACCGGGGATATCGAACCGGTGCTGGTATGCGCCGCCGGCGTTGACGCCTCGGAGGCGGAAGAAATTGCCGGCGTGTTCTCCTTTCTCGACATCAACCGCGTGCTGATCAGCCGCACAGACTGCGCCCGCCGCTTCGGCAGCGCGCTCGCGGTGGCAGCAGCCGGGGGTTACAGCTACTGCCATTATACCTGCTCAGCCCGCGCCATGGGTGATTTATCGCCGCTGAGCGCTTCGGCACTGGCGCATCTGCTGACCCAGTATCAACGCGAACGTATCGCGGCATGAGGATTGCGAATGAAACCAATAACAGACCAAGTAGGATGTGATTGTTATGAATAACCCGGCACACGAAACCCCGAGGCCAGCGCCCAAACCGGATAATATCATCGCCATTGCCTCCGGCAAGGGCGGTGTTGGAAAAACCTGGATCGCCGTAACATTAAGCCATATTTTTGCGCGTTCTGGCCGGCGCGTGCTGTTGTTCGACGGCGATATCGGCCTGGCCAATGTGGACGTGCAGCTTGGCCTCACCCCGAAACGCGACTTAAGCAGTGTGTTCTCCGGTCAATCGACCATTCAGGACACCATCACGCGCTATGAGCCCGGCCATTTCGATATTATCGCCGGGCGCTCCGGCTCCACCAGCCTGGCTGCCATTCCCAATGAGCGGCTGCGCAGCGTGGGCCAGTCACTCATCGAGCTGGCCAATCATTACGATTATATCATTATCGATCTGGGTGCAGGGATTGAGCAGAACGTGCAATATCTCTCCAGCTTGGCCAGTAAGTCGATTGTTGTGGTCAATGATGAACCCACCTCGCTGACCGATGCGTATGCCTATATCAAGCTGTGCGTGACCAAGCCGGGCATGCCGCAGCTCCATGTCATCGTGAATTCCGCCGCCTCGCACAAAGAAGGAGAAAAAACCTATGCCTCGCTGAACCGGGCGTGCACCAATTTTTTGAATGTATCGCCACCCTGTCTGGGCATTATCCGCAAAGACAATAAAATCAAAGATTCCATCCGTTCGCAAAAATCCATTATCACCACAGCGCCGCACACTACAGCTGCGACCGATGTTGCCGCCATCTCGATCAAACTGCTTAAGCATGATGACTAAGAAAGGGGGCGCCCATGGCCAATGCGGTTCTCACCGCGCTGTTAAGCAACAGCCAGATTCAGTCGGTGACAACGGGCGCCACCACGCAGGATGCCACCCAGGTGCCGGCAGCGCTCAGCCGCCTGCCGGTGGGTACGGTGCTCAAAGGCTTTGTTGTCAACCGGGATAATCAAAACACCCCCATTCTACGCACCCAGCAAGGGGATGTGCGCGTACACAGCGATGTCTTTTTAAAAACCGGCAGCGATGTGGCTATCCGTATCGAACAGCAAGGCGCTCAGTTGCGCGCGCGGATCATCAGGGTCGATAATGTGCCGGTGAAGGAATATATCAGCCAGCAGGCCACCGCACCCGGCAGCGACGAAGTGCTGCAATCGTCCCTCGCCCCGCGTTCGGGCACACCGGTTAATCCTGCCGCCACCTCTTCGTCGGTAGCAACACTCAATGCGCTGTTGTTAAAGCCCGCCGGCAACCCGGCGCAGGCCGCCGATTTAATCAGCGCCGTGTTGCGTGTTCCGCAGGGCGCGGCGCAGGCCATTGCGCAAGGGGTGCCAATTCAATTTAAGGTCATCTCGGCGGACTTTCGGGTGGCGGCCGCACCCACGGCAGGCGCCAATGCGCCGGCAGGTGCGGCGGTGAGCCCATCCGCACCGGGTGCAGGCGTCAGCATCGGCAGCGGCGCACCTGCCCCGCCTGCCGCAACGGCCGCGCCCCCGCCGCCTCCGTCGCAACCCCCGGCCTCGCCCACCTCCCCTGCACCCGACCCGGCCAATATACCGGGCTCAGCGGCCACCGGTCTGGCCAGCGCAGCATATACGCGCTTTTCAGCGGCAGCATACGGGGCGTACGGGGCACTACCCGCGGCGCCACCGACCGCCCCCGGCGGCTCAGCTCCCGGTCTGACAGCGCAGCCGTCAACGCCTACCACGTCCGCTTCCGGTGCCGCAAAGTCCGCCACGCCCAGCACGCCCGCTTCATCATCTGGCCCGCCCGGCCAACTGTTTACCGGTAAAACCAGCACCCGCGCGGCTGTGCCCGCCACACCGCCGGCGACCACCCCCGCCGACCCCTCCGCCGCCGCACCGAACAGGGCGGACCCTGCTCCCGCCGGCGCGCGCGAAGCCGTACCGGCTTATCAGGTACAACGCGGGAACACCATTTCCGCGCGCGTCATCGGCAACGAGCCCGGCGGAGAAACCGTGGTGCGCACATCAGTAGGCACTTTTAAGCTGTTTACCGCCGCCCCGCCGCCAGCAGGCAGCCTGTTGCAGCTCGAACTCGTCTTTACGCCCAGCATAAGCCAGTCGGTTCAGGCCCGGCCTGAGGCTACGCAGACCAGCCTCGCCACCCAGTTTCTCAGCCTCTCGCATGACTGGCAAAGCCTGGAGGAAACGCAAAACGTGCTGCGTACTCAACCCAATGCGTTCGTAGAAATGTCGCAGCGTATCCCCAACACCAAGTCGGAGCTGGTGAACCAGACCCTGTTTTTTTTATCGGCGCTGCGCTCGGGAGATATTCGCCAATGGCTGGGCGGGCGGGCCATTCAACAGCTGGAAGCGCGCAGCCCCAATCTCCTGCAACGCCTGAGCGCCGACTTCGCCAACCTGCGCAATATCAGTTTCGAACAGCCGGATTACCCCTGGCAGGTATTTTTATTACCCCTGCGCCATGATGATGAACTCAATCCGCTGCGTTTATTTGTCAAACAAGACGAGCATCATCAGCAGGATCAGTCCGGCGCTGGCGGCACGCGCTTCGTGTTCGATCTGACGTTGTCCGAGTTAGGAGATATGCAGCTGGACGGCTTTTTTCGCAAGCACGACCGTCAGATGCAGTTTGATCTGGTCATACGCAGCGAACGCCCCCTGCCGGAGCCGGTTTCCAGTCAGATTACACATATTTATCAAGAGGGTGCGCAAACCGTTGGCTATCATGGACAGATCTATTTCGAGCCGCATAAAAAACACTTTGTCATGCCGCTAAATAATACAACTAATGAGCCGTCCGGCGATGGGCATTCTATTCTGGCTTAATAGACCATTATTATATTTTTCTTAACAAACCCTCTTGACTTTATGCTGACTAATTCCCTATGCTGGAGAAAGCAATGTAATAGGAGAAAAACAGTAATGGCAAACACGCAACTTCAAACAATTACTCAGCAGAAACCGGATACGGAAACGCAACGCGCGCTGATTCAGTCCACCGCTGATATTGTCACGGCCATGATTGATAACGGCGAAAGTAAAGATGTAAAAAAAATGATTCGCGAGATTTACTACGAATTAAGCGGGCTGTCCTCGGAAAGCGAAACCGAGGCCGCGGCGCATCGCCGAAAGCCGGCGGTTCCTGTCGATCAGTCGGTGCAGGATGATCATATTATCTGCCTAGAAGACGGCCAAAAGCTGAAAATGCTCAAGCGCTATCTGAAAACGCATTACAATATGACGCCGGAGGAGTACCGTATCCGCTGGGGTCTACCGTCTAACTATCCGATGGTGGCGCCGGAATATGCCAAAAAGCGCAGTAAACTGGCGCGCGAGATCGGGCTGGGCAAAAAATCGGCAACGTCTGCCAAACGTTCCTCCGCGGCGACCTCGTCGCGCAAATCCCGGCAACAAAAGCCCCGCCAGCAACAGCAGACCCGTCAGGCCGCCAGGCGCAGCACCAGGTAACGCCTTCGTATTGTCGATTAACGTTGTTAATCGACAATGAAGCCCGCCGTGAGGCGGGATTCCGCCGCGTAGCGAGAGTCTTTTATGCGGAGCATAAAGTCAGTTAGCTATATTTCCCGGCTTGCCGCATGCTGAACGCGTGTCAGCATGACGCTGACCGTGTGGTCTGCGCGTCAACGCGCCAATAGGCTAGAAATCGATATCCCAGCTGTTCTTGCCCGTGGGCCGCTGCAGAGTTTGCAGCACCGCCGGATCAAGCTTTCCAAAGCTTGTATCGTATAACTGCTCCGGCAACCAGGTGGTGATAATGGGAAAACTGGCGAGCACCGCCAGCGCCAGGCCCTGAATTCCGACAAAAGGTATGATGCCTTTATAGATGTCGGTGGTTTTCACTGACGACGGCGCGACCCCGCGCAGATAAAACAAGGAAAACCCGAAAGGTGGCGTCAGAAAGGACGTTTGCAGATTGATCGCCATCATAATGGCAAGCCAGATCGGATCCGCCCCCATCATCAACAGCACCGGCGCCACGATCGGCACCACCACAAAGATAATCTGAATAAAGTCGAGAAAAAAGCCGAGTAAAAACATCACCACCATGGTCACCAGCATGGCGCCGAGCAGACCGCCGGGCAAATCGGTGATGATGGCATGCACCAGATCGTCCCCGCCATAGCCGCGAAACACCAGCGTGAATACGGCAGCGCCGATGAGAATCGTGAATACCATGGCCGAAACGTTAAGCGTTCCCAGCATGACATCACGCAGATTGCGGTAAGTAAGTGCCCCCCGATAAGCCGCCAGCGCCATGGCTCCGACCGCACCCACGGCGGCGGATTCGGTGGCGGTGGCGACCCCCCCGAGAATGGAGCCGAGCACCAGCACGATGAGGAATAACGGCGGAAACAGCGTTTTCAACACCCGCTGCCATTTGCCGTCGGCAAACATGCGCGTGCGCTCTTCTTGCGACAGGCACTGCATACGGCTGGGGTGCAGCATGCTGTATATAAATTGCCAGAGCATATAAAGCGCCACCAGACCGAAACCGGGAATGATTGCGGCGACAAATAAATCGGCAACGCTGACCGGAATCGGTGACGCAATGCCCATACGCAACTGCGCCGTCTGCCAGGAGTTGGAAATCTGATCGGCCAGCAGAATCAGCACCACCGAGGGCGGAATAATCTGCCCCAGGGTGCCGGCGGCACAGATAGTGCCGCAGGAAAGCCTCGGACAATAGCCGCTTTTGAGCATGGAAGGTAGTGAAATCAGCCCCATCGTGACCACCGTAGCGCCGACAATGCCGGTGGAAGCCGCCAGCATGGCGCCCACCAGCATCACCGAGAACCCCAGCCCAGCTTTGACACTGCCGAATAAGCCCGCCATCGTCTCCAGCAATTCTTCGGCGATTTTGGCGCGCTCCAGCACGATACCCATAAACACGAACAACGGCACGGCAATCAACAGGTCGTTGGTCATCACCGCAAAGATGGAATTGGGCAGCGTATTGAGCGTTTGCAGGGGAAAAACATCACATGCCGCGCCGCCAAGAGCGAACAATATGGACGTACCGGCCAGCGTAAAAGCAACCGGATAGCCCATCACCAGTGCCGAGAAAATAACCAGAACCATGATAATGGGCAGATATTCAACCATCCGCGCCCCCTCAGATGTGAATATCTTTTGGCGCCGGATGCTCTTTATGGCGCAACACATAGATAGAGTGAATAATCAGTGAAATCCCCTGCAATGCCAGGGAAGCGCCGCACACCCACATAAAGCTTTTAAACACAAATACGCCCGGCATGCCGCGATATTCCGACGAGCCTTCCAGAATTTCCCAGGAGCCGATGACATAATCCCAGGTGAAATAAAACAGCGCCACGCAGGTGGGAAATAAAAAGACGATCGTACCGATGATATTGACCCAGGCTTTGGCGCCTTCGCGCATGGCCTGATACAACACATCCACGCGCACCAGCGCTTCATGCTTGAACGCATAGGCCGCGCCGGCAAGAAACAGGATGCCGTGCATGAAGCGCACGGATTCCTGCTGCCAGGACGAGCCCTCGGCAAAGGCATAACGCAACAGCACGATCAGCAGCATCATGATGACCATGCCCAGCGCCGTCCACGAAACCAGACGGCCCAGCCATTCGTTGATGCAATCAATACCACGCGCTAATATTAGCATGTTAGACGCTATCCAGCCCGATGTCAGATGCCTTCACGGAATGCGTCAACCGCCCGACGGAGACGAAATCCACGCCCGTTTCCGCCACGGCCCGCACGGTTTCTAAGGTCATGTTACCGGAAGCCTCGCATAGCGCCCGCCCCTTTGCAAGCGCAACCGCCCGTTGCAGCGCAGCAATTTCCATATTGTCGAGCAGCAACATATCCGCACCGGCGGCCAGCGCTTCTTCCACCTGCGTGATCCGCTCGCATTCGACTTCGACACGCGAAGTGGCCGGGCTGTTGCGCTTGGCGCGGGCAACCGCCTCGCCGATACTGCCGACAATCGCAATATGATTATCTTTGATCAGAATCCCGTCATCCAGCCTTTGGCGGTGATTATGGCCGCCGCCGCAGCGCACGGCGTATTTATCCAGCGCGCGCAGGCCGGGCATAGTTTTGCGGGTATCGAGAATCGTGGCGTTTGTACCTTCAACCGCTCTGACAAAGGCGGCCGTTTGCGTCGCCACCCCGCACATGCGCTGCAGGAGATTCAGCGCCACCCGTTCGCCCGCCAATATCCCGCGTGCCGAACCAAACAACGACGCCATCTCCGCCCCCGCCGCCAGCGTCTGGCCATCCTGCACGCGTATATCGCAATCAATCAACGGATCGACACTGGCAAAGACCAGTTGCACCACTTCCATACCCGCGACCGTCAACGGTTCGCGCGCCACCAGTTTCATGGTCACTTCGGTATGTTCGGGAATGATCGCCTCGCTGGTGATATCGCCATGGCCGATATCTTCACTGAGCGCCATGAAGACAATTCGCTGGAGTTCTTCTGCCGAAGGAGTCATGAGAGCCTGTAAGCGCGTGACAATCAGAAAATGAGCATTAGCCAAATTGGCCGTGCAAGTCAAAGCTTAAGCAGACGCAGGGTGGTGATTGAACCTAGCCCACCGCTTCAGTGATCAGGGCCCGGAACCATCGCAGCGGTGCGCGGATATCTTTGGGAATATAGCGCCACAGCGGCTCTTCGGTCGGCGTATATTGAAACCTTACCTTGCGTGAACTTTTGCCTTTATCGATACCCACCATCCATTGCGACGGCAGCTGGATACCGTATTCCGCCGTGTTCACTATACGCGCCAGCCGGTTCGGCGGGGCATGCACCAGCAGTTCCGGCACATGATACAGGTAAATGTAATATTCCTGCCTGCCAAGTTTGACCGTGAAATCCGGCAGAAAGTCGAGGCTATATTGCCATTTCTCCTCATCCTCGGGCACAAAGCTCAGATACGGGCCGTGGATGCGCATACGGCGACCATCGACTACGGCGCTGAAATTGGGTCGCAACAGACGGATCTCAAGATAAAACGGAAAGCCGCTGGCGATTATATCATCGTAATCCAGCGATACGTTACCCCCGGCGCGGTTCCACGTGGTTTCCTGACGTTTGATGGATTGTTCAACGGCCGCCAGATGCTCCTCGGCGTCACCCTCCCACTTCAAGAACCAGGCAAATAACATGAGGGCGAAAATGCAGGTTGAGCCTGCTATAAACCCGATCACCTGTTCCGTATTCATCGTGTGACAGCCGATTGCGGAATGGTTTCTGACATGGCAAGCATCTTATCCAGCGGCGCACGTGCCAGTGCGATCAGTTCGTCAGACAGGGCGATTGCCGGCGTACGGCCCCGCATGCACCGATACAGTTTCTCCAATGTGTTCATTTTCATATACGGACAGTTATTGCACGAAAGGCAGGCGCCGTCAGCTTCCATTCCCGGCACAGGGATAAAGGTGCTACCCGGCGAACATTGCTCCATTTGATGGATGATGCCAGGCTCCGTCAGGACCAGAAACGTCTCGCCGGGATGGGTTTGGGTATATTTCAACAGCGACGAGGTGGAACCAATATGGTGCGCATAAGCCAGCAAATGCTCGGGACACTCCGGATGGGCGATGATGCGGGCCTGCGGGTGGCGAGTTTTGAGCTTGACCAGTTCCTGCTCGGAAAACCGCTCATGCACGACGCAGGTGCCGTCCCAAAACAGCATCTCACGCCCGCTTTGCTTGGCCAGATAGGCGCCCAGAAACTTATCGGGTGCAAATAAAATCGGCTGTTCTTCCGGTATCTGATCGATAATGGCCCGGGCATTGGTGGAGGTGACAATAATATCCGACAACGCTTTGACTTCCGCCGAACAGTTAATATAGGTCAGCGCCATATGCTCGGGATGTGCCCGGCGAAAGGCGGCGAAACGCTGCGGCGGGCAGGCAAATTCCAGCGAGCAGCCGGCATCTATATCAGGCAGCAGCACCGTTTTGTCGGGCGATAAAATCTTGGCTGTCTCAGCCATGAATTTAACGCCGCAAAAAACAATGACATCGGCATCGGTGGCGGCCGCCTTGCGGGACAAATCCAGCGAATCACCGATAAAATCCGCCATGTCCTGAATGTCGTCATCCTGATAATAATGCGCCAGGATCACCGCATTCATCTCTTCCCGCAGGCGATTGATAGCGTCTTCAAGATCAAGCCCCGGATCGGCGGCCGGGGCCATGGGCTCTTGCTGCAAACTGTGTCTTGGTGTTTCCATAACGTATTTTTATTTATGTAATGTAATGATGTAAAATTAAAAGACGCAACCCATTAGAGGAAATGCGCGGCGCAGGCGCGACAGTCCCGCACCTGTGTTAACAAGCTGGCCAAATCGTCTTGAGCACTGATACAAATGCTCCATCAACCACATGAAAAACCATCATTCTTATAGATTATGCTCGGTTATTCACCGTTTTTTAATCGATTCAACTTACAATATATATTGAAACTATTGCATCAGTCGGCTTTCAGCGTGTCATCCCCGAGAAAGCGGGAATAACGGAACACAGGCAGGAGCCGGCATATGCATGGGTCTCATATTGAGGCATTACTTAACATAAAACAACATACATAAGGGGCAGTCATGGCTTGGGAGCTGGCAGGAAAACACGTCTATGAGGTCGACGACGCCCTGGCCGCGCATGACAGCTCGGCATCCGGCAAACTCTCCGGCCTTCCAGCCGATATTGAAGACGAAAGCTATCTGGTACGCAGCTTTCACCTCGTGCCGTATTTTCCGCCTGCACCGGCAGCATCAGAACAGCAGCGCACGCGCGAACGGCTGAATATCGAGCTGTGTGACCGCGTCTTTCGCATTTCCGATGCGCGTGATGTCACCCGCCGCGGCGAGATTGCCGATGAAGCCATTAACGCGCTGATGTATCAGTTCGAAATCAGCGAGGATATACAACGCCGCAGCCTGGGCCGTATTTTATTCGGTCGCATTGTCTCACGCATCCGGGACTTATCCGGCATGTATCTCGAACAGCGCGACCATAACGGCTATGAGCCCGCCAACGCTTCCGAAAAGGCATTATATGCGCGCATTCATGATCTGTATCAGTATGTCATGGTTGATCGCCGCGATATTTTTGAATGCGTGCGTTTGTATGACCTGTCGATCGATCGCGACGGCATTATTGAGGAAGTGTTTTCCGAAATCGGCAAAACCCAGCAGCTTCCCATCGCAACCATTTATAATAATCGCGTGATTAAAATCGGTGAGGCCATGGCCAGCATCGAGGAAGTCGCCGATACCATGACCACCGTCCTATCGGCGCTGACCACCCTGCCCCTTGAAGAGCTGCGCCACTGCCTGCGCGATTATTCGGCTACAGCACGCCGCGTGACCGGTATTCCCACTTCCGATCCGCTGGCGTATGACGCCGTCGCCGCCGAGTATATTCAAACGCACGATACCATGCGCGATGCAGTGGTTTGTCTGGATGAGCTCAACCCCTATCGCAGCGACCTGCACCATCTGATCGACTGGCTGCGTGACGGGCTCAACCTGATTCACAGCATGCAAAACATCCGTGACGGCCGGGCCAACTCGATCGCGGCATATCAGAAAGCCGCCGGCCGCTGGACGGATATGGACATCCCCAAACTGGTCAAAGTCAGTTAGGGATTGCTTCATTTTGTGTGATACGCAGCGTATCAGCAGGGTATCGATGGCAATGCCCCCCTCGCTGGCTGCGCGGCGCGCTGCTTCCCTCTCCCTGAAGGCGGAGTGTAAGGGAGAGGCATGCTTTATGTGACTGTGACATACCTCACGATATATATGTATCCAGCCACGGCGCATCAGCGCTGGCCTGCAACGCCTCGTCCAGCCCAATCGGCAGCCCCGGCAATTCATATTGCGTATCGCCGGCATTGCCAAACATCTGCCCGCTCAGCGGCAATTCGTGGCTCAGCCCGTAATGCACGCCTACCAGAATCGCCCACACACTGGTGAAGGGATCGGCATTGGCGCCGCACACCCGGTGTTCGATGCGGCGGGTCAACACCACGCTTTCCGGCAGGCGCAGGGCAACGGAGCGGTTATTGCCGCCCCAGCTGAGCGTGGTGGGCACATGGTCCTGCCCCGAGCGCAGCCGGGCATAGGCGTTTTCATTCGGCGCAAAATAAGGCATCAGCGCCGGCATGGTTGCCAGCAGTCCGGCCAGCACCCGCGCCAGGGGCGGGCTTAGCTCGTCGGCGCGCTTCATAAACACGCGCTGGCCCTGCGCGTTTTCCATGTGTAAATGCCAATGCAGCGCGCTGGCGGGCTGATCGTTAAAGGGAAACGCCGAGAAATCCGCGCGGATTGCATGCACTGACGCCAGTTCTTCAATAATCCGCTTAATGCGCGCAACCGCCTCGGCCGCATCGGCGGCATCAGTTGGCTGCATACGGCATTCGAACTGGCCGGGGCCGCGCTCACGCGCGATATTCTTCAGCGGCACCGCCTGACTGGCCGCTTCATCGGTGACGGCCTGCCAGAAGGCCTCCTCTTCACACGAGCCGATGAGATAACATTCGATTTCGCCGCAAAGGCGAACGCTCAGCCCGCTTTCCGCGTGGATACGGGATGCCAGTGCGGCGATGGCCGAGGCGTCAATGGGTCTAGGCGGCAACGACGGATTCAATCCATTCAACCAGCTTACTCTTGGGCAGCGAGCCGACTTTGGTTGCCACCGGTTCGCCGTCCTTGAATAATATCAGGGTCGGAATCCCGCGTACGCCATATTTCTGCGGCGTATCCGGATTTTCGTCGATATTGACCTTGGCAATGGTGAGCTTATCGCCCATTTCACCGGCGATTTCATCAAGCACCGGGGAAATCTGTTTGCACGGCCCGCACCACTCGGCCCAGAAATCCACTAGAACGGGGACCTGCGCTTTCAATACGGTACTTTCAAAATCGTTGTCATTGACTTGTTTGCTGGTCATGCATCGCCTCATTTGTTGCGGTTATCGTTATGCAAACACATAAGCGCCGCACCATCCTGAGTCAAGCCGGTTGACGCGCGCCGGGGGAAACGCTGTGTATCGATGACTCATCCAGCATCGCGCGGGCGCGTTCGATCAGGGCATACCAGCAGTCTGCCGGCAACTGCCTGGCGGTTTGCATCCCGGTGATATACAGCTCGTCCTCGGCACGTGTGAGCGCCACATATAACTGGCGCATCGACTCCGCCCGTTCCGCTTCTTTTTCCTGCGCTTCCAGCTGCCTGACCGGCTCCGGCCTGGCGACGCCGGAAGGCTTTGCATAACAGGCGAGGCCATAATCATTTTCCTGCCAAAGCAGCTGCGGAGAACCGGATACGCTTGAGGTGGTATCGGGCAGAATGACAATCGGCGCCTGCAGCCCCTTCGCCCCGTGCACCGTCATCACGCGGACGGCGTCGCCGCCCGGCTCCGCTTCGCGCTTCATATCACCGGCTGCAGCACGCAACCACGGCAGAAAATATGCCAGATGCGGCTCATGCGTGGACTCAAACAACAACGCCTGCTGCAACAATTCATCGCAGCATTCATCGGCTTCCTCGCCAAAGCGGCGCTTGAAGGCGCGCCGCATGCCCTCGCCTTCCAGCCGGTTGACCAGCCATTCAAACGGCGGCAGGCTGAGCGCCTGCGACCGGATATGCGCCAGATCGTCGCGCTCGGCGGCCGGCAGCACCTCCCACAGCGAGGACTCACCGCGTGCGTGCGCCAGCTCAAACAAACGCTGCTCATCCCAGTTAAACCACGGGCTTTTCAATACGCCCGCCAGTGTCAGATCGTCATAGGGCGACAGGCACCAGGAAGCCAGCGCCAGCACATCCTGGGTGATCATATGCTCGTTCAGCCGGATACGATCGACGCCGGCCACCGCTACGCCGTGACGGCGCAAGGCCTGCAGCAGGGGATGCATCAGCTGGCCGCGCCGGCGCAGCAAAATGAATACATCGCCGGGGCGCACAGGCCGGTTTCTGGCCTGTAATAGCCGCTCATCATCCAGCCACCCGCGGATGCCAGCAGCAATCTGTTCGGCCAGCACCGCCGGGCCGGTCAAACGTTCATCCAACGGTGCATCCAGCTCCCACGGCGCTTTCACTTTGTTTTCCGGCGCCTGAATCAGCGGCCACAATTCGACCATTCCGGGCGCACCCACCCGATGAACCCGATGCGCCGGGCATGCTTCACCCAGCCCTGCCCGAACCTCCGGCAAGGCGCAAACCGCATCCACCAGCGCCAGCACGTCCGGGGTGGAACGAAAGGAGGTTTCCAGCGTGAGTTCCCGCCAGGATTGCCCGCTGTGCGTGAACCAATCGGCGTAGTGCCGGCGCCGTTCGACAAATCCGCGCATATCGGCGCCCTGAAAACGATAAATCGACTGTTTGGCATCGCCGACGACGAACAGGGTGCGGGCGCAGTCGGCATCATTGAACAATTCTTCAACTAAAAGCCGCGTCAGCTGCCATTGCGGCGGCGAGGTATCCTGCGCCTCATCAATCAGCACATGACGGATGGACTGGTCAAGCCGGGCGAGCACCCATTCGCACATGCCCGGGCGGCTGAGCAGCTGCACCGCATAAAACTGTAAATCATCATAATCCAGCAGGCTGCGCTGGCGTTTTTCTTCCTGATAAATATCCACCAGCGCCTGCGCCATAGTCACCAGCGCTACAGAAAAGCGCGCGGTTTTCACGGCGTTCAAGCGCTCCGCCGTGGCGACGATATCCTGCTGACGCCGGAGCAATACATCAGCTGCTGTCGGATGCGCCCCGGCGAAGGATTTTGTGCGGACTGTATGGTCTTTTTTGGGCGTGCCATCGGTTGTTAAATAGGCTTTGGCATAGGCCCGGAAATCCGCCTCGCTTTGCGCCGAGGCCAGCCATGTCGCGATGCATTCGGCGACGGCCCGGTCCTGCTTGCCGCTGCGGCGCAGCTGCTCCACGGCGGCGCGCAACGCGGCATCTGATTCGGCCTCCCGCGCGATATACGCATTCAGAATGCCGGCCTCATCCGCTTCAAACGAAAGATTTAGCCCACCGTAAATCGCACGTTTCAAATTGCCGGCACCATCTGGTGCGAGCAATAAGGTCTGAAAAAGGTGATGCGCCTCAATCACCGCCTGCAGCAGCTCGCTGAAGGTACTGTCCGCCGCGTGGCGGGCGATGCGTTCCAGCGCTGCGACCAGATCCGGCATCTGCTCCGGATTGAGCGCCTGCTCTAACAGGCGCCGCCGGCTTTCCTCCAGCAATTCGCGCCGCTGACGGTCCTCGGCGATGGCAAACCCCGGCGCCACCCCGGCCTCGGCGGGAAAACGGCTCAAAAGCGACTGGCAAAAGCCGTGGATGGTCTGGATGTTCAGCCCCTGCCCGTCCTCCAGCAGACGACATAACAACGTGCGCGCCCCTTCCAGCTGCGCCTGCTCCGGGGGATGGCCCAGCAGCTGGCTCAGCGCGCTGTGAAGTTCTGCCGCCTCCATGCGCACCCAGCCGGATAATTGCTGACGTATGCGTTGCTGCATCTCGGTGGCCGCGGCACGCGTATAGGTGATGCACAAAATACCGCCGGGCTCCACGCCTTCGAGCAGCAGCCGCAGCACGCGGTCAACCAGCGCTCTGGTTTTACCGCTGCCGGCATGCGCCGACAACCACACCGAATGGGCCGTCTCGGCGGCTTCCTGATGCACCGTCTTCATAGCGCCCCATCATCCATAAAATACGCCTCAAATGCCATGGAAACTTAAAATAAGCTTAAATTCTATATGTTAGCTTAGCATATGATGGTTTATGACATGACGCATGCCAGCGTAATGAAACAGGTTGAAACTGATTCCAACCTGTTGTTCATGCCAGGTCTTTTTCATGAGACGATGCAGCTAGTATCTGATTCATATGAATATTTCCAACTGCAGGAATCCCTTGGCGAAGCCGACATGCCGCCCCATCTGCGCACGCTGCTGGCCAATGAAATGTCGCGTATCACCATGCGGCTGACCAGCGTGATGGCTTGGCTGATGGCACGCAAGGCGGTGTCTTCCGGCCAGTTAAGCGATGACGAGGCCTGCGCCGAATACCGTATCGACGGCGCCGAGCTGTGCCTGGAATATCATGACGAATACGCCCATATGCTGCCCGATTACCTCAACGCACTGCTTGATACCAGCTATCACCTCTACCGGCGCGTCTGGCGGCTCGACCACCAGCTTTACGGCGCTCGCAATATCTGATATCAAATGACTTTTTTCTTATTAGGTCAAACTGTTAATAGACTTGTTCACAGATTGATCCCACCACCACACACTAACCCGACGCATTGACCGCATGGCGTGGCCTCTTTATCGTCATAATCCTGTCATCACCTTGGCCTATACTAAACAGGTTGGAAAAGGTTTCGCACATGCCCGATACACGCATTTACATGAGCGGCCGGCCGGCCATGCCGCCGTCGCCGCTGCACGCGCACACCTATGAGCAACAGCGTCAGGCCTCCCCCAGCGAGACCATGCAGGCGCTGGCGTGGAATCAGTTCGGCAGCTCGGATGTACGCCTGGCCAGCCCCGACAGGCTCGCCGACCGCGCCCTGATCGACCGCGTGGTCACGCTATGCCAGCGCAAAAATATCAACGATGTGCCGGAGATTTACATCATCGGCAGCCATATCCCCAATGCCGCGAGCGTCAACGGCGAAGGGCTGATTCTGACCACCCGGCTGATGAATGAAATGTCACCCGAAGCGCTGGATGCCGTGATCGGCCACGAACTGTCGCACCACCGGCACTTCAACCGCGACGCCACGGCGATCACCGCGCTGGGGCTTAGCGGCAGTTGGCTGGCCGAACGTGCCTGGCTAATGGCCACCACACGGCTGACGCGCGGCGGGCTGAACCCGAATCTGCTACGGTTTATGAACTCCAACGTGTTGATGACACCGGTGCATTATCTGGGCGCCACGCTGCCGCTGGTGCCCTATCGCCATTTCATGGAATATGAAGCCGACCGCGAAGGCGCGCTTGCCACCCGGCCGCAACATATGAAAGAGGCGCTGGCGACGCTTAACAGTCTGGCCAAACAACCCGATTCCGAACGCGAGCGCTCGATTGGCAACCGCATTGTGCGCACACTGCTGTATCCCTTCTCCACCCATCCGCCGACCGATAAACGCCTGCGTGCGATCGAGCAGATTGAGCGCCGCTGTGAACGCCTGCAGGAAAAATCATCCGAGCCGGCGCGGGGCTGACGGCTCCGCAGGCAGGACGATGGGCATTGACAAATACCGCCCCTTACACCCATATTAGAAATATGAGCGAAGAGTCCTATAGTAAAACCACCAATGATATTAAAGTGTCTGTTATTCCCACGTATCTGGCGGATCAGTCCGAGCCCTCGGATGATGTGTATGTCTGGGCCTATACCGTGCAGGTGGAAAATCTCAGCGACCATAAAGTGAAACTGCTAAACCGGCACTGGAAAATCAGCGACGCCATGGGGCAGTTGCAGGAAGTCCAGGGTGTGGGCGTGGTCGGCGAACAGCCCGAGCTAAACCCCGGCGAAGGCTTTCGCTATACCAGCGGCACCATGCTCAAAACCCCTTCGGGGCTGATGTTCGGCGCCTATGAAATGGAAGCCGATACCGGTGAGACCTTCCCGGTGGATATCCCCGGATTCTCGCTAGACAGCCCGTATCAGGTTAGCCGGCCAAATTAAGAGGCGGCGCATGCGTTGCGTATATTGCAACTAAATCCCTGTTTATCGGCCCGCTGTCACATTCTTTGTTCGTATTTACAGTCTCTTAATCAATTTTTTCTGACCCGTTGTCACGGTTTTGTCATGATTTTGTCACATTTCTAGTTTACAATATTAAGCATGACGGATGGTTCTAATATAGCAAGAACTAACTCCATGTTGCTCGCCAATGCCGCGGCAGGAATGGGTGATGGTCATCGTCCTGCATGTGTCTTACCTGCCTTGCAGCATAATTGGGTGGATAGACTCAATCCCGCCCATCAACCGGTTGCTAGAATAATGTTGTCACAAATTGTGCCGGGCGCAGGACAACTAAGGGGACCTACCACCAATCCTCAAGGAATTTTAGCAAAATGCGCTGATGCAATAGCGAAGCATATGGATGGGGAAATGAAAGATCTTGCCGATGGCGTAGGTGCAGGTGCAGGTGCAGGTGCAGGGGACAGTGGTTTGCAAAACGCTGTGATGAATGGCAACAGCATCCAATTCAGTGGAGATGTAAGTGTGGACACACCGGTTGCACCGCCGTCGACGAGCTTAAACGCTGCCGCTGCACGTAGTGGACAAATTGAAATTTAATCAATATTTAAACCTTATTACTACCAAAAAGTTATCCACAAGACCATTGCTCATTTTGCAAGGCTGCCTTGCAAAATGAGCAATGGTCATTCGCCGGATTTCCATACAGTATGAATCTGTCATCAACTGGGGATGGAGGTTATGATGGCAGTTCTCAAAGGGGGAGCGCATTGGCCGTTATGGTTGGCGGCCGGTGCTATGATGATGGCGTCGGCGTGTACGCCGGTGCAATCAATATCGTCCGCGTCCGGATCGCGTGTGGATTGGAACAATCTCAGCGTTAGTCCGCAAACCGCGGGTACGGCGAATATCAAAAGCCTGATACGGCCGGGTATTTATTAGGGATTTGGGGGCACCAGCGTTTTATGGCGCCCCCTTTTTGACTCTTGACGTTTGACTCTTGACTGTTCCGGGCGACCGCTTAGGCCGGAGCTGGCCGGTTTTGCCCCGGCAAATTCATTGCCCCCGGATCCCAAACCAGTTCGGGATGACATTCGGGGAAGGCTTTTCACGCTGAACCTGTTTCAGCATCTTCCGAATCACCGCTGCGGCGTCATAGGCGCGCCGACACATCTTTCGCCGTGTGCAGTCGGCGCAAGCGCCGCATAAAGCTGACGGGCACAGCGCGCCCACGAGAATCCCTGTGCAAATGCCCGGCAATCCGTGCGCTGTTTGTGTGCTGCCTGCACCACTGCCGAGGATAAATCTGCCGCCATGGCCGCGGCGCGCGGATCGGTCAGCACGTCCAGCGGGCCGGCGACCGGATAGGCCGCCACCGGCGTGCCGGAAGCCAGTGCCTCCAGCATCACCAGCCCGAACGTATCGGTTTTACTGGGAAATACCAGCACATCCGCCGAGGCGTAATAACGCGCCAGCGCCTCGCCATGCTTAGCGCCAACAAACACGGCATCCGGGTATTTCGCCTGCAACGCCGCACGCTGCGGCCCATCGCCGACCACCAGTTTGGTATGGCTCCCCTCATTCATGGGAGGGGGATAGGAGAAAGAAGAATCCCCACCCCAACCCTCCCCCGTAAACAGGGGAGGGAGAGTAAGGAACGCCTCGATGTTTTTTTCCACCGCCACCCGGCCGACATATAACAAAACCGGACGCGCATAGCCCAGATCGGTGCGTTTATCGGGATGAAACAGCGATGTGTCCACCCCCCGCGACCAGGCATGGATATTGCTGAAACCATAGCCTTCCAGCTCGCGCGCGATACTTTGTGTGGCCACCAGCATGCGTGCGGCCGGGGCATGAAACCAGCGTAGAAAACGATACCCCCACGCCACCGGCAGAGCAAAACGCGCCTGCACATATTCAGGGAATTTGGTGTGAAAAGAGGTGGTAAACGGCCACCCGCGCTTCAGGCAATGCGCCCGCGCCGCGAGCCCCAGCGGGCCTTCGGTGGCGATGTGCACGGCATCGGGCCGCCAGGCATCGAGCAGACGGCCCACAGCGCGTGGCGCGAAGGCCAGGCGAATCTCGGGATAGGTCGGACAGGGCAGGCTGCGGAAGCAATCCGGCGTGATCGTACGAACCATGCAGCCCGCTTCCTCCAGCGCGCGCAACACCTCGCCCAGCGTCCGCACCACGCCGTTGATTTGCGGCGTCCAGGCATCACTGATTAAGGCGATGTGCTGAATCGTCATCACGCTCACCAAACAAATGCAACTGACGGCTGTCTTCCAACTCCGCTTCGCGCCGGGCACGCTCCTGCGCCCAGAAAAGAATCTCCATGCGGCCATCAAAATGCTCAACCAGCGCCGAGCAGCTTTCCACCCAGTCACCGTCGTTATAGTATGTTACGCCTTCGATATCGCGGATTTCGGGATGGTGAATATGGCCACATACCACCCCGTCATATTTCTGTTTACCGGCGGCGTCGGCCACCGCATGCTCGAATTCGCTGATAATCTGCACCGCCTGCTTGACCTTGTGCTTGAGGTGCGCCGACAGCGACCAGTAGGAATATCCCAGCCGGCTGCGCAGCACGTTGTAATAATGATTCAGCCGCAGCGTGAGGACATAGGCGCGATCGCCGATATAGGCGAGCCAGCGCGCATATTTCATCACTCCGTCAAATTCGTCGCCGTGCAGGATCAGCAGCCGGCGGCCGTCGGCGGTGATATGGGTATCGTTCAGCAAAAGGCGGATGCCGCCAAATTCCATGCCGACATAATCGCGCAGAAATTCATCGTGATTGCCGGGTATGAAAATCACCCCCGCGCCCTTGCGTGACTTGCGCAAAACCTTCTGGATGACTGTGCTGTGTGCCTCCGGCCAGTGCCAGCCCCGACGCAGGCGCCAGCCGTCGAAAATATCGCCGATAAGATAGAGCGTTTCCGAATCGTTAAAGCGCAAAAAATCGAGCAGAAATTCGGCCTTGCAATCGCGTGTGCCCAAATGAATATCAGACAGGAAAATGGTGCGGTAACGCCGCAGCAGGGGATGATTGTCGTCGCCTGGAGATGCCTCCGGTATCATCGTAAAACCCACCCTATAAACCCAAAATACTGCGCACCGGCGGTTTTTTCCAGCATTCCTGGAAAGTTATACCACACTAAATTGATCCATTTTCACGCAATTGTCACATCCATGCGATTTTAGAGAAGTTATAATAAGTTTTAACTTGGAGCAGACGGGTATTCACACCAGAGGTGGCAGAACCAGATACAGCACGCAGCGATTCGCAGCTGCCCTCCCCTCTTATCCAACAGGCCAAACCGGTCCTAACGGCACGCGACCGTTCACGTGCGAGTGAATTCGTTACCGGCCAGCTGACCGGTATCGGCGTGGCTATCGGGGCGGTGTGGGCCGGCCGCAATGTGTTGCCCAATCAGATGAAACAGCTCAATGCACTGGTGGCAAAACAACTCTTTCCGAATGCCGAAAAAATCGAGCCACATATGGTCAACATGGCCCGGCGGCGGATTAATGTCGGTTTGATGTTCGCAGGCGGCCTGGCCAGCAGCCTGCTGACGCAAACCGCACTCTCGCGCAAACGCCGCGCCACCAACGGCGAAGCGCTCGACGATTATACCCCGTTGCCGGTGCATAACGATATCGGCCGCCTGCTGACCGGCTGGAGCGCCGGACTGATAGGCGCCAGCGCCACTTACTGGCTGGCCGAGCGTTATGGGCGGGCCTCCAGCCCGCACGTCATTAAAGGCGTGCTGAATCAGGCAGAAGGGCTTTTAGACAAGACCATCACGGGCGGCGTGGAAATCTATCCTGGTAATAAACTCTCCGAATTGCTGGTATCCAATCTGGTGATGTTGCCGGGCGCCATGCCGTTCAGTATTACCGGGCAACGGCTTTATGATGCGCTGATCCAACCGGATTATGCCCATGAACGCTGATGGATTTCGCTGGCCTGCGCCCGCAAGCCCTGCTATATCGCGCGGTTATGAATATCGAGCTGTCCCGCATCCGCAATTTTTCCATCATCGCCCATATCGACCACGGTAAATCCACCCTCGCCGACCGGCTGATTCAGGCCTGCAAAGGTGTCACCGAGCGCGAAATGCGCGAACAGCTGCTGGATAATATGGAGCTGGAGCGTGAACGCGGGATTACCATTAAATCGCAGACCGTGCGCCTGCATTATACGGCGGGCGACGGGCGGAATTACATCTTAAACCTGATGGATACGCCGGGCCATGTCGATTTTTCCTATGAAGTCTCGCGCTGTCTGGCGGCCTGTGAAGGCGCGCTGCTGGTGGTCGATGCGGCGCAGGGGGTTGAAGCGCAGACGCTGGCCAATGTCTATCAGGCGATTGATCAGGATCTGGAGTTGATTCCCGTACTCAACAAGATTGACTTGCCCGCCGCCGAGCCGGATCGCGTGAAAGAACAGATCGAGGAAGTGATCGGCATTGATGCCTCCGATGCGATCATGGTCTCGGCTAAAACCGGACTGGGGATTGAAGCATTGCTTGAGGCGATTGTGCAACGGTTGCCGCCGCCTGCCGGAAACTAAACCGCAGGGCATTTTTATGGCGAGGCGTGTGACGGTTCCCGCCTACATGTTTCATCAAATGGCAAGTGATTTTGTGATGATGGTGTTAAGGGTGGTTTACGGACTAAGACCTTGCTCCTTCTGCGCATCCTTAATTGCCCTGCGCGCATTATGATATGCTTCCTGACCATCAGGGGACAACCCGCTAACGTTAGCGCCAGCTAGAAACTGGGTGACCGCCTCTTCAACAGCGGCTTTAGCTGATTTTGGTAAATCTTTCAGCGATTTTATCTCACTTCTTAATCTATATATTGCAAGTAATTCATCTCTATTTTTATTGGGGTGCGGCACCCCCATAGCAACTTGTAGATCTAGGATGAACCCCCTTTTTCCATGTTCAGCCCAACTGTCGCTGCGCCAAGTATCGGCTTCAGACTTACATTGTGTTTCAACCGGTTCGGGTGTAGGCGTTTCATGCTGTTTTTCTCTTGCCACATCACGTTTACTGGCAATGGTACGCAGACCATCGAGCAACCCTTCAATCTCTTTTCGGGTATGGGGCATAAAAGCCGATAGGCCGGAATCATCCCGGCCCATCAAAATATCAGAAAACACTTCTGCAAAGGCTTCTTCACGCGCTTGGAAATTTTGAAAATCTTTAGGTTGGTCGGTTTCGCCCCATCTGCCATGCAGGTAAGCCGGTAGATAATGATGGGCGTTTTTGTCCGGTACGCCGGGACGGGATAGTGTTCCGCCCTTACGAGCATAGCCCTCTTGTTCGATTCGTGCATAATCTTTATCTATGGCGGCTGCTATAACAGGGTGTTGGGACATTCTTAATGCGGTGTCTTTATATGACACGACTTGCTCAAGCGCTGGATGTTTCGCTATGACAGCCGACAAGGCTGGAAAATGTTGCTTCATTTCCGGATTTTGATTGAGTGCAGCAACCACCTGCTGCGTCTTCATAACCGGGTCCAGAGTTATTCTCTCAAATTCCAGGCCGTCTAAAAAAAACGCCTGCAAATCATAGTCGAATTTTCCCTTAGCGAGATCATTTTGCAACCTTTCGTCAGGAGAGGAAAATTCCTTAAAATCCTCATGATCAGACGCCTGCATCGCACGCCAGCCCGCTTTTGACATGGTTTGGACATCCTCTCTCAGGGCGATTTTCGCTTCATTTGGCAAAATTTCCCACGCACTGTCCGGTGTGCTATTTGAGAGGAAATAAGAAAGGGCATGACCGGCTTCATGCGCAAGTATATCTGTATTGTAATAATTACGGCGTTGCCATTCCGTGATGGCTGCACCATGATCATCAAAATACCGTCCACTTTCCTCTAAGTCGGGTATATGTTCGACGCCCACGGCACCTTCCGTTTCGCCGTCGAATAAAATATGGGTGATACCGGCATTATATAGCAAATCTCTTTCCGGCCCCATCCGCCGCTCGAAATCTGCCATCACGTCCTCCGGCTCGTAGTAAGATGGGATAGTTGGGTCAATCAGCGTATCATCCGTGATGCGGCCATCTCTAATCCATGACGGTGCCTTCTCGGGAAGCGGTTTAGCTTGCAACGCCTTTGCGCGTGCCTTTGGATCTCTGACAAAAGATTCCGGCGTGATGCCAAATTTTTCTAACTCTGCAACCCAGTCTGTTTTGCCTGCCACACCCTGTTCCTTTAGACTATTAAGTTTATTAATAATAATTTACCATTACAGTGTTACAGTTTCATTACAAGCAGCAGCTGAACATAGCCGCCGGAGACACAATTATGATTGTGTCCCCATTGCACCGCCCCTTGTATAGACTGCGTATTGCGATTGCCATCCCCTCCATTTTCCGCCATAAACCCGGGTTATGAGCGACGCATTAGACCAAGAGCCCCTCAAAGCCCTGCTGATCGATAGCTGGTATGATACCTATCTCGGCGTCATCATCCTGGTGCGGGTCTATCGCGGCCAACTGCGCAAGGGGCTGAAAGTGCGCTTCTGGAATGCCAGAGTCACCTATGATGTCGACCAGGTGGGGGTATTCACCCCAAAAAAGGTGACCGTTGAGGCGCTTGGCCCCGGTGAAGTCGGTTACATCATCACGGGGCTGAAAACCGTGGCCGATACCAAGGTCGGTGACACCATCACCGAGGAGAAGCGCCCGTGCGAGGCCCCCCTGCCCGGCTTCAAACCGGTGGTGCCGGTGGTTTTTTGCGGTTTTTACCCGACCGATAACGGCCAGTATGACCATCTACGCGATGCCCTGAGCAAGCTGCAGCTCAACGATGCCAGCTTTCAGTATGAACCGGAAAGTTCCACCGCGCTGGGGCTGGGCTTTCGCTGCGGCTTTCTGGGTATGCTGCATCTGGAAATCATTCAGGAGCGGCTCGAGCGCGAATATGATGTGGATCTGATTACCACCGCGCCGAGCGTAGTCTATGAGATGACCATGCTCGACGGCACCACGCGTGAGTTGCATAACCCGGCGGATTATCCCGAACCCTCGCAGATTGCGCGCATCGCCGAACCGTGGATTAAGGCAACCATCTTAGTTCCTGATGAATTTCTGGGTAAAGTGCTGGAGCTGTGTACGGAAAAGCGCGGCGTACAGCAGGAGCTGACCTATGTCGGCAACCGCGCCATGGTGGTGTATAAACTGCCGCTGAATGAAGTCGTGTTCGACTTTTATGACCGGCTGAAATCCTGCAGCCGCGGCTATGCCAGCTTTGATTATGAAATGGCCGGTTATGACGACGGTGATCTGGTCAAGCTGGCGGTGCTGGTCAATGGCGAGCCGGTGGATGCGCTGGCGCTGATGGTGCATCGCAGCCAGGCTGAATTTCGCGGCCGCGCGATGTGTGCCCGGCTGAAAGAGCTGATTCCGCGCCATATGTTCAAAATTCCCATTCAGGCCGCCATCGGCAGCAAGGTGATCGCACGGGAAACCCTTGCCGCACTACGCAAAGATGTCACCGCCAAATGCTACGGCGGCGATTCCAGCCGCAAGCGCAAGCTGTTGGAAAAGCAGAAGAAGGGAAAGAAGAAAATGCGCTCGGTGGGCAATGTCGATATTCCGCAAAGTGCGTTTATTGAAGCGTTGAAGATGGGCGGGGAATAACGCCCGCCAACTGATCTTGCCTTCCGGCTAGCCCTACCTTATAACCTCATCCATGCGTCGCGCCAATCATCATCGCCCGAATCATCGCTTCACCGCCTGGTTTGCATTATTGGCCTTTGCGGCCCATCTCCTATTGCCTTTTTTCGCTACCTACGCGCCGCCCGCAACCGGCACGACGTCAGATGCGGCGCTTGAGACACTCGCCGAATTATACGGCGAAAAAATCTTCATCTGCACCCCGCGCGGCTATGAATGGGTCAGCATCGAAACGTGGCAGAAAAGGCAAGCACAGCAACAGCAATCACCGACGCATCAGACGGGCTATTTCTGCGGTATGTGTTTCCTCGCCGCGCACGGGCTGGGGCATGTGATACCGCAGCCGATGGCTGCGCTCGCGTCTCCGGGACTGCAAACGCTGGCGGCCTTAGACGCGTGGCGCACCCCTCTCATCGCCGGCACTCTGGCCCATCCGGCATATTATACCCGGGCGCCGCCGTATGTCTCCTGATTCCAATACGCTAATTACATAATTCACGCATTAATCAGGGGAATCACTATGCGTACACGCATCTGTTTACTGATGGCAGGCGTTATCTGCCCGCTTTATTTATCACCCGCCAGCGCCGAGGAAAACGCCGTGCGGCTGAGCAACGAAGGGCTTGAAACCTCGGCCACCGCCAGCGAGCACGCACCGATCGGCGTCATGGGCGATCATATGCACGACACGGGCGAGTGGATGCTGTCTTATCGCTATATGCATATGAATATGCAGGGCAACCGGATCGGCACCGATTCCGTTTCCCCGGAGGAAATCGCGACCGGCAGCCCCAACCGCTTCGCCGGCCGGCCTATGCAGCCGGGTAATCTTCGGGTGGTACCCACCGAGATGACGATGGGGATGCACATGGCCGGCGCCATGTATGCGCCGTCGGAATGGCTGACTCTGATGGCCATGGCGCATTATCTGGAAAAGGAGATGGATCACATCACGTTTGACACGGGCACAGGTACAAACCGGATCGGTTCGTTTATCACCGCAAGCGAAGGGTTCGGTGATACCAAACTGACCGGCCTGATCCGGCTGTATGAGGATGACGGCCATCACATCCACCTCAACGCCGGGCTCAGCCTGCCGACCGGATCGATCGACGAGGAGGATGAGGTGCTCGCCCCCAACGGCAACCGGCCACGCCTGCGCCTGCCCTATGCCATGCAGCTGGGCACGGGCACCTACGATCTGCTGCCGGGCATCACCTATACCGGCTCGCAGGACGCCTGGAGCTGGGGCGCGCAATACAGCGCCGAATTGCGGCTGGAAGATGAGAATGACGAAGGCTATGCCTGGGGCGACAAACATGCCGTCACCGCCTGGGGGGCGTATGAGTGGGCGCCGTGGATCAGCACCTCGGCCCGGCTGATGGCGCATACTCAGGATGCAATCGACGGTATCGACCCGCAAATCGTTGCGCCGGTGCAAACCGCCAACCCGGATAATTACGGCGGTGAGGTGGTGGAACTTGGCCTGGGCGTTAACCTGATCGGCGTGCGGGGCCCGCTGACCGACCATCGGCTCGCCATTGAGGCCACCGCGCCGCTTTACCGCGATCTGAACGGCCCGCAAATGGAAACGGACTGGACGATCACCATCGGCTGGCAAAAAGCGTTTTAAGGCTCAATCACCTCATGGGAGTCAGCCGGCCTGACCGGCTGACTCCCAGCGGAGTTGATAAATATTATATCAATAGCAACACCATAGAAAAGCAACCCAAGCCCTTACTATTACAGACATGCATGACCATCTAGGCGCCCTCTCTCCCTACCCAGATAACTGTTCACATAGTGTCTCAAATGTTCATGCCCATCTACCACTTCCAACGTCTTTTGCTCATCAGGCGGCACTTCTACATGCTTTCCTGTCTTAATCAGTACAGGCTTCACCCCTGCAATGCGAGCGGCCTGAATATCCGTTTTATAACCATCCCCAAAAAACAATACCTTACCCGATTCAGAGATACCCAAACGGTCCAATCCTTGATATAACATCACTGGAGAAGGCTTCGGAGATGTCTCATCGTCCGAACCAACTATCTCGGCTTGTGGACAGTCTTGCTTAAAGTGGTATTCAAATTGCTTCCTGACATAGTCGGCGGGAGAATTACTAGCTATAATAACCGGAACACCCGATTTATACAGATGCCTAAGTGTTTCGCGCGCATCTGGCACAATAGTCATATCCGGAATAAGCTCTTCTAATTTATCAGTAACATATCCTAGCGCTTTCTTGCCCAGCTCTGGGGAGCCGTAGAGCTCAGTGAAAAAATCTAACGGGTCATATGGGGCATTAACCGTCTTATCTTTACGGGTCCACGGCTTTTGTTTGGCATGCCCTTGCGTCTGCATTTTTTCCATCGCATAGTTCCATGCTATCTCGTCATTTTTCCCCGGCCTTACTATTACACCATCCCAATCCAATATCACCGCATGCAGCGGTTTATTTTTCATTTCTCGATCACTATGGCCTAGCAATCGAGAGGATCGTTTCTCCAGACGAGACAGCCTGGGGATAATAATATCACGCACTGTATGAAAAGCCCCTAAGGTGCCAATGTTGTAACGTTCGACAGCATGTCTGTTACTATATACCCGATCAATTGCTCTAGCCCAGTCTTCTGGAGATTCGGGCTTTGTGTGTTGCAAATTCCTGGCAAGGCTAGGGGTATACACAGCAGCGGTTAATCCAAGTTCCGAGAATTTCCGTGCCCTGGTCATTTGGTCATGTGTTCCATTCGGAGCAATCACAAATGGCGTTAAGCTAGCTACCGCTTCAATCGCAGTATGACCACCTCGGATAATACATAACGCCGCCTGCTCCTTGCGTTCACTGAATGTCGGATCGTTAGGCTGAACAATGATTTTACCTTCCGGTGATTCCCGTTGTGCCATATTGAGTAACCGGACATAGCGCGGGTCATCAGGGTCAAGCGGAATGAACAGACGCCACGGATTGTTGCACAGTTGCCTGGAATACTTGCGCGACTTCATAGCAAAAGCAAAAAAATCTTCTGCATCTTTACAAAAAGAACCGCTTCCTCCCGATGAGACTACAACTTCCTTATCGGGAGAATAGGATTTATCGACGGCATAAGGCTGAGGTTTTGTGAAATATCCGGGATAAAATGTCCGTTGGTTAAAATCCCCAAAACCGGGTCTTGACTCATCTAACCTGTGCAATCGGCCATCTCCTCTTACGATAACGTTAATATCGTATTCTTCTAGTTTCTTTTTAAATCTCTCCACCGTACCACCCCAAATCCCCCGTCTGCTTTTCTGTTCTTCCGTTTGCGGCGGTTTAACCGATAAAATATCCCGTGTCAGACTGTAAATTTGAGTGCCATTATCCTTTGCTTCTTTTGCCAATCTTTCTAGCTCTTCATCATGAAGCGGAGATAAACTAAACGGCCAGGACTCAGTAATAATAGCGCCATATTTCTCCTTTTTGTATAACTCAACCAGTCTATCGCCGCGTTGCTTTATCCATTCTCGATCTTGATAGTTTTCGATGTGATTTTCTGTAAGTGTCGTATTGACATGAAGATAACCAGGTAATTTCTCTCTGCGTGCACCGCCAAAATCAAAGCTCGTTTCATTAACACGTGAACTGGCAATTGTGACTTCAATTCCCTTAGAAGAAAGTGCTCTAGACAGGCGGGCGGCAATATTCATATGGCCGGAACCAAATTGGGACTCTACCCAAATCAATACTTTTTTAGGATCCGCATTTAAAACCTGAGTGTTATTCTGGCTCACTTGTGGACGTGCATCTGCAAGAGTGATGGAGCCCACTTTATGTTTTGGGTTTCTGACTAATCGTGTAAGCGCCTCAGCAAAGCGAGTGATCATCTCTTGCTCAGAAAAATGTTTTAAGATGTGCGCTCTTGCTCTTTCTTTTGTTTGGTTAAAATCTTTATCAGGTAGGTTGAGCAGAGTTTTCCAGCCGTTTGCCATACCCTCAGCATCTCCGACTCCACATATTACTCCGCTATTTTCCCCGACAAGTTCTCTCATGATTCCAGTATCGGTTGTTACATTAGGAACCCCACAAGCCAATGACTCTGCTACAATTTTACCAAATGGCTCTGATTTTGAGCTACTGGTATGAATATCCATCGCATTGTAGATGGCCGGCATATCATCACGCGCGCCGGCAGTGATAACTTGGCCAGTCAAGCCTTTCTCATCAATAAGTGCTTTTAATTCAGGGCCATCGGTATATAAGCCGGCAATCAGAAATTTTGTTTTTTCTTTTTCTTCAGCGGATAGACTCCCCAAATATAATTTGGCGGCTTCTAAGAAAGTTGGAAGGTCTTTCTCTCTGGCAAACCTTGCTGCTACTCCTATGACTGTATCATTTTCCTTTATACCTAGCGTCTGACGCGTGGTTTTACGCAGTTCCTCAGAAGGTTTGAAATAGTCTCCATCAATACCATTGTTAATAACACTTAGCTTGTCCGGTGCAATTCCCTCTTTCTTCAGTGCTTCATAAACGGCAGCCGAGTTGCAAAGGATTGTATCTGCTTGTTGTAGGTATCCTAGTGTCTCAGGCAAATCCCGTTCATTATATTTTTCTAAACGCTCATCTGTGGAAAGCATCTCCCGGTAACTGTCGGGCATATGAAAGGGGGTATAAGCCCCGGCAACAATTTTTGCGTTACCAAATAGTTCCTGGTTTTTAAATAAAAAGTGCGGTGATTTACCGGCAGCTGCATGCACAATGTGGGGTCGCACCTGCTCCAGTGTCTGGTATTGCAAAGAATTTCGGCTTAATGCTTGATTATGATCAAGCAGGATAACCTTGGCTCCGGCTGCTTCAAAGTCTGGTAATAAGGGATTTTCACGATATTCCCCAGTCATACTGTTTTTTTCTTTTAACGCGATAACCACATGTTCAGTCGGGGGAAAAGCAGGATAGCTCTTGATGATTTGCAAAATTCGCGTTTGTATACCCCCCCTTTCTAAAGGAGGCAATATATGCACCACTCTGATAGGCGATTGATTATCAATTGCGCTGGCCATCTATACTCATGTGGATAGTCTTAGTTAAACCCATTCCATAAACTATTATAATCTTTGGAGAGATTATTAATATTAAGAGTTGATTAAAAAATGCCACGCAAATTACGCTAACATTTTGGTATAAAAAGAAATGCGATTATAAAGCCACTCACTCAATGCCCATCGCCAGGCGGATGGCGTAGCCCAGCAGCAGCACCGCGCCCAGCCCGCCACACCACAACAGCGCAAACCACACCCAGTGGCGCGTGGATTTGGAGAGATGTTTATTCATCCATTCGTCAAGAAGCGTGCGCATGGCGGCTTTCCTCAATACATCGCTTCATGGCCGCTTTTGCCGCGGAAAATATAATAGCTGTAAGCGGTATAGGCGAGAATGATCGGCAGAAACACCGCCGTACCCACAAGCAGCAGCGATTGCGAGGTGGATGCCGCCGCCGCCTCCCAGATGGTGAACTCAAACGGCACCACCCACGGATACAGGCTGATCGCCAGCCCGAGATAACCCAGTAAAAAGACGGCAATCGACAGGAAAAACGGGCGGTTTTCATGCGTCGTATCATTCAGGTCGCGCCATAGCCAGATAAATGCGACCAGCGTCAGCAGCGGAATCGGCAACAGATAGAAAAAATTGGGCAGAGAAAACCATAAATCGGTAATCCACTCTTCTACAAACGGCATGGCGACGCTGACCACCGCCATCGCAACCGCCACAAATACCAGCACATACTGTGCCGCCGCGCGCGCCCAGCGCTGGGTTTCATCTTCGGTTTTCATCACCAGCCAGGTTGCCCCCAGCAGGGCGTAGCCGAAGACCAGCGAGATGCCGGTGACAATGGCGAAACCATTGGCCCAGTCAAGCGCGCCGCCAGCGAAGTTGCGACCGTCCACTTCCACGCCCTGAACGAAATTGCCCAGAATCACGCCCTGCATGAAGGCCGCCAGCAGCGACCCGCCATGAAACGCGATGTCCCACAATTTGCGGTCTTTATCCGACGCCTTAAAGCGAAACTCAAACGCCACACCGCGGAAAATCAGGCCGAGCAGCATCAAAATCACGGGCAGATAAAGCGCCGGCATCAAAATGGCATACGCCACGGGAAAGGCCGCGAACAGCCCACCACCGCCGAGAACCAGCCAGGTTTCATTGCCGTCCCAGAAGGGGGCGATGGAATTCATCATACGGTTGCGGCATTTATCGCTCGGCGCGAACGGAAAGAGGATACCGCAACCCAAATCGAAGCCATCCAGCAACACGTATAAAAAAACAGCCGTGGCAATTAGCAATCCCCAGATCAGCGGCAAATCCAGCCAGGAGGAAAAGTCCAGCATGCTCAGGCTCCTTGCGATGATTCAGTGATATGTTTGGTTACAGATGACTCCATACCGTGCTCGTAATAATACGGCTCCTCCTTCGATTTCGGCCCCTTGCCGATTAGCTTGAGGATATAATAGCTGCCCGCGCCGAACACAAACGTATATACGATGATAAACGCTGCCAGCGTAATCGCCACCTGTTCGGCCGCCACCGGCGAGATGCTATCGGCGGTTTTAATGATGCCGTAGGCGGTAAAGGGCTGCCGCCCGACCTCGGTGACAAACCAGCCGGCCAGCACCGCGATAAAGCCGGTGGGCGTCATCGCCATACACCACAACTGAAAGCTGCGCGATTGATACAGCCGTTTGCGGAAATACAGCACGGCCGCAATGATACCCGTAGCAATCATCGCCATGCCGATTCCTACCATGACGCGAAATGACCAAAACACGATACCTACTGGTGGACGCTCGTCGGCCGGCACGTCTTTCAGGCCGGGGATTTCGCCGTTAACACTGCCGGTTAGTACGAAACTGGCGCCGCCAGGAATGGAAAGGGCATACTCGGTGGTTTCGGTCTTTTCATTGGGCCAGCCAAATAAATACAGCGGTTTATTGGTACCACGCTGCCAGTTGCCTTCCATCGCCGCAACCTTAACCGGCTGATGCTCCATTGTATTCTCACCGTGCGCATGGCCGATCAGCAACTGCAGGGGGGCGACAAATACCGCCATTAACATCGCCATGCCAAACATGATGCGTGCATGCGGCACGTGAATCCGGCGATAGAGGTAATACGCCGCCACGCCGCCGACCACGAACGCAGTGGTCAGATAGGCCGCCGTAACCATATGGAAAAAGCGGTAGGGAAAAGACGGATTGAAAATAATCTCCAGCCAGTCAGTGGGATAGAGCAACCCGTCCTGACCGATTTCAAACCCCTGAGGCGTTTGCATCCAGCTATTGGCCGATAGAATCCAGAAAGCGGAAATGACTGTGCCGATAGCGACGATCACCGTGGAGGTGAAATGCATGCGTTTGCTGACGCGCCCCCAGCCAAACAGCATGATGCCCAGAAACGAGGCTTCCAAGAAGAAAGCGGTTAACACTTCATACCCCAGCAGCGGGCCGATGACATTGCCGACTTTATCGGAGAAAACCGACCAGTTGGTGCCGAACTGATACGACAACACCACGCCGGAAACCACGCCCATGCCGAAACACACCGCAAAAATCTTCACCCACATGCGGTAGATTTCTTCATAAATCGGATCGCCCGTTTTCAGCCAGCGCCACTCAACCACGGCCAGCCAGCTGGCAAGCCCGATGGTAAAGGCCGGGAAAATGATATGAAATGAAATGGTGAACGCAAACTGGATGCGCGCCAGTAAAACAGCATCAAGGGATTCAAGCATCTATTTAACTCATAAAGATTTTTCGATTATACATATCACATATTTGTGATATGTATGACCATATATAATGTAAACCCTCCTTGCACGCAAGAGGATTAGGCATGGACAGCCCGTTTCCGGTTGATTTCGAAACGAATGCGAACGAAGCCACTCATTACATGAAAGTGCTCGCCAATAAGGGGCGTCTGATGGTGATGTGCAAAATCTCGTACCGTCCTTATACGGTCTCGGAACTGGTGGCGGTTACCGGCATGGGCCAGCCGGCTCTTTCCATGCATCTGGCCCGCCTGCGCCAGGAACGCATGGTCACCACCACCCGTCGCGGTAAAGCGATCTATTATACCATTGCCAATTCACACCTGCGCGCACTGGTGGAGCTGATTTGTTATCGCTTCCAGTGCTGGTGAAAGCCCGCCGCCGGGTTGGCAGCGCAAAACCGGAGACGCCTGAATGGAGCATACTGAACATGGTCGGGGAGACAGGATTTGAACCTGCGACCCTCTGCTCCCAAAGCAGATGCGCTACCAGGCTGCGCTACTCCCCGAAATCGCAGTGGTAGTTGTTTATGGCGAATTGTCAATGGTGTCGTTCTAACCTCTTTCCGGCTGATCTTTCTAACTTTCACTTCTCAGTACCGCATTTCTGGCAAAGTCACCATGAGGCGACACCGAATCGACGCCTTCCGGCAGGAAATGCATGACCGTGGCACAAAAATCGCTAAGATGAGGCGATGACAAACACAACCACATGGAAACGTATGATCTGGGTGAGCCTTGGTGCAATCGCCGTATTTTACCTCACCGTATTAATCGCGCTGTTCGTCTTTCAGCGGCAGATCATCTTTCAGCCCACCAGCGATGCTCGCACGCCTGCCGATATCAGGCTGCACGGCTATCGCATTATTCCGCTGATCACCAATGATCAGGTGTCCATCCACGGCTGGTTTCATCCGCCCCGGGACGGCGAAAAAACGGTGGTGTTCTTCCACGGCAATGCCGGCACGCTGGCCATCCGCCAATCGCTGCTGGAGCCGCTGGCCGATGCCGGCTTCGGCGTGATGGCGCTGGAATATCGCGGTTATGCCGGCCTGCCCGGCAGCCCCACCGAACAAGGCTTGTATGAGGACGCCCGCACGGCATTGGATTATCTGATTGCGCGGGAGCAGATTGCACCGCAGGAGCTGATTTTGCTGGGCCGCTCGCTGGGCAGCGGCGTTGCCGTGCAAATGGCCACCGAATACGACATTCACCGCCTGGTACTGATCGCGCCGTTCACCTCGGTGCCAGATGTGGCACAGGAGAAATACCGCATATTCCCGGCGCGCCCGCTGGTGCTCGACCGGTTTGACAACCGGAGCAAGCTGGAGGCCATCAACTCGCCCATTCTCATTTTCCACGGGTCGCAGGACTGGATCATCCCCTATCACATGAGTCAGGAGCTGCAAGCCATGAGGCCCGATATGGTGGAGCTGATTACCATGGACGGGCAGGGCCACAACAACCTCAATGAAGACCGGATGGTCAATATCATGGCCCAACGCCTGCTCAGGGGGACGAACTAGCATCGGCCTCGGCAAAGCCTTTTGCACGCAACAGGCAGGCATCGCACGCGCCGCAGGCGGTGCCTTCAGGCGATGGATCGTAACAGCTGATGGTGAGGGCATAGTCTACCCCCAGCGCGCGGCCCTCGCGGATAATCTCGGCCTTGCTCATGGCAATCAAAGGCGTGTGGATGCGGATGCGCCGCCCGCCCTGCACTCCATAGGCGGTGGCGAGATTGGCCATCTCCTCAAAAGCATGGATAAACGCGGCGCGGCAATCGGGATAACCGCTATAATCCAGCGCATTGACTCCGATGAAAATGTCATACGCTTCCAGCACTTCCGCCCAAGCCAGCGCGAAGGAGAGAAAAATCGTGTTGCGCGCGGGGACATAGGTCACGGGAATCCCCCGCCCGATCTCATCGGCTGAACGCGATTTGGGCACCGCCATATCAGCCGTCAGGGCCGAGCCACCAAACAAGCGTAAGTCGATATCGGCAATTTGATGACTTGCCACGCCCAGATACGCCGCCACCCGTTCCGCCGCCTTCAGCTCCACCTCGTGGCGCTGACCATAACGAAAACTGAGCGCATATAACGCGTAGCCCTGCGCGCGCGCCATGGCGCCGACCGTAGCCGAGTCCAGCCCGCCGCTTAATAATATCACTGCCTTGGAAGCACTCACAATGTGTCAGGGTATTTTCAGATATTTATGCATCTGCAGCGATAACCGATAGCCATGGCCCATGGCAAGCTGTAATGCGCGCGAGAGATTGGCGTTGTTTTTCGCCTCGTCCTCTTCATCCATCGGCTGCACATATACCGGGATGCGAAACCGCTTCTGCCCGACCTCGGCGATATCGTGATAGTCCGCCTGTTCGGCGGAAATCAGAAATTTGAAAGCGGTAATGCGCTCCAGCATATCTTCCCGAATCGGATAATAGTGGCCATTGCTCGGCTTGGGCGAACAGACGATATCAAGCCCGTAGGGCAACGGGCGAAACAGCGTGCCGTTGGTTTCGATCTGCACCAGATAATCCGCTTCCAGCAATTGCTCGCACAGTGACGCAATCGGCTGGCGCAGCGGTTCGCCGCCGGTGATCACAATCAAATCGGCGATACGCTCGCCCTGCGGGTTGGCGAATTGCTGCACGCGGTCAAGAATGCGCTCAAGCGCCAGTTGCTCAAAATCTTCGAACGCCGTATCACAAAAGTGACAGGTGAGGTTACAGCCGCCCAGCCGGATAAACACCGCCGGCCAGCCGACATAAGGCCCCTCTCCTTGCAGCGTCGGGAAAATGGATTGCACCGCCAGCGACGAGCCATCCCCCGTTTCCGGGCCGCGCACCGGATTTTGTCCATACATTGCCGAACCCATGGGATGCGGTTGCATCCGTATTGTTTCTACTCTATTAAAAGTTCCTTGCTTATAATCGCATAAGGCATCTATGGCAAAAGAAAATGCATTGAAAGGTCTGGGGCTTGAGACTCGATTGGTTCGTGGCGGGACGCTGCGCAGCGACTTCGGTGAGGTCAGTGAGGCGCTCTTCCTGAACTCCGGGTTTTGCTACGATTCGGCCGAAACGGCGGAAAGCCGGTTTAACGGCGAGGCGCCGGGATTCGTCTATAGCCGCTATTTAAACCCGACGCTCAAAATGTTGGAGGACCGGCTGAGCCTGCTGGAAGCCGGCGCTGAGGCATGTTGTGTGACAGCCAGCGGCATGGCGGCGGTCTTTGCCAGCATGATGAGCTTCCTCAAAACCGGCGATCACGTGGTGGCCAACCGGGTACTGTTCGGCTCGTGCTATTATATCATTACCGAGATTCTGCCCCGTTTCGGGATCAGCTATACGCTGGTGGATGATGTCCATGATGTGAAGGCGTGGCAGGACGCGATTGAGGGTGGCGCAAAAGGGGGCAGCACGCCCGCCGCCTGCGTTTTCATTGAATCACCGGCCAACCCCACCCTGCAACTAGTTGATATTGAATCGGTATCGCGCGTCGCGCACGGCGTGGGCGCTACGGTTATTGTCGATAACATCTTCGCCACGCCGTTATATCAGCAGCCGCTCACGCTGGGCGCCGACGTGGTGGTGTATTCTACCACCAAACATCTGGACGGTCAGGGACGCACGCTCGGCGGCGCGGTATTGGGCAACGCCGACTATATTCAGGAAACCCTGCTGCCATTTCACCGCCATACCGGCCCGGCGCTCAGCCCGTTTAATGCCTGGGTGATACTCAAAGCGCTGGAGACTTTCGAGCTGCGCATGCAACGCCACTGCGATAATGCTGAGCGTGTGGCCGCGTTTCTGGAAGCGCATCCCAGGGTGAATAAAGTCTGGTACCCTGGCCTGAAAAGCCACCCGCATCATGCGGTTGCTCAAAAGCAGATGACGCGCGGTGGCGGGCTGATCGCCTTTGAGGTGGAGGGTGGCAAAGGCTCTGCGTTTCACTTTATGAATCAGCTTCAATTGATTGATATTTCTAATAATCTGGGGGATGCCAAAACCCTGATCACACACCCGGCCTCCACCACCCATTCCAACATCGCCGCCGAGTTGCGCGCCGAGATGGGCATCAGCGATTCACTCCTGCGTTTATCGGTAGGGCTGGAAACGGCGGAGGATCTCATCGCCGATCTGCAACAGGCGCTGGGTTAATACACCCCGGCTAGACCAGAGCAATATCCGGCGCGTCGACGGCCTTCATACCGACGACATGGTAGCCGGAATCCACATGCAGCACCTCGCCGGTGGTCCCCTGGCCAAGATCGGAGAGCAGATAAAGCCCGGCGCCGCCGACATCCTGAATGGTGGTATTGCGCTTCATCGGCGAGTTCAGCTCGTTCCATTTGAGGATATAACGGAAATCGCCGATGCCCATTGCCGCCAGCGTCTTGATCGGCCCGGCCGAGATGGCATTGACCCGGATATTATCCGCCCCCAGATCCACCGCGATATATTGCACGCTGGTCTCAAGCGCCGATTTGGCAATACCCATCACGTTATAATGCGGCACCACACGCTCGGCGCCGAGATAGGTCATGGTCAGCAGGCTGCCGCCGGCGGGCATCAGCTTTGCCGCACGCTGGCACACCGCCGTAAACGAATACACCGATACATGCATGGTGGTGAGGAAATTATCAAGCGATGTATCGACATAGCGGCCTTTCAGCTCATCCTTATTGGAATAGGCGATGGCATGCACCACGAAGTCGATCGTCTGCCAGCGCTCCTGCAGGGTTGCAAACACGCTGTCCAGCGAGTCCTCATTGGTGACGTCGCATTCCATCAGAAAATCCGAGCCCGCCGACTCGGCCAGCGGCCGCACCCGCTTTTCCAGCGCATCACCCTGATAGGTAAACGCCAGCTGCGCGCCGTGCGCCGCGGCATATTGCGCGATGCCCCAGGCGATGGATTTATCGTTGGCCACGCCCATGATCAGGCCGCGTTTGCCCTGCATCAACTGGCCGGAAGGAATGGCCGCGTCTGTTTTGTCTGTCATTTGTTACCGATATGCCTGCGCTTACAACAGGTCGTTCACATGTTAGGCTATCTCATGTAGCGCACAACCGCCAGACGCGCAAGCATTTGCCGCTCGCATACGGGGTTTATTCGACGATTTTCCAGCTACCGTCCTCCTGCCGGCAAGCCGTGCCGTAGCCGCGCTCGGTGCGCCCGTTGACGGTGATAGTCTGGCTGTATTCGCGGCAATACCCGCCGCTGGAGGTTTGATAATAGTTCGAAGGCGTGATTTCTCCGCTGTTGCCGCTTTCGGGATTGCTCCACGGCAGGGTCTTACCGGGTTGAGCCTTCTCCAGCGCGCGCTGCGCCGTGCGGTTATGATAGGCGATATCGGCGCGATCAAGCGAGGCGCCGATTTCGCGGCCCAGACCGGCACCGATCAGTGTGCCGGCAATGGTGGCCGCCACCTGGCCGGAACCGCCGCCGATATTATGCCCGGCAATACCGCCAAGCGCCGCGCCGGCTACTGTGCCGATATTGGTTTTATTGACATACGGATCGGGCGTGCCATCGGCTTGCTGGCAGGCGGCGAGTAAGGCCAACGCACTGAATGACGTGGTCAGCCAACGACAGGTAGACGAGCGCAACATAAACTATCCTCCTCGATATAAACAAATACGACTATTTCACAAAATGCGATACGCTTCAACTCAGTAAATCCTTCGTCGGCTTTTCTCCGCGACGGAACCCCATCACCATCACGATCACGAATAACAGGCCGCCGATGATCGCCAGCATCCCGCCGCCGCCCATCATGCCAAGCGCCGCCATCACCTGCCAGCTGCCGTCGCCGGTATCGCCCACGGTTTTACGCAGCACGCCGTAGCCACCAGAAATGGAAAGCCCGGTGATATGCAGCAACTGACCGCCGCCATACAGATAAGGCTGCAGGCGCGCCATCCGCCAGTTAGCCACCGCCTGCCCGCCGAGCACGGGCAATACGGCATAAGCCAGCCCCATCAGCGCCAGCGTGACCGCGACGGTGGACCCGTGATAATGCGCCGGAATACGCACATTCGGCCCGTTGATAAAAGCGCCGAACAGGCCGCCGACCGCAAACAGAATCATCGACATGACAAGGCTTGATTTCAGCGCCCGCGCCGCTTTCGGCGTGGATTGCACCAGCAGCAGCTGCTTGAGTAAAAACAACCCGAGGATAATACCGGCAATCCCGCCGGCGACATTCATCTGCAGGGTAAAAAAGTCCATATGCATCTGATCGGTGACCTCGCTCAGCGCATATGGGATAAACGAGGTGAGCACGAAAAACGGGCCAATGCTGAAAATCACCATGCGCATCGGCACCACCGGCATACGCAGGCCGAGCGCCAGTGCGATCACCGACCAGGCCACCAGCATCAGCTGCGTATACGTAAACTGAAGGATATGCCCGCCTGCCCAGAACACCGTTTCATAATAGGCAAGCCCCGTCACCGGTTCGCGCATCAGGACATGCGATGCCACAAAGGCCGCAATGGCGACAATGGTGGTAATCACCGAACCGAATATCCCCCAGCCGATCAGCCGGGCGTCTTCCGGCTCGCGCTCGGGCGGCGGGGTGATAAACACCGGCAGCGTATGTAACATGGCGATCACCATGGCGGCCAGCACCAGCGCCAGACCGATGAAAAACAATAGATTGCTCATCACCGGAATGTAATTGCTTTTCAACACCTCCCATTCCCCGCTCAGCGGCGACAGCGCCATGGCCAGCATACCCGCCAGCATGCAGGCAAAAGCAGCCGGGTTGAAAAAGGGGAAGTCCGCCGAATCCCGCCAGGCACGCAGCCACGCCCAGCACATGCCCGCGATTGCCAGAAACCACACCAGCACCGATAAATCGACGTGAATCACCAGTGAGACCTGAAACAGCTGACCCAGCTGCGGCACCAGCGCAATCAGCTGCGGCGTCCGCGAGATTACCAGAATAATAGAAAAAATACCGGCCAGCGCCAGCGACAGCACGGCCAGCATAAGCCAGCGCCGCGGCCAGATGGCATAACGCAGCGGCGACGTGGCATAATCAAATGCGGAAATGGTCATGGCTACGGTGTACTGTGATGCGCCGTGTGACGCAATCACAATAGAATCGTTTTAATCGGAATGAGTATATATTGCCATGGCCTGCGGTTTGGCTTACATCAGTGGGTGGCCTAAGCTCACGGTTGTCGCCGCCATATTGGGTATGTGGCTGATGATTAGATAATGAATGTATGAAACAGTCGATCGTCCCGCTATCAGATGCCAGTGCCTGGCAGTTCGTGTTCGCCTCTTACGGGCTAGCGCTGGGCATTTTGCTCGTGGTTGTCGGCCTCAGTTGGTATCGCTATCGCTGTGCCCGCGCGCAACTGGAGCGCATGAGCGAGCATGACACCTAAACGCCGGCGCATGATATGGCTGCTGGCCGGTGCCGTGGTGGCGTGTGCTGGCGCCGCGCTCATTTTATCGAGCTTCAGCCGCCATCTGGTCTATTTTTATACACCGACACAGCTGCAGTCCGAATCGCCGCCGGTGCAACGCGAATTCCGTCTGGGCGGGCTGGTCAAGCGCGGCAGCGTGGAGCAAACGGGGCGGGAATCGATCCGGTTTGTGATTACGGACCTGACGCATTCCTTCCCTGCGACGTATCGCGGCACCCTGCCCGGCCTGTTCCGCGAAGGCCAGGGCGTGGTGGCGCAAGGCACATTGAATACCGAGGGTACGTTCGTTGCGCGCACTATTTTAGCCAAGCACGATGAAAATTATATGCCGCCGGAAGTGGTCGAGGCTCTGAAAGCGTCCGGCCGCTGGCGGCATTATTCGCCGGAGAATGTGGAGACATTCTCACCCGGACCATCTCCCGAATCGCGGCAGGAGCCATAACCATGCTCGGCATTCTCGGCGATACCTGCCTGTTGTTGGCACTGACCATGGCCGCGGTGCAGGCGCTGGCACCGCTGCTGGCGCGTTGGCGGAAAGATGCGCGCTTTTTAGCGCTGTCTCTGCCCGCGATGACGGTGCAGCTGCTGGCGCTCGTGGCAGCGTTTTGCTTTCTGACGACGGCGTATATCACGTCCGATTTTTCACTGATCACCGTGGCGCTCAATTCCCACACCGCCAAGCCGCTGATTTATAAAATCACCGCCACCTGGGGGAACCATGAAGGCTCGATGCTGCTGTGGCTGCTGGTGCTGGCACTGTTCGGCTGGGCGGCAGCGCGGCGCAGCCCGTTGCTGCGTATCCCGATGCTGGCGGCGCAGGGGCTGCTCGCCACCGGACTGCTGCTGTTCGTCTTTTTTACCAGCAACCCGTTTGACCTCATTCACCCGCCGATGCCCGAAGGGCAGGGATTTAACCCGATTCTGCAGGATATCGGGCTGGCCATCCATCCACCGATGCTGTATCTGGGCTATGTCGGCTTCGGCATTGTCTTTGCCTATGCCGCCGCCGGTATGGCGGCAGGCGCGATAAACACCACCTGGGCAAAAACCGTGCATCCGTGGATCACGCTCAGCTGGGCGTTTTTAACGCTGGGCATCGGGCTTGGCAGCTGGTGGGCCTACCGCGAACTCGGCTGGGGCGGCTGGTGGTTCTGGGATCCGGTGGAAAATGTCTCGCTGCTGCCCTGGCTGGCCGGCACCGCGCTGATGCACGCCAACCGCACCCTGATGACCACCGGACGCCACGCGCAATGGACTGTGTCGCTGGCCATTCTCACTTTCGCCATGAGCCTGATCGGCACCTTTATCGTGCGCTCGGGGCTGCTGGTCTCGGTCCACAGCTTCGCCAGCGATCCCGGACGCGGACTGTTTATCCTGATCTATCTGACATTGGCCGTGGGGGCCGCCCTGTGGCTGTTTATGCGTTATTCGCCCGCGCCGCCGCCGGCTGCGGTCAGGCCGGGGGTTGTCTCGCGTGACGGCTTCATTGTACTGGGCAACGTGTTTTTTGTCGCCGCCACGCTGACCATTCTCATCGCTATCTTATATCCGCTGGTGCTGCAATTTGCCGGACAGCCAAGCATCAGCGTCGGCCCGCCTTATTTCAATCAGACGGTGCTGCCTCTGATGGCCCCGACCCTGCTGCTGGCCGGAAGCGCGCCGCTTCTGGCCTGGCAACCTACGTCGTGGCGTAAGCTGCTGCGCCGGCTTTTGCCGGTTGCCGGAGTGAGCGCGCTGGTTGCCATACTCTGCCTGGCCCTGCTGGCGCGCGAAGCGCTGTTGACCGCCGGCGGGATGGCGCTTTCCGCCTGGCTGATCGCCGGTGTCATCTATGCCATCCGGCGACAGTCCGCCCCGCTGTCCCGCCGCGCATGGGCGATGGCGCTGGGCCATATCGGCTTTGCGGTATTTGTATTGTCGATGACGCTCGAAAGCCTCCACCGGCAGACCCATGAGGCGGTCTTAAGCCCCGGCGACAGCGCCAGAATGGGCGAATATACGCTGACCTTTGACGAGCAGATCCTTAACCGGCGCGATAATTTCGCCTATCGCCAGGCGCGGGTGAGCCTGACGCATGACACCGAGGATGCCACACGAACACTCACGCCTGAGTTGCGTTTTTATCCCGTCCGCGATATGCACACCACCGAAGCGGCGATCGCCACGCATTGGTGGGGCGATGTGTATGTGGTCAGCGCGCTGCAGCCGGAGGCAGACAGGCTGGCCTTTACCCTGCATGTGAATCCCGGCCAGCAGGGCCTGTGGCTGGGTTTTTTATTGGCGGGGGCCGGCGGATTGCTCGCCGGGTCGCGCCGTTATCACCAACGCCCTGAAAAAGAGCTTTAAAACGAAGCCATCAATGCTAAATTCCCTGGTGCTGAGAGACCCATGCTCGATATCAATTACATTTGCCCGTTAAAACTGCCCCGACACCACGTGTCGATACCGCCCAATCAGCGTCGCGGCGATCATGGCTTTCCGAATGACCTGTCCATTGACCAGGCGATTGCCTATCTGGAAGAGGAAATACGCGCGCTGGGTGTCAGTCGTGCCACGATATACAGCAATTACGATCGCCTTAATTCCAGCCGCAGCCGCTCCAAGCGTGATGATGATGCGGCAATATGCTGTGAATTACGGCTCGATACACACGCCCATTTTCTGGTGTGCGACCGCTGGATGGGCGCGCAATATAATCTCTACGCGCTGCATCTGGCCATCCGCGCCATGCGTAATATCGTCAAATGGGGCGTGGCGAGCAAAGAGCAGATACTGGCAGGGTTTGACGCCGCTGCCGACCCCAATGCCGCCCATGGCGGGCAGGCCAATGACCATACCATCTTGCCGGACTGGATGCAGGTGCTGGGGCTTGGCACCTCGGCTACGCTGGAGGATGCCAACGCCACCTATCGCCGCCGCGCCAAACAAGTGGCCAACGAACACGATAAGCTGCTGGAGCTGAACCAGGCGATTGAAGCGGCGCGTCATTATTTCGGAGGGGCGTAAGCAATATCATGTGGCGCTATGTTCCTTTCTGGTTGTTTTTGTTGTTTGCCGCCGGCCTGACCGTGTTTTTGTATGTCGAAGAACCCAAACAGCAAACGCTGCTCGGCACCGAGGTGCCGCCGCTGAAACTGCCGATGTTTCAGGAACCCCCTCGCGCCGCTGCCGATGCACCGGTTACGGTGTATAACCTGTTTGCCTCCTGGTGCACCCCCTGTATCGCCGAACTGCCATTGTTGGAGCAGCTCAACCGCGAGTCAGTGACCGTTATCGGCATCGCCTGGAAAGACGATCCGCAAACGCTGCAAGACTGGCTTAAGCGGCATGGCAACCCATATGACGCGATTTATCTGGATAATGAAGGCCGTTACGGCATGTCGCTGGGTATGCGCGGGGTGCCGGAGAGTTTCATCGTCGATGCGCAGGGGGTCATCCGTTATCATCACGCCGGGGCGTTAACCCAGCCGCAGCTATCTCAATGGCAGGCCGTGATCAAGAAATGGCAACAAGCAAATGATGGTTAGACAATGGCTTATCCTATTGTTTTTGCTGCCCGGTCTGGTGCTGGCCGGCCAGCCGGAAAGCCAGCTGAGCGATGAACAACGCGCGTATCAACTCTATAATCAGTTGCGCTGTGTCGTCTGCGAGGGCCAGTCGCTGGCCGAGTCACAGGCGGAAATCGCCGTGGAAATGCGCAAGATTATCCGCGAGCAGGTCGCCGAAGGCAAAAGCAATCAGGACATTCTCGACTATTTTACCGCGCGTTACGGCGAGGTAATCCGGCAAAGGCCGCCGGTCACACCCGCCACCTATCCGCTATGGCTGGCTCCGGTGGCCTTGTTACTGATTGGCCTTATATGCTATCGCCGCTTTTATTCTTAATTGGCTTTTTCGCGGGAAATATTCTATATAATCTGTCAAAGCATGAGGGGTGTATGCGCGACGTGATCGTCATCGGCTCCGGCCTTATTGGCGCCGCCATGGCCATAGCACTGGCGCGGCTCGGCCTGCGCGTGGATGTGATTGACCGGGCGCCCACCGAAAGCCGCCTGCAGGCGCATTATGACGGCCGCACCTCGGCAGTGGCGCTGGGCTCCATGCGGGTGCTCTCGCATATCGGGGTCTGGCAGCGCGTCGGCGACAGCCAGCCGATTCAGGATATCCGCGTATGCGACGAAGGCGGCCGCTTTTATGTCCATTACGATCATACCAAAGCCGGCAACGAGCCGTTCGGTCATATCGTTGAAAACCGCCTGCTGCGTCAGGCGCTGTATGAGGCAATGGACGAACAGGCAACCATCACCGTGCATCAGCCGGCGCGGGTGCAAACGATTGAACCGGATAGCGGAGCCGTCACCGCCACCCTCGACAACGGCGACGCATTACGCGCTTCGCTGGTATTGGTGGCGGATGGCAAATATTCGCAAACACGCGATATGCTCGGGATTGACGCCAATGTCTTCGAATACGGCCAGACCGCTATTGTCTGCACGATCGCACACAGCAAGCCGCATCACGGCCTGGCGGTGGAACAATTCATGCCCGCCGGCCCGTTTGCCCTGTTGCCGATGACGGGCGATCGCACCAATATCGTATGGACCGAGCGCAACGCCATGGCCGCGCGTATGCTGGAGCTGGATGATGCGGCATTTCTGGAGGAAGTGCGCCGGCGCGTCGGCGACTATCTGGGCAAGATCAGCCTGTACGGCCCCCGCTATTCCTACCCGCTGACGCTGGTCCATGCCCGGCAATATGCCGCCCAGCGGCTGGCGCTGATCGGCGATGCCGCCCACGGCATTCACCCCATCGCTGGCCAGGGGGCCAATCTGGGCTTTCGCGATGTCGCCGTATTCACCGAGCTGCTGCAACAACAGGCCCGGCTCGGGCTGGATATCGGCGCCGCCGATGTGCTGGCGCATTATCAGCAATGGCGGCGCTTCGATACGCTGAGCATGACCAGCGTAACCGACGCGCTTAACCGGTTGTTCTCCAATAGCAATCCCGTGCTCAGGCTGGCCCGAGACGCCGGGCTGGGTATGGTTGAGCACATGCCCACCACCAAACGTTTTCTGATGCATCACGCGATGGGCCTGGTCGGCGACCTGCCCGCCATGATGCAGGATCCCCATACACAAGCCGCCTGATGTCATGACCGCACCGCTGCTCAGTATTGTCGTTCCGGTCTATAATGAAGAGCAATCGCTGCCGCTGTTTTTTGACGCGCTCATACCGATTCTCGACGGCATCGACATCCACTGGGAAATCATCTGCGTGGATGACGGCAGCCGCGACGGAACCGCCGCCCTGGTGCGCGCACGGCACGCGCAGGATGCACGCATTAAACTGGTCAGTTTCTCGCGCAATTTCGGCAAAGAAGCCGCTCTGACCGCGGGCATTGCGCACAGCGCCGGTCAGGCGGTGATTCCCATTGATGCCGATTTACAGGATCCGCCGGAGCTGATCCCGGAGATGGTGGCCAAATGGCGCGAAGGCTATCAGGTGGTGCTGGCAACACGGCGCTTCCGGCGGGGTGACAGCCTTCTCAAGAAATATACCGCTCTTAGCTTTTATTGGGTGATTGGCGGCCTGTCGCATAATAATATCCCGAAAAATACCGGCGATTTCCGCCTGATGGACCGCGCGGCGGTGGATGCGCTCAATCAATTGCCCGAGCGCACCCGTTTTATGAAAGGCCTGTTGTCGTGGGTCGGATTCAGGACCACACAGATTTTTTATGACCGCGCCGACCGCGCCGCCGGCAATTCGCGCTTTAATTTCTTTTCCCTGTGGCGGCTGGCGCTGGATGGTGTGTTTTCCTTTTCCACCCTGCCGCTGCAAATCTGGACGTATCTGGGCGCCGGGATTTCGTTCCTGTCGTTTTTATATGCCTCCTTTTTGATCATGCGCACACTCATCAGCGGCAGCGACGTGCCCGGCTATGCCTCGCTGATGGTGGCGGTGCTGTTTATCGGCGGCATTCAGCTTATAAGCCTTGGAATTATCGGCGAATATGTTGGCAGGATTTACCGTGAGGTGAAACGCCGCCCGCTTTATCTGGTACAGGAAGCACTTGGGATAAAACAAACCGATGTTTGATATGCGGCCCATATTACTCGCCAACGGCATCCTGCTGGGGTTGCTGTCGGTGGTGATGCTGATTCCGATGACGCTGGATCTGATCATTAACAGTCCGGACTGGCTGGTATTTGCCGAATCCGCTTTCATCACAGCCTTTGTCGGCGGGATTCTGTTTTTCTCAAACCGTGGCTATAAAGGCAGCTTCGGCCTGCGTCAGGCGTTCTTATTTACTTCCACCAGCTATGTGATTGTCAGCAGCTTCGCCGCCCTGCCGTTTTATATCGGCGATTTCGACATGCGCCCGGTGGATGCGTTTTTTGAGGCCACGTCCGGAATCACCACCACCGGCTCGACGGTGATGGTCGGACTCGATCACCTGCCGCCGGGCTTATTGCTCTGGCGCTCGCTGCTGCAGGCCATCGGCGGCGTGGGGATCGTGGTGCTGGGCCTTGCCATTCTGCCGCTGCTGCAAATCGGCGGCATGCAGCTGTTCCGCACCGAGTCTTCCGACACCGGCGAAAAAATCCTGCCGCGGGTGACGCAGATTTCCTCGGTTATCTCGCTGGTGTTCCTGTGCCTGACGCTGCTTTGCGCGCTGGCTTACTACTGGGCGGGGATGAACGGCTTCGACGCGGTAAACCATGCCATGACCACCATTGCCACCAGCGGCTTTTCCACGCATGACGAATCGTTCGGGTTTTACACACAGCCCGCGATTTTATGGGCCGCCGCATTTTTTATGGTGCTCAGCGCCTGCCCGATGATCCTTTATTATCAGATGGTTCGCGGCAAACCGCTGGCTTTATGGCAAAGCTCGCAGGTGCGCTGGTTCATCAGCACCATCATTCTGGCCATCATCATTCTGACCAGCTGGATGGTGATCGAACGCGAGACCCCCTTACATGAAGCCATCCGCCATGTCAGCTTCAATGTCATCTCGATTATCACCACCACCGGCTACTCATCGGAAAATTACGGTGGCTGGGGAAGTTTCGCGGTATGCTTGTTTTTTATGCTGTCCGTAGTCGGCGGTTGCACCGGCTCCACGGCCGGCGGCATCAAGATTTTCCGCTTCCAGATTTTATACCAAACCGCCAACGCCCAGGTGAACCGGCTGATCCATCCGCATGGGGTTTTTGTCCCGCGTTATAACCAAAAACCCATTTCCGACTCGGTGGCCACTTCGGTAACCACGTTTATCATCTTGTTCGGGCTCAGCTTTACCATTCTGGCGCTGCTGCTCTCGCTTTACGGACTGGATTTTCTCACCTCCATGAGCGCCGCGGCGCAGGCGCTGGCCAATGTCGGGCCCGGGCTGGGCAAGATCATCGGTCCTACGGGGAATTATAATACCCTGCCCGACGGCGCCAAATGGCTGCTCTCGCTGGCGATGATTATGGGCCGGCTGGAATTATTGACGGTGCTGATTCTATTGTCGCGGCATTTCTGGCGCGATTGACCCTATGGCCTGCGCCGCTACGCAGTAAACGCTGGGCTATGCACCTTATTTAACACGATTTTGGGATAGCTGCTGGTGAAGGTACGGATGGCCTCAACCGTCTGGCGCAGCTTACGCTTAGCGGTTTTGGCCCATTCCGTCAAGATAATCACATGGTCCACCTGCGAGGCGAGCACTTCCGCATCGGAAGAACGTTCCACCGGCGAGGCATCGATAATAATAAAATCATACTGATCTTTTAAATTATTCAATACGTTCGGGAAATGATCGGAAAACAGCATGTCGGTTGATATATTGGCATATTCATGAAACGACATGACGGATACGCCGGTTTGCTCGTTGGTGCGAATCGGCGGCGTGGCTTTGAGTGCCTCCACCATATTCTGACTGGTGGCCGCCGGTTTGGGCGGATAATCCGGCACCGCCTCGATGGTGGTGGCGTTAAGCGAATCGGTATCCAGAATAATCACCCGCTTGCCGATGCCGTGCAGATACGTCGCCAGCGCCACCGCCACCGAAGATTTGCCCTCTCCCGGCTCGCTGGAAGTCACCAGCAACGCCTGCGGATGGTTGGTTTTGCCCAGATGCAGATACATCCGGCGGATTTCACGCACATACACCGAATTACGATTATTGTAAAACTCCAGACTGGGATCCTTTACCCGGGGCAGGCTGGCAATCACACGCAGTTTGAGAATATTAAGGATATATTCGCGGTTATTGATTTTACCCGCGAACAGATCATGTAGCAGCACGATGATAGCGGACACAATGCCCGATGCCACGGCTGCGGCCATCGCAAGCAATGTGCGCCGGGGCCCGACCGGCTCAATCGGCACATCGGACAGCGACATAATCCGGGCGTTATTTTTGGGCAGCTCAATCTGCGCCTTGATCTCACCGAAACGCGCCAGAAAACTGTCGAGCAGCTTTTCACTAGCGGCTTCCTCCAGCAGCAGACTCTGCAGGTCCACCCCTTTGTCTTCCAGCTGCGCGGCCTCTGTCTTCAGATCATCCAGCCTGTCGCTCAACAGCGCCTCGCGTTGTTTAACCGCCGCCAGTTGATTTTCCACCGAACCGCGGATATTCTGTGACTCACGACGGATATCGGCGGCGATTTGCTGCGAACGGCGCCAGGACTCAATGTAGGCCGGGTGGTTGGGCCCGTATTGCGTGCGCAGCGATTGTAACTCCTGCTCGACCTGACTTTGCTCAGCTTTCAACTCCTGAATCAGGCGGGAATCCATCAAGGCCTGCAGCCCGTCACCGGTTTCGTTGCGCAGGGCATTGGCCTGGGCTTCCAGCTCCGCCCGCCGCCCCTGCACCAGAGTGAGATCCGCAGCCGTATCAGAAATTTGCTGATAGAGCAGCTCTTCGGTGTCGCGGCCTTTGACCATTTGACTTTCCTCACGGAATCGCTGCACGGCCTGCGATTTGCGGCTGCTCTCCTCACGCAGTTGCAGAATCTGGTCATAGATCCACTCATTCAGCCGGACGATATCCTGCCGCTTTTGCTCTTTTTGATAGGTGACAAATGCTTTCGCGTGGGTATTGGCCACCAGCGAGACAAATTCCGGATCAGTCGAGCGATAAGCAATGTTGATCACATGGGAACGTCCATCAAGCGATACATCAAAATCATTTGACAGATTATTGATTATCAACATTCTTTTTTCATATGAGAGACGGTCAAACGGGTTGCCGCCAGCCTCAATGGGCTCGCCGTCAGGATAAATGCCAAGCTGCAGGCGATCATCCGCATCGTAATGTAAGCGCAGCGCGCGCGCAGTCTTGCGGACGATTTCGGTCGAAGTAATTAATTTGATCTGGGTTTCCAGCGTGGCGAAATCAATTTTATCCCGCGCCTTGGTGTCGATATAATTCCCGACATTAAAGTCATGATTTTGAAGCAGGATCGTGGATTTGGCTTCATACACTTTCGGCTTGCTCGCGATCCAGATCAGCATCGGCACGAAGACAATCAGCGCCAGCCCGACCAGCAAATAGCGCTGCGCCCATAAAATATGCAGCAAATACAGCAGGTCAAAGCTGAGCACGCCATCTTCGCCGGCGGGCCTTGCGTGTCTATCCTGTTCGTTCATCTGTGTTCTCACCTCGCGGCAGACCTTAGATATCAGATTAAGTGCCGACTTTATCCCTAAGATTTTGCATGAAATAAGGCTCAAGCTGCGCCCGCACGCGCGCACCCAGCCCTTCATCCGCCTCGGCCAGCGCAAAAGCCACATTCGCCTCAATATAGCCGACCCGTTCGCCGCAATCATAGCGCACCCCGTCGAACCGGTAGCCGTAAAAGGCGACACGTTCGATCATCTCGCTCATGGCGTCGGTGAGTTGAATCTCGCCGCCGGAGCCGGTTTGCTGGCGCTCAAGCTGCTCGAAAATCGTAGGCTGCAGAATGTAGCGCCCGATGATCGACAAGGTCGAGGGCGCGGTTTCCGGCTTGGGTTTTTCCACCAGCCCGCGCGCGGTGACAATCTGCCCATGCGCCTCCGCGACATCCAGAATGCCGTATTTATGCGTCTGATCTTTCGGCACATCCATAATTGCCGCCATATTGCCCGGCGCGCGATCATATTGATCCACCATCTGTTTCAGGCATGGCACCTCATGCAATACCAGATCATCGGGCAGAATAACCGCAAATGGCTCGTTCCCGATCCAGTGGCGAGCGCACCACACGGCGTGCCCCAGCCCCTTGGGCTCCATCTGGCGGGCAAAGACGACATGGCCCGGATCGGGCAGCCAGTCGGTGACCAGCCCCAATTCGCGCTGCTTGTCCTTGGCGGTTAGGAGGCGCTCCAATTCATACGCATGGTCGAAATGATCGGCAATCGCATCTTTGTTGCGTGCCGAGACGAAAATAAATTCCTCGATACCGGCTGCGCGAGCCTCATCATAAGCATAATGAATCAATGGCTTATCGACCACCGGCAGCATTTCTTTGGGCACCACTTTGGTAGCCGGTAAAAACCGCGTTCCCAGTCCACCGACCGGGAAGACCGCTTTGCGAATCGTCGCCACAACCCCTCCTGTTAACTAAATTTTAACTTTTTATGCCACAACGCCGGATAAATGACAATGAAAAACCGCATCAGCCCGCTGAACGTTCATTCAGTTGTCGCTCCCACGCCCAGGCATCCGCTATCATGGTGGACAGGTCCGAGCGTTCGGGTTTCCAGCCCAGTTGCCGCATGGCGGCGCCATCAGCAATCAGCCTGTCCGGATCACCCGGCCGGCGCGGCTGCTCCGCCACTGCGATCGGGCGCCCGGTTACGGTTTTTGCCGCCTCGATCACCTCACGCACCGAATACCCACGACCAGTGCCCAGATTATACGCACCATACGCCATTCTGCCCCGTAACGCCCGCAATAAAATCATATGCGCTTCCGCCAGGTCGCAGACATGGATATAGTCGCGAATGCATGTGCCGTCCGGCGTGGCATAATCCGTGCCAAACACCCTGATCGCCGACATCCGCCCCGAGGCCACGCGCAACACCAGCGGGATCAGATGCGTCTCCGGCTCGTGGCACTCGCCGATGCTGCCCCCCGGCTCAGCCCCGGCGGCGTTGAAATAGCGCAAGCAGCCATAGCGCAACCCGTAAGCAAGGTGATAGTCGTGCAAGAGTTCTTCTACCATACGCTTACCGCGCCCATACGGGTTGATCGGCCGCTGCGGATGGTCTTCGTTGATCGGCACCTGCTGCGGATAGCCGAAAATCGCCGCCGTGGAGGAAAAGATAAACGGCCCGGTGTCATGGCCAATCATGGCATTTAGCAGCGTGATGGTGCGCGCGACATTGTTTTCATAATATTTGGCCGGCTCAACCACCGATTCACCGACCTGAATAAAGGAAGCAAAATGCATGACTCCGGCAAAGGCGCGGCGGCTGAATAAATCCGCCAGAAAAGCGGCATCGCCGCAATCCGCTTCCAGCAATTCAGCATTGCCGACCGCCTGCCGGCTGCCACCGCTCAAATTATCGAGCACCACCGGCACAAACCCGTGATGCCGCAGGCACCGCACCATGTGCGAACCGATATAGCCGGCACCGCCGACCACTAATACATCCTGCGTCACCTGCCCCCCTTTTCGTTTGCGCTCATCCAGAGCCTGTTAACAGAAAGCATCATAGCGCACAATGGGCGAAACGGTGATAAGAAGGTGATGGCAACCGGCAAAACCCGGCAAATCGTGCGTTGCAAACGGGATTCGCTTGCATCGTTTACTATCTTAATTGTATTTTAGAAAACATTTGTTAAAAACAAGGCGCTATGAGACACCCTTCCACGTTTCCGGCTTACTTGCTGTGCGGTGGCTGCTGTTTGCTGCTCAGCCAGGCGGCATGGGCCCAGGAGCCCGCGATTGACTGGCGGGAAGCCGAGTTGTCGGTGCTCACGCGCTATACCGATGCATTTGACCCGGTCCACTTGCGCAGCGGCAATTTTGTGATCTCCCCGAGCCTTACCAGCACCGCACGCTATAACGACAATGTCTTTGCCAGCGAAGACGATGAAGCCGAAGACCTGCTGTGGATCAACACGCCGCGCCTCAATGTTAATTCGGATTTTGCCCGTCATGCGCTGGGGCTCGAGCTCAGCGCCAGCAGCGGCCAGTATGCCGACAATACGAACGAGAATTACCTCGATTATCGCAGCCGGCTTTCCGGCCGGCTGGATGCGACCGGCCAGACCAGCATACCGCTCAGCCTGGAACATCGGCGTGATCACTTTCTGCGCGGCTCGCCGGATGATGTCAACGGCGACGAACCCACCGAGTTCGAACGCACCATCGCCACCGCCGGCATTGACCATAATGGCCATACGCTTGAGCTCAGCGCCCGCAGCCGGCTGGAGGAAATCCGTTTTGATGATAATCTGGGCGTCGGCGGCGTGATCAACAATCAGGACCTAAACCGCAGCGAGTGGGATAACAGTCTGCGCCTGGGCATGGCGCGCGAGGCGCATGTGGCGCCTTTTATCTACGGCCGGCTTGAGGAAATCGATTATGACAGCCCGCTGAATGACGAGGGCTTTAACCGCGATGCCAGCGAAACCGAGTTCGGTCTTGGCAGCTATATCGATTATTCCGATGTCACGCGCTTTTCGTTTTCTGCCGGCTATGTCCGGCGCCAGCATGATGATGCCCGCTTTGATGACGTCGAAGATTTTACCGTCTCGCTGGATATGACATGGGAGCCCTCCTCGACCCTGGCCATGACGCTGACCGGCGAGCGCCTGATTGAAGAGACCACCATCGGCACGCTGAGCTCGAGCGTGGACAGTCGCCTGGCCTTCTCCGGCCTGTATGAAATCGCCCCCAACCTGCAACTCAGCCCGCGCCTGGAATATCGCGAAAAAGACTATACGGGCAGCACAGATGCCACGACCCTTGACATCTATCAGGCCAATCTGACGCTGAATTATAAAATGACCGGCAATATCTGGGCCTTACTGGCCTATGATTATCGTGAGCAAAAGGAAGCGGTTGAATCGCCGCTGTTTAGCGGTTATACCCAAAATCTAGTCAGTTTATCGGTCCAATTCCAACTGTGAGCGCTCCTATGGTTTTCCCTCTTACCCGTCTTGCCCGTTTTAGCACCCTGCTTTTGCCCTGCCTGCTAATCGCCTGCGGACCGCGTTACGGGGATTCCATCGCGGAGGAAACCGGCCCCTATCAACTGGGCACCGGCGATGAACTGCGCATCACGATTTTCGAACAGCCGGATATGTCCGGCGAATTCACAGTGGATGAACGCGGCGAGTTGGCTCTGCCGCTGATTGAGCGGGTTAATGCCAATGGCCTCACCGTTGTTGAACTGGAAAACATGATCCGCGACGCCCTGCATCCGCAATATCTGCGCAATCCCCGGGTAAATGCGGAAGTGATCACCCATCGCGATGTCTATGTGCTGGGCGAAGTGCGCGATCCGGGCAATTATGAATATGTGCCCAATATGAGCGTGCTGGAGGCGGTGGCAACTGCCGGCGGCCATACCTATCGCGCCGATGAAGACAGTGCCGAGCTTATACGCCGGGAGGGTGATAAGCGGCAATTGATGACGGTGCCAGCCACTGCCCTTATCCGCCCCGGCGATACGGTGATTATCCAGCGCCGCGTGTTCTAGCGCGCCATTATGGCCCGCTTGCGTATTCTTTATCTGGTGCATGATCTGAGCGATCCCAGCGTGGCGCGGCGCGTGCGCATGCTGCAATCCGGCGGCGCGGAGCTGACCGTAATAGGGTTTCACCGCAGCGAGGAACAGCTGTTGCGCGTGGCCAGTTGTGAGGCGGTCGATCTCGGACGGACCTACAATGCCCGCTTTGCCCAGCGCATTGGCGCGGTAGTGCGTGTGATCGCGGCCATCGCCCAGCACCGGCATGTGTTTGCACGGCACGACCTGCTCATCGCGCGCAATCTGGAAATGCTGGCGATTGCCGTGCGCGGCCGGAAGGCAGGCGGCCACCTTACCCCGATTGTTTATGAAAGCCTTGATATTCACCGACTGTTGCTGCGTAGCGATCTCGCCGGCCGCTGCCTGCGCCGGCTGGAAGGCTGGCTGAGCCGGCGGGCATGCCTGCTCATCACCAGTTCCCCCGCCTTTGTGAGGCACTATTTTCAGCCGCTTTCACACGTCAGGCTGCCGCATGAGATTGTGGAAAACAAGGTTTTCTGGCCGGAGGCGCCGAGCCACTCATACCCGCCGCGCGCGCCCGGCCCGCCATGGAAAATCGGCTGGTTCGGCGCCATCCGCTGCCGCCGCAGCCTTGAACTGCTCAGCCAGCTGGTCGCCGCGCTGCCCGGCGAGGTGGAAGTGGTGATTCGCGGCCGGGTCTCACACGACCGGTTTACGGATTTCGAGGGCACCATCGCCGCCCTGCCCGGCCTGCATTTTGAGGGCGCCTACCGCTATCCGGACGATCTGGAAGCGATCTATCGCGACGTGCATTTCAGCTGGTGTATGGACTGGTTCGAAGCCGGGGAAAATTCGGCCTGGTTGCTGCCCAACCGGCTGTATGAAGGCGGCCTGTTTGCCACCGTCCCGCTGGCCCTTGAGTCGGTGGAAACCGGTCGCCTGCTGCGTTCGCTGGGCATTGGCGTGCTGTTGCCCGATGCGCCTTATCACGCCCTTCATGCGTTTTTTCGGTCGCTTACGGCTAAGCGCTATGCCACATTGGAAGCCGCCGTCGCCAGCGCACCGCGCGCACACTTCGTGCATGACGAGGCCGCCTGCTTGGCGCTCGTCGCGCGGCTGGCCGCCTTAACCCCTGAACATGAGGATCATACCACCTATGGAGATGAACCCGCCGCCTGAGAGCCCGCCGGTGCTTGTCGTGATTCCGACGCTGAACGAAGCGCAACACATTGAGTCACTGGTTGACCAGCTGATGGGGACTGCACAGCGGTTACCGCTGCGTATCGTGTTGGTGGACGGCGGCAGTACGGACGGCACGGTAGAAAAAGCCCAGGCGCTGGCTGCGGAGTATGAGCAGGTGCACTTTCTGGACAACCCTAAACAATGGCAAAGCGCGGCCGTCAATCTGGCGGTTAAAACCCATGGCGCGGACTGCGAATACCTCATCCGCATGGATGCGCATGCCGACTATCCGGATGATTATTGCCGCGTCTTGCTCGAAGAGGCGCGTGCGCATCAGGCCGATGCCGTGGTGGTGCCGATGCATACAGTGGGAAATCAAGGCTTTCAGCGAGCGGCGGCAGCCGCGCAGAATTCGCTGCTGGGCAACGGCGGGGCGGCGCATCGCAACCGGATCAAAGAAGGCAAATGGGTCGATCACGGCCACCACGCGCTGATGCGGATCGAGGCGTTTCAGAATGTCGGCGGTTATGATGCGAGTTTCTCGCATAATGAAGATGCGGAGCTTGATATCCGGTTAAAGCAGGCCAGTTACGGTATCTGGCTGAGCGCACAAACCGAACTGACCTATTATCCGCGCGCCACGATGGAGGGACTCTTCCGGCAATACCGCCATTATGGCCGCGGCCGGGCGCGCACACTCATCAAACACCGGATGAAACCGCGACTGCGCCAGCTGCTGCCGGTGGGCATCATGCCGGTGATCGCGCTGGCCCTGTGTTTTCTGCTGACCTTTGAATCCTTGTTTTTATGGCCGTTTTTTATCTGGATGGTGGGGTGTATCCTTTACAGCCTGGTTGAAGGCGGCCGGCTTGGTGATCCTGATATTATGTATGGCCTGTGGCTGGCGGCTATGATCATGCATGCCGCCTGGTCACTGGGCTTTTGGGAAACCGTGATCCGTGAAAAATTCGTTACACCCCATGCAAGCTGACACGCGGCGCATTGATATCGGCATATGCACCTTCCGGCGCGCCCATCTGCGCGAGACGCTGGACTCGCTGGCGCGACTTGACTGCCCGGCCGAGTGGGACGTACGCATAGTGGTGGCCGACAATGACGATACCCCGTCGGCGCGGGCGCTGGTGGAAGCCGTCGCCGCCACCCACCCCTTTACCCTCGATTATGTGCACGCGCCGGCGCGCAACATTTCCCTGGCGCGTAATGCATGCCTGGATGCCGCCACCGGCGATTATCTCGCCTTTATCGATGATGATGAACGAGCCGATCCGCACTGGCTGCAAGCGCTGGTGGAAGCACTCGAAAGCGCGCAGGCCGATGTAGCGCTTGGCCCGGTCGATGCAGCCTATGACGAAACCGCCCCGCGCTGGATGCGCGACGGCGCGTTTCACAACACGCGACCGGTCTGGGTGGATGGGACGATCATCACCGGTTATAGCTGCAATGTGCTGTTCAAACGGCTGAGCCCGGCCGTGCATGCACAGCATTTCCGCCCGGAACTGGGGCGCACCGGCGGCGAAGATACATTCTTTTTTGCAGCGATTCATGAAGCGGGCGGGCGCATCACCTATGCGCCCAACGCGCGGGTCTATGAGCCGGTTCCGCCGGCGCGCGCACGCCTGCAATGGCTGCTCACACGCCGCTTTCGCGCCGGTCAGACGCATGCTTTGTGGCTACTGGAGCAGGCGCATTATCGCCCCGTCATGCGCCTCAGCCATTCGCTGCGCGCCGGTATGAAATGGTTTTACTGCTATCTGATGGCGCTGCCGTTTGCATTCAGCCGCCGCCGCGCCGCCGGCTGGCTGCTTCGCGGCACGCTGCATGCCGGGGTGATCAGCCGCCTGTGGAACAGCCGCGAGGTCACACCATATGGCCAGTAACGCACCCGAAGTCTCGGTCATCATCGCCAGCTACAATGTCGCGGATTATATCGCGCGTGCCGTAAACAGTGCACTGGGGCAGCGCCATGTGTCGGTGGAAGTGATCGTCGCCGACGACGCCTCAAACGATCACACCCGGGCCGTGCTTGGTCGGCTGACGGATCCGCGCCTGCATACGCTGCATCTACCCGAAAATCAGGGCCCTTCCGCCGCGCGTAATGCTGCGCTGGCAATGGCCGGCGGCGAGTGGGTGGCGATTGTGGACGGCGATGACACCATGGAGCCGGATCGTTTGCACCGCTGCCTTGAACGAGCGCGGGCAAAACAGGCGGATATTGTGGTCGATAATCTGCTGCGGTTCGATGAACGAAGCGGCGTCGCTTTGCCGATGTTTGCCGATACAACGATGGCCATGGACACGCTGAGCCTGGCGCGATTGATCGAAGGCAATGCCAGTTTTTTAGGCGACGGCGAAGCGCTTGGCTATATGAAACCGGTCATTCGCCGCGCCTTTATGACCCGTCATAATCTCCGCTACGATCCCTCCATCCGCATCGGCGAAGATTATGCGCTGCTGTTTGAAGCCCTGGCCTGCGGCGCCCATTGTGTGGTGGAACCGCACGCAGGCTATCGCTACACCGTGCGCCAGGGCTCGATCTCCCAGCGGCTCACACTGGCGGATATCGCACGTATCCGCGCCGTGGATGAGGCCTTACTGGCGCGCTACCCGCTTGATCCTCAGGCGCAAACAGCGCAACGCAGGCGCGATGCCGGACTGCAGCACGCGGAAGTTTTTACGTTGGCGGTAAATGGCATTAAACAGCGCGACCTGGCTGGATTTGTGGCCGCCGTGCGCGCCGATCCGTCGGTCTTACTGCGGCTGGGCCGCATGGCGGCAGAACGGCTAGTCCGGCTTGCGCCATAAACGCTCAAGGCGCACGCTCACATACAACATCGCGCCTTCCAGATTATACGTGATCTGATCGGTATAACGAAAACCGACCGATTCGAACTTGCCTGGCCCGGCGGAAAACCACTCCCGAATCATATCTTTGAAGTCCCAGTAAAACTGCCGGCACAGATTGGGCGCACGCAGCGCAAATTTAGTATAGAGCGCTCCTTTGCCGAGCGCGTAACCCATCAGCAACTGGCGTCCCTGCGACGGGGTTTTACGGCCGTGAAAATGCTGCACCACCATATCCGGAACATATTCAATAGCATAACCGGCGAGATAAGCGCGGAAAATAAAATCAGTATCCTCCGCCGAAGGGATGCGGCTGCCACCACCAAATAGCTCATCAAACCCTTGTATGGATTGCGCCAATGATTGCCGTATCGCCATGTTACAACCGAGGATGGTATTGCCCAGATCGTGGCGGCGGGCGGCATTGTCATGCACCTGCCAGCGCTGCTTGTGTGCTTCGGTTTTAATGGTCAGCGGCAGATCGGATGCGTCGCCCAGTTCCACCCGGCCGCCACGCAACACGGGCGCGGTATCCACTTCATCATAGCGCAGCGCGTCGCGTACATGATATCGGTCCAGCCGGCAATCGTCATCGGTAAACAGCAATAATGCGCCGCGTGCTTCGCGAATGGCTCTGTTTCTGCTCGCCGAAAGCCCGCCCTGCTGCTGGCTCACACAGCGCGCCTCACCGTCATAGCGCTCAATCCATTCGATCACCCGGTTGGCGGTGGCATCGGTTGAGCCGTTATCGACCACCAGAATTTCCGCCTCCACCGGTGCTACTTCGGCAATCGCTTGCGCCATACTGTCCAGACAGTGCATCAGACTTTCGGCCCGATTACGCGTACACACGATGAGGGAGCATTTCATATTCGTATCCTCTCAATAATCGGCATCCGGTCCGGCAGCCCTGGGACAGCACGATATTCATTTTCTTTCATATTAACCCATAGTCCGTTTTCACCGATTCCAGAATCTCATATAGCCGGTCTTTGCGCGCCTGCAAATTGTCATCGCGGCTTAATTGCGGCGTGGCATCTGCGGCGCGCCCCAGGCTGCGGACAGCCGGCCGGGCCAATTGAGATTTCATCCAGTCTTCCAATGGATTGGCAGGCGCCGGGGCAGCTGGCTGAAACGCGTTCGCCGCCGCCGGCGGCGGCTGGGATTTAAACCGCATGCCCCAGAATGGCTGCTGCTTGTGTTGCGCCTCACTGCGACAGGACAGGCAAAGCGGCAAGGGATGATAGGGCATGGCAAGCGACTCGGTCCAGTCTTCCCATTTAAAGCGGTTAATACCAGGCCAGCTGCTGACCGCCACCCAGGGGATACGCAGGGCATCGGCGATAATGGCCGCATGCAACGACTCGGCCACCACCCGCTCAGACCCGGCGATCTGACGGATCACCGCTTTGGAATCCGCACATGGATTAATATAATGAATTCCCGCCTGCGCGCAGACCCACTGCCAGATACCGCTATTGGCCGTTTCCCAATGCGGCACAAACGAAACTGGATATGCGCTCGCTACGTCTTGAAATTCGGGCAAGTCACTGAGCAGCACGGCGGGGTCGATCACACCTTTTTCCGCAGGCAATCCCAGCACTTCAGCCGAGCGCGGCCCGCGCACGCAGCGAATGTCCCATGCCTTATCCTCCACAAGCGTCTGCGGCACCCGGCCATAACCCACACCGCTGCCGATCACCAGTTTGCGCCGGCCTGCCGCGAGGGGTCGCCTGGCAAATAATTCGGTATTGAGAATCGTCCCGATACCCAGCAGATAACCGGCTGGCTTGTCGTGCAGTATCTCCGGCAAAAACCGCGCCCATACCCATTCGTTCAGGTCGTCGCCGAAATTGCCGCCCGCGACATGGCAATAATACAATTCCATCGCCTGTGCTTTCTAACTGTTTTGCCTGCGCCTTTTTCCATCGAGTGATAGTCCGCTACTCCCACAATAAGCAAGGAGATTTATTCGGCCGCAACTCCCTACAGCGATTTTAAATCATTGAAATGGGATGAATTCGCGTTATGACTGGCAGTCTCATGCGTATCGAATCGCCCAGCGTCGCCGTCATCATCGCGGCTTATAACGCCGCCGCCACTATTGAGCGGGCGCTTGCCTCGGCGCTGGCGCAACCGGAAGTACACACCGTCATCGTCGTCGATGATGCCTCAACGGATGAGACCGTGGCTACCGTCAAACGGCTACAGGCGGATGAACCACGCATCCAGCTGATTCAGCTGGCGCACAACAGCGGCCCGGCCACCGCCCGTAACCGCGCGCTGGATATGTGCGCCACCGACTGGATCGGCGTGCTTGACGCCGACGATTTTTTCCTGCCCGGGCGCATGGCGCAATTGCTGGCGCATGCCGATCAGGCCGAACTGATTGCCGATGATATGCTGCGTCAGGATACAGGCGCCGCCAGTCCTCGCCCCGGCTCGTTACTGGCCGGGCGACTGCCGGACGCCGCCTTCATTGATCTGTCTACCTTCGTGCTCAGCAATATCCCGGACCCGAAGCAGGAGCGCATGGAGCTAGGCTTTCTCAAGCCCATTATCCGCATTGATTTTCTGCAACAACACGAGCTACGTTACCGTGAGTCGATGCGGTTGGGCGAGGATTATGAGTTGTATACCCGCTGCCTGGGCCTCGGCGGCCGTTTACGGTTGATTCCGCAAGCCGGCTATGTCTCGGTGATTCGCCCCGATTCACTCAGCAGCGCACACGGCCATCCGGATTTATCCGCCTTATATGAGGCCGATCAGGTATTGCTGGATAAACTGCCGCTGTCAAAACCTCAGAAACAGGCGCTGAAACGCCATGCCGTCAGCACGTTGTGCCGGCTGCGCTGGCTGGAACTGATTGACGCCATCAAGCATAAACGGCTAACACAGAGCCTGCGTTGCTTTATCGCGCCGTGGCGCGTGCAGACCTATTTGCTCGCGCGCCTGGTCGAACAATTCAGATTACGGATTTTGCGTCGTGCGCCTCACCGTCAAGCTTGAAACGCTGTATCTGGCGTTCGCTATTCCGTTGATTATCCTGATTATGGCGTTTTCCTCGCTGTTCAGCACCGTTCCCATTCTCATTTTTTATGCCCTGTGCGGCGGCTTGTTGCTCTTCCAGCGCATCCACCTGCATCTTTATGTATCGGACATTATCAGCCTCTTATTACCGGTTTATGCCACGGCCTCCCTGCTGTGGTCGGATGCGCCGGGCACTACTCAGCGCGCCGGCATTCAGTTTATCACCATGGTCGGCTGCGCGCTGATCATCGCCCGCCACGTCCCGTTCGAACGGTTTTTACCCTATGCCACGCTGGGCGCGTTTTTAGTGCTGGTGATCAATCTGGCCGACGGTACCTACGGCTTTGACGCCATGACGCGCGACTATGCACTGGTCGGACTGATGGGTTCGAAAAATCAGGTCGGGTTCTGGGCGGAAATCGGGCTATTGTTTTTGCTGGCTTATTTTCTGACGCTTTCCAGTGCCCGTCTGCGCTATCTGGTGGTTGCTCCCGCCGGGCTGTTCCTGCTTTACTGCCTGTGGCTGAGTGATTCCAAGTCCTCCATGCTGTCACTGGGCGCAGTGCTTGGGCTGGTGGGGCTGGCCCGCCTGGCCCGTCTGATCAAACGGCCGCACCGACGCATGTTTTTCTGGGCCATGGCGCTGATTAGCGCCGTGTGTGCTACCGCATTCTTCGCCACCGGCATGCATTTGCTAATACTTGACATGCTGGGCAAAGACCCAACGCTGACCGGGCGCACCACCTTGTGGCTGGAAGGACTGCAAGTCGGGCATCAACACCCCATACTCGGCAAGGGCTATGCCGCCTTTTGGGTGCAGGGCCATTATGCCGCCGAGGCCCTGTGGGACGAATTTTATATCCAATCACGCAGCGGCTTTCACTTCCACAACCTGTTGATTCAAACCTATGCCGATTTAGGGCTGGTGGGTGTGATCTTGATCACCGGGCTGGTGCTTGCCTGTTGCCTGCGCGCCACCCATCTGTTTTTGGACCGGCCGCATGACTTACGCGCCATGGTGTTGTTTATGCTGGCTTATATGTTCCTCACCCGCACCATGGTCGAAGTTGACCTGCTCGGGCCCTACGGCGTCGGTCCGCTGCTGTTTTTCATCCTGTTTACGGAGTTGTTCGGCAAGCCCTCAGTACGCGCCGCGACGTCGCATCAGCGCCGGGATCGTCTTGCACATGATCACGACATCGTGCCATAGCGTCCAGTTACGCACATACCAGCCGTCCATATCCACGCGCTGATCGTAGCTGATATTGTTGCGCCCGCTGACCTGCCATAAGCCGGTAATGCCCGGGCGCACCGTGCGGTAATACTGGATATCGTGACGATATTTACGCACCTCCTCCTGCACAATCGGCCGCGGCCCGACCAGGCTCATCTCACCTTTGAGCACGTTGATCAGTTGCGGCAGCTCATCCAGACTGGTTTTGCGCAGGAACCGTCCGATGGGAGTAATGCGCGGGTCATTTACCAGTTTCCGCGTTTCTTCCCACTCTTTGCACGCCTCTGGATGCTCGGCCAGGTGGCGCGTGAGGATCGCATCCGCATTGACCGCCATCGAGCGGAATTTCAGACAGTGAAACGGTTTTCCCTGCATCCCGAGACGCTCGTGGCCATACAACGCCGGCCCGCCATCACGCTTGACCAGCACAGCCAGAACCAACATCAACGGACTTAGCAACAACAGAGCAAGTGTAGCGAGCACCACATCCACCATGCGCTTGATCACCCGCGGCAGAAACTCTTCAAGCCCCCGCGCCCGCGTTAAAAACATCACATTGTGATTGAGCATATATTGCGGCATCACGCCCTGCACCGGCAAATGTCGCATCATACTGGAGATCGAAAACGGCACCGACTCACGCATTAATTGCGCCAGCGGTCGCTCGACGGTTTTCAGCGTGTCGCCGTCCAGCGCGATAATCACGTGATGGGCATCATATTTGGCACACAATCGCTCCCACGATCCGCCGGCAAGCAAAAACTCTTTGTTTACATCGTTAATCTGCGCGGTGACGTCATATCCCAGATTGCACTCCGACTGCAGCGCCTCACGGGCGCGTTTGGCCGTCTCGCCGCTGCCGATGAGTAACGTAGGCACCTGGAACCGACGATGACGCTTGAGATAAAGCCGCACCAGCGAGCGCCCGGCAATCATCAATGCCGCGGCAAAGCCCCAGCCAGTTAGAAGCAGCAGGCGCGACACTTCCATTTGGGTGGCGAACTGTAAAAATCCATCGGCCATCATGGCAAATCCGACGGCATAGACGATGCGCTGAACTTCCTGCCAGAAAGGCATGCGGATACGGTAATGCTTGGTATATTGAAACCACAGCAACACGCCCAGCGCCATCAGGGCAAATTGCCAGCCACGCGTGGCCAGAATCGCCCAGAGTGCCTGCGTGTCGTAAACGGGATACACCACCGCGCCGACGCTATAGGTGAGGATGGCAGAGAGGATAAATCCTGCGACCAGCGCCAGCAGGTCCGATGCGGCATACCATTGCAGCGGCGGGCGATACAGCGGCGGTTTGCTAAAATGATGACTGACCGGTCCTCTAATCGTGGATTCGGCTTGCTGCGTAAGCTCGCCGGCACGCAATGCCAAAGTAGTTGCCGTTTGTTTCATACACCCTGCTTATTACCTTGTGTTAACCGATTGCGCCAGCCGGAAGCGGTTTTTGTTATAGGTGGCGCTGCTCTAAGGTAGAATAACTACCAGTTATTAACACATGCGAGGCACATTAGCAGATGTCGAAAAGTTAATAAAGCGTTAATTTTTACATCCTCCGGTTGGATAACCCGCCTCACCCAATCGGGCGCCAGCGGTTTGCGGCCCGTTTCCCGTTCATCGTCATGAAACTGTCAAACAGAACTGATAGACTAACGGGTATAAAATAAGGAGCAACCCGACTATGGCGAAGCAAGAATCCAAAGACTTTCAAGAAGCCCTTGATCGCGGGCGTGATACCTCGCTCGAAGCATTCGTCAAAAAATGTGTTGACCAGGGCCGCCAAGGCCGATGGCCGAAACTGGAGAAGCAATTACGCATAGCGCGCAGCGGGGTGGAAGCGATATTCGGGCCGGCGCCTTCCGAACAGCCATGGACGTATCGGGACGCGGTCGATTACGTAAGAAACAACCGAGAAACAATTTTACTCCATACCCCTATCGCCGTCTATAACGCGCAGAGCGCCGTCAAAGACGCCATTAGTAAAATGGGCCGGGGATTCGATGAAGCGGACAAATTAGGTGATGAATCGGTTGTAGATGATGGCAAGCAGTTGCTGCATAAATACCTTAAGACGGGTAAGTGGGGAGAAGACGCCTGGAATGCGGAAATTTCAACAGAAAATATTACCGCTAGCCACTTGATACAAAAAATAGGCAGTATAAAAAATCTACCTGACAAAACAAAAGACCTATTTGCAGGAGCGATAAAACAGGCCATTCGTGATACGGTAGACAAACGGCTGGACAAGCTGCAACAGGCGGAGCAGGCGATAGAAAAAGAATATTTGCACCCGTTAACTTTTTCGGAAGTAGACAGAAAGAAATTGGCGGATTTCGTACAAACCCGCGCGCAGGAAGATGCCAAACAGTTAGGATTGTACACCAAATTCTCCACTGTTGCGAATATGCAGGGCGATACTCGATTCGAGGCGGAACTCAAACAAGCCGCCGAGGACATTGAACGGGGCCATAAACGCTCTTGGGTCGGCCGTGCGCGTTCCATGACCCTGGAGGATATGATCCAGCCTATTAAGGCGGCTTATCAATTCGGCCCCAAATCACCGGAACGCCTTACCGCCATGCTCGACGACCTTAAAGCACTGGCTGTCGGTCTGAAAATGCAGGAACACGAACGCAGTCACCTCGCGGCAAGATGATCTGTAATCGGCTGAATCACACCGGCAGCAAGCAATTGCCGAGCAATATCCGCACAACGCGGTGCTGCTTTCCATAGCCGGCTCGCTTAACAACCCGTTTCCTACCAGCCGCCGGCGGGAAGAAATCGCATACGCTTGATCGTGCCCGCCAAATCGTTCACAAAGAAGTGTATGAAAACTGCGTATGCGCAAACCGGTCGGGCAGCCGTGATGCCTTGTCAGCCCGCGGGCCTGCCATGAAACCGGCCCTGGCAATTGGTTCGGCCGGCTTTATCGCCACTGCCGTCAGCTTCGGGCCGGCGCGGATGGGCTTTGGCCTGTTTGCGCCGGCATTCCGCGAATCCTTCACGCTGACCACCATTCAGATGGGACTGATCGCCAGTTTGATATTTTTCGGCTTTTTATGCAGCCTACCATTCAGCAACTTGCTCAGTAAACGCGCCGGGGAAAAAGCTCCGGTTATGCTGGGTTCCATAGCGGCGGCCCTGGGGTTTCTGATCGCAGCCCACGCCAGTTCCGGCATCATGCTGGCGCTCGGCGTGGCGCTGGCCGGCGCCAGTGCCGGACTGTGCTGGGTTCCCTTTAACGATGCGGCTGAGCAGGCCGTTCCCGAAGATAAATGCGCCGGCACCCTCTCGGCGATATCCACCGGCACCGCCATGGGTGTGGTGTTAACCAGCGCCCTGTTTCTGTGGGTCTTATTCGGCGCGCCGGAGTGGCGCCTGGCCTGGAAAATCTTTGTCTTCATCAGCCTGGTGGCGTGTGTTGTCACCTGGCTTGCCCTGCCCAAAGGCCCCGCAGTAGGTCGCACCGGCGCGCCGGGCCAAGCGGTTTTCTTAAGCAAAGAAGCGTCTCCGCTGTATGCGGCGGCGCTTTGCTTCGGGGCGTGTAATGCGGTGTATCTGTCTTTTGCCGCCGATTATGTGGTGCAATCGGGCGGCCTGCCGGGTCTGCGCGATCAGGCGGCGGCAGCGGTCATATTCATTGCCTACGGCCTGTTCGGCATCGCGGGGCTGTTTGCCGGCAAGCTGGAACGACACGTCGGCATCATGAAACTGCTATCTATGACCTTTATGGCCTTTACCGCTTCGCTGGTGATGCTGGCCTTAATGCCCGATATCTGGTTCGGTCTGATTGTCTCCGCCGCACTGCACGGCGCGGCCGTTATGATGATCAGCGCCATACTCGCATTCTGGAGCCTGCGGCTGTTCCCGGGTAACGGTTCGCGGGGCTTTACCGCGGCACTTTATGCCGTGGCGCTGAGCGGCGCGGCGGGGCCGATGCTTGCCGGCGTGCTCGCCGACAGCACCAGCCTGACGACGGCGTTACTGGCCACCTCGCTGATCCCGTTAAGTGCTGCCGCGTTATTCACCAGGCTCAGCTTGAATCGTCTCGCCCGACATCAGGAGCACCCGGCCACCTAGCCGGCTGCCGTCAGCGCTTCTGTCATGCAGGATACTGCGATGGCGCACGAAACTCGAGGCAGTTTTATTGGCGTAATAGACAGCACCCTCCCTTTCATCTCACCATAATTCCTAGAAAACTCTTACTGGGAATCTTCTGGGAGTTATTTTCGTATCAGTTCGGGATATTCAAACCATACACTCATTGATTAGTTAGCTTTTCAACTGCTGTTTGATTTCATTCAGCGTGAATCGCTGATGTTTGAGTTTGTGAAT
>CAZMBI010000002.1:0-69062 GCA_964564675.1 uncultured Azospirillaceae bacterium
GTAAATACGCGCCAATACGCTGTGATTACAATGTTTTCGAAATAGCATAGACTGAAGTGCTATTCGCTAGGAGCTTCCCGCACGCTACGGTAAATTACCGCAAACGACAAAAAATAGCGGGGAAACTATGGCAAATATTGAAAAGCGGACAAACAAAGACGGAGCCAGCAGTTATCGCGCTCGTGTGCGCCTGAAAGGGCATCCGTTGCAGACTGCCACCTTTCAACGACTGACGGATGCAAAAATCTGGGTGCAGCAGACCGAAGCGGCGATTCGTGAGGGGCGTTATTTCAAAACGGCCAAAGCGAAAAAGCACACCATGGCTGACCTGCTTGATAAATACACGCGGGAAATATTGGACCTGCGCCCAGACGATACAGCGAACCAACGCCATTATCTGAAATACTGGAAGGACAAGTTGGGTGATTATATCCTGGCCGATGTCACGCCGGGCATGATTACCGATTATCGCAACCAGCTCATCGGCACCAAAAATCGCTACGGGCGCGAAATTGGTCCCACCACCGCCAATCGCTACACTACAGCACTGGGTCATGTATTTACGGTTGCGCTGAACCAGTGGGAGTGGATTGACCAGAACCCGGTACGCAAAGTCTCCAAACTCAAAGAGCCGCGTGGCCGGGTGCGCTTTCTTTCCGACAAAGAGCGGCAGCGTATATTGCAAGCCTGCAAGGCCAGCACCAACCCTTACCTCTATATGGTCGTAATTTTGGCACTCAGCACCGGCGCACGTAAAAATGAACTGCTGCGCATACGCTGGCCAGATGTTGATCTTGTGCGCGGTATGATCACGCTGCATGAGACTAAAAATGGTGAACGCCGCTCCTTACCGGTGCGTGGATTTGCGCTGAAATTGCTGCAGCAACATGCGGAGAATCGCCCCACCCATTCCGACTATGTCTTTCCGAGTGCCGTCAAAGACCAGCCCATAGATATCCGCACCGCATGGGAAAACGCTATGGAAACGGCTAAGCTGGACGATTTCCGTTCCATGATTTGCGCCATTCAGCAGCTTCCTATCTGGCCATGAACGGAGCCAGCATCGCAGAGATTGCGGAGGTGCTGGGGCATAAGACGCTGCAAATGGTCAAGCGCTACAGCCATTTATCAGAATCACATACGGCATCTGTAGTCGAAAAAATGAACGACAAGATCTTTGCGGAGCATGCATGAAATCATTGCTTCAGGATCAGGTCGATATGGATATTCTTGATCAGGCAGAGCTTGGCCTGTCCCCTAAAGCACGAGTCACGTAATCAGATGATTCTGAATGATGTGATGCATGCGCTTGGCAACGGACGCTCCCCGGTAATTCTCACTGAACGCAAGGAGCATGTCGCCTATTTCGCCGAACGTCTTGCAGGCCACGCCAAACATATCATCACCCTGCAGGGCGGGATGGGACGAAAAGCGCACAACGCAATGATCGAGAGCCTGGATAACATTGGCGATCAGGAGGAGCGTGTGCTGATTGCCACCGGGCGTTATATCGGCGAAGGATTTGATGATGCACGTCTGGATACGCTATTTCTTGCCATGCCTGTATCCTGGAAGGGAACGCTGGCGCAATATGCAGGCCGCCTCCATCGTATCCACCGCAGCAAAACCGAAGTGCAGATATACGACTATATCGACTATCAGGTGCCGGTATTACAGCGGATGAGCGACAAACGCATGGCCGGGTATAAAAGCCTTGGTTATCAAGTAAGTAAAATGTCTGATGCCTAGATTCTCTGTCATCTAGCGGTAAATAACCCTACTATTCACCGCATTATATACTGCGAATGATCTTGCTTATGCGGTGAATATGCCCTATAATCGCTGTAAATTATGCGGTGAATAATATGTGGATACATGAAACCAAAGAATGGCCCGATTTTACATGGGATGTCGAGAGACTCGCTTCCAAGCTGGCTGATGTTCGTCATGCACAGGGGCGATTGTTGGGGCGCATGGAAGCGCTGGGGTTTGACCTGAAGCGCGAGGCTAGCCTCAATATACTCACCAGCGATGTGGTTAAATCATCGGCTATTGAGGGGGAGAACCTCAACCCTGACGAAGTACGTTCATCGATTGCACGCCGTTTAGGGCTAGATATTGCCGGACTCATTCCCGCTAGCCGAGATGTGGAAGGCATTGTTGATATGATGCTGGATGCTACACAGCATTTTAGTCAGCCGCTCACTAAAGCACGTTTGTTTGACTGGCATGCGGCGCTATTTCCAACAGGCCGTAGTGGCATGCATAAAATCACCGTTGGTGGTTGGCGCACGACAGATGCTGGCCCTATGCAGGTGGTTTCTGGCCCGATAGGCCGCGAGAAAGTGCATTTTGAAGCGCCCCATGCTGACCGCTTGGAAAAAGAAATGCGGGCGTTTCTTGCATGGTTTGAAGGCGATAATGACGGCGATCCAGTTATCAAAGCGGGCATTGCGCATCTTTGGTTTGTCACGATCCATCCGTTTGAAGATGGTAACGGACGCATTGCACGTGCGATTGGCGATATGGCACTGGCGCGAGCAGATCGCAGTGCCGAGCGTTTCTACAGCCTGTCCAGCCAAATAGAGGTTGAGCGAAAGGATTACTACAATCAACTGGAGAAACAACAGCGTGGTACACCGGATATCACTGAATGGCTGGACTGGTTTTTAGGGTGTCTTGGTCGTGCGATTGCGGCGGCAGAATCAAGCCTTGGCAATGTGCTCTTCAAAGCGAAGCTGTGGGAGAAACTAAACCAACAGCCAGTGAATGAACGGCAACGCATCATTATCAACCGTATGCTGGAAGATGATTTTGAGGGCTACATCAACACCTCGAAATACGCGAAGCTGGCCAAATGCTCAAATGATACCGCCCTGCGTGATATTCAGGAATTGAAAGAACGCGGCATATTTATTCAAAATCCCGGGGGTGGTCGCAGCACCAGTTATCGCCTGCCAGAAAGCAGCGAATTATAATGGGCCTGACAACCATCAACGCAGCCAGTCTGAAGGGTTCATGTAGCTAAAAACGTGATCATCTTCATCGCGGATAGAGTGTCCGAATACAAACAGATTGCCGCTGATACTTTTTAGGCTGGCAAAGGAACGCCCTAAATAACTGCAATCTTGAATGCGCGAGAGTTTATGCTCTGTCGTACCCTCAGAAATGAAAACCGGGTATTTTTGATTGTTTATAGATTGGCGCACCTGCTCGCTAATCGTTCGTCCGCTATTGATCCAAGTGTATTTCTCTACAGTGCCACCATCGCTGAAAATATGCATTGCGCCATGGATGTAATACACTGTCTGGCCGCGCTCCCGCCCAATCTCCCATGTGACGATCGACTGATCATCTTCCGGATGCGTCATCATGCGCGATCTTTCCAGCATGGGTGAGGATGTCGCGCTCGGACAGGCGCAGGAAATCATCCAGTTTGCTGATCCAATCCTGCATATGCATAGCGCGGCGGTTTTTCGCCTGTAGCTCGGCAAATTCCAGATAAAAGGACACGATGCGGTTGAGCGTATCCAGCTCATCCTCATCCAGATAGTTTTTGGCTACTGTTGCATCCGTTCGCTTCGGCGCTTTGCCGCTATGGGAGGTCAGCCCCATCTGTGGCTTGCTCGCGTCGGCGCGTGCTTTGATGATCTCCGCCGCCGTGTGGCCATGCGCTGCCCAGTGCATTTTATTCTGTACGATTTTGAAAAACTGTTGGGAGGCATCCGCGCTTGGGTCGTAATCGACGCTGGTGGCATATACGCTAAACGTTCTAACGGCGATATGTCCGCGCGTGCGATCTGTTTGCTGCGCATATAGCGATCAAGCAACAAACGCCCCCAACCGTCGGGCAGACTATCATTGAACAGGCCGGGCAAACCTTCAAATAAATTTGGATCAAACGACCTTACACCTGATTCAAGCGGCAGCTTAAAAGGCGATAATTCTAAGCCACGACGGAGAAACTCAGCATCATACTCAAAATAGATGCGGCCATTACGAGAGGCTAGACGACCAACGGGCACCATGCCATGGCCAAAGTCTAGGCCGACTTTCACTTCATTGATCGATCGGTAAGCACTCATTTCTTCCAGCCTTTTTTGGGCATCTGTTTCCCATCCGCCAGCACGTCATCAATGGACGCATACTGTCCTTCTTGCAGTTTTGTAGCATCTACCACACGCTCCAAATCGCCTAAGACGAGCGAGAGCTTTAGAAAGGACTCAAGTGATAGAACGCCCTTCTGTTCAAACTTGCGCAAGGTGGAAAGGCTTACATCCGCGCGCACGGCCAAGCCTTCTTGTGTTAAGCCTTTGGCAAGACGCTTCATGCGCATCTTTTCTGCTAACTGTTTTTGTGCTTTTGCTACAGTTAAAAGTGCCATAATAGTATTAGTTTACGCCTATTATTTGTATGTAGTGATATTATAGTATTAGTTGTGTGTTTTTGCAAGGAATATGGGAAGGTGCATTTTCTGAAATAAAAAGCACAATCTATAGCTTCTAAAAAGTTGGTTTCGCCAGTATCACATTGCGAAACGTCAGCGAAACACGCCTGCTGCGTGGAATGATCTGGCCGTTATGCTTATCGCTTTTGCGGGCGGCGATGCTGTGTTTCCAATGATACCGGGCATCACCGGAGAATAGCAGCAGGCTACGTGGTTCCAGAAGGCGGAGGCTTTTCTCTCCAGTATCTGCATGGATAAAGTCCATCACGCAGGGAGAACCAAGACTCAGGGAGGCAATGGTTTCCTCAAAGCATGGCACGCAATCGATATGTGGCGAAATGCCATGACCGGGCTGGTATTCATTGATGATCACCTGATCCGGCGGTTTAGAGAAATGACCTTCTTGTTGCAATCTATGGCATAGCGCCATCAGCCAATCGGGCAATGCGCCCAGCCGCATGGTCTCATTAACACAACGGGCGGTATAATCATATTTCCAGCCATAATGCTGCACCCGGCGTTTAAGGTCGGTAAGCCATGGTTTTGCATCAATAGCTTGAAGGAGCGCTTGCTCTTCGGCAGTGGTGATAAAGTTGGGGATGTAACAAAGCCCATGAATTTCCAGTAGCGGAAATGTTGTTTCCAATGGGAAAAGGCTTGGTTGCATATAAGCACCAGCGTTGCCAGCAGGCTGAAGATAAAAAAACATTTACGCTTTTGTGCGGCTGCAGTCGATAAGAAAAGCATTAAGACGAATATGTTTGGTTAATTTATTCGTGATTAGCGCTACACAACCCGATCAGAATGATCAAATCTTTTTCGAAAACCCAATGCCCGATACCGAGCAAAAATTATATATCCGATAAAACAGAAAGCGATCATTGCTTTGCTGTTATCTACCATCCCCATGTTCCCTTACCGCCTTTAAATGGCCCTTGCAGATTGCGTGTAATCCAACCACCGTAAAAGTCACCTTCCTGAGCCACTACTTTCTCTCCATTCACAAAGCATTCTTCCGCTTTCGAAGCATAAAAACTGATGTAATGTTGAATGTGCGCAAAAGAATCGGTCGGTTTATCGTAACACCATCCAATGCTTTCAACGCCATGCTTATCCGATGTAAAATCAAAATATCGAGCTTTGCCTTTCCATTCGCACATAGATGTACGCGCGTTTGGGATAAGATATTGCGTCTGGACATCCTCAGATGGGAAATAGTAGGTTGGTGGATGTGATGTTTCTAATGTTCTGTAGCCGCGAGATGTCTCTGCCAGAATTACCCCTTTCACTATGATTTTTAGCGAGCCATCGAAGGGCTTACAAATAGCTGGCCTTGGGTATTCCCACACATTTTCTTTTTGCATCATACCCTTCATACTTCATGCAACACATTAGTGACGACACCCCAGATAACCACATCATTGCCTTTATCCAGTTTTATCGGCTTAAAATCATCATTTTCAGGCATGAGATAGGTTCCCTTGCCATTCTTATGTAGTCGTTTTACCGTCAGCTGCCCATCGATGGCAGCAATCACAATTTTGCCATTCTTGGCCTCCAGGCTTCGATCTACGACCAGAATATCACCGGGGTGAATTCCTGCCTTTATCATTGACTCACCAGCAGCTTTCACAAAAAACGTAGCCGTTGGGTGTTTCACCAGATGTTTGTTTAAATCCAGCTTGCCTTCCATGTAGTCATCCGCTGGCGAGGGAAACCCCGCCTGCACCGCGCAGGCGTACAGGGGCAGTTGATATCCACGCGATTCTACAAACTCTAAGACTTCATCTATCATGCTCTCTGGCACCCTAACTGGTTTTGTTGCTTCTTTATATTTCCCTTGCCCCTTGGGTCGTCCGGCCCCTGGTCGTGCTCCACCTCGTGGCATTTCTATCCCTTTGTGAAAATTACGCTTGTGTTTTTCTGAGTTTTTTAGAATAATGTGCGACATTCAGAAAAGCAATATAATAATTTGGAGATTAGCAGGTGAGCGTATCGATACACACCACGATCAGCAGTATTCCAAAGAGGCGCTCAAGCGGTATTTCGATGCAAATCCTGTGGAGTTCAAAGAGGAGCCAAACTGGTCACAGGACGAAAAGGAACTGCAAAAGCAGCTGAGAAAATTAATCAAAGACCTTTCTCACAGTGCGTATGAGCCACTATATATTGACTTTGAGCGTATCGCAGCATTTGCCAATGACAAAGGTATCGCCGCTTTAATTAATGCGAGTGAAAAACCTGAAGAGCTCGAAGAATCATTCAAAAGTAAGGTAAATCATCACCACATGGCGATCTCATGCTTTCTGGATAATCCTAGCCATTTCAAAACCGCAGAAGAGTTTATCCTTGTAGATTTCAAGGCTGAGGGTCAGGGGTGGATGTACTGCAAGATTAAAACCAAATCTACGGTTGATTCATTCTCTGAAGAGGATGCAAACGCCTTTGCATATGAAGTGGCAAATGTCTTTTATCGCAATTTTGATGCGCATACAGAATGTTGCGGAGAGGTGCACTTTGTTCTCGCGCATAATTCTGATACTCGGTAGCGATCTTACCAAGATTGACCTCTCTATCCTGAGACATCACATCTAAGCATTGGCACAATTATTGCCTAACTTATGTTAATTGCAAGGTAACATACCATAGTTAAACTGCGGCATAAACTATTGAAATAAATGATATTTAAAATGAAAGGATATTTAAAATGACAAATATTAATGTTGGCCCATACACAAAAAATATTGTAATGGAGAAAAATGTGCCGAGCCCAAAATCGGAAAAAACTCCCGTATCGGAAAAATTTTCCGTGCAGGATACAGTCTCATTCTCAGCAGAGGCGCTGAATGTTATGTCGCTTGCTTTAAATGGCGGAACATCTGACCAGCAAGACGCCAATAGCGATGGACAGATTAATATCTTGGATATTGTTCAAAATGTATCCTCACAAAATTCTTCTGGAAGCAAAGATGTCATGAATGTGCTGGATGCAGTCACATACTCAGCGGAAGGTAAAACAGCAGAGGCGCTGAATGTTATGTCGCTTGCTTTAAATGGCGGAACATCTGACCAGCAAGACGCCAATAGCGATGGACAGATTAATATCTTGGATATTGTTCAAAATGTATCCTCACAAAATTCTTCTGGAAGCAAAGATGTCATGAATGTGCTGGATGCAGTCACATACTCAGCGGAAGGTAAAACAGCAGAGGCGCTGAATGTTATGTCGCTCGCGTTAAATGGCGGAACACCTGACCAGCAAGACGCCAATAACGATGGACAGATTAATATCTTGGATATCATTATGAATTCCAAAAAATAATTTTTAAAATCCATTATTTATTATGGACAATAAACATAAGAGATGCGGCTAGAGCTTCAACCCGGCATAGTGCTTTTAACCATGTATATGTCGCCTACAAACAAGCTGTATTTTTAATAACGTACACAGCGTACAAGTTTGTCCGTATGTTTGTAAAAATTTATCTGGCTTCCATCACTGAAGCGCTGGATAGCCCCTAAATAGTATGCGGGTTCTGTTGAAGACCAATAATAGAAATCCGAATTGACCTTCCCGCCTTCCGTATCTATGTTTGCTATGGGCTCTCCGTTGTTCCAAAATAAATTCAGCTCATCTTTAGCTGGCAGATACCAATCACCTTTACCGTGCGCCTTTAATTGATCGCAATAAACTGCGGCCTTATAAGGGGCCGCTTTACCTGTAAAATCAGCAAGCCATCTCGTATTTTTGCGGCCATTCTCTTCTCCCACAGCGCCGGTTAGTGTGAATTTAATCTCCTTATCCACTATGCCCCTGTTCCATGTTTGTGAGGATTCAAATTCCTCCGACGTTGCATACATTAAACGATTTTGCAGATTCCCAATAAAATAGGAGCCATCTGCGCATTGATCACCCACATCGGGACAATCCTCTGGGGTTTTGAAGGAAATAGACTCGCTTTTAGCAGGATAAGCAAAATCCAAAAACTTCCTGACATTGTCTTTATCTTTTTCTTCCGGTCTTTGTTCCTGCGATGGTAGTTTCTTGTTCCAGCCATTTTCCGTGCAAACAACGAAAACATCTTCTTCGAAATTATAAAAATACTGATCGACAACACCCTTAGGATTTACACAGATCGCATACGCGTGATGCGGCATAAGAACAAAATAAAAAAGCAAAATGGAGACGTGTTGAGAAATTCTCATGTTTAGAGTATAGCATAAATGTGGGGTAGTGCTGATTTTTTTTGTTTTGGCATCTACAGTCGCGCTTCCTGCTCATAATGTGGAATCATTCGGTAAGCGTGTGGCACGTGCGATGGATCGGCTGGTGGCGATTCATGGCAAGCCTAGTATTATTGTCAGTGACCCAGCCCTGACCTGCTCCCATTTTCTGTACCAGCAGCAATTAGAGTGCTGTATGGATGATATCCTGTTGGCTGGGTGAGAGCAACGGCCAGATGGTGTTCGACTGTGCCGAAAGCTGGCTGGAAAATACGAATGCTGTCGCGCGTTCACACTCCCTGCCGCCCTGTGCGGAAGATCTTGTTGTTTGCCTCAGGAGGCGATATCTTACTCATTACTGCCAACAAGGACCGTGTTTATGAACGACCCCTTTATGAATGAACTGGCGCGTGAGGATCAGGCAATGCTCGATCAGGTCGTCGAAAACGTGCAGGATCGGGCGCTGAAAATGGCGGGCTATCCCTGCAACCAGCGCTATGATTATACGGCGCTGAAAGATCTGCTGAATGTGTCTGCCAATAATATCGGCGATCCCTGGCAGAATAGTAATTTCTCCGCCAATACGCTGGAACTGGAGCGCGATTTGCTGGTTATGTTCGGTCGCTGGCTTCATATGCCGGAAGAGGAGATGTGGGGCTATGTCACCGGAGGTGGTACGGAAGGCAATATGTATGGCCTCTATCTGGCGCGTGAATTGCATCCGGACGGTATCGTCTATTATTCGCAGGACACGCACTACAGCGTGACGAAAATCATTCATGTGCTTGGCATGCGCTCCATCATGATTCGCTCGCAGGAAAGCGGCGAGTTTGACTATCAGGACCTTAAAGAGACGCTGAAATTTAACCGCGATAAGCCGCCTATCATCTTTGCCAATATCGGCACCACGATGAAACAGGCGGTGGATCATTTACCCACTATCAGGCAGTTGCTGCAGGAGCTGGCGATAGGCGAGTATTATCTGCATGCCGATGCGGCTTTTACCGGCGGGTATTTTCCCTTTATTGACAACCCGCCGCCGTATGATTTCCGCGAAGGCATCGATAGCATTGCCATATCGGGGCATAAATTTATTGGCTGTCCCAATCCGTGCGGGATCGCCATGGCAAAGAAATCGAATGTGCAGCGCATTGGCCGGCGCATCGAATATATCGGCGCGATGGATACCACCATCCCCGGATCGCGCAGCGCGCTGACCCCCGCCTTGCTGTGGTATACGCTCAAAAGCCGCGGCGAAGAGGGCATGCGCGCGCTGGCGTCCCAATGCCTGCGGGTCGCCGATCATACCGTCAAAAAGATGCATGAAGCGGGCATTCAGGCCTGGAAGCATGATCAGTCCTTAACAGTGGTTTTTCCGCGCCCGGGCGACCATCTGATACGCCAATGGAGCATCGCCCCTTATCAGGATTATGCCCATATCATCACCGTCGGCCATGTGGATGAGGCGATGATAGATCGGATTGTGGCGGACTTATCTGCGGATAACGCCTTGATGCAACGTCAGCAGGCGCACATGTCGCGTGAATCAACCCAGTCGCAGGCGGTGCCGGAGCATCAATTGCCGAAAATGCAGATGGGGAAGGCATCATGAAAGAAATCACCATCGTGTTGCAGGATACCAAAGGCGCACTGGCCCGGATTTCCGGATTGCTCGGCCAGGCCGGCATCAATATCGAAGCGATTGATGCGGAGGAAATCGATCATCATGGCATTATGCACCTCAATATCTCCGAGGAAGCACTTGACAAAGCCTATGAAATTTTAAGGGATCACGGGTTTCAGACTATCCCGCAGGAAGTGTTGCTGGTGCGGGTTGAAGATCGGCCGGGAGAACTGGCCAAGCTCGCCGGGCAGCTGGCGGAAGCCGACATCAATGTCCGCTCGATGCGCATCGTCAAGCGCGAAGAGGGGGCGTCTTACTGCGCGCTTGTGCCCGATGATCTGGAGCGCGCCCGCCGCCTGCTGGACCAACACACCCTTGTATCTGCCCTGTAGGCGCGCGCATGGTGCCGCTTTGCGCTGTTTCGTCCCGTGCTTTTCCTTGCTGCACCGATACATGCTGTTATGCTTGGCTGGTATTGTCGAATAACGTTGTTAATCGACAATGAAGCCCGCTCGCAAGAACGGGATTCTGCCGCGTAGCGGGCGTCTTTATGCGAAGCATAAAGTCAGTTAGCCATAATGCATGAGAAAGGATATGTCCGATGGCAGTGGCAAAATTAAAGGGTGTGCACATCGTGATCATCGTGTGCGTGGTCGTGATCGTGGCCGGCGTGCTGATCGGCATCACGCTTACGCGGGAGCCGACACTGGAAGAAAAGGCCGAGGAAGCGGGCGAGAAACTATCCGACTCGGTAAATGGCTTCACCAGGCAATTGCGTGAAGGGCAGGAATAACCCCGGGGGCAGTGGCGCTGTGATCACCGTATTCTATGATGGCCGATGCGGGTTATGTTCCCGCGAGATTCAGCATTACCGTCGGGTTGCGTCGGCGGGGCTGTTTGACTGGTGCGACATCACCACCGAACCGGAACGCCTCGCCCGGGAAGGGATCAGCCAGGCAGACGGGCTGAAACGCCTGCACGCCAAAGACACGCACGGCACCCTGCATACAGGGGTCGATGCATTCATACTCATCTGGCGGCAGTTAAAGCACTGGCGGATACTGGCCGCGCTGGTGGCCTTGCCTGGCATCCGTCAGCTGGCGGGGCTGGCCTACCGCGCCTTTGCCGCGTGGCGTTTCAGGCGGCGGGGGTAAGTGAAGCCGCCCGCCGGGAAGGAGTGACGATGATACTGATATTCGCAGCGTTACTGGGCTTTGTGTCGGTGGCGTTCGGCGCCTTTGCCGAGCACGGGCTGCGCGAGCATATTACGCAGGAGCAGTTCCGCTTTCTGATGACCGCTATACGCTATAATCAGGTGCACGCCGTGGTGGCCTGCGCTATCGGTCTGGCGCTGTGTCATAACGGGCGGCTTGCGTCCATCCCGGCGCTGAGATTCAGCGGCGGATTGTTTATTCTTGGCACGGTGCTGTTCAGCTTCAGCATTTATCTGTCGGTGTGGTTTGAGATGCCGGTGCTGATCAATGTGACGCCCGTGGGCGGGATGACGATCATGGCCGCCTGGCTGGCTCTGCTGGCCAGCGCCGTAACCGCGCGGCAAAAGGATTGAGGTGCCGAAATGCGAAACAAGAAGAATTATCACGCGGGTGACAGTATAGCAAACTGACTTTATGCTCCGCATAAAGACGCGCGCTATGCGGCGGAACCCCGCCTCACGGCGGGCTTCATTATCGATTAACAACGTTAATCGATAATGAAAGGCAAGGGCGCGGCGCGAACCCTGCGATAACACAACCTACGGCTAGCTGGTCTTCGCTTCGCTGAATTGTTCGTAAGCAAGCATTGCATCTGCGGCATACATCAGCGATGGTCCACCGCCCATATAAATGGCCATGCCCAGCGTTTCCTCAATCTCTTCTTTCGTAGCGCCCAAATCGACTAAGGCTTTCGCATGGAAACCGATGCAGCCATCGCATCGGGTGGAAACACCAATCGCCAGCGCGATCAACTCCTTCGTTTTCTTGTCCAGCGCACCATCTTTGGTTGCTGCTTGCGCCAAAGAAGAAAAGCCCTGCATCGTATCAGAAATATCTTTGCGCAGGACTTTCATGTTATCACTGATACGTGTTGTGATGTCGGGATAAGATTTACTCATTTTTACCTCTCTTCATGATTGATTGTTTAGGTAAGGGTAACGCATATTGATATATAATTGCAATTCTCTGAAAGGGGCATCATGTCAGTAACGCAGATTAACGCTCACACTGCCAAGCAATGGCTGGATGCTCAGGAAGCCATTCTCATCGATGTGCGCGAACCGGCAGAGCATGACGCGCAAAAAATTCCAGGCGCCGCATTACAACCTGTGGGCTCCATCTGCTGTGGTGAACTACCTGCTACGGATAAAAAAATCCTGATCCATTGCCAGAAGGGTGCACGCGGGAACAATGCCTGCCAAAAGCTGCTGGCGGAGAATGACGCGCTGGAAGTCTATAATATCGAGGGGGGTATCGAGGCGTGGCAGAAGGCGGGTTTGCCGATTGAGGGCGGCGGTAAAAAGATGCTGCCGCTAGACCGTCAAGTGCAGCTGACCATCGGTTTGAGCGTGCTCATCTTTAGCTTGTTTGGTTATTTTGTGAATCCGGCCTTTGCGTTGGGTGCGGCCTTCTTTGGTGCGGGGCTGACGAATGCCGGGCTGACCGGTTGGTGCGGTCTTGCTCGCCTGATGGCAAAAATGCCGTGGAATAAAGTATGAAAACCCGATGGAAAATAACCGCAGCAATACTTACGATTCTGGCGCTGGGCGGCGTGCTGGTGGGGCCGATCATGAGTGATGTCGAGCGCCCGGAGTATGAGGTGATTTCGTCTGCTGAGGAAAATATCGAAATGCGGCGCTATGCGCCGATGATTATCGCGCAGGTGACGGTGGAGGGCGCGCGCGAAGAGGCCATCGGCGATGGCTTTCGCCTGCTGGCCGATTACATCTTCGGCAATAACACGGCGCGGCAAGAGATTGCGATGACCGCGACGGTGCAACAAGAAGCCGCCGAGGAGAGCACCAGCGAGAAGATTGCGATGACGGCCCCCGTGCAGCAGCAAGCGGACGGCAATGCCTGGACGGTCAGCTTCGTGATACCCTCCGAATATACCATGGAAACACTGCCCAAGCCGAACGATGCGCGCGTCACGCACACGCGCATCCCCGCCAGACGTATTATCGCCATCACCTTTTCCGGCACCCCATCCGATGAAAATATCGCCGAGCATGAGCTGCAGCTTCGGGACTATATTAACGCCAACAATATCCAGACCACCGGCGCACCGACCTATGCCTATTACAACCCGCCCTGGACGCTGCCTTTCATGCGCCGCAACGAGGTGATGATGGAAGTGGAATAAGCCAACGCGGCGCGCGGGCGGGCGCGTCACCGGTTGAGAAACCACAGGACGGCGCTGAGCACGACGCTGATGATGAGGCAGGTGACAATCGGGAAATAGACCTGTGAGTGTTCGCCTTCAATCACGATATCGCCCGGCAGGCGGCCGAGGCCGCTTTTTTCCAGCCAGGGCCAAAGCAGCGCCAGCACCAGGCAGACCAGTCCGATAATCAGCAACAGTTTCTGCATGATACTAAAATAGCGTTCGGCATGTTTTGCGCAATGGCGTGCATGGACCCACCCGTCAGCGTCAGTGATGAAGCGGCCCCACGCCTTTCAGCTTCAGGGCGAGGCGGCGGGCAAGGCGCATGGCCGGATAGCATGCGCTGGCCACGCGCGGCGAACGGAAAAGGCGGTTATTGATGGCATTGAGCAGGTTATTGTCGGCGCCCAGCCGCGCCATCAGCGCCAGCGCGTCATCTCCCTGATACAGCCGCCCCTGATATTTCAGCACCATGCCCTCATCCAAGTTGAGCCCGGCGGTACGGACGTCCTGCATCACCGGATGCTCGGCCTCGGTGCGCGCATCAACCGTTACCAGTTCGCCCACCGACTGGCGCACGCCATAGCTGGACGCGCCCAGCTGGCAGATCGGGCATTCGCCGTCATACACGAAATAAAGCGGCTCCTCGGGTGCGGCGTCTGTATCCTGCGTTGACATGAGGCCAGTGTATGCGAAACCGACACGGTGGCCAATCCCTTTAATCGGCTGTGGCTTGAAAAGCGGGCAGGGGTAACTTAGACTATAAATACAAGGAGTAAACCGCCTATGTCATCCGCTACCCGGCCGGCCGAGCCGCAACAGGCGCTGGAAGCCGCCTTTGCCAACACCCGCTTTGATAACCGCTATGCCCGCCTGCCGGCGCGGTTTTATGCCCGGCAGGAGCCGGCGCGTGTGGCGCAACCGCGGCTGATTCGTCTGAACGAACCGCTGGCAGCGGCGCTTGGTATTCACGCGCAGGCGCTGGATGCCCGCACCGCCGCCGAACTGTTTGCCGGCAACCGCCTGCCGTCTGGCGCCGAACCGCTGGCGCAGGCCTATGCCGGCCATCAGTTCGGTCACTTCGTGCCCCAGCTGGGCGATGGCCGCGCCATCGTGCTGGGCGAGGTGATAGACCGTAACGGCGCACGCCGCGACATACAGCTGAAAGGCTCCGGGCGCACGCCGTATTCGCGCCAGGGCGACGGTCGCGCGCCGCTGGGGCCTGTCATTCGCGAATATATTATCAGCGAGGCGATGCATGCGCTCGGCGTGCCCACTACGCGCAGCCTGGCGATGGTTGCCACCGGCGAGCCGGTCATGCGTGAAACCGCGTTGCCGGGGGCGGTGCTCACCCGTGTGGCGGCCAGCCATGTGCGTGTCGGCACGTTTGAATATTTTGCGGCGCAAAGCGATACGGAAGCGGTGCGGATGCTCGCGGATTATGTGATTGCCCGGCATTATCCGCAGCTGGGCGAGGCGGCTAATCCCTATCACGCGCTGCTGGAGGCAGTGGTGGCGCGCCAGGCGGCGCTGGTGGCGCACTGGATGCAGATCGGCTTCATCCACGGCGTGATGAACACCGATAACACCGCGATTGCCGGCGAGACGATCGATTATGGCCCCTGCGCCTTTATGGACCGCTACGATCCGGCTACGGTGTTCAGTTCCATCGACCGGTTCGGCCGCTATGCCTATGGCAATCAGCCGCCGATCATGCAGTGGAATCTGGTGCGCTTTGCCGAAACGCTGCTGCCGCTGCTGGATGAAAACAGCGAGCGCGCGGTAGCCGTGGCTGAAGCGGCGATCAACCGTTTTCCCAAAGATTTCGAGCGCGCCTGGCTTGATGGCATGCGCCGCAAGTTCGGGCTTGCCGACGAACAGCCGGGCGATGACGCGCTCATCCATGATCTGCTGGCGCGCATGCAGGCGCAGCAGGCGGATTTCACCTTAACCTTCCGTGCATTGTGTGACGCGGCAGACGGGCAGGAGGCGGCGCTGGCGCCTTATATTGGCTCTGATGAACCGGCGCGCGACTGGCTGGCTCGCTGGCTGGCGCGGCGCGCACAGGCGGGCGAGCACGCTGCCGACGGCGATGCCATGCGCCGGGTCAACCCGGCCTATATTCCGCGCAATCACCGTGTGGAGCAGGCGATTGAGGCGGCGGTGGAGCATGACGATTTCGGCCCGATGGATAGCTTGCTGACCGTTGTCACCGATCCGTTTACCGAGCGGGTGGATTATTCGGATTATAGCCAGCCGCCCGCGCCGCAAGAGCGCGTCTATCAAACTTTCTGCGGGACGTAAGTCGCTTTTCGGCGACGATTTTTTCTATTATTTCTTGATTAACTGGTGGCGCATTGCGAGCGTCTGTTTATTGCATGCGGCGCTAGTGGTGGCCAATTGGGGATGTTCGGGGAGAATGTCCGGAGAGGGACACGGCCGGTGAAGGTGCCCCTGGACGTGCCAATATTTCTGCACGCACCTCATCTTGCGGATGATCGACTTGTTGCGCCGGGGGATGTGTGGGGTGCTGCCAGACTTTTCGGTTCGTCAGAGTTAACATCAGCGACTTCAAGTTTTGGGTAAGTTAATTGCGGTGTGAAACCCTCTGGAATAGTAGTGCCATTTAATTCTCTGTCACCCTCCATATCCTTAAGCATATGGGGTAAGCCTACCCCAGCCGCATAAGGAGTGGAAAAGCTCGTCCCCATAGAAACGGTTTGGCAATCGCCGTCTTTGTCATAGGGATTGTCAAATGAAACATCCGTATGCTCGCTCGTGACTAATTCAGCTTTAAAATCTCCATGACAGGAATTACCGCCCACACCAATAGCATGTTGTGGTGAAATGAATGCAGTCTCTTCTCGATGCCTTATAAGATTCCCAGCAGCAGCAAAAACCGGGTATCCGGCAGCAATTTGCCTTTCAACGAATCGTGAATCATCTTTATAAATCGATGCCAGAGAAATTGACCAGCCGGCAATTACGGCATCTGCCGGCAGTCTTGGATCGTTGCCCGGATCATAGGTTTGAAAAAATTCTGCCCCAGCACGATCTACGTCATTCGGCAAAATCATGAGTTGAATATTTCCATCCATCCCAAGCTCTGTTGCCTCTTTTTCAAAGGAATCCAGCATCTGCACCGCCGTTAGAATGCCGTGCATGCCTTTATTATATGAAGTTGGTCCGTCTGGATTTGCATAATCTGGATATGTCTCCGCAATAAAATCCATCACTACTTGATTCCCCGTGCCATCCTGCGCTTTTTCGGCGGCTTGATATAGTTGCAACGCCTCACGCAAATAGTTATTTTGTGCATCAAGCAACGCTTTGCCCGTGAGGGGGCTGCCATCTTCTGTCAATGCAGTGCCATCACTGAACCCCGCAGGATAATAATCCAGCATAGCGAGATAGAGTGTGTGCGGCTCATCAGTGTCGCCTGGCTTACTGACCAATTCCGCCAATCGCTCTTTAGTCTTATCGCGAACATCTGGTCCCATGGCGTCAAGCGCGGCGGCATAGATCGCATGACCATTGTCGATATCAACAAAATGCGTTTTATTATCAGAGAAATAGGGTGGGTTCATCCCTTTCGGGTTGGGCAGATTATTATGATAGTACCACCCCTTTTCTGCTAAAGCCGTTCGATTTGTTTGTAGGAATCTATCAAAAACCGCAATATTGTTATTTATGACATCTTTAAAAGCAGCGGGATTATTTAAGATTACTCCATGATAATCACGACCTGCACCCAGGAAATAAAGTTCTTCTGCACCTTGGAAATCAGGTAAATTATGCGTTTTCAAAGAAGCGATTTGAGCGTCTGAAATTCCATCACTAATTTTTTCTGGCGAAATATCCAGCCCTTCATCGTGAAGACGTTCTACAAAGCCGGCTAGTTTTTCTGGACTATCAATAGCATCATATTGATTACGAACAGAAGGTCCAAAAAAAAGGTCCATAATTTGGTATGACGGCGCCAGCAAATCCGCACGATCATTGGCCGCAACGATCGACGCTGCAATTGCTTTTAAATGTATTTCATCCACGACTTGATTATACATCATGAATGTTAATGAATTATGACAAAACGACGCTGGCTCGAGATGGTTCAGGGGCTGCAGGCCAGCGTGACCGAGGCGTCGGAAGTGATATCCACCTCGATGTCACAATCCGTACCCGGCCCGTCGAGCCCGGCGATCCGATACGCGTCCCGCAACGCGGTTAGCAGGGCGCAGCCGATATCGCCGGCCGCCCCGGTGATGATTACCAGCGGCTTTACTGTGTGCACTATAGCGTTATTGATAACGGCGGAGGGATTAAATCACGATCCGGGGGGCAGGCGAACAGCTAAAAATCCCATCAATGCCGCCGGGCTGGTTGCTGTGGATAAACCGTCGGACTGCCCTTTTGCATTGTCAAGCGCCGAAAAGCTTAGTAATACTGCGCGTTAAACCACGATTTGAACCGTAAAGTGAATCGCTTATGACCAGCGCCGAGGATATCAACGCCATTCCCATCGAAAAGGAGATGCGCCAGTCGTATCTCGATTATGCGATGAGCGTGATCGTCAGCCGCGCCATTCCCGACGTGCGCGACGGGCTTAAGCCCGTGCATCGGCGGATTTTGTACGGCATGCTCGAACTCGGTGTTGAATATAACAAACCGTATAAAAAGTCGGCGCGGATTGTCGGGGATGTCATGGGTAAATACCATCCCCATGGCGACAATGCCATTTATGATGCGCTGGTGCGTATGGCGCAGAGCTTTTCGATGTCGCTGCCGCTGATCGACGGACAGGGCAATTTCGGCTCGATGGACGGCGATAATCCGGCGGCGATGCGTTATACCGAATCGCGGTTGGCCAAAGCTGCCCATACGCTGCTGGAAGATATCGATAAAGACACCGTCGATTATCAGGACAATTACGACGGGCAGGAAAAAGAGCCGGTGGTGCTGCCGGCCGGATTCCCCAATATTCTGGTCAACGGCGCCGGCGGCATTGCCGTGGGGATGGCGACCAACATCCCGCCGCATAATCTGGGCGAGGTGATTGATGCCGCCTGCATGCTGATCGATCATCCCGACGCCACCATCGAGGACCTGATGCAGGTGATGCCGGGGCCGGATTTCCCCACCGGCGGCGTCATTGTCGGGCGCGAGGGTTCGCGCGCGGCGATGAGTACCGGCCGCGGTTCGGTGGTCATTCGGGGCCAGCACGAAATGGAGACCATCGGCAACCGCGAGGCCATTATCATCAACGAAGTGCCCTATCAGGTAAACAAAGCCAAAATGGTTGAGCGCATCGGCGAACTGGTGCGCGATAAGAAAATCGAAGGCATCGCCGAGCTGCGCGACGAGTCGGATAAAACCGGCGTGCGCGTGGTGATCGAAATTAAAAAAGACGCCGTGCCCGATGTCGTGCTCAATCAGCTATACAGCTACACCCCGCTGCAGACGAGTTTCGGCGTCAATCTGCTGGCGCTGAATAACGGCCGCCCGCAGCAGATGAACGTCAAGGAGGTGCTGGAGGCGTTTATCGCGTTCCGCGAGCAGGTCATCACGCGGCGCACCAACTTCCTGCTCAACAAAGCCCGCGACCGGGCGCATGTGCTGATCGGTCTGGCCATTGCCGTGGCCAATATCGATGAGGTGATCGCCGTCATCCGCGCCGCCAAAGATCCGGGCGAAGCCAAGGCCGAACTCATGCGCCGCGACTGGGATGCCGGCGACGTGCTCTCCCTGCTAGCGCTGGTGGACGATTCCGGCAATGTCCTGCGCGATAACCGCATCACCTTCACCGAAGCCCAGGCCAAGGCCATCCTCGACTTGCGCCTGCAGCGCCTCACCGGGCTTGAGCGCGAGAAGATTGATGAGGAACTGCAGGAGCTGGCGGCCGAAATCCGCCATTACCTTGAGATCCTCGGTGACCGCGTCAAGCTCTATGAGATTATGCGCACCGAGCTGGTCGATATTCGCGATCAGTTCGCCGTGCCGCGGCGCACCGCTATGGAGGCGTCTGAATTTGAAGCGGATATCGAATCGCTGATTCAGCGAGAGGACATGGTGGTTACCGTCACACGCGGCGGTTACATCAAGCGCGTGCCGCTTGATACGTTCCGCGCCCAGCGCCGGGGCGGCAAGGGCCGGCGCGGCATGAGCACGCGTGATGAGGACGTCACCACCGAAGTTTTTGTCGCTAATACCCACACACCGGTGCTTTTTTTCTCCTCCACCGGCAAGGTCTATAAGCTCAAGGTCTACCGGCTGCCGCAGGGTGAGCCGCAATCGCGCGGCAAGGCGCTGGTCAATATCTTCCCACTGGCCCAGGGGGAGACGATCGAAACCTTCATGCCACTGCCCGAATTGGAGAGTTCAGACTCCGGAATCGAGAATGCACAAGCGGACGGAGCGAACACGGAACTGTCAACACTGAACTCTGAACTCTCACTGATTTTTGCCACCGCGTCCGGTAATATCCGCCGCAGCGAACTGTCGGATTTCCAGAATGTCATGCGCAACGGCAAGATCGCCATCCGACTGGATGAGGGGGATCGTCTGGTCGGCGTGAAAAGCTGCAGTGATCAGGACCATATCCTGCTGGCTTCCCGTGAAGGCAAATGCGTGCGCTTCCCTGTTGAAGGGCTGCGCGTGATCAAAAGCCGCACCAGCTCGGGCGTGCGCGGTATGAAGCTGCAGCCGGGCGACGAGGTGGTCTCGGTTTCGGTGCTGGATGGTATCCGGCCGGAGACCGAAGAGCGCGAACAATATCTGAAGATCGCCTCGGCCCGTCGCCGCGCTGCCGGGTCCGAAGAGGGTGAGGCCATTGATATATCAGACATCACGCTGCCGGAATCGCGCATTGCCGAACTGGCGGCGCGCGAACAGTTCATTCTCACCGTCACCGAAAACGGCTACGGCAAGCGCACCTCCGCCTATGAGTATCGCACCACCAACCGCGGCGGCTCCGGTATCGTCAATATTGCCACCTCCAGGCGTAATGGCCCCGTGGTCGGCAGTTTCCCCGTGGCGGACAGCGATCAGATTATGCTGATGACCAATACCGGTAAGCTCATCCGCTGCCCGGTGCATGATGTGCGCATTGCCGGCCGTGCGACGCAGGGCGTCACCATCTTCCGCGTCAATGAGGGCGAGAAGGTCACTTCCGCCATCCGCATCAATGATACGGTGATCGATGACGCAGAAAATGCAGGAGCACATCCCGACGCGGCGGATCATGCCACAGAGTAACGCGTCTGATTATCGCTCTATATTTTCGCCAGAGCGGCCACGCATCCCAATATTAGTAAGTGTAGCTTGTGTCACCTTAGCGCCTGGCGCAATCTCCTTTGAAGGCGGCAGCGCCACCGGGCTAGATGGTGGCTGCTCATAATGCTGCCTTGATTTCTGGCTAATCATCGCCGTGAATGCTTCTCGTAACGCCGTTTCTTTGTCTGGCGTGAACCAGGGCTGCGCAATGGATCGGGCCAGTGCATTCGGCGCCTTATCGGTCAGTTTCGCCAGTTTGACATAGGGTTCAAAGAGCGTCTCCCCTGATTGTTGACGGTGTCCGATCGGAGGGTTAATGCCATTTTCCCACATGTTGACTGCCGCTCCGGTAAAGGGTTTCAGATCCTCTGTCATCTCGCCGAGTTGTTTTCCCATGGTTGCCTGTGAATCGCCGCGCCGCACCCGTATGGCTTTCAGCATGTCGCCTAGGTTATTTTCCCGCACGGCTTCCTGCCACAGTATGTCGCCGCGTTCGCGCAATGCCTGCTCATGCAGGCGCAGCAGGGTTTTGTTATCAAATCCGGCGGCACGGACGGCCTCGTGCCTGGGATGCTCCTCGTCATGCAGTGCGGAATTGAGTAATTCTTGGAAAAACATCGTTTGGAACTTAATGGGATAAACAGTTTTAGCGCCCCTGAGCAAGTAATGATAGATACTCTCTGTTCCGGGTAAACTGGCCCCTGGGCGGCGCGTGTTACGTTCTCTGGCTTTTGCGGCGATTTCTCTGTATTTTAATCCTAGCGTGTCTTTTGCCTTAAGCAGCGCATGGCTCAACTCGGTGGGGGCATATTTCGTTTCAGGTGCCGCTTCATTGTCACGCGCCACCTCCACAGAATTAGAAAAAATCTCCCATTCTTTTTCTATATCAATGCGTTGAATTTCAGCCTGTGTTTCTAACGCATTTCGCAGCGCCTCTTCGGCAGCCGGTGTTGGCAGTAATTCTCCCCTGGCCCAGCCTTGTACCGTAAATCCGTTATAAGGAATATAGCGCGGTGGGTCTTCCTGGCGCTCGGCAATTGCGCTGCCCAGTTCCCGATAATCCACTTCCGACTCAATCTTCAGACTTTCTAGGATTTTCTTTAAAGGAGCCATCTCCTCCTCATAGGGCGAGTCTGGTAATTTCTTTTTTCTTCTCTGCTGCTGACGTGCCATCACATCATTATAAACAATAATTGTAACGGTATTGTTAAGGATTTGTTAAATAATGGTGCTTGGTCGCTCAGCGCCCGGTTGCATTCGGCTGATAATCCCGTTACACCACCAAAGATTATGCCGACACATACCGAATCGCGCTTTTTTCCGTATCGCACCCGCCAGCTGTTTGATCTGGTGGCAGGTGTCGAGCGTTATCCCGAATTCCTGCCCTGGTGCCGCGCCGCGCGGATTCTGTCGCGCCGGGAGCATGAGTTCACCGCCGAACTGATGATCTGCTTCAAACATATCTGCGAGCAATATACCTCGCGTGTGTATCTGTCGCCGCCGGATCATGCGCATGCCCCAGCGGAAATTGTCGTCGATCTGGTCAGCGGGCCGTTTCATCATCTGGATAATCACTGGCGGTTTGAGCCCACCGAAGCGGGCACCAATGTGCATTTCCATCTCGACTTTGCATTTAAAACCAGACTGCTGGATAAGCTGATCGGCCGCCTGTTCACCCGCGCCACGGAAAAGATGGTCGGTGCCTTCAGCGCCCGGGCGGATGCGCTGTATGGTGGCGATAGCGGGCGCGAGCTGTAAGCCGTTAAATGCGACCCTAGGCGCTATTGCGCCAGCCTATATTTATATGATGCCTCAACCAATGCCCCGGCGGAAGGGGTAAAATGAAAAAAAATTGGCTGGTACGTGCAATAGTTGACTGAAAAACCGCGCAACTGGCTATGCGACCGACTAAAGACTCACTACTAACTGCTACGCCAGCTCAAACTCCGGCGCGCGGAGAATCTGCGCCTCTTTGGTGTTGATGCCGTAATACAGTACCGAACCGGAAATCATCGAAATCAGGCGGAATTTCTGAAAGCGCAGGCGGCTGATTTTATGTTGCAACAGCTCCATCAGCACTTCGGTATGCATACAGCAATCGCCGTCTTCTTCCAGCACCAGGTCGCAATATTCCATTTCCGGGATTGAGCCGAAATAATTGTAAATCTTGTAATTTTTCTTTTGCACGCGGATCATCGCCAGATCGCTGACGCGCTGTTCGGGGCGATAATCCTGATAATCCTTCAGGTTGCGGATGGGGCGATAATTCAGCCGTTTTTTCAGCCAGACCTGATAATCGGCGGTGGTGACTTTGGTCATTTCCACGCCGGACAGCCCGCCTTCGTTACAGATGGTGAAATCCGGCCCTTCGCCCTGGCGGTTTTTGATAAAATCCACGGGAAAGGAAAACAAATCGTGAAAGGTGAGCACCGCGAAATATTGGATCAGGCAGCCGACTTCGATTTTATCCTGATCATCCAGCGGGGCGGTGAGTAATTCATCGAAACACGCATCGACTTCATCAGCAGAATAAACGGAACGAAAGAAGATCGGTCGTGTATGCATATGTTTGGTTAGAATAGCAGAAAGTCCGTGCTATGACCATGAAATAGTGATGAAAAATTGGGGTGTGGCGGTTCGGATTATGTGTTATGCTCTTACCGAACAGACATAGGAGAGTGTGCAATGTTTAAGCCTATTGGAATCGCCGCGGTGATCGCCACGGTTCTCACCGCCACCACCGCCTTTGAGAGCAGCCAGGCGGCTGATCGCTCGCGCGAGGGCACCCTTACCACCGGCCAGGGACGTACGGGAAGCTATTCCACCCAGACCACCGGCAACCGCCAGGACGGGTATACCAAACAGCAAACCGTCACCGGCCCCCGCGGGAACACCTATAATCGCACGGTAGAAGGCCAGTATGACCGGGAAAGCGGCCAGTTTGAGCGCAATGTCACCGGCCCGCGGGGCAACAGCCGCAGCGTCACCGGCACCGCTAAAGACGGCCAGTTTCAGGGCAACTATTCGACGAGCACCGGCAGAAGCGGAAGTTTTGAAGGCAACCGCACCCGCAATGAAGACGGCAGCGTGACGCGTCAGAATACCTGGACCAATCAGGACGGCCAGACGCGCAGCCGCGAGGTCAATCGCTCCTATGACCGCAACAGCAACACGGTTAACCGCAATGTGTCGGGCCCGCGGGGTTCGCGCAGCGGTTCGGTGCGCATTAACCGCAACCGCTAGCCGCTAACAGCCGCCACCGCGATTTTCAGCGCTATCAGCCGCATGGCCGCTTACGCCGGCTGCTGCTGCAGCTGCCGCTCGCGCGCAGTGCGCATTTCGGCAAAATCCTCGCCCGCATGATAGGATGAGCGCGTCAGCGGTGAGCTAGAGACCATGAGAAAGCCTTTCGCCTTGGCCATGCGCTTGTAATAGTCGAATTCATCCGGTGTCACATAACGGTCCACCGGCGCGTGCCGTTCAGTGGGGCGCAAATACTGGCCGATAGTGATAAAATCAACCTCCGCCGAGCGCAGATCGTCCATCACCTGCAGCACTTCTTCCTTACTCTCGCCGAGGCCCACCATCAGGCCGGATTTGGTGAACAGGCTCGGATCCTGCCACTTGGCATCGGCCAGCAACTGTAGCGAATGGAAATACCGCGCGCCGGGGCGGATCGGACGATACAACCGCGGCACGGTTTCGATATTGTGATTAAACACGTCGGGGCGGGCCTTGACCACTACCTGCAGTGCGCCGTCTTTCTTCTGAAAATCGGGCGTGAGCACTTCCACCGTGGTATCCGGCGCGGTCATGCGCAACATATTGATACATTCCGCGAAATGTGCGGCGCCGCCATCGGGCAGGTCGTCGCGGTCGACCGAGGTGATCACCACATGGGAAAGCTTCAGCTTGCCCACAGCTTCGGCCAGATGGCGTGGCTCGTGCGGGTCGAGCAGATCGGGCCGGCCGGTTTCCACATTGCAAAAGGCGCAGGCGCGCGTGCACACGCTGCCCAGAATCATCACCGTGGCGTGTCCCTGGCTCCAGCATTCGCCGATATTGGGGCAGGCGGCCTCTTCGCACACGGTGTTGAGCTTCAGCTCGCGCATCAGGTTGCGCGTGGTGTGATAACCCGCGCTGACCGGCGCTTTAACTCGTATCCAATCCGGTTTGGGGAGTTGTTTATCGTGTTTTTCCTGCAGGTTGTGGATGGTGGTCATGGATCCCTACTGTTGTTGCCGTCATATTCAAGCAATATCATTGCCATCATAATTTCCTTGCGTTGTAAAGCATAACTGATTATACAAACCAGCTATTTTAAAGGAGTGACTATGGCCCGCGTGACCGTCGAAGACTGTATTATCAATATCCCCAACCGGTTTGATCTGGTGATCACCTCCGCCCAGCGCGCCAAGCAGATTGCCTCTGGCTCGCCGCTGACCGTCGACCGCGATAACGATAAAAATGCCGTGGTTTCACTACGCGAGATCGCCGAGGAAACCATCGATGTCTCCATGGTGCAAGAGGAGCTGATTCAAAGCTTCCAGAAGCAATATCAGTTTGACCGTTCCGACAGCCAGTCTCCGGAGTCCGGCGCCCCCGGCCAGAAAGAGCAAGGCGTCGAAGAAGCCTTCTCGGATGCCGAGCAACTGATGCAGGAAGACATGCGTCAGAACTATGCGGGCAGCCTGTCTTTCATCGAGGATAACGTCGAAGTCGACGATTAACCGCGCATATGTGTGACCGCGTGCACGTATTATGAACGTCGTGATCACGCCGCCTGACCAGTAGCCCCGCTTTCCTCTCCAGCACGTTCAATCACCAGCGCCTGCGCAGCGGCAGCTAGTACGGCCGCAATGCGAACGCTCGACTGCACGCCCTGCTTGCTGATGCCGGCCTTGCTCACTTCGTTAACATGCGCCTCGATGCACATGCCGCAGCCATTGATAGCGGAAACAGCCAGGCTCATCAGCTCGAAGTCGACTTTTTCGATCCCCGGATTGCCGACGATATTCATGCGCAGATTGGCCGGCAGTTTGCTATATTCCGGATCGCCCACCAAATGCATGAAGCGGTAATAGACATTATTCATGCCCATAATGGTGGCCGCTGCCTTGGCGGCCTGCACCTCCGCTTCCGACAGCGTGGCCTGCACTTCATCATAAATGGCGTTAATGATGGCAGGGTGTTGTGTGGTATAGGCCGAGGCCAGCGCGATGCCGTAGGTCTGGTTCAGGCTCAGCCCTTCATTACTATCTTCGGAAATGACTTTGGACAGGTTGAGTTTCGTATCCTTGGCGTAGTCGGGCATCAGTTGTTTGAGTGCGTTAACGGACATGGGACGCTTCCTTTTTGTCGTTTGTCACCTCCCCGGATCCTCCCCGTCGGGTGGGGGGAGGAAAGCCAGCGCAGTGAGCGGGAGGTGGGAGTGATTTAATCCTAGGCGACTTGTTTCACCGCGATGACGTCGTCGCCCTTGCTCCAGTTGCACGGGCACAGCTCGTCGGTTTGCAGGGCGTCGAGCACGCGCAGCACTTCTTTCGGATTGCGCCCGACATTCAGATCGGTCACCATCGAAAAGCGCACGATCCCGTCAGGATCCACAATGAAAGTCGCGCGCTGCGAGACGCCTTCATTATTATCGAGAATCCCCAGCGCCTCGGACAGTTCGCGCTTAAGATCGGATAGCATGGGGAAAGGCAGGTCGCGCAGCTCCTCTTGGTGTTTGCGCCATGCCCAGTGAACGAATTCGCTGTCGGTGGACGCCGCGAGCAACTGGGCATCACGGTCCTGAAATTCTTCGTTTAAATCACCGAATGCGGCAATCTCGGTCGGACACACAAAGGTAAAATCTTTTGGGTAAAAAAACACCACCAGCCATTTGCCGGGATAGGACCGGTCGCTGATATCGGTAAAGACATTGTCGATGGTGATGTCGTTAAACGATTTGCCGTCCACCGCTTTCAATTGAAAGGCAGGGAACGATTCGCCAACTGATAGGGTCATAATTATACTCCTTTTGAATAATTTGAATGATGGGTTATCTCTGTTGCGATGGATTTACTAGTAGCAAACCGCGCCCATAGTGTACAATCGATTGTTTCTATCTTAATGATAGACTATAACTATATAAACGCGTGAGCGGGGAGGGCTGTGATGAATCTGCGCGATATGGAATATATCATCGCCGTGGCGGAGCGGCGCAGCTTCAGCAAGGCGGCGGCGCAGTGCCATGTCAGCCAGCCGACCCTGAGCGCGCAGATCAAAAAGCTGGAAGACTGGCTCGGTGTAGCCATTTTTGAGCGCAGCAACCGGCGCGTGATGCCGACCGAAGCGGGCACGGCGATTATTGCCTCGGCGCGGCGTATCATGCGTGAGGCCGCGCACATCCGCCAGACCGCCGAGACCGCGCGCGATCCGCTGGCCGGGAATTTCCGCCTTGGCGCCTTTCCCACCGTGTCTACCTATTTGTTCCCGCGGCTGGTGCCGGCATTAAAAGCCGAACTGCCCAATCTGCGCCTGATCCTGATCGAAGAGAAAACCGTGCAGCTGATCGAACGCCTCAAGGTCGGCGAGATCGATGCCGCGCTGCTTGCCCTGCCGGTGGAAAACGAGGCACTGGCCCATGAAGCCCTCTTCGATGACGTGTTTTACCTGGCGACGCCGGCGGGTCATCCGCTGGCCGAACATTCGGCCATTGACCAGTCCGAGCTCACCGGTCAGCGTCTGCTCTTGCTCGAAGAAGGCCACTGCCTGCGCGATCAGGCCTTAAGCGTCTGCCAGAGCCTGGGCGCAACCGAGGAGCAGGACGTACGCGCCACCGGGCTGGAGACCCTGCGCCAGATGGTTAAGGCCGGCACCGGCATCACCTTTATGCCCGAGCTGGCCATGCGCGAGCCCGAGCCCGGCATCCGCTATGTACCCTTTGTCGATCCGCCGCCCAAACGCACGATTGGCCTGTTCTGGCGCAAGACTACCACCCGCACCAGGATGATTGCGGCCATCATCTCCTTGCTGAAAGCGCCGGGGTGATGGCGCCGGTTGGCTCGTTTGCCGGCTTGCCCGTGAAGAGAAAATTCGCCCTTTCCAATCCGCCGCAATGGTCTCGGCCAGTATTCATTCACATCGGGCAGAAGCTATGTATCAATCATTCAACCGGCGAATGCACATCATCGCCAGCTATCTGTAGCGCAATGCGCGGCGCTCGCTGCACCGGGTGTACGGGCTGGAGGAAGACGCCGTATTCAACACGCGCGCCATGCCGGTGCGGATCGCCGTGGCGCTGGCGGCGTATGTGTTCGCGCTGTGGGCCGTCACCGCGACGCTGGACATATCGCTGGCGTCGTATGACACCAGCTACTGGTATTTCGTGCCGCATATCGTGTTGCTTGCCTTCGTGTTTCAGGCGGTGGACTCCACCATGGGCATGGGGTTCGGCACGGCGATTGCACCACTGCTGATCGTGATGGGGCTGGAGCCGCTGGAGGTGGTGCCCATGCTGTTGCTGGCGCAGTTTTTCTCCGGCGTGCTGGCCGGCTGGCTGCATTATGATATCGGCAATGTGGATTTTACGTTGCGCCCGCTCAACGCCAATATGAAAGCCCTGCTGTTGGCGATTTTTACCGGCGTGATTGCCACCATGGCCTCGATTTATCTGGTTTATTGGGCGATTGAAGTGCCCAGCGAGGGCATCGAAGCCTATATCGCGCTGACCATCATCGCCATGGGGGTGATGATTTTTTTCAAGCCCAGCGTCAGCTGGCGCGATACCTATCGCCCGCGCCGCTTAGCCGGCTTTGCCCTGCTTGGCGGCATCAGCAAGGGCGTGGCCGGCGGCGGCTATGGCCCGATTATCACGCTAGGCGCGATTTATGCCGGGATTGAGGAAAAAAGCGCGGTGTCGATCATCACGCTGGCCGAGGGTATGATCTCGCTGGCCGGCGCGGCGGCGTTTTTCGCACTGATGTGGCAGGGCAAGGCCATTTCGTTCGATCTGCTGCCCTCGGTGCTAACCGGCTCGTTTCTGGCCGCCATCATTTCGCCCTTTATCGTCTGGCTGATCCCGCAGCGCGTCTTTAAATACGTCTTGCCGGGTTATGCCATTTGCATCGGGCTGTTGATTCTTGGCAAGCAGTTCGGCGCCGCGGGATGAGGGGAGATGGCGGACAGGGAGGGATTCGAACCCTCGAGACGGGATCGCCGCCTACACACTTTCCAGGCGTGCGCCTTCGACCACTCGGCCACCTGTCCGCAGGATAGGGAATAGGCATTAGGGAATAGGGATTGGGGAAGGGGAAGTCAAGCGTTGCTCATGGGAATGTCATGAGATGGCACGCGGATGGGACCGGTCTCGAGCCGGCTTTTTCCGGGGCGCATATAACCCACCGAAATATCTCAACTACAAGGCGTTTGCATTGACAATAGCGGTCGGACTCAATAATTTATTAGAACAATTCAAACATGCCCGATATGAGTAATATATGACCGCTGCATTGCAGTCCCAGCCGCTGACCAAAGCAAGTAGTGAACTGACATTTCCCATTTTTATGGACTATCAGTCGACCACACCGCTAGACCCGCGCGCGCTGGAAGCCATGCTGCCCTATTTCAGCGAGAAATACGGCAATCCCCATTCGCGCAGCCATGCCTATGGCTGGGAAGCCGAAGAAGCAACTGAAATTGCCCGCGAGCAGGTGGCCTCATTGTTGAACGCCTCCCCCAAAGAAGTGATATTCACCTCCGGGGCGACGGAATCAAATAATCTGGCCATTAAGGGCGTGGGGCGGCCGCATCGCACGCGCAAACCCCATGTCGTCACGGTCTCAACCGAACATAAATGCGTGCTGGAGTCCTGCCTTCAGCTGGAGCGCGAGGGCCATCGGGTGACGTATCTGCCGGTACAAGGCAACGGGCTGGTTAACCTTGAGGCGCTGAAGGCGGCCATTACTGACGAGACGGCGCTGGTCTCGGTGATGGCGGTGAATAATGAAATCGGCGTCATTCAGCCGCTGGCGGAAATCGGGGCGATATGCCGCGAACGCGGCGTGTATTTTCATACCGATGCGGCGCAGGCGTTTGGCAAAATTCCGCTTGATGTTAACGCCATGTCTATCGATCTGCTTAGTATTTCCGGGCATAAAATCTACGGTCCCAAGGGCGTGGGCGCGCTGTATGTGCGCCGCCGGCCGCGCGTGCGGCTGGAGCCGGTTATCCATGGCGGCGGGCAGGAGCGCGGCCTGCGCGCGGGCACGCTGCCCACTCCGCTGGTGGTAGGGCTCGGTGAAGCCTCCTGCCTTGCCGCCGCGCAGATGGCAGAAGAGGCCGCCCGCATCCACGCCTTTAGCGATCGCTTTCTGCACGAGGTGGTCGATACCCTTCCCGGCGTGCGACTCAATGGCGACCGCGAGCAGCGCCTGCCCGGCTGTCTTAATGTCAGTTTTGCCGGGATTGAGGGCGAGTCGCTGATTATGGCGCTGAAGGAGCTGGCCGTATCTTCGGCCTCGGCGTGCAGTTCCGCCTCACTGGAGCCGTCTTACGTCTTGCGCGCGCTGGGTGTGGATGAGACGCTGGCGCAGGCCTCGATCCGCTTCGGCATGGGCCGTTTCACCTGCGAAGAGGAAGTGGCGGCCGCTATCGGCATTGTGCAAACCAGCGTGCAGCGGCTGCGCGAGGCCGCCGCCGGGCAAGCGCCGGCTTGATGAGTGATGCGGCATGAAATCCGGGTGGATATGGCTGGGTGGTATCGCCGCGGTGGTGGCGCTGGTCTGGTGGCTGAATGCGCAATTCCCCGGCCGGCTGGATTCCGAACAGCGTCTCTCCCAGGTTGTGTATCTGGTGGCGCTGCTGGCGCTGGTTGCGCCCGGCGTGGCGATCGGGGTAAAGGGGCAGATGCATAAAGCCTTAAAATATGCCGCCTTCTGGGCGGGGTTGCTGGCGGTGGTGTTTGTGTTATATACCTTTCGCGATGTGGCGGCGCCCGTGTTTTCGCGGCTGCAGGCCGAGTTGGTGCCATCGGCCGCACAGGAAGGCCCTCAAGGTGAAATCATTATCACCCGCGGCCAGGACGGGCATTTTTACGTTGACGGGTATGTCAACGGTGAAGCGGTGCATTTTCTGGTCGATACCGGCGCTTCGCGCGTGGCGCTCAGTCAGGAGGACGCCAGACGCGCCGGGCTTGCAACGGCCGATCTGAAGTACAATATACCAGTGGCGACTGCCAACGGGTTGACGATGAACGCGGCGGTGCGGCTGGATTCGGTGGCGATTCCGCCGCTGGTGGTGCATGATGTGCGCGCTAGCGTGGCCAAGCGAGGCCGGCTGACGCAGTCGCTTCTGGGTATGAGTTTTCTGAAGGCGTTAAACGGCTATCGGGTAGAAGGAGACCAGCTGATTTTATGGCGTTAGCCACTCCCAATTGGTACGAGGTACTGGATCTCACGACGGCTTTTGCGCTCGACGAAGCGGAGTTGAAGGCGCGTTATGACGCTGCCCAGCGCGACGTTCTGGCGGCCCAGAAAGAGGCGCAAAGCGAGCCGGAGCGCGCTGCCGCCATTGAGCGGCTGCTGGCGATTGACGATGCCTATGAAGGGCTTAAAGACCCGGTCACACGCGCCGAACACCTGCTGGAATTACAAGGTATAAACGCCGAGCAGGGCATGCAGGAAGTCTTCGGGGCGACGGAGGCGCTTGTCACCGAAATGCAGGAATTGCAGGAACATTTAAGCGCCTGTCACAGTGAAGCCGACGCGGCGCGGGCGGTGCAAGATATCCGCTGCGCGATGACCGAAGCCGGCGATCAGCTGGCCGACCATTTCGCCGAGGGGGACTATCAGCATGCCGCGCAGCAGACCGAGCGCCTTCGCTATCTTGGCAAAGCGCTTGAGGAGGCCATGATTGCGCAGTATCGCTGTGCGTCCGGTGCCGGGGCGCATTAGGGGCGCGGCAGAGCGGTGACGACAAAAAAACCGGACAAGAGGGATGGACAAAGCCTTCAACTCTGCGCTAGAAGGCAATATATATACGATGAAACAAGCCGTTCGTGGTGAGAAACGCAGGAGAGACCATGCCGCAAGTGACGTTTGTATATCCCGACGGCCATGAACAGCTGGTGGATGCCCCCGATGGCATTTCGCTGCTGGAGGTGGCGCATCAAAACGACGTGCCGATCGAGGGGGCGTGCGAGGGCTCGCTGGCCTGCTCGACCTGTCACGTTATCGTCGATCAGGCGTTTTACGATCAGCTTCCTGAAGCCAGCGAAGATGAAGAAGACATGCTCGATCTGGCCTTCGGGCTAACCCATACCTCGCGGCTGGGCTGTCAGATTATGATGAACACCTCGCTTGACGGCCTGCGCGTCAGTCTGCCTTCTGCCACCCGCAACATGCAGGGTAATTAATTACCGCCGTCTGTCATTTCCGGTTAACATTTGCCAACAGACGCGTTACATATGCATTATATTCATACATGCTAATCTGGAAAGGCCGCATCATGACCGATACCCCAAATCAAGACGAAACACAGACCAAACCAGCCAAATCCGGGCGCTTTATCATTCCGGTCATTGTGGTGGTGATTCTGATCGCCGTGGTCGGTTATTTCGCAGCCATGCAAAGCGGTCTTGATAAAGCCGTGGTGGAAGAGGCGCTGAATAACTGGGCCGAACAGGTGGAAGCCTATGCCGCCCGCGAGAATGAGGAGCTGGTTTTTGCTTATGATGGCGTGGAAATGAAGAGCGGGGCGACTGACCGCCATGCCGTTATCAAAAATCCGCGTTTTATCACGGAAGTGATGCGCGGGGATGAAACCGAGCCCACCGAGCTGGTGTTTCGCACCGAATCGGCCACGCTGCACCCGCAGTCGATTCGCTTTGATACGCTGCTTGTGCGGCTGGATCAGCCGATCATGATCGTTGCCGAGGGCACTGATGCCGGGCGCATCGCGCCCAATACCCCGATTGAAATCGAGGTACGCCATCGTGAGGAAAACCAGCAGCAGTTGATGGAGGCGCGCATGCCCATCCCCTCGCAGATCGAGGTGGAATCGCTGGTGGATGAGGAAAACGTGACGATCAGTATGGATGAGGGCGCGCAAATGGCTACCTCCATGGTGGTGGGTGAGCGCGGCCATGGCAGTTTCTACGCCAATATAAGCCAGCTGCAGATGGTGGACTTTGCCGATGAGGTCCTGCTCAGCGTCAAAGAACTGATGATCGACAGTGAAAGTGCGCCGGCTGCCGTCGAGCAGCCGGAGGCCACCGCGTCCGGCCGGGAGAAAATGTATGACGTGCGGCTCAACGCCCGTGTCGAAGAATTGATGGGGCGGACGGAAGAAATGCCTTACGGCGCAATCTCAGCAGCCGTTGACGTGGATTATACCGGCCCGCTGCCCAGGGAGGGTGAAACGATTGACTGGGCCGCCGTGCCGGCTGAGATCAATGTGCGGGAACTGATGCTGAAAACCGCCGATGCCGCGATCAGTGCCAATGGCGATTTTAAAAGCGGCAGCGGCGACCTGCTGCCGGTAGGCAGTGCGCAGTTACAGGTCAACAACTTTCCGTTTATTCGCGCAGAACTCCGCAAGCGGGATGGGCTGAAGCCGGAGGAGGAAAAAATTATCGATGCCCTGCTGCGGCGTATGGTCGGCACCGGCTTTGAGGAAACTGAAGCCATCGACATCGCCCTGAAGCGCGAACCGGGAGGCTCCTTGCATATTGGTAATATGACGTTTGAGGAAGCACTGGCCATCGTGCTAACCGGCGGCAAGCTGGCGCCCAAGGAGCCAACGCAACTAGGCGAGAGCGAGCCGGCGCCGGCACCGGAGGATGCCGAGCCGGCGGCTGGTAATCCGGATAACAATCAGCAATAACCTTCCTAATCGGTGAGTGTATCATCTGTCGCCGGGAGGTGTGGGAGAGCTATGACAACTAATGCGCTGCCCAACTGGGACCTGACGGACTTATATCCGGCCCACGACGCGCCGGCCGTTGAAAAAGACTTCAAGAAAGCCGAGAAGAAAGCGGTGGCTTTTGTGGAAAGCTACGGCAAAGCGTTCCCGCGTATCGGCGGCGACCGGCTGGCGGCGGCGATTAAGGAATATGAGGCCCTGCAGGATGTGCTGGGCCGCCTGTCCAGCTATGCCGATCTGCTCTACAATTCCGATATGAGCAACCCGGCTTATGCCCAGTTTTACCAGAACACCAAAGAACGCCTGAATGCCATCCTCACCCGGCTGCTGTTTTTCACGCTGGCGATCAACCGACTGTCAGAAAAAGACATCAGGGCCAAGCTCAAATCGTCCGAAGCGTTGCGCCATTATGCGCCCTGGCTGCGCGATGTGCGCGCCTTCCGCCGCAATCAACTGTCCGATGAGCTGGAACGCCTGCTGCATGAAAAAGCCATCGTCAGTGAAGCCTGGTCACGCCTGTTTGATGAAACCGTCGCCCGCATGCGTTTTGTCGTCGACGGCCAGTCGCTGACCTCCGCTGCGGCGCTCGATTTGCTCTCGCATACTGACGGCGGTAAGCGGCAGGCCGCCGCTAAAGCCATCGGCGAGGCGTTTGAAGAGCAAGCTGAGCAGTTTGCGCTGATCACCAATACGCTGGCCAAGGACAAGGCCATCGAAGACGACTGGCGCGGGTTTGACCAGCCCATCTCCTCGCGTAATCTGGCCAATCAGGTTGAAGACGAAGTGGTCGACGCCCTGCTCGATGCCGTGCGCGCCCGCTACGAGGATTTAAGCCACCGTTATTACCGCTGGAAAGCCAGGCAATTCGGGCAGAAGAAAATCGACTACTGGGACCGCAATGCTCCGTTACCGGGCGCAGACGACCAAGTATACGGCTGGGAGGAGGCGCGTACGCTGGTGCTGGAAGCCTATGCCGCTTTCTCGCCGAATCTGGCCAAAATCGGCCAGCGTTTCTTCGATAAACGCTGGATCGATGCACCGGTTGCGCCCGGCAAGGCGCCCGGCGCATTCTCGCACCCTACCGTGCCTTCGGCGCATCCCTATATTCTGATGAATTTTCAGGGCAAAACCCGCGATGTGATGACACTCGCGCATGAGTTGGGCCATGGCGTGCATCAGGTGCTTTCGGCCGGGCAGGGCGCGCTCATGGCCGATACGCCGCTGACGCTGGCGGAGACCGCCTCCGTGTTCGGCGAGATGCTGACTTTTCAGGAAATCCTGCGCCGCGAAGACGATGAAACCCGCCGCACCCGGCTGATTGCCGCCAAGGTGGAGGATATGCTTAACACTGTGGTGCGCCAGATCGCCTTTTGCACCTTCGAGCAGCGGGTGCACGCCGCCCGCCGCGAAGGTGAGCTGACGGTCGAGGAAATCGGCGCCATCTGGCTTGACGTACAAAAGGAAAGCCTGGGCCCCGCCATCCGCTTTCACCCCGAATATCGGCATTACTGGATGTATATTCCGCATTTCATCCATTCGCCGTTTTATGTCTATGCCTATGCCTTCGGCGATTGTTTGGTCAATTCGCTTTATGCCGAATACACCAAGGCCAGCGCCGCCGGGCCGAAAAAGGCAAAGGAATTCGAAGCGAAATATCTGGACATGCTCAAAGCCGGCGGCACGCTGCGCCATAAGCAACTGCTCAAACCCTTCGGGTTAAACGCCGCCCGGCCCGATTTCTGGGATCAGGGGCTGGATGTGATCGCCAGCTATATCAGCCAGTTGCGCTGAGCTGCAGGCAATAATCCTATCGGATTACCTTGATCTTTCATTGGCAAACGCGTAATGCTCATCGACTATGACGCTTCTTTCCTTCAGTAAAATGCACGGGGCGGGCAACGATTGCGTCATTATTGACAATCGCGCTGGCACCTATCACATCGGCCCCGACGAGGCGGCGCGCCTGAGCCATCGGCAATTGGGCATCGGCTGCGACCAGCTGGTGGTGCTTACCCCCTCGCAGCAGGCCGACGTGTGGATGACGATCTACAATGCCGATGGCAGCGAAATCGACGCCTGCGGCAACGCCACGCGCTGCGTCGCCTGGCGGGTGATGGTGGAACAGGCCGGTGACAAGGCTGATGTGGAAACCCGCGCCGGGGTGCTGCATTGCCACAAGGCGGGCGAGCATCTGGTGACGGTGGATATGGGCGCGCCGCGCGTTGCATGGCGCGACATTCCCCTCACCGAAGCGCGTAACACCGAGCATTTGGGTCTTTCGGAAGGCCCGCTGATGGATCCGGTGGCGGTCAATATCGGCAATCCGCATATGGTGTTTTTTGTCAAAGATGTGGATTATATTAATATGACGCAGCTGGGCCCGAAGCTGGAACATCACCCGCTTTATGCCCGGGGCTGTAATGTCAGTGCGGCGCAGATGCTGGCGCGCGATCATATCCGGCTGAAAGTGTGGGAGCGCGGTTCGGGCGAGACGCTCGCCTGCGGCACGGCGGCATGTGCGGCGGCCGTGGCGGCGGTACAGCGCGGCTTAGGTGAGCGGCGCATCACGGTCAGCCTGCCTGGCGGCGATTTGCTGATCGAATGGTCGCAGGCAAGTGATCAAATCGCCATGAGCGGCCCCGTGGTGCATGTGTTTGACGGACAGATCGATCTGGGCATGGTGTGATAACACACCAGCCGCGTTTGCCCGCTCATCCCTCATCCTTCCCGCTGAAAAGGGCAAGAGGTGGCATTGGGGCAGCATTGGAGTAGCATAATGAGATGAGTATCGAAATTCACACATTCGGCTGCCGGCTGAACGCGTATGAAAGCGAAGTGATGCGCGAGCAGGCACAGCAGGCCGCCTTGCAGGATACGGTTATCGTCAATACCTGCGCGGTCACCGCCGAGGCCGAACGTCAGGCGCGGCAGGCCATCCGCCGTGCGCGGCGGCAACGTCCGGGGGCGCGTATTATTGTGACCGGCTGCGCGGCGCAGATTAACCCGCAATCATTCGGGGCCATGGACGAAGTGGATGTGGTGCTGGGCAATGAGGAGAAGCTGGCATCCGCAACCTGGAAGCAGGAAGCCGGAAAGCCGCCGGCGGAGGCCGGGTTGCGGATGCCGGATGTTGAGAAAATCCGGGTCAACGACATTATGTCGGTTTCTGAAACCGCCTCGCATCTGATCAGTGCCTTCGATGGCCATACCCGCGCGTTCGTACAGGTGCAAAACGGCTGCAATCACCGCTGTACCTTTTGCATTATTCCGTATGGCCGCGGCAATTCGCGCAGCGTACCGATGGGCGAGGTGGTCTCGCAGGTGCGTGCGCTGGTGGCGCAGGGCTATCATGAAGTGGTGCTCACCGGAGTGGATATTTCCTCTTACGGCGAGGACTTACCCGGCACCCCGCGCCTAGGGCAGCTATGCCGTCGCCTGCTTAAAGCCGTGCCCGAGTTGCCGCGCCTGCGCCTGTCCTCGATCGATGCGGTGGAAGTCGATGCCGAACTGGAGCGGCTGATCGCCGAAGAGCCGCGCCTGATGCCGCATCTGCACCTGTCGCTGCAGGCCGGCGATGATCTCATCTTAAAACGCATGAAACGCCGCCATCTGCGTCGCGATGCGATTGATTTTTGCACGCGGCTGCGCCATCTGCGACCCGATATCGTCTTTGGCGCCGATCTGATCGCCGGATTTCCCACCGAAACTGAAGCCATGTTCCAGCGCTCGCTTGACCTCGTGGAAGAGGCGGGACTGACCTATCTGCACGTGTTTCCCTATTCCGAGCGTGAGGGCACCCCGGCGGCGCGCATGCCGGCAGTGCCAAAGCCCGTGCGCAAGGAGCGCGCGGCGCGGCTGCGCGAAGCAGGAGCAAAACGCGAACGGGCCCTGTATGAAGCCAGTATCGGCAAAACCGTGCAGCTGCTGATGGAAAAAGACGGCATCGGCCGCAGCGAGCAGTTTATCCCGGTGCGGGTGCAGGGTCCGCAGCCGGGCGCATTACGGATGGTTGCGATCAGTGCACTCGAAGATTCTTATCTGAAAGGTAATGTCATCCCCGCGAAAAACGGCCATCCGGAGCCATACGTAACAGGTTAAACACATGTCCTGGTTAAGGCGACTAAAAGACGGATTAAGCAAAACATCAACCGGGATTTCCTCCGGCATCACCGACATTTTCAGTCGGCGCAAGCTGGACGATGCCATGCTCGAGGAACTCGAGGAGCTGCTCATCGCCGCCGATATGGGGGCAACCACGGCGGCGCAGATTGTCGCCGAATTCGGGCGTGAGCGCTTCGATAAGGAAATCGCGCCGGAAGCGGTCAGGCAGGAGCTGGCGCGCCTGATCGCCAGGCGCCTGGAGCCGGTGGCCGTGCCGTTGACGCTACAGCATGTCCCGGCCTCACCACTCCCGCTGCAGGAGGCGGCAGGTGATGTCACAGGCGAAGGGGAAGGCGGGGCGCGTCCTCAGACGATGCTCATCGTCGGCGTCAACGGCAACGGCAAGACGACGACGATCGGTAAGTTGGCGCATTGGCTTAAAAATCCTCTCTCCACAGCCCTACCACCTAAGGGGGAGGGGGGCGCCGGCGAAACCGTCGCGGGAGGGGGTAACAAAATCCTCCTCGCCGCCGCCGACACCTTCCGCGCGGCGGCTGTCGAACAGCTGCAAATCTGGGGGGAGCGCACGGGATGTGAGGTTATCACCGGCGCGCCGCAGGCCGATCCGGCCTCGGTGGCGTATCAGGCGCTTGAGCGCGCCCGGGCGGAAGGTGCTAACGCCCTGCTGATCGACACCGCCGGCCGCCTGCAGAACAAGGCCAACCTGATGGCGGAGCTAGCCAAAATCGTCAAGGTGCTTAAAAAACTCGATGATACCGCGCCGCATCATGTCATTCAGGTGCTTGATGCCACCACCGGTCAGAACGCGCTGGCGCAGGTTCAGGCGTTTAAGGAACTGGTCAACGTGACCGGGCTGGTGGTCACCAAGCTGGACGGCACGGCCAAAGCCGGTGTGGTGGTGGCGCTGGCCGAGCAGTTCGGCCTGCCGATTCACGCCATCGGTGTCGGCGAGGGCGTGGATGATCTGCAACCGTTTGATCCGCAGGAATTTGCGCGCGGGCTGGTGGGCGCTTAGCGAAACAAAAACAGATGCCAAACCCTAAATACCAAATACTAAGCCCGGCTATCCACTGAATGTATGTTTAGTCTGTCGGAGGCGATTGAATGGTTGTATCAACACGATCATATGTTACACAGGAGGGCCTATGGCACGCACAGACATTAAAGACAAGCGCAGGCAGCAACTGATCAACGCCACCATGGAGTCGATCGCCAGGCGCGGGCTGACCGAGACCACCATCACCCATATTTCCAAGGGCGCGGGCCTGTCGCGCGGGATTATCAATTTTTATTTCACCTCCAAAGAAATGATGATGCGCGAGGTGCTCAGCCACCTGATGGATCAGTATGAGGCCGCCTGGATGGCCGCGCGTGATGCTGCCGACAGCCCGCAGGAGCAGCTTGATGCCATCGTGCGCGCACACTTTGAACCTAAGATTTGCAGCATCAGGCGGCTCAATGTGATGTCGGCGTTTTGGGGCCATGCGGCTAGTCATGAGGCGTATCGCACGCGCATCGAAAGCAGTGACAATAGGTTGCAACAGGAACTCGCCGCATTGTGGCAGGAAGTTGCGCCAAGTGGTTATGATGCCACGCAGTTTGCTCGCCAGTTGCATGCGATGATGCGCGGCCTGTGGCTTGCCTTTTTGATGGCGCCCAAGACCACCGACCGTGCCGCCCTGGCCGATGAATGCCTGGCCTTTATCGCCCGCCACCAGCAACCGCTGCGTGTGGTGACCGGGCAGGAAGCGCCGGCTGAAAAACCGGCCGCCGCCGCTAAAGGTAAGCCGAAGAGCAAAACGGAGCCCGGGGAACAGCTCGATTTTGGCGATCTGTTCGCGCGGGTCAGTTAGTCAACACCTCCCGCCTGATCCCTCTGCCCCGGTGGGAGAAGGCAATGCAGCGCATTAGCGCCACAAGGTGAGGGGCAAGCACGAGCGACGTATGAGCGACACGCCATTACTTGATACCATCGCCTCCCCGGCGGATATGCGCCGCTTGAGCGATGAGGAACTCAAACGCCTGGCCGATGAGCTGCGTCAGGAATTAATCGATGTGGTCTCGGTCACCGGCGGCCATCTGGGCGCCGGGCTGGGCGTAGTCGAACTGACCGTGGCCCTGCATCACGTATTCAATACCCCACAGGATAAAGTGATCTGGGATGTCGGCCATCAGGCCTATCCGCATAAAATCCTCACCGGGCGGCGCGCGCGGATGCGCACCATCCGCCAGCCGGGCGGGCTGTCGGGCTTTTGTAAACGCACTGAAAGCGCCTATGACGTCTTCGGCGCCGGCCACAGTTCGACGTCGATTTCCGCCGGGCTCGGCATGGCGGTGGCGCGGGATCTACGAAATGATCGTTCCTCTGCGGACGGGGAAGACAGGCCGCCGGAGGTGGCGGGCGAGGATGATGACTTCGACGTCATCTCCGTTATCGGCGACGGTGCGATGAGCGCCGGCATGGCCTATGAGGCGATGAACAATGCGGGTGCGCTGGGCCGGCGGCTGATCGTCATCTTAAACGATAACGACATGTCCATCGCGCCGCCGACCGGGGCGATGAGCGCCTATCTGGCGCGGCTGATTTCCGGGCATTCCTATCGCGGTATCCGTCATGTTGCCAAGATGATGGCCGAGCGTTTCCCGGAGCCACTGATGCGGGTGGCGCGCAGTATGGAAAAACACGCGCGCGGGCTGGCCATGGGCGGGACGCTGTTTGAGGAGCTCGGGTTTTATTATGTCGGCCCGGTGGATGGCCACAATCTCGATCACCTGCTGCCGGTGCTGCGCAATGTTCGCGGCGAGCGTGACAGCGGCCCGGTGCTGATTCACGTGGTCTCGCATAAAGGCCATGGCTATGCCCCGGCGGAAGCCTCGGCCGATAAATTCCACGGTGTGGCCAGTTTCGATGTCTCAACCGGGGCGCAATCCAAGCCCAAACCAGCCGCGCCGAGCTATACGAAAGTGTTTGCCAACAGCCTGATTCAGCTGGCGCAAGCGGATGAACGCATTGTCGGGATTACCGCAGCGATGCCCTCAGGCACGGGGATGGACGCTTTCGGTGAAGCTTTTCCCGAGCGCACCTTCGATGTCGGCATTGCCGAACAGCACGCCGTGACCTTTGCCGCCGGCCTGGCGGTGGAAGGTTATAAACCCTTCTGCGCGATTTATTCGACGTTCCTGCAACGGGCCTACGATCAGGTGGTGCACGATGTCGCTATCCAGAAACTGCCGGTGCGCTTTGCGATCGACCGCGCCGGGCTGGTCGGCGCTGACGGGCCGACCCATGCCGGCATGTTCGATGTTGCCTATCTGAGCATTTTACCGAATTTCGTGGTAATGGCCGCTGGCGATGAGGCCGAGCTTGCCCTGATGACGGCCACTGCCGCGGAGTACGGCGACGGCCCGATCGCCTTGCGTTACCCGCGCGGGGAGGGCATGGGCGCGGCCATACCGGAGCAGCTCACCTCGCTGCCCATCGGCAAGGGCCGCATCGTACGGGAAGGCACGCGCGTAGCGCTGCTTAATTTCGGGGCGCGGCTGGCGGATTGTCTGGGCGCGGCCGAGGCGCTCGGCGGTCAGGGAATTGCGACCACCGTAGCCGATGCGCGCTTTGCCAAGCCGCTCGACCAAGATCTGGTGGCGCAGCTGGCGCGCCATCATGAGCTGGTATTGACCGTTGAAGAGGGAATCGCCGGCGGTTTCGGCGCGCAGGTGATGCATTATGCCGCTCATGCGGGCCTGCTGGATGGCGGCTATGCCCGGCTGCGCCCGCTGACCTTACCCGATGCCTTTCAGGACCATGGCAAGCCTGCCGGCATGGTTGATGAAGCCGGCCTGTCTGCGGCCAAAATCGAGCAATATGTGCTGCGTATGCTGGCGATGGATGACAAAGCCGCCTTCAAGCATGTGGGTTGAGTACGCCGCGTCTGACGAACATTCCTTTTGTTTTTCAGTTGACTATGTTATCATGCTGGTATGATTGACTGGTGGCGCCGTAAACGTAACTCTGTTCCTGCCGTCGCCTTGATGCGTGAGCAGGAAGAGGAACTGCATCGCATGGTTCAGGCCGTGCTCGATGACGAGCCGGATGTCCAGCAACGTTTGAACAAAATCCTCAAAAGCAAACCCGAACATCAGCGTAGTGCTTTTATCGAGCAGTTACGGCTGCGCCTGCAGGAGGAGGCGGAAGAAAAAGCGCATGCATTGATTGGGCCGGAACTGAAAAAACAGGAACGCGAATTGATCAGCAATCGTCAAAAGCAACTCAAAAAATGGATTATGTATAAACTTCCAGGTTTTATACGCTCGCGTTCGTTTGCTGTGGCGGACGGGCAGGTGTATACGAACGATGCCGCGATGGAGCGGGCGGCGCAGCAAGTCGGGCATGAGATGCAGGAAGAGGGATTGCATCTGGATGGTAGTATGACGGACCGCGAACTGGGGCAACTGGTGAGCGATCCGTATGAAGCGCGCCAGCGCGGCCACCATCGCGGGCCCGAGCACGAGGTGGAGCATTAGGCTCAATTACCCGTTCTCGCTCAGATACCGCCCCTTAAGGAACGGATATTCCATCACCGCGCCCATATCCATCACCCGCTTGCGAAAAGCGGCGAAGCTTTCATAGATCCGTTTATTAATCTCGCCCAGATTGGCGGTATCGGCCAGCGTGGCGTTGGCTTCATCGAAAAAGGCTTTCAGTACGTCATCGGGATAGGGCAGTATCTGCAGACCCTCCACTTTCTGCAGTTCGGCAAACGAGTGCGCATTATTGGCGACATATTCGGACAGCATCAGCTGATTTTCGGTGGCGCACGCCCCTTTGACGATCAGCTGCAGCTCGGTGGGCAGCGCCTCATAGGCCTGTTTGTTAATCATCAGCTCCAGCATCGGCCCGCCTTCATGAAAGCCCGGCCCGTAATAATAATCGGCTACGCGATGAAACCCCAACGCCATATCATTCCACGGGCCGACCCATTCCAGCGCATCGATCACCCCGGACTGCAGCGACGTGAACAAGTCGGCCGCCGGGATATTCTGCGGATTACCGCCGAGCTTGGCGAAGACCTCGCCGCCCAGGCCGGGAATGCGCATTTTCAACCCCTTAATATCCGCCAGCGATTCGATCGGGCGTTTGAACCAGCCGCCCATCTGCACGCCGGTATTGCCCGCCGGAAAGGGGATGATGTTAAACGGCGCGGCGAGTTCGTGCCATAATTGCAGGCCGTCGTCAAAATATACCCAGGCGTTTTGCTCGGGCGCGGTCAGCCCGCCGGGCACGGCGCAGAAAAAAGCGAATGAGCGGTTTTTGCTCAGCCAGTAATACGAGCCGCCATGGGCGCATTCGATGGAGCCGCTGGAGACCGCATCAAACACCCCAAGCGCTGGTACCAGTTCATTGGCGCCATAGATTTTCACTTCCAGCCGGCCTTCGGTTAGCCGGGTAATGCGCTCACCGAGGCGGACCGCGCCGGTACCCAGCCCGGGCAGGACTTTGGGCCAGGTCATGGCCATTTTCCACTGGAACTTCTTGTCGGTGATAATGTTGGGAGCGGCCAGAGCGGGCGTGCTGGCCACGGCGGCGGTTACGGCGGCGCCTTTCATCAGCGATCGGCGGGAGATGGGAGTGGTCATAAAGCTCCTGTCTGGTGTCTGACGCTCTGCTTAACAGCGGTCAATACGGTACACGGATTTAGAAATAAAAATAAGAGAATATGCTGTAGGTCAACCAGATAATGATAATCAGCGGCGTACCGGCGCGCAGATAATCGGCGAATTTATAATGGCCCGGTCCCATTACCAGCAGGTTGGTCTGATAGCTGATGGGCGTGGCGATCGAGCAGCTGTTGCAGGCGAAAATCACCGCATAGATAAACATTTCGGGCGGCACCCCAAGCTGTTGCGCGGTGTTGACCGCAATCGGCGTAAACAGCAGGGCGGTGGCGTTATTGCTCAGCACGTTGGTGATCATCGCCATTAACAGGAACAAAGCCGACATGATAAAGACCGGCTCGGCGCCCGCCATGGCGTCGATCAGCGTCTGCGCCAGAAAGGAGGCGCCCCCGGTTTGCTGCAGCGCCGTGCTCATGGCGAGTCCGGCGGCGACCATAAAGATAATCGGCACTTCGATAGCGCGCATCGCCTGACGCACATTAAGGCAGCCCATCAGCACCACGATCAGCGCGCCGATAAACCCGCCGATATGAATGGGCACGAGATTGGTCGCCGAAGCCAGAATCACAGCGGCAAACACGGCATTCACCCGCAGCGCGTATTTGGGTGAGGGCAGATCCTCGGTGGCCCATTCCATCACCACCATATCGGGATTCTTGCGCAGGGCGCGCAGGCGCTCGCGCGCGCCCATAATCAGCAGCACGTCGCCGGCGGCCAGGCGGATGCCGGTCATGCGGGCGGTTATCATACGCGATTTACGCTGAATCCCGAGCACGATTGCATGATAATTATGATGAAACCCGATCTGCTCGACGGTCTGGCCGATCAGTTTCGATCCCGGGGTGATGAGAATCTCGCACAGGGCGGACTCGCCGGCTTTTTGGTCTTTGCTGTCGGCTTCAACTTCCGAGGGCAGGGTGGAGGAGGTGCGAAACATGGTTTTGCCCTGATCCGACAGCAGCTTTTTAATCGCCTCGCGGGTGGCGACGACGACAATAATATCATCGCGCTCGATAGTGATATCCTGTTCAAAGGGGGCGAGATAGGCCTGCTCGCGGCGCTGAAGCATGCGGATGGTGACTTCTTCGCCGCCGAACAGCTTGGGGTCTTTGATCGATTTGCCGATCAGCGGGGAATTCTGGCGGATTTCCAGCTGGGCGACGAACTGCCGGCCGCCGCCGGTGAGTTCATCGGCAATGGGCGCCCGGTCGGGCAGCAGTCCGGGCAGTACAAACGCGACATAGAGCATGCCCACCGCCGCGATGATCAGGCCGGGGATGGTAAAGTCAAAAAAGCCGATGGGGTCGAGCCCCAGCGTGACCAGACCGCCGGAGACCAGCAGGTTGGTACTGCTGCCGATCAGCGTGATCACCCCGCCGAGAATGGCGGCATAAGACAGCGGAATCATCATGCGGCTGGCCGAAAGGTTGAGCGCCTGGGCGATGGCCAGCATAATCGGCATGAAAATGACCACCGTCGGCGTGTCATTGATGAAGCCGCTGACGGCGGCGACGATCACAAAGATGATAAACACCGCCACGCCCGGGGTGATCCGCGCGCTTTTGAGCACGATATTGCTCACCGTATTCAGCGAGCCGGTGCGCACGACCGCCTGGCCGAGCACCAGCAATGACAGTACCGCCAGCAGCGCCGGGTTGGAAAAGCCGTCAAACAAATCCTCTGACGTTATCCGGCGGGCGCCGCTTTCAGCTGACAGCGGGAAGAAATGAAACAAGCCCAGCAGCATGGCGATGATGCAGGAAGAGGTGACGATCACCGGCAGTTTTTCGGAGACATACAGATACACCGCCATCAGGATGACCGCGAATGTCGCCCACATATGCGGCGAGTCGGTAACTTCCATCAGTGCGTTTAGCTCCATAGGTCTTCCAGACTCCGGTTTCTCCTTACTCCGTTAACCGCGCCGCGTTGACGCGCGCTCAGCCCGGGGAAATGGTGTTTTACTTGTCTTCCGCCCAGGCCTGCAAACCGTCGCGCATGGCGGTGATCAGTTGTTCCAGTTCGTCAGACGCGATGGTCAGCGGCGGCATAATATAGGCCAGCCGGTCAAACGGGCGCAACCAGACATCCTGCTTGACAAAGCACTCCCGCAGAAACCGGATGTCTGCGGGTTGTGCGTCGATCTCAAGCGCGCCGATAGCGCCTTTGACCCGCAACTCCTTAACACCCGGCATGCCGGCGCACGGCGCCAATCCGTCGCGGAACCGGGCCTCGATACGCTCGACCCGCCCGGCATAGTCGGCCTGTTCGAACAAATCAAGTGAGGCGTTGGCCGCCGCGCAGGCGATGGGATTGGCCATAAAAGTCGGCCCGTGCATCAGGGGGCTGGCCGTATCGTTTTGAAACGACTGGAAAACCGCCTCCGAGGCCAGCGTGGCGGCCAGCCCGATATGCCCGCCGGTTAAGGCCTTGCCTAGGCACAGGATATCGGGGGTGATCCCGGCCTCGTCGCAGGCCAGGCGCATGCCGGTGCGGTAAAACCCGGTCATGATTTCATCGGCGATGAACAACACCTCGTGTTCGCGGCAGATGCGGCGGATTTCCGCCAGCACGTCGGGGCTGTGCGTCTGCATGCCGCCGGCGCCCTGCACCAGCGGTTCCATAATCAGCGCGGCGACGGTGGGGGCGATATCAGCGATGAGCGCCTCGCACTCGGCGATGCTATATTCATCGTTGGGCAGTGACAGCACATAATGTTTGGGCATCAGACCGTCGAACGCCTGATGCATGCCGCTGCGGTCGCCCACCGACATGGCGCCGAACGTATCGCCGTGATAGCCGTTCTCAAAACCGATAATCTTGGTTTTTCTGGGTTTGCCAAGATTGCGCCAGTGCTGCAGCACCATTTTCAACGCCACCTCCACGGCGGTGGAGCCGGCATCGGAAAAAAACACCCGCGGCAGGCCGGAAAGCGCGCTCAGGCGGGTGGCCAGCCGATAGGCCGGCTCATGCGCCAGCCCGCCGAACATGACATGCGATAACGTGCCCGCCTGTTGCCGGATGGCTTCCACCAGATGCGGGTGCTGATAGCCGTGGCACACACTCCACCACGACGCCGTACCATCAAGCAGCTGGCGGCCGTCGGCCAGATGGATATAGCTGCCCTGCGCCCCGCTGACCGGCTGCGGCAAAGGGACGTCGCGCATCTGGGTATAGGGCAGCCAGACATGCGGCCAGCCGGTGGAAAGCCAGGGAGGGGTAGGTGGCGTCATGCCATACTCCTTGTCATCCCGGAATTTTGGTCAGCAGACCAAAATGTCCGGGATCCAGAATAGCCACATGCCAGAAGGCATGTGGCGTCGCAAACCGTCTGCTGACGGTTTGCGCATGGATTCCCCTATGATTTTGCCTTCTGGCAAAATCCGGGGAATGACGAATTCTTTTTTTATGCGACATTTCGCCCCTCATCGCTTGCTATTTGCTCCTCAGACCGCAAACCCAGCCGCGCCATCAGCGCCTCGTCGGCCTGCATTTGCGGGTTGGCGGTGGTCAGCAGCGTCTCGCCGTAAAAGATTGAATTAGCGCCGGCGAGAAAGCACAGCGCCTGCAACTCGTCGGACATCTGTTCGCGACCGGCCGAAAGCCGCACGTGACTGGCCGGCATCAGGATGCGCGCCACCGCAATCGTGCGCACGAAATCAAACGGATCGACGCTGGGGGCTTCAGCCATCGGGGTGCCTTTAACCGGCACCAGCATATTGATGGGCACGCTTTCCGGGTGCGGCGAGTGGCCGGCCAGCGTCACCAGCATATCGGCGCGATCGGTGAGCGATTCGCCCATGCCGACAATCCCGCCACAGCATACATGCATGCCGGCTTCGCGCACGCGCGCCAGCGTGTCGAGCCGTTCCTGATAGGTTCGGGTAGTGATAATCTGCGGGTAATAGGCTTCGGACGTATCCAGATTGTGGTTGTAATAATCGAGCCCGGCCTCCTTCAGCTGCGCCGCCTGCTCGCCGGTCAGCATGCCAAGCGTGGCGCAGGTTTCAAGCCCGAGGGCTTTCACCTCGCGGATGATCGCGGCCAGTTTGGGCATATCGCGCGCTTTGGGTTCGCGCCAGGCAGCGCCCATGCAAAAGCGTGAGGCTCCCGCCTGCTTGGCGCGTTTTGCGGCAGCGGTAACGGCTGCGGCATCCATCAGCTTGTCGGCTTTCACTCCGGTGTCATAATGCGCACTTTGCGGGCAATAGGCGCAATCCTCGGCGCAGCCGCCGGTTTTAATGCTCAGCAACGTGCTGATTTGCACGGCGTTCGCATCGCCATACGCGCGGAAGGCATGCTGCGCCTGAAATATCAGGTCGTTAAAGGGCAGGGCGAACAGCGCGAGCGCTTCCTCGCGCGTCCAGTCATAACGCAAATCGGCGGATACTTGCCTCGTCATGGGAACTCCTTTATTAATGTCTGCTGCGCTCACCAGCATGACAGACTATAACGCGAATCACACAAAATGCCAGCGCTAGAGGACATCATACAGCAGCGATTGGCCGCGCTCAACGCACGGCATCTGCGGCGCGTGCCGCAACCCGCGGTGCGCGGGCCGGGTGCCCGCGTCAAACGCGCCGGGCGTGAGTTGGTCTCGTTCGGCTGTAACGATTATCTCGGGTTAAGCCGCCATCCCCGTGTGATCGCCGCCGCGCAGGATGCCACCGGGCGCTATGGCGCGGGAGCGGGAGCGTCGCGGCTGATTACCGGCGAACACCCACTGTATGCCGAGCTTGAGTCGCGGCTTGCGCGCTGGCATGAGGCACCGGCCGCTTGCGTGTTCGGCAGCGGCTATCTGGCCAATCTCGGAGCCATCACCGCGCTGATTGGGGGCGATGACCTGATTGTCGCCGATAAGCTGGCGCATGCCTGTATGATTGACGGCGCGCGGCTTTCCGGGGCGCGTTTCCGGCGCTTTGCCCATAACGACACGGCGCATCTGGCGCGGCTGCTAGAGCGGGAACGCGCGTCGTATGCCAACTGCCTGATCGTCAGCGAAGCCGTATTCAGTATGGACGGCGACCGGGCGCCGGTGGCCGAACTGGCGGCGCTGGCCGAGCGTTATGATGCCTGGCTGCTGATCGACGCGGCGCATGATGTGCATGCGCCTGCAAGCGCTGCGCCGCGGCGGGAATGGGCGCAGGGCCATGTGCTCATTGGCACATTGTCCAAGGCGCTGGGCGCATATGGCGGGTATGTCTGCGGCTCGCAGGCCCTGATCGATTACCTCAAGACCAGCGCGCGGGCGCTGATGTTTACCACCGGCCTGCCGCCCGGCGTGCTGGCGGCGGCGGCCGAGGCCCTTGATATCCTCGCCGAATCACCGGCGTTATGCGCCCGGCCGCTCAGTCACGCCCGTCTGTTTACCCGTCGGCTGGGCATGCCCGAAGCGCACAGCGCGATTGTGCCGGTGATGATCGGCGAGGCGGCGGCGGCGCTTGCTTTATCCGAGGCGCTGGCTGCAGACGGGATACTCGCCAGCGCCATCCGCCCGCCGACCGTGCCGCCGGGTACGGCCCGCCTGCGCTTTGCCTTTTCCGCTGCGCATGCGCAGGCGGATATTCGCCGGGCGGCCGACGTGCTGGCTGCGCGGATGCCCGATGCTTTTGGCCCGCGCGCTGTGTCGCCGTCGCCTGCTCTCCGTGAGCGCCGTCCGCTTCCCGCGGGAGAAAGCTAGGATGAACACAGTATGAGCACTGTATGAGCACCATTCTGACCTTCAGTGGCTGGACCCAGCCGGCCGATGCGCTGTCTGCCATCGCCCCCGGGGCGGACCATGTGGATTACGCCGACGCGCCGGATATCGACACGCTCGCCCGCCAGCTGGCCGGCGCGCCGTATGATGTGGTGATCGGCTGGTCGCTGGGCGGCATAATCGCGCGCGAGCTGCTGGCCAGCGGGGCGTTGCGCGCCCGCGCTCTGGTGAGTCTGGCCGCGCCCTATCAATTCGTGCGCGATGCGCGGGTGGCCCACGCCATGCCGGCGGCGACGTTTCACCAGTTTTATCATAATTACCGCGACGATACGCGGCGCACCGTCAGCCGCTTTCACGGGCTGGTGGCCAAAGGTGATCGCGAGCCCAAACGTGTTCTGCAGGCACTGACGCATCATCCCCGCGTGGCCGAGGTCGAGCGCTGGCTGCCATGGATGGATTTTCTACAGCGACACAGCGCCGAAAACCGCGATTACAGTCAGTTGCCGCCGAGCCTGATCGTCCACGGCAGTGAGGATGCGATCGTGCCGGCGGCGCAGTCGCACCTGCTGCGTGAGGTGCTGCCGCAGGCCCGCCACCGCCTGTGGGAAGGGGCGTCGCACGCACTGCATTTGCACAATCCGGCGCGCCTGCAACGCGAGATCGGGGCGTTTGTCGATGCCTGCTAACCCCGTTGCCCATGCCTTTGACCGCGCCGCCAGCGGGTATGACAGCCATGCCAGGCTGCAGCGACTGGTATTACAGCGCTTGCTGGACCGCCTGCTGTATGCCGGGCGTCTCGGTCGCGAGGTGCTCGATGCCGGCTGCGGGACGGGCTATCTAGGCCGCGCCGCAGCCGCGCGCGGGCTAAACTGGCGCATCACGCCGCTGGATGTCGCCCACGGCATGTGCCGGCAGGCGGCCGCCTCCGGGGCGGCGCCGGTGCAGGCGCGCATGGAGCAGTTGCCCTTCGCCGACAGTACGTTCGACGTGGTGTTCTCCTCGCTGGCCGTGCAGTGGCTGGCCGGGCCCGCCACCTTCATGCGTGAGGCGGCGCGCGTGTTGCGCCCCGGCGGAGTGCTGGCGGTGGCTACCCTGGTGGACGGCACGCTCGAAGAACTGCGCGCCGCCTTTGCCGAGGTCGATCATTACAGCCATATGCTGGCCTTTCAACCCGCGCCGGCCCTGCTGGAAACGCTTGACGCGGCGGGGTTGACTTTGCTTGATACGCAGCAGGACACGCAACAGGAACGGTTTGCCGATCTGCGCGCACTCAGCGAGCGGCTGCGCGGGCTGGGCGCGAACGGCAAGACGGGTAATACACGCCGCAGCCTGATGACGCCGCGGCAGTTCGCCCGGGCCGAGGCCGCTTACCGCCGGCGTTATGGCGGCATCACCGCCAGTTGGAGGATCGCTTATGTCACCGCCCGCAGCTAACGGCTATTTTATCACCGGGATCGGTACCGGCGTCGGCAAGACGCTGATTACCGCCGCCATGGCCGCCCAGCTACGGCAGGCGGGGCAACCGGTACAGGCGCTGAAGCCGGTTATCTCCGGCTATGAGGCGGGCGACCCCTACTCGGATACAGCCATTCTGGCGCATAGCGCCGGCGTCAGTGAGCACGAGCGGGTCTCGCCCTGGCGCTTTGCGGCGCCGCTTTCTCCGCATCTGGCCGCCGCAAAGGAGGATCGGGAAGTGGATGATCAGGCGCTGATTGAATGGTGCCAGGCGCGCTGCGAAACCGATACCACCACCCTGATCGAAGGGGTCGGCGGGCTGATGGTGCCGCTGAACGAGTGCTATATGGTGATCGACTGGATCAAGGCGCTCAACCTGCCGGTGATTATGGTCGGCGCGTCGTATCTTGGTGCCATCAACCACACGCTGCTCAGTCTGGAGGCGTTGCGCCAGCGCCGCATCTCGGTGCGCGCGGTGCTGGTTTCGCAAAGCGCCCCGGCGGAGGATGCGGGGCTGGAAGATACCTGCCACAGCATCCGCCTGTTCACCGCCGCGCCGGTGATTCCCGTGCCGCGGGTGGCGGAGGCGCTTAGCGCTTGGAAAGAACTGCCCAACCTGCTATCGCTTATAGCCGATGGATTTTGAGAAGTTACCGGATCGGATTGCCCGCTTCGCCTATCGTCTGATGGGGGTGAAACCCAAAGCCGATCCGCGGAAATCCGAAACGCCGCTATTTGCCACGTTTCACGACCGGTTGTTCGCCAGCGGCATTGATGTGGCCCTGATTTTTCTGCTGTTTGGCGACCTGTTTCGCTGGATCTCGGCCACGGTCTATCAAGGCGCCGATCAGGCCGCATTTGCCCCGTTGCCCATCGAGTTGCGCCGGGCACCGGTTGAGGAGCAAACCCGCGCCATTGTGAATCAGTTGTTTGAATCGGGCTTTTTTGAGTTGTGGCTGCTGAATTCCTTCATTCAATCGCTGGTCATGGCCCTCGTGCTGGTGCCCGTCTGGTGGCAGTTTCACCAGACGCCGGGTAAATGGATTATCGGCTTGCGCCTGGCCGGTAAGGATGGCGAGGGCACGCCCGTCCTGCGTCAGTATATTCGGCGTTATCTGGGGTTTTATATTTCCTTGCCGGTATTGATGGTCGGCTTTGCGGCACTGGCGTTCGATAAAAAAAAACGCGCCTGGCATGATCATATCGCCGGCACCACGGTGATTTACAGTAAAGAGGGCAGTATCTTCCGCCGCGGGTGGGACTGGCTGAAAGCCTTCGTCAAAAACCGCTACGGAAAACACTAGCCCGCGCTCGGCCATGGCGGTGCCGCAATTGCTAATGCGGTGGCGAAACAGATACTGAGCCGCAATTGTAGTGACAGGCAAGCGCCGGTCAGGCCAGTACTTCCATCTGCTTGTCGGTCAGGTTGCCAGGCACCAGCATCATCGGGATGAGCAATTTTTCACCGGCCTGGTTGGTCAGGGACTGAATGACGCGCTTGCCGCTTTTGCTGCCCGGGGTCACGCCGAGCACCAGCATATTGGCGTCGTAATCCTCAAGCGTCTGGGCGATGATCTCCTCGGCCGGGCTGCCCCGACGAATCCACAGACTGGGATATACGCCGGATAATTCATAGGCTTCCGCCGCCAGCTCCTGCAGCAGGTTTTCGGCCTCGGCGCGCTGTTCCTTTTCGATTTTACTGGCCACCGCGCCGATCGTCTGGATATCCACCGGCACGATCACATGCAGCATATCAATCAATATGCCGCGGCGGGCCGCCTTGATGCAGGCAAAGCGCAGGGCAATCCGCGAGACCTCGGTATTATCCACGCAGACCAGATATTTCGAGGGCTGGATATCGGTGCTGTCGTTGCCTTGTTCGTCCGTCATACACATCACTCCTATAAGCGCTGGAACAGCCAGTTGGCAAACCATCCGCCCGCTGAGGCGATCACAATGGCAGCCAGACCGTAAATCAAGCGATAATTATGGGCGGCGTCATACAAAAACGCATCTGCACCGGTTTTGTAGACGTCCAGCGGGATCGCCTGCATGCCGGAGAGCAAGCCGTCGCTGAACAGATAGGCTTCCGCGGTATACATGCCACGCGGCATATTATCGGGAAAGTTAAAACTCGCCTTAAACAGGGTCTCGCCCATAAACTCCACCTGGCCGGTTTGCCTGCGGTGCAGGCCTTCCTCGCTTAAAATCCGCAGCATGGCCTGACGGAACGGGTTGCCCGACGTCTGTTCTGGCGGGCGGATGCCCAGACTGTCAAACAGGCGGAACTGCTCAATCGCCGTCATCGGCCGGCTGCTGGCCAGCGCATAAAACTGCGGGATGTCGTCAAAAGTCATTTCCTCCTGATTCACCCAGATGCCGGCGGTGCGCTCCTTTTTGCGCACGATGAAATCCTGCCGGGGCCCGCGGATCAATACGACAATGTCACCGGGATCGTTGCGCGCGCCAAACAGCAGCAGCTGCGTGCCGGTAAAGGCGGAGTGGATTTCGATGCGGTGACTGGAGATATCGGCCACCAGCGGCACGGCATGCGCCGTCGCCGCCGCACACAGTATCAGGGCGCTTATGCTCAGCGATTGCAGCCAGTGACGTATTCGCTTCATCTGCCCTATTCCCCTATAATCTGCAGCGAATACACATCTGCCGGGGTGACGAACAGCCCGTAAGCCAGCCGCAGCGCGACGCCCAGCACCAACAGCGCAAGCAGGCCGCGCAGTTGCTCGGCCGGCAGTTTGGAACCCATGCGTGAGCCGATCTGTACGCCGATGACCGAGCCGATCAGCAGCATCACCGCCAGCACAATATCAACCGTTTGGGTGGTGATCGCATGCAGCAGGGTGACATTGGCGGTGATAAAAATAATCTGATACAGCGAGGTGCCGATGACCACGGTGGTGGGCATGCCCAGCAGGTAGATCATGGCCGGGATCATGAAAAAGCCGCCGCCGATGCCCATGATGGAGACGATCACGCCGATGGAAAACCCGATACCCAGCGGCAGTAGGGCGGTGGTGGTGATTTTCGACTTGGGAAATTCGGTCTGCGCCGGCCAGCGTTTGAAATATTCATAAAATGGCACCGATTTGTCGTCTTCGCGGGCGGGTTTGCGGATGTTAAACACCGCCCGGGCGCTTTCAACACCCATTAAAATACCGATAATACTCAAGAAAAAGACATAGGCCAGGGAGATTACCAGATCGATCTGCCCGATTTGCTGTAACAGGCGAAACAGCCAGATGCCGATGGTGGAACCGACCAGCCCGCCAAACAGCAGGTAATTGCCCATTTTGAAATCAACATTCTTTTTCTTCCAGTGGTTTAAAAACCCGGAAATGGAGGCGGCCACGATCTGATTGGCCGAGGTTGCCACCGACACGGTGGGCGGCACGCCGATGAAAATCAGAAACGGCGTGGTCAGAAAGCCGCCGCCAATGCCGAACATGCCGGACAATACGCCCGTGATGCCGCCCAGTGTGAGAATCATCAGCACATGCACGGACATTTCGGCAATCGGCAGGTAGAGTTGCATCATATAGTGACCAAAAAGCTCCGTTTTTGCGGGAGGGATCGGATTTACGGTTTCCAGCTATCAACACTGTCAAACGGTGCCATCTGCGCGCGCAGCTGGCGCGACATGGTCCCGTCAAAGCGGCGCATCACCTCCTGCATCATGTCATAAAACAGATCGCGTCGCTGGCGCAACGAGGCATCGGCATCCTGTGTGCGGCTCAGTCGCACGTCAGCGACGACGATGGCATCCCGCGTCATCGGCGGGCGCTGTTCCAGCATGCCGCGCACCAAAAGCCGCGCATCGAACCGCGTCTGTTTTTCGGTAAACGCGCCTTTCAGCCCATCCGGCGCCGGGGCCGGCTGCTCGGTGACACTGGCCTCCATAATGGTGAAACGCACCGTACCGATCTCGTCGATCAGGCGGATGCGATCATGCAGCCATTGATCAACCGCATCATCCAGCTGAACCGGAAATGAGCGTTCGACATGCGGCGCTTCCTGGCTTGGCTGATAGCGCCGCACCACCTCAAGTTCGGCCGCCTGGATGGGAATCGCCGGGCGGTCATGAAAGCGCGGCATGGTATAATCCGACGGCGGGGGCGGCTGCTGGCAGGCGGCGGTAAAAAGCATGAGCGCGAGGGCTGTCAATGCACGTGTCATAAGCAACTCCTGTGGCGTGATCGGTGGATGATCCCAATCATCCGCTCGGCAGTTTGGCATCGGGCGGGCGAATGTAAAGGGGTTTTAACGCGCGTTCGGGGATTGGGGACAAGCGCGCCATCGCTTTCAGCAGGTGCCCGGCATGCGGGGTTTCGGGCGCGGCGTAGTCGGACCAGCCAGTCAGCTCCGCGGTGTTGCCGACAATGGCGGCGCGTGCCGGCGAGGATGCGCCTGGTTGCGGCGCCGGTGCCGGCGGGGTGACAAGCGCCACCGCATCGCGCACCCGCAATTGACTGGCCGTGCAGTCAAACCATTGCCCATAAATGTCGCCTTTACCGGCTTTCAGCGTAGCGTATAACGTGGTGGCCGAGCCTTCATAGCCGGCGGCGAGGCATTCCAGCGTGGTAAAACCATAAACCCGCAGCGCGGGGTGCATAAAGGCGATACCGCGCGCAGTGGCCAGCCCGATGCGCAGGCCGGTAAAGCTGCCCGGGCCGACGGTGATGGCCAGCGCCTCAAGCGCATCATACCAGATGCCGTGGCCGTGAAGTGCCGATTCGATGGCCGGCAGCAGCTCGCCCGCCTGCGTGTGCGGGGGGTGGATATCGCGGGTTTCCACCCGCCCGCGATGGGCGAGGGCCACCGAGCCGTGGCGGGTGGACGTATCCAAACATAAAAGCGTGTGTTGCATGCGGCTTGCTAACAGATTGCTTTCTTGTTAACAATAGCGGATCGTCGGGTGTGCGCCTGCGTTAGGTGTCTCTTAACCACCCGGCATCAACGCCATGCATAAGGAGAAGTTATGTCCCTAGCCGAAAAAGCCTGCGGTCCGTGCCACAGCGGCCAGCCGCCGCTTGCGCCGGAAGAGGCGCAGGCCTACCTGCAACAGGTCAGCGGATGGCAAATGGTCGAAAACGGCACCGCCATCGAAAAGAAGTATAACTTTAAGAATTTTGCTGAGGCGCTTGATTTCACCAATAAAGTTGGCGAAATTGCCGAAGCGGAAGGCCACCATCCCGACCTCTCGCTGGGCTGGGGTTATGTCATGGTGCGCTTGACGACCCATGCCTCCGGCGGGCTGCAGGAGAATGATTTTATCGTCGCTGCCAAAGTAGATGCGTTATAACACAGGCGAAGTGCGCTGCTGTATGGGAGTGCACCCCGTTATAGCTAACTGACGTTATGCTTGGCATAAATGCTCATTAAATGATTGTATGACTAAATCGGTTTATATCAAAAGCTATGGCTGCCAGATGAACGTCTATGATGCGGACCGCATGAAAGACGTGCTGGCGCCGCTGGGCTACACCGAAACCGGCGAACCGGACGCGGCCGATCTGCTCATCCTCAACACCTGCCATATCCGCGAAAAAGCCGCTGAAAAAGTCTATTCCGAACTGGGGCGCATCCGCCAGCGCAAAGCCGAGCGGGCAAAGGAGGGCAAGCCGATGGTGGTTGCCGTGGCCGGCTGCGTCGCGCAGGCGGAAGGCGAAGAGGTGATGCGCCGGGCGCCGTATGTCGATCTCGTCTTCGGCCCGCAAAGCTATCATCAGCTGCCGCAGATGTTGGAGGCTTTGGAGATGGCCCCCCTCCCATCCTCTCCCGGCAAGCAGGGGGAGGAGTACGTTCCCTCTCCCATTTATGGAGGAGGGTTAGGGAGGGGGAGTCCTGTATTCCTCGATTTCTCGCCGGTGGAAAAATTCGACCGCCTGCCGGAGGAGATGCGCACCAGCGGGGCATCCGCCTTTGTCTCGGTGCAGGAGGGCTGCGATAAATTCTGCACTTTCTGTGTGGTGCCTTATACCCGCGGGGCGGAATATTCGCGGCCGGCGGCGGACGTGATCGCCGAGGTCAGGCGCCATGTGGCCCAGGGCGCGGTGGAAGTCACACTGCTGGGCCAGAATGTCAATGCCTATCACGGGCAGGGGCTTGACGGAAAGACCTGGTCGTTGGCGCGGTTAATGTATGAATTGGCCGCAATCGATGGCCTGCAGCGCATCCGCTATACCACCTCGCACCCGCGCGACATGGATGACGAGCTGGTTCAGGCGCATGCCGAAGTGCCGCAACTGATGCCCTATCTGCACCTGCCGATTCAATCCGGGTCGGATCGGATATTGAAGGCGATGAACCGTAAGCACAAGGCGGCGGATTATATCGGAATCATCGAGAGACTGCGCGCCGCGCGTCCGGATATGGCGTTTTCGGGCGATTTCATCGTCGGGTTCCCCGGCGAGACGGATGCGGATTTCGAGGCCACTTTGCGCGTGGTGGAGACGGTGGGCTATGCCTCGGCCTTTTCCTTCAAATATTCGCCGCGCCCCGGCACACCGGCGGCGGAGCGCAGCGAACAGGTGGCAGAAGCGGTCAAAACCGAGCGCCTCGCCCGCCTGCAGGCCCTGTTGCAGGCGCAGCAGCAACGGTTTAACCACGACACGGTAGGCAAAACCCTGCCGGTATTGCTGGAAAAGCCCGGTAAATATCCGGGCCAGCTCATTGGTAAATCTCCCTATATGCAATCGGTGGTGGTCGATGCGCCCGCCAGCCTGATGGGCGAGATGGTCGAGGTGGCCATCACCGCTGGCTATGCGAATAGCTTGATGGGTGAGTTGGTAAAAGTTGTTATAGCAGCTTAAGGTTTAACTGTTTTTATCACACCTTTTACCATGCCATCATTTACTTGTTGGCCACGGCGGGGCGCTGCGTCCTTGCCCTTTATGGCATTTATTGATAATGGACTCCGCCTGTGGTGCTTCAAAATCGATGACTTCTTCGCCTTGTTTTATGTCATCAGCTAGCGGGCGATCAAGGTGTTTGCCTTCTTTGGCGACTTGCTCATTGATTGAATCTAAGGTTGAGCTGGGTAGGCCGTGCTGATGAAGCTTTAAAGCATCAGCTATAGCTAAAGGGTCTGGACATTGGAATTTAGCCAATTCATAGGATTTAAAATCATCTTTTTGGGTGATAAGTCCTCCGTCAGCAACCCAATGCGGTTTTTTGGGACTTATATGGGCTCGGTATGCATTGCGGTGATCTTCCAGTTCGTTGACCGTATCATAGTCGGTTCCACCAAATTCAATCATTTCATAACCCCTTAATTATTGGATGTTTTTCTTATCACCCTGATAATATATTGACATATGTGAACAACACATGACAGCCATGTGACAATTCGGTGAAATCAGCGTACACTGTAGTTAAGGCTTGTTGAAAGGAACCCTATGCCCAAACCCTCCCGCAAGCAGCTTGAGTTTGAAACCGTTAACCTGTTCTTTGATAACAATTCCTATCTGCCAGTGCTGTATGGCGATCGTGACGCTAATCTGGAGCGGGTGGGGCAGTTGCTGAACGTATCGGCGGTCAGCCGCGGCAATATGATCTCGATCACCGGCAAGCGGCGCGACATCGAAGCCGCCGAGCAGATCCTCAACAGCCTCTATCGCCAGATCGAGCAGGGCTCGGATGTCGGCCCGCAGGAGGTGGATGCGGCGATTCGCATGCTCAAGCCGGTCAACGACCCGAAAACCAAGCCCAAGCGCCGCTATGAAGGCGACGAGGCGGATTCGGACGTGGTGATTAAAACGCTCAAGAAAACGGTCCAGCCCTACAGCCACGTGCAGGCCAACTACATGCGCGCGCTGTATGAGCATGATATGGTCTTTGCCCTCGGCCCGGCCGGCACCGGCAAGACCTATATCGCGGTGGCCATGGCGGTCTATGCGTTTTTAAACAAAAAGGTCGAGCGTATCGTACTGTGCCGGCCCGCCGTGGAAGCAGGGGAGAAGATAGGCTTTCTGCCCGGCGACATCCGCGAGAAGATCGATCCGTTTCTGCGGCCGCTGTATGATGCGCTGTTCGATATGATGCCCGCTGAACGGGTGAAGGAATGCATCACCAACGGCGAGATCGAACTGGCGCCGCTGGCCTATATGCGCGGGCGGACGCTATCCAACGCCTTTGTCATTCTCGATGAGGCGCAAAATACCACCCGCACGCAGATGAAAATGTTTTTAACACGGATGGGCGAATATTCGCGCATGGTGATCACCGGCGACCTGTCGCAGATCGATCTGCCCAAGGACATCAAATCCGGCCTGGCCGATTGTATTCCCAAGATCGAACATATCGACGGCATTCATATCGTGCGCTTTACCGATACCGATGTCGTGCGGCACGATCTGGCGGCCAAGATCGTACAAGCCTATGACGCCTGGGAGCAGCGCAAGAAAGAGGTGATGGAGCAGGAAGGGGAATAACCGCCGAATCCATGGTGGAAGTCAATCTCATCATCCAATCCCAGCGCTGGACGGGCGCGGAACTCGACTGGGACGGCGTGCTCGCCACCGCGCTGGCCATGGCGCATCCCCGCTGCGCCTCGAAGGAAGGGGCGCCGGCCATCGCGCTGGTGCTCACCGACGATGGGCAGATGCGCGCCTTTAACCGCGATTATCGCGGCCGGGACAAGGCGACCAACGTCCTCGCCTTTCCCTCCGACGCCCCGGGCGAGCTGGGCGATATCCTGCTGGCGTATGAGACTATCGCACGCGAAGCAGCGCAGCAGGGCAAACCCGTCACGGCGCATCTGACACATCTGCTGGTGCATGGCGCCTTGCATCTGCTGGGCTATGATCATGCCCAACCGGATGCCGCCAAACAAATGGAAGCCCTTGAGATTGCGATTTTATCGCAACTGGGGCTTGCGAACCCCTATGAAAGCGATTAATATTAGTAATGGTGTATGACATGGCTGATATGGGCTCGCCGATAACGAATCCGCAATTCGTAAACAGCAAGAAGAAACCCTTGCTAATGAGATGGAGGTAAATGAATGGTCACCTTCATTCTAGTGTGTGCATTTGTTATGATTTGTGGTGAACTAATGGAACCACCGAATAAGATATAGAGGAACGATTAGCAAGCATATGCCGTCAGAACCTTCCGGTAGTAGCGACACGCTTCCTAACACAGGCCACAGCAATGGCCAGGGAGTGAGAACAGACAAATCCACGCACGAGTCCCCCCTGCAACTGCTTAGCCGCTGGGTGCGCCAGGCATTGCAGCATAAAACCAGCGGCACACTCAAGGAAGCGCTTGAGGAAGTGCTCGAAGGGCATGAAGGCGGCGAGGTCGCCATCTCCGCCGAAGAGCGCAACCTGTTGCGTAACATGATCGCTTTCGGTGAGCTCAAGGTGGGCGATGTGATGATTCCGCGCACGGATATTTTCGCCGTACCCGAGACCGTCGGCTGGGACGAGCTGAAACGCCATGTCGCCGAGCACCGCCATACCCGCATCCCGATTTATACCGACTCGCTCGATCACATTACCGGGTTTTTACATATAAAGGACCTGTTTTTCGGTCTGATCGACGCACAGGTGATCGATCCCAAAGCGCTACGCCGGAACGTTCTATTTGTGCCCTCATCGATGAAAATCATCGACCTGTTGCTCAAAATGCGTCTGTCGAGCTGCCATATGGCGATTGTGGTCGACGAATATGGCGGCACCGACGGGCTGGTGACCATGGAAGACCTTTTCGAGGAAATTGTCGGGGAAATACAGGATGAACACGATGAAGACGAGGAACTGCCGGCCTGGCAGTGGATCTCGGATAAGGCGCTGGAAGCCGACGCCCGCATGACAGTAGACGATCTGGGCCACGAACTGCAGCTCGATCTGGGGCAGGAGCAGGGTGACGAGGATTATGATACGCTGGGCGGGCTGATTTTTGCCCATTTGGGGCGGATTCCGGCCAAAGGCGAGGTGGTGGATTATGCACACGGCATCAAGCTGGAGATTCTCTCCGCCGATCCGCGGCGTATCAAGAAAGTTCGCGTCGTGCGGCCCGAACCGCTGCCGCAACTGGCTCAGGCGTGATGGACTGCCGGGCCGGGCTTATATGCCGCGTCCCGAGCCGATATCGGATTTGCCGGCTGCTGTTTCAACCCAGCTTTTCGCGCCTTCGACCAGTGTCTCCGCTGCCCGCGTGCAGCCGCCGGGCAAGGGGACTTTAGCCAGGCGCATACCACCGGCGGCCAGGCGGGCGGCCTGACCGATCTGCTGGGTTTCACCGTCGCGCGTTTGCGGTTTTGCAGCCTCACTCATCGGTTAGCCTTTGTGTGTCCTGTCATGCTGAACGCGGTTGACGCCCTATTGATTTGACGGATAACCCAACCGCCGTTCATGATACGCTACTAACTATTCACTACTATACGCCGCCTCAATGTCAGTTTGATGACAACACCGCGGAAAATCTGCTTGCCAAACCATTTGTTTTGGCTTAATACCACGCATAAGTAAAAACCTGCTAAAAGGTGGCCAGAGGCCGCCTTTTTTGTTGGCTGAACCATGTGGCCGATGATGGCATCCCGCAACAGGGCAAGAAAATGCAACCACTGACCGAGCGCATAGCCGAACTGATCCGCCCGTCGCTGGCGGCGATGGAGCTGGAATTGTTCGACGTGCAGGTGATAGACGGTAAGAAGCGCAAGACCCTGCAGATATTTGCCGAGAACAGCCGCACCGGCCGCATCACGCTGGATGAATGCGCGCAGGCCAGCCGCACCATCTCCACGCTGCTTGATGTTGAGGATGTGATGCAGGGGGCGTATAGCCTGGAAGTCAGCTCCCCTGGCATTGACCGGCCGCTGAGCCGGCTGGCTGATTACGAGCGCCATCTGGGCTTTGATGTGAAGGTGGAAACCCGCTTGCCGGTCAACGGGCGGCGTCGCTTCAAAGGCCAGCTGATCGGCGCGCAGCCCGACAGTATCACGCTGCGTATCGACGGCGAGGACCATCAACTCAAACTGGCGGATATTGCCAGCGCGCGGCCGGTGTTAACGGACGCATTAATCAAGGCGCATCGCGCGCAGCAGGAACAACAAAACCCACAAGACCAACTGAAGGAGAAGGAAGATGAGCTCAGCGAGTAACCCGGCCGTGACCGGCAATGCCGAGGTATTGCAGATTGCCGATGCGGTGGCGCGGGAGAAGAATATCGACCGCGAGTCGGTGCTGGAGGCGATGGAGCAGGCGATTCAGATCGCCGGGCGCCGCAAATACGGCCATGAGCATGACATTAAGGCGGATATTGACCGCAAAACCGGTCAGATCGCCCTGTACCGCCAGACCCATGTGGTCGAGGCAATCGAGGACGAGGAAGAGATTCCCCGCGTGATCCTGCTGGCCGATGCGCAGAAAAAAGATCCGAGCCTGCAGGTTGGCGATATTATCCGCGACGAGCTGCCGCCGATTGATTTCGGGCGCATCGCCGCGCAGACCGCCAAGCAGGTGATCGTGCAAAAAGTGCGCGATGCCGAGCGCGAGCGCCAGTATGAAGAATTCAAGGACCGTATCGGCGAGATCGCCAACGGCGCGGTCAAGCGGGTTGAATACGGCAACGTCATCGTCGATTTCGGCCGGACCGAAGCGGTGATCCGCAAGGAGGAGCTGATCCCGCGAGAGAATTTCCGCCCCGGTGATCGCATCCGTGCGTATATCTACGATGTCCGCCGCGAAAAAACCGGCCCGCAGGTTTTTCTGTCGCGCACGCATCCGGATTTTATGAAGAAGCTGTTCTCGCAGGAAGTTCCGGAAATTTATGACGGGCTGATCGAGATCGTCTCGGTGGCGCGCGATCCCGGCTCCCGCGCCAAGATCGCCGTGCTCAGCCATGACCCGAGCGTTAATCCGGTGCTGTCCTGTGTCGGCGTGCGCGGCGCGCGCGTGCAGGCGGTGGTCACTGAGCTGCAGGGCGAGAAGATCGATATTATCGAATATGCTGAAGACCCGGCGACGTTTATCGTCAACGCCTTATCCTCCGCCGAGGTGACAAAGGTGGTCATCGATGAGGACAATAACCGCGTCGAAGTGGTGGTGCCCGACGACCAGCTGAGCCTGGCCATCGGCCGGCGCGGGCAGAATGTGCGCCTGGCGTCGCAGCTGGTGGGCTGGAATATCGATATCCTGACGGAAGATGCCGAGTCGCAGCGCCGTACGGATGAGTTCAACAAGCTGTCGCAACTGTTTATCGAGGCGTTAAATGTCGAGGAAGTCATCGCCCACCTGCTGGTAACCGAAGGCTTTACCACGGTGGATGAAGTGGCTTATGTCCCGGTGGAGGATCTCGCCTCGATTGAGGGTTTCGACGAGGAAGTCGCCGGCGAACTGCGTCAGCGCGCGCTTGACTGGCTGCAGTCGCAGACCGAGGACATACACAAGCATTTAAAAGCGATGGAGGTCAGCGACGACCTGCTCAATTTTGATCCGCTGCCGCTGGAAGTGCTCAAGGAGATTGCGCCCAAAGGCATCAAAACGCTTGATGACCTGGCCGATCTGGCCGCCGACGAATTGCAGGAGCTGGTGCGTTCCACCACGCTGGAGGACGAGCAGGTCAATGATATCATCATGCAGGCCCGCGCCCACTGGTTCGAAGACGAGCAAAAGTAAGCCGCCCGTCTGTGCGAGCCCCTTTTTATCGCGACTGCCGGGCTCAGGCGCAGCGCGTGCGGCGGGGCGGGCGCATGACGCGGTACAGCGGGAGAGGATATGCATCATGGGCAAGTCAGCTGCCATGCCCGAGCGCACCTGCATCGTTAGCGGCGAAATGCTTGGCAAGGAAGCGTTGCTGCGCTTTGTGGTCGGTCCGGATGATACCATTGTGCCCGATGTGGCCGGCAAGCTGCCCGGTCGCGGCCTGTGGGTGATGTGCCGTCGCCCGGTTCTCGAGCAGGCGATCAAGAAAAACGCCTTTCGCCGGGCGGCGCGCCGAGCGGTGACGGTGCCGCCCGGGCTGCCGGCGCAGACCGAATCGCTGCTGGCCGAGCGGGCGGTGCAGTCGCTGGCCATGGCGCGTAAGGCTGGTCAGGCGGTTGCCGGGTTTGAGAAAGTCAGGGCGGCGCTGATGGCCGATCAGGTGGTGGCGGTGATCCACGCCTTGGATGTGGCCCCGGACAGTGCGCGCAAATTATTGATTGATAAAGCGATTCCGCTGCACTATATGTCAAGGGATATACTGGCCCCGGTAATGGGGCGGGATAATCTGGCGCATATCGCCCTGCTGCGTGGGGCGGCGGGTGAGAATTCCGGCACACAATGGCAGCGTTTTTCTGGATTTATCACATAAACTGCGTTATGAACGGCCACTTGAAACATGTTAAAACACCCTATGAGCGATTCTGACGATAACGATAAAGGCGATGTGCGCCAGGCCGAGCGGCCCAAAACCCTGTCACTCACCAAGACTGTGGAAGGCGGCAAGGTGCGCCAAAACTTTCAGCGCGGCCGGTCGAAAACGGTGACGGTGGAAGTGAAGAAAACCCGAACCTTCGCGCGTCAGGGCAACGCCGGTAACATGGTTGAGGTTAACCGCCAGGCGCAAAAGCGCGACGGGCGGTTTTTAACCAACGACGAGCGTGAAGCTCGCCTGCGCGCGCTGAAAGAAGCCGAAACCAACGAGATGTCCTCCCTACCGTCGCGTCCGTCCGCACGCAAGCGCGAAGACGAGGGGGAGGAAAGCAAGCCCGAACAGGCTGGCGAGCAGGGCCAAGACGTCTCCATGCCGCTGGATGATATGGCCGCGCGCAATCTGGAGATTATCCGCCAGGACAAACAAGAAACCAAGCCGCTGCAAGAGAAAAAACCGGGAGCCAAAGAAGGCCCGGCGCCCAGCCCGACGCCGACGATCGCCAAGAAAACCCGTAGCGAGGAAGAAAGCGCCGCCGATAAGAAAAACAAGAAGATCCGCCTAAAAGACGGCGATAACCGCCGTTCCAGCCGCAAACTGACGGTGGTGCAGGCGCTGGGTATGGACGAGGAGCGCACGCGCAGCCTGGCCTCGATCAAGCGCCAGCGTGCCAAGAGCAACCGTTCGGAAAGCGCCGGACCGCAGGAGAAAATCGCCCGCGAGGTCATTATTCCGGAAATGATCACCGTGCAGGAACTCGCCAATCGTATGACCGAGCGCGGGGTGGACGTGGTCAAGGAACTGATGAAAATGGGCACGCTGGCCACCGCCACGCAGGCCATCGATGCCGATACGGCGGAAATTATCGTCTCGGAATTCGGCCATAAGCCCAAACGCGTCAGCGAAGCCGATGTCGAAGATAAGCTGGTCCGCGAAGATGACAAGCCGGAACATCTGGCGCCGCGGCCGCCGGTGGTCACCGTGATGGGCCACGTTGATCACGGCAAAACCTCGCTGCTTGACGCCTTGCGCAAGTCGGACGTGGTGGCCGGAGAGACCGGCGGCATCACGCAGCATATCGGCGCCTATCAGATCGAAATGGAATCCGGCGGGCTGATCACCTTCCTCGATACGCCCGGTCATGAGGCGTTCACCGCCATGCGCGCGCGCGGTACGAAAGTCACCGATATCGTGATTTTAGTGGTGGCCGCCGATGACGGCATTATGCCGCAAACCATCGAGGCGATTAACCATGCCAAATCGGCCGAGGTGCCGATTATCGTGGCCATCAATAAGGTGGATAAGCCCGAAGCCGATGTCGACAAGGTAAAAAACGCCCTGATGCAGCATGAGCTGGTGCCGGAGGATTTCGGCGGCGATGTCATGACGGTGCCGGTGTCGGCGCTGTCGGGCGCGGGTATTGAAGATTTAAAAGAGTCTATCTTGCTGCAGGCCGAAATGGCCGACTTTAAAGCCAATCCCGAGCGCGAGGCCTCCGGCAACGTGGTTGAGGCCAGGGTCGACAAGGGCCGCGGTACTGTCGCTACCTTCCTCGTTCGGCGCGGCACATTGCGCGTGGGCGATATTGTCGTCGCCGGCATGGCTTACGGCAAGGTTCGGGCGTTGTATGACGACAAGGCTCGCAGCCTGGAAGAGGCGCTGCCGTCGCAACCGGTGGAGGTGCTGGGGCTGAACGAACCGCCGGCGGCGGGGGATGATTTCTCGGTGGTCGACAGCGAAAAAACCGCCCGCGATATCACCGAATACCGTCAGAAAAAGGAAAAAGAGCGGCTTAATCTGGTCTCGGCCAAATCGCTGGATGAATTATTCGCCACCTCCAAGGGCGATGTGCCGCAGGAACTGCCGTTGATCATCAAAGCCGACGTGCAGGGCTCCGCCGAGGCCATTGTCAGCGCGCTGGCCCGGTTTGACGGCGAGGAAGTCAAGGTCAAAACTGTTCATCAGGCGGCCGGGGCGATCAACGAGTCGGATATTTCGCTGGCGCAGGCCACGGGCGCCATCGTCGCGGGCTTTAACGTGCGCGCCACGCCCAAAGCCAAAGAGCTGGCCGAGCGCGAAGGCGTGGAAATCCGCTATTACGCGATCATTTATGACCTGATCGACGATATCAAACAGGCGCTAAGCGGCATGCTGGCGCCCGATCTGCGCGAAAACCTGCTGGGCTATGCCGAAATCCGCGAAGTCTTTTCCATCAGCAAGGTTGGCAAGGTGGCCGGCTGTATCGTCACCGACGGCAGCATCAAGCGTGGGGCGAGGGTGCGTCTCCTGCGCGATAATATGGTGATTCACGAAGGCGCGCTGAAAACCCTGAAACGCTTTAAAGAAGAGGTCAAGGAAGTCAATAAAGGCTATGAATGCGGCATGGCTTTTGAGAGTTATGACGACATTAAAGAGGGGGACCAGATCGAAGCCTTTGAACTGCAGTCCGTCGCCCGCGAGGTGACGATGAATGCGCCGGTGGATAAGAAAACCGAAAGTGCCTGAGGCGCGCAGCGGATGCGTGCGATTTTGGCCTTTGACGCGGCGCCATCTGCCGGGGTACAATACATTTAATAATGCCACCACCTGCCACCGATGCTAAAAAAGCTCCCTCGCAGCGCCAGTTGCGGGTTGGCGAGGCGCTGCGACAGGCGCTGGCCGAAGTGTTCATGCGCAATGAAATTCACGATCCCGAGCTGGAACGCCATTCGATTACCGTTTCCGAAGTCCGCATCAGCCCCGATTTAAAAAATGCGACTGTGTATGTGACGCCGCTGGCCGGCGGCGAGAACGCACAGGCGATTATCGCGCACCTCAATACGGCGGCAGCGGAACTGCGGCGCACGGCGGCTCGGCGCATGGCGCTGAAATATTCGCCCAAACTCTATTTCAAACTGGACCGTTCGTTTGACACGGCGGGTCGTATCAATGAACTGCTCAGCCATCCGGACGTGGCGCGTGACGTCGACAAGGACGGCTAGGCCGTCGGGCTAGGCCGCCATACTGCCCGTCCGGAAATCGCCTCTGGGCGATGCCTCTGACGGGTTGTCATTGCCTACGGGCGCGCAGCGGCGCATAATACGGCCATGGATTTTTATCTGCAGGTGTTCCTGGAGGCATTGCTCAATACGCTTTCGCCGTTTTTCACCGAGGTGACGGCTGCCGCCATGCGCGCGTTCGGCGGTTATGAGCTGGCCTTTGCCGCGGCCGTTGCTGCGCTGGGCGGGATTGTGGCGGCGCTGCTGTTGTGGGCCCTCGGTCGCGGTCTGTATTATGCCGGGCAGCATCCCAAAATCGCTTTCAAACCAGAGCGCTATGACCGCTTGTATCAGGATGTCCACCGCTACGGCGTGTGGCTGTTGCTGCTGGCCTGGCTGCCGATCGGTTTTGCGATGGTGATTGCGGCCGGTTTGTTTCATATTCCGCTGCGGATCGCCATGCCGCTGTTGATGGTGGGCATGGGTGTTCATTATACTGTACTGTTGGTGCTGTGAGTCCGGCGGCGTGCGCATGCCAAGCATTAACAATCCATTAACAAATGCGCGTTGCAGCAAACCGGCTTTTATGCTACGGCACTGTGCTGCCACGAAAATGACCGGAACGCCATGATTGAAGACTACGTCAAAGACTTGCTAGCCAACCTGCCGATGCTGTATGAAGCGGCCGCCGCTGCCAAGCGCTTCATGGTCGGCATGGCCGACCCGCTGGTGAATCAGCTCAATGTGCAGGACCGGCTGGCCTTTCCGCATTGGATCGCCGCATTGTTGCTGGCCTATCTGTGCTATTACTATCAAAACCCGCAGGAAAAGGGGCGATGGCGCGGTTTCATCCAGTTCCTGCAATTGAAAGAGGTGTATTGGCATCCCTCGGCGCGGGCGGATTACCGCTATTTGTTTGTGCGTTATGGTGTGCAGGCGGCGATTGTGACGCCGCTGGTGCTGTCCGGCGTGCTGGTGATGATGGCGGTGAATGAAGGGCTGATTCAGCTCTTCGGCACGCGCCCGGCCATAGACGTGGGGACCGGTATGGTCATTGCCTATGCCTTGTTGTCGCTGCTGTTTATCGACCTGGCGCGCTACTGGTCGCACCGCCTGCACCATATGATCCCGGTGTTGTGGGAAATTCATAAAACCCATCACTCGGCGGAAGTGCTGATGCCGATTACGGCGCGGCGGATTCACCCGGTGGAAACCTTTCTCATGAACAGCCTGATCGCGATCAGCTACGGCGCGATGAGCGGCGTGGTGCTGTATTGGTGCGGCTCGGGCATCACGCATGAACAGCTGATTGGCATGAACGGGTTTCTGATTGCGCTTAATGCCGTCGGCGGCAATCTGCGCCACAGCCATATCTGGCTGTCGTTCGGGCGCTGGGTGGAACATATTATCTCCAGTCCGGCCCAGCACCAGATTCATCACAGCGTGGATCCCAAGCATTACAACCGTAACTATGCGACGTTCTTTTCTTTGTGGGACTGGGTGTTCGGCACATTATATATCACTAGCCCCAAACCCGAGCGGCTGCAGTTCGGCATCGTCGGCGAAGACAGTCAGGCCTATCGCAGCGTCTATGCCCTGCTGACGCTGCCGTTGCAGCGCATCGCCTGGCGCGTGCGTGGCGGCAAACGCCTGTTTAAGCCTTACGCCAAGCGAAACTATGCGGCCACGGCCAATGCCGGTACGGCCTGAGCGATCCTCGCGTCTTTTGATAGGTTTCGCCTGACGCTCGGGATGACAAATAATGTCATTGCGAGCGAACGGTAGTGAGCGCGGCAATCCAGCCAGTCGGGGCGGCCTGGCGCAAGCGGTGAGGTTCCATGGATTGCGTCGTCGCCTGCGGCGCCTCGCAATGACAGGACGCTTATTGCAAGCGGCGACGCTCGGGATGACAAA
>CAZMBI010000002.1:69162-195803 GCA_964564675.1 uncultured Azospirillaceae bacterium
GGCGCCTCGCAATGACAGGACGCTTATTGCAAGCGGCGACGCTCGGGATGACAAAAAACGTCACATCCCGGAAGACCGAAAGGCCTGCGGGGAATCTTATCCTAAGTAAATATTGTCAGGCGGCTTTGACGTTTTTGCTTTTAGCGGATGATTTCCTGCCCGCGCCGCCGCGCGCCTTGTGCGCTTTGAGCATGGGCGCCAGATATTTGCCAGTAATGCTCTTGCGATCGGCCGCCACGGCTTCCGGCGTGCCCAGCGAGACGATTTTGCCTCCCTTATTGCCGCCGCCGGGGCCGATATCGATGATGTGATCGGCGGTTTTGATAACATCGAGGTTATGCTCGATGACCACGATCGAATTGCCGGCATCGACCAGCGCATGCAGCACATCGAGCAGTTTGCGGATATCTTCGGTATGCAGGCCGGTGGTCGGCTCATCGAGAATATACAGCGTTTTACCGGTGGCGCGCTTGGACAGTTCCTTGGCCAGCTTGATTCGCTGCGCCTCGCCGCCGGACAGGGTGGTGGCGGATTGGCCGAGGCGGATATAGCCCAGCCCGACTTCGTCGAGCGCTTTCATTTTTTCGCGGATGGCCGGGTGCGAATCGAAAAAGTGCACGGCCTCCTCCACCGTCATATCGAGCACATCGGCAATCGATTTGTCCTTGTATTTAACTTCGAGCGTCTCCCGGTTATAGCGCTTGCCCTTGCAATGATCGCAGGTCACGAACACGTCGGGCAGAAAGTGCATCTCAATTTTAATCACGCCGTCACCCTGACAGGCTTCGCAGCGCCCGCCTTTGACGTTAAAGGAAAAACGTCCCGGTTTATAGCCGCGCGCTTTCGATTCGGGCAGGCCCGCAAACCAGTCGCGAATGGGGCTGAAGCCGCCGGTATAGGTCGCCGGGTTCGAGCGTGGCGTGCGACCGATGGGGGACTGGTCGATTTCGATGATTTTATCGATATGCTCAAGCCCGCGGATCATTTTATGCGCGCCAGGGATCGCCTTGCTGCCATGCAGGCGTTTGGTGATGGCCTTAAACAGCGTATCGATGACCAGCGACGATTTGCCGCCGCCGGACACACCGGTCACGCAGGTGAACAGGCCGAGCGGAATCTCGACATCAATGTCCTGCAGATTATTGGCACTAGCGCCTTCGATCCGGATTTTTTTGTGTTTATAGCCCCGGCGGCGCTCGGCGGGCACGGGAATGGCGCGCTGGCCGCTTAGATAGTCGCCGGTGATGCTTTCCGGATGTTCGGCGACTTCATCGGGTGTGCCTTCGGCGACCACCTTGCCGCCATGCACGCCGGCGCCCGGCCCCATATCGATCAGATGATCGGCGTGGCGCATGGTATCTTCATCATGCTCGACGACGATAACGGTATTGCCCAGATCGCGCAGATGGGCGAGGGTGTCCAGTAACCGCTCATTATCGCACTGGTGCAGGCCGATGGAAGGCTCATCGAGCACGTACAGCACCCCGGCCAGACCCGAGCCGATCTGGCTGGCCAGCCGGATACGCTGCGATTCGCCGCCCGATAGCGTGCCCGATTCACGCGCCAGCGTCAGATAGTCGAGCCCGACATTCTGCAGAAAGCCCAGCCGCTCGCGAATTTCCTTCAGGATTTTTTCGGCGATTTGCCGGTGCTGCTTGCTGAGTGTTTTCTCCAGCCCGGCGAACCAGTCCACCGCTTCATCGATGGAAAACTCGCACACTTCGCCGATATGCTTACCCCCCACCTTCACGCACAGCGCCTCCGGCTTGAGGCGGTAGCCCTGACACGCCTCGCAATGGGTGACATTCTGGAACTTGGCGAGCTCCTCGCGCACCCAGGCCGAGTCGGTCTCGCGAAAGCGGCGCATCAGATTGGAGATGACGCCTTCGAACGGTTTGTTGCTGACAAAGCTGCGCATGCCGTCGTGATAGGGGATTTTCACCGGCTCCTCACCGCTGCCATACAGGATTATCTCCTGCACGCGCGCCGACAGGTCGGCAAACGGCACCTGCAGCGAGAATTTATAATGTTTGGCCAGCCCTTCGAGCGTCTGAATATAATATTTCGACTGCATATGCTCCCACGGCGCGATGGCGCCTTCCACCAGCGTTTTGGCGGGATCGGGCACGGCCAGATCGCGATCGAAAAACATGTTGGTGCCCAGCCCGTCGCAAGCGGGACAGGCGCCAAACGGCGAATTGAACGAAAACAGCCGCGGCTCGATTTCCTCGAGCGTGAAGCCCGATTCCGGGCAGGCGAATTTGGCGGAGAAGGTAAGAATGGATGCTGTTTTATTTTCAGCCCCGAGTATTTCCACATGCAACAGGCCGTCGGAAATATTCAGCGCGGTTTCGATGGAATCAGCCAGGCGGTTGCCTAAATCGGGCGAGATTTTGATGCGATCGACCACGACTTCGATATCGTGCTTTTTCTTTTTATCCAGCGTGGGTAGTGCGTCCATCTCATGCAGCTGGCCGTCGATTTTTACCCGCGTAAAGCCCCGCTTTTGCAGGTCTTTCAGTTCTTTTCTGTGTTCGCCCTTCTGGCCGCGCACAAAAGGCGCCAGCAGCATCAGCTTGGTGCCCTCGGGCTGTTGCATGATGGCATCGACCATCTGGGTGACGGTCTGGCTTTCAATCGGTTTGCCGGTGGCGGGTGAGTAGGGGATGCCGATGCGGGCATACAGCAGGCGCAGATAGTCATAAATCTCGGTGACCGTGCCCACGGTGGAGCGCGGGTTTTTGGAGGTCGTTTTCTGGTCGATGGCAATGGCCGGAGACAGGCCTTCTATCGCCTCCACGTCCGGCTTGTCCTGAATATTAAGGAACTGCCGCGCATAGGCCGACAGCGACTCGACATAGCGCCGCTGCCCCTCGGCGTAGATCGTGTCAAACGCCAGCGATGATTTGCCCGAACCCGACAGGCCGGTGATCACCACCAGCTTATTCTTTGGAATATCGACCGAGACGTTTTGTAGATTATGCGCCTTGGCGCCGCGAACCGAGATCACATCCTGCATAGCTGCACCTGTTTATATCAAACGGGTAGTGTTAACGCATTGGTTAGAGAAATTCCAGAGAGAATCGTGGGGTGGGTGTGATTTACGTGATTGTGATTTTTTTGTCGGCATTCGCGTTGGGCAGATTGGCCGACGGCGCGGCAACTTCATGGTCGGCCAGGGCCACGCCGACCGCATCGGCATGATGAAGGGCATGAGTGGCGGCTTTGTATTCTGTTTGTTCGGCTTGTTCATTTAACCCGGTAAAATGAGTTAAAACATTTCCAGCGACCATTTTGCCGCCCAGCAAGGCAGCCGTTTTTAACGTCACGGGGCCTGCTAATGCCGCCGCCACGCCGGCTGCTAACGTGCTATAAGCACTAATCGCGCCGGCTCCTGCATTGATGTGGGCGGCCTTTTCCCATTCCGCTTTTTCTTCTGCAACCGCGTTTTTCAGTTCTTCTCGTGTCGTCATATCCACATTCTCCTTTACGATAGGATGCTTTACAGTCTCACCATTTTAGGATAGCACATAATCACATAACGTAGATGAAGCTTTTATGAAATTGGAGTAAGTAATGGCCGGCAGCATCAACAAGGTGATTTTAGTAGGTAATCTGGGACGCGATCCGGAAGTGCGCGCCACGCAGGACGGGCGCGAGATCGCCAATCTGGCGGTGGCCACGTCCGATAGCTGGAAGGATAAAAACACCGGCGAGCGCCGCGAGAAAACCGAGTGGCATCGGGTGGCGATTTTTAACGAAGGGCTGGTGAATATTGCCAAGAATTATCTGCGCAAAGGCTCCAAGGTCTATCTTGAAGGCCAGTTGCAAACCCGCAAATGGACCGACAAAGAGGGGCAGGAACGCTACACAACCGAAGTCGTGCTGCAGGGCTTTAACGGCAACCTGACCATGCTCGACAGCAAAGGCGCCGGCGGCGGCATGTCGGAGGCGGGCAATAATGATGATTACAGCCAGGCCCCGGCGATGGCCATGGCCGGCGGCGGCGGTGGCTCGCGCGGCGGCGATCTGGATGACGATATTCCGTTTTAAAGATAAAGCCGGTGCTTATGGCATGAATGGTGCTCTACCATCAGGACCATCCACCCGACCATGATGCGTTCTTTGTTTGATTGCCGCCGAAATGGCTTTATCGGCGAACAGCTCGCTTAATTGGGTGAGCGTATCGTTGGGAATACCCGATTGTTTGCCTCCCTGCGTATATGCCTCCCGTATTCCCTGCGCCATCAGCGGCCTCGCAAGATCCATGAATTCCTGAACCGTGTGGGGACGGTCGCCCATGGCTTGTTTGATTTCCGGTGCGGCCTGTTTGATTCCCTGCGTAACCGCTATGCCGAGTCGTATCACATCCTGCGGCGGCGCCAGACGCGAAATGTCGGGATGGTTCACCGCGTCCGGGCTGGCGAGCCACTCGGTCACTTTGTCCAGCGCATCCTGTTCAAGCGCCGCCATGTTGACGTTATGGCTGTAATAATAGTCCGGATCCTGTGAGCCCGGTAAAATACTTGGCACGTTTTGTACAGGTGGGGGTGGTATTGGGGGCATAAATAATCAACTCCTTGGTTTGTAAACAGTTTTTCTTCAGCGCTGCGGCGACTGGGCTGGCACCGGAGGCGGCAGCGGGGGCGGCTGCGGCCGGGCAGGGGACGGAACGGGTAGCGGCGGTGCGTTTGCAATGGGCTCCCGCCTGGCGGGCAATGGCACCGCATCCGCTGCCTTTTTGGCGCGCATTTCGCGTAGTGTCTCGTTCAGCTCCGCGTTGATTTTCGGCAAGTTACTCGTTGACGGTGGCTGCTCCTGCGCAGGCGCGCCATACGCTTCTTCTACAGAAGGCAACCCGATGGCCTGATAGAATGCCTCCTGGCGGCGCCGGCTATCGTCGCCTAACAGGCATAAATCCATCGCGGCATCAAAATTGTCCACTTTTTCGTTAAACCCCTGTGGGTTGCCTTCCAGCGCGTCGGGAATCGTCGCCACATCGGCAATTGCCCGATACCCAAGCGCCGGAAATATGCAGCCGACATAATGCGTGTGTTTGGCGATGTCGACCGCATCGTTGCTGAGAAAATCGCCGAATGTGTCGGCGGCGGCGCGCAGGCTGCCCATCATGGCCTGTCCCCAATCCCGCCAGGAGAACTGCTCCCCGGTCGCCGCCTGAGATTCGTCTTTTGTTGCTGCGCCTGCCATATTGGTATGATACACTATATTTCAGCCTATTAACATGACGGTTTGGTGACACTGCCGGCGCTCAACCTTCGGATAATTTTATTAAATTTATTTAACCAATTAACCCCTCATTAACCCTTTCTTGTTAACCTATATAAACAATCCAGTGGGGCATATCGATGGTCAGCGCACCAATTAACAACGCGGTTTCCGGTCTTCAGGCATCTTCCCTGCGTCTGGAAAATAGCGCCAATAATGTCGCCAATATCGCCAGCACCGTCTCGCGCATCGATGGCGAACGCGTACTCGAGCCGTTCCGCCCGCAGGATGTGGTGCAGCAAAACGTGGAGCCCGGCGGGGTGCGTGCCGAACTGCGCCCGCGCGAGCCGGCCTCGGTGCCGGTGTTTGATCCGGATAATGTCGCTGCTAACGCGGAAGGCGTTACTGAGTTTCCCAATGTGGACCTGGAAGAGGAGATTATCGACCAGCAGATTGCCACCTATGATTTTCAGGCCAATCTGCGGGTGATCGAAGCTGCTGACGAACAGGCAGAGGAGTTATTGAATATCGTGGCCTGAAGGCTGGGGGAGAGCGGAACAACCGCGGCCCGGTCTTTGCGCCCGCCCCACGCAGTAAGCCGCCGGCAAGCTGCCAAAGGCAATGAGAGTTTTCCGCTTAACCGCTTTCTCTTTCTGAAACTCCCCTGGAAGCTTGCTTTCAGGGGATTTTTTTTGTGCTCACATATTCTATTGGAAACAGTACAAGCGAGGGCAGGCCGCGGAACTGTTTTACAGACCAATTACACTGGTTCCACCGCCGAGACTTCGGGGATATAATGTTTGAGCATATTTTCAATACCCTGTTTGAGGGTCAGCGTGGAAGATGGACAGCCGGAGCAGGAGCCATGCATTTCCAGATTGACCACGCCGTTTTGATAAGAGTGAAAAATGATATCGCCGCCATCCTGAGCGACCGCCGGGCGCACGCGCATTTCGATTAACTCCTTGATCTGATCGACCAGCTGCTGTTCTTCCTCGCTGTAGGTGATCTCAGGCGCGGCCGGCTTGCCGGCGGCGGGCGCCTCGCCCATGATCGGCGCGCCGGAGACCAGATGTTCCATCACGGTGGACAGCAGCGCCGGTTTCATCGTGCTCCAGTCAGCATCTTCCGACTTGGTGACGGTAATAAAATCCGAGCCGAAAAACACCGCGCGCACATGCGGCGTGGCAAACAGCGCACCGGCCAGCGGCGAGGCTTCCGCTTCTTCCGGGTTGACGAAAAATGCCGTATCATCGGGTAGAACCGACTGCCCGGGGATGAATTTCAAGGTGTTGGGATTCGGGGTTTCTTCGGTCTGGATGAACATGGTTTTAATCCTTAGAGGCTAGCACTTAGTCATTAGTAACTAATCATTAATTAAGGCTATCCCGTGAAAATTTCAAGATATGTCTGCATTTCGAATTCGGAGATGGGATAATCGGTGCCGCCGCGGGCATTGAGCATTTTGGTGTGATGGACTTTGCCGATTTTCATCTGCAGGGCCATGGCGGTGCGCATGGAAAGCCCGGCGCGCCAGGCCAGCGCGGTGATGGCGCTGCCGCTGCGTGAGCGCAGAATCCGCTTGGCGGTGTCTGTGGGCATTTGCGCCAGAATGCCCAGCGCCGCCGCCACAAACGGCTCATTCACCTCGGCAATGGCGTTGCCGATCGTCTCCTCGTCCAGCCGGCCCAGTGCGTGCATGTCACGCGCGCGCAGTTCGGCCGTGCGCTCCTGATCGGCCGTCCAGCTTTTCAGACGGTGATTGACGGCGATGGTGGTATCCTGCTTGTGGCGTGGCCTGAGATGGCCCTGTGATTCCAGCTGGCTGATCAGGTTCTGCGACACAAACCCGGCAATGCGGTTGACGGTGGAGCGGTTGAGTTCGGGGCGGCGGACCAGCATATCGTGCCAGAATGTGTGCTGCGGCGCCTGTTCGACGATACAATCCAACGCCCGGCTGCTGAGGCGGGCGCCGTCATTTTCCAGCAGGTGGTGAATGGCTGCGGGTAGGCGGGTTTCGGCAATGGCCTCACCCACCGGCTCGGAGACGCTCCGCCGCCGGGCGATGGCTTCGACCACGCCCGGAATGCCGCTGGTGCCGATAATATCGAGCAAATCTTCATCGCGCAGCAGGGGAGAGAATTCCAGAATCGGGCAGGCCACGCTCAGCTTATGATCCCACGCCAGCTGTTGCACTACGTCATAGGGCGCTTCGGGCAGATCGCTGAGCTCTTCGGCGACCATTTCGCGCACGCGCTCGGACTGATCGCGCGCCAGCATGTGCAATACCTGAATCGTATGATCCAGCACCATCTGCTGGCGCGAATGGCTGAGCCGGGGCAGCAGCCGGGTGATTTTGCGCGCCAGCTGACAGCGGATTTCCTCTTCCAGCCGGCTATAGTCGCTTAAGGCATCATCGAGCAGGCCGAGCTGGCTGTCGACCGGCTCCGACGTGTCCTGATGAATACGGTTGCTGACGATTTCCGCCTTGCTGTGCCGGCTGCCGACTTCGCGGTTGAGCGTGATCGGCTGGTCGGCGGCGACTGCCGCGTTCATGGCGTGGATATTCTGCGCGATATGGCCCAGGCGCTCATCCGGCGGCAATAGGGCGTGCCCGTCGCCGCGCTTTGCCTCGCGTCCGCCGAAAAGCCGTTGAAATGCCTGCATCATTGAGGGCATGGCCGGAACCTCCATGCTCGCAGTGTAGCAGGCAAAGGTTTCGGGAGTGTTAAAATGGGGCAATATAGCCCGAATGGTGCTAGAAACGCGCCCTAACTATTCGCCACCGACCACCAGGCGCGGTTGCGGTTATTGAATCGTTTGGCGCGCATGATGCCGCCGAACTGCGCGCAGGGTTTTTTACAGCTTTTGATGATATCCGGGTCGGTATCGGGCTTGCCGAAGAGATAGCCCTGGCCGAATTTTACCCCCGCTTCCCACAGCAAGGCGGCTTCTTTTTCGCTTTCCACCATTTCGCCGATGGTGGTGATATTCAACTCGCGACACAGGCTTGACATGGCTTTCAGCATGCTGCGGCCGCGGCCGGTTTTGATCGCCTCGCGCACATACGAGCCGTCGATCTTGACGAAATCGACATGCAGATTGCGCAGATAGTCGAACGAGGATTCGCCGGTGCCGAAATCATCGAGGCAGCACAGATTGCCCTCCTTGCGCAGATCCTGCAGGAATTGATTGGCAGTGCGCATATCGTCTATCTTGAATGACTCGGTGACCTCGAAAATCAGCTGTTTGCGAAACCGCGCATGCATCGATACCAGCTTGCGCAGGGCGTCGCGAAACAGCATCGAGCCCAGCGAGCGGCCCGAAATATTGACCGCCACCATCGGGTGATAGCCGGTTTTGGCATGTTCGGTCAGCATTTCGAAGACTTTCTGGCACATCAGCAGGTCAAAATCGCCGATGATGCCGGAGTGCTCTCCAAAATTGATAAATTCGAACGGGTTCTTAAAGGTGTCCTGACTGTTCAGCCGTACCAGCGCTTCATAATGGTGGATCACCCCGTTTTGGAGATCGACAATCGGCTGGAAGGCGACTTCAAACGCATCATCATTAAGCGTTTGCTTGAACTCGCCGATACGGTTGACCGTATCGGCAAGCAGGCCTTCATAGCCCTGCGCGAGACTGTCGATGGAGAAATCCTCGCCGGCATGTTTGGCGAATTGATTGAGCGTATACAGCATGGCATTGGCGCAGTCCTGCTGGCTGAGCTCGCCGGGATCGGCATGGATGGTATTGGCGTGCACCTGCAGGCCTTTGCCGTTGGGGTCGGCCTGCCGGGTCAGTTCAATGATATCATCAATCAGCTGTTTGGTATCGGTGGTCCCGTCATGCACCAGGCTGTAGCCGCCGCCGTCGAGCACGCCTGCCGTATCGCCGTCGAGGGATTTTTCGCGGATTGTGTCGCTGATCATCTGCAGGAGTTTTTCGGCATCGGCCTCGACGAGCTGTTCCAGCAGTTCTTTCAGGCCCGGCAGATCGAGCATTGTCATCTGCACGTGGTCGCCGCGCTCTTTAGCCTCGAAAATCTTTTTATTGGCGTTTTCGACATAGGTCTGTGTTTTATATAAGCCGGTTTCCACATCGCGGTTGAAGAGCTGATCGGTGGTGACCTCCGAGCCTTTCAGCTGGCTCAGGCTGAGATAGGTATGGCTGCGCAGATTGGACAGGCGAAAGCCGGTCATGGCAAAGGGCAGGGCATCGTGGCGTGAGGAGCGCAGCACCACTTCCATCCGTTCCATCCGGTGTTTATGATCGAGCTCGGCCAGCACCTTTTGGGTTTTGCTGGAATGGCCGGGCATGAGCAGGGTATAAAAATCCATCCCGCGCAATTCATCGGCCTCGCGCCCCAGCAGGCCGCGCGTGGCGCCGTTGGCAAACATAATCCGGCCGTCAGGGTCGAGCTCCAGCAGAATATCGGCCGATGCAAAGGCAAACGCCACGAAGCGGTCCCGTTCGTGCCGGATCTGGGCGAGGTTATCAGCCGTGCTCATTATGAGAACCCTGCTATGCGTTTTTTAATCATATTGCCGGGGCGTCGCTTTCTCTTGTTACGCACCAGTACTTAATGTTTCATCGTAACCTTCAAGCGTTACCAAAGGGTTAATGCGCTTCAAAATGATGGCGAATTTGTGTTAATTTCTCGGAAAAGTCTTTGATATCCGGTGTCTGCAGGGGTATTACCCTATTATAACAGTAAAGGAGACGTCATGGCACTCGCCCCGTTACCCGAGCAAGAACCGGATATGGAAAGCACAATCAACGATGCGTGGGACGCGCGCGATACGCTGAGCACGGAAACCGGCGGCGCAATCCGCGAGGCGGTGGAAAAAACCCTCACCGCGCTCGATCGCGGCCAGCTGCGCGTGGCGGAGAAAATCGACAGCCAGTGGCAGGTCAATCAATGGGTGAAAAAAGCGGTGTTGCTGTCGTTTCGCTTAAACGGCATGCAGCTGATCGAAAATGCCCCGGCGCGCGCCGGGCATCACACCCACTGGTGGGATAAAGTACCCTCCAAGTGTGAAGGGTGGGGGGCACCTAATTTTCACGAGGCCGGCTTTCGCGCCGTGCCAGGTGCGCTGGTGCGCCATTCGGCCTATATCGCGCCGGATGTCGTGCTCATGCCCTCATTTGTCAATCTCGGTGCCTATGTCGATCGCGGCACCATGGTGGATACCTGGGCGACGATCGGCAGTTGCGCGCAGATCGGCCGTAACTGCCATATCTCCGGCGGCGTGGGCATCGGCGGTGTGCTCGAGCCGCTGCAGGCCAACCCGGTGATCATCGAGGATGGTTGTTTTATCGGCGCGCGCTCGGAAATCGCCGAAGGCGTCATCGTGGAAGAGGGGGCGGTGATTGCCATGGGCGTGTATCTGGGCGCCTCGACCAAAATTGTGGATCGCGAAAGCGGCGAGGTCTTCCGCGGCCGCGTGCCGGCCTATTCGGTGGTGGTGCCGGGGACGCTGCCCAATGAAGACCCAAAGAAACCCTCGCTGTATTGCGCCGTCATCGTCAAGCGCGTGGATGAGCAGACCCGCAGCAAAACCGGCGTTAATGAGATTCTGCGGGGGGCGGTATGACTAATGATGTACTGGATCGGGCCAAACAGCTCATCCGCTGCCCGTCGATCACGCCGGATTCGGCCGGGGTGATGGATGTGCTCGAGGCGATGCTCACGCCGCTGGGTTTTGTGGTGCACCGGCAGACGTTTGAAGAAGCCGACGAAGAGCCGGTGGAAAATCTTTATGCGCGGCTGGGTACCGAGGGGCCGAATCTGTGTTTTGCCGGGCATACTGATGTGGTCCCGCCGGGGGATGAGGCATTGTGGGATTCACCGCCGTTTGAACCAGAAGTGCGCGACGGCGTGCTGTATGGCCGCGGCGCGGAAGATATGAAAGGCGCGATTGCAGCCTTTGTCACGGCGGTCTCGCGCGTTGTGAGTGCGGATGGCAAAGCCATAAACGGCTCCGTCTCGCTGCTAATCACCAACGATGAGGAAGGCATCGCCATTAACGGCACGCGCAAAATGCTCGAATGGCTGCGTGCGCGCGCAGAGACGATCGACGCCTGCCTCGTCGGTGAGCCGACCAATCCCGATGCGCTGGGTGAGATGATCAAGGTCGGCCGCCGCGGTAGCATCACCTGCGATCTCATTGTGCGCGGACTTCAGGGCCATGTCGCCTATCCCGACCGCGCCGACAATCCTGTCAAGCGGCTGATTAACGCGCTGAATGAAATGCAGAATTATATGCTGGACTCGGGCAGTGAATTTTTTCCGCCCAGTAATCTCGAAATCACCAGTATTGATGTCGGCAACCCGACCGTGAACCTTATTCCCGCCTCGGCGCACGCCAAACTTAATATCCGCTTTAACGACCAGCACACCAGCGCTTCGATCACCGAGTGGCTGCATGATGTGTGCGCGCGCCATGTCGGCCCGCGCGATGCCGCCTACGAGCTGCGCACGCGGGTCAGCGGCGAGTCGTTTTTGACCCGCGATGAGGTGCTGATCGGCACGTTATCCGCCTCGGTGCGGGCGGTGACGGGGCGTACGCCCGAACTGTCGACCACGGGCGGCACTTCCGATGCGCGCTTTATCAAGGACACCTGCCCGGTGATCGAGTTCGGCACCACCGGCGCGACGGCGCACGCCGTGAATGAACGCGTGGCGGTAGACACGCTGGAGCAACTCAGCGAGGTCTATTTCCAGTTTCTGACACGTTATTTCGCGGAACAATCGGCGCGCAATGTGGCATAAATCGTTGATAGATAATACCGAATCCAGTTGTCATGAAACTGTCACATGGCTGTGATAAACTTGAAAGTCAATAATTAAGGATTTGTTATGTCTGACGCGAAACAAAGCGAGATGGAGCGCCGCGAGGCGCTCAATCATATGATGATCCAGCTGGCCGAGCAGGGCGCCGGCGAGTCCGCCGTTAAAGACGGCAAATATGTCTATGAACTCGACCCGAGTCAGATTCAGACCGATGATCTAGACCCGTCAGTCCAAGAGGCACTCAAAGGCATTCTGGGTTCCCCCGATCGGCAAGCAAAAGCAATTCATGGTTATTTAGAAGCGGCGCAAGCAGCTGTGGAAAATCACATTGAAAAAAGGGATGATCTATCACAAGAAGAGAAACAGCAGTTAAAAGAGGAGTATGCTGTTTCAGTAACGGTAAATGAGGAAAAAGGCAGGATCCGTTTTCAATGGAACCCAAAATATGCTGATGAAATTGCTGGCATTCTTGTAAATGCAGACAAATCATCCGAACAAGATCCATCCAAAGATTTCAGCGGCATCGTCGCCATTATGACGCGTACCGAGACCGAAATGGCCGAGCGCAACAAGCCGCGTAAGCACGATGCGGTCGCCAGAGCCGGAGATATTTTGGGGCGCGGTGGCGTGGCTGTCGCGTCTATGGATGATGACAGTCCGGAAGCGCCCGGTAATCTGACCAGCCAGGCGCGCGAGCGCCAGCGTTCGGTTGAACACAGCGCCTGAACCGTATGCCACAACCCCATCAATTTAAGGTATTTGACGAACAGACCAGGCCCGGCCTCAAGGCGTTACAAAACCTGTATCTTTATAGCGAGATAATATTGGGTATTCCCGCCCGTACGGACGACGGACATCCCAAGGATAGAAAGTTTGATCCAAAGATAATGCCACGCCTGCAAAAGGAAGAAGGCCAGGTTTTTAAAAAGCTAAGCGATCGCATTGGAAGAACACTGGTATCGATCGAAGATGCGGTTACAACAAATCATCCTGATGTCGAACGCAAAACCATCGATGAATACCTTGAATATGTTGTAGAAAGGGCAAGAAACAAGGCAACGGAAATGGCAACTGGAAAGCGGATGGGTTATGATGGGGGATCGTCATTATTGCCTCTAATGGATGGATTAGAAGAACAGGTTGGTTTTTTATTGGAGTTGCCAGAGCCCTGGATCCATATTCACCCCAATGCGGAGAAAGGTATCAAGCATCAGAGTAATCCACCCCAATCAGGTAAAGGCCCTCAGCGGGGGCGGTAGGCCCGGCCTTGCTGCGCTCACGCGCCGCCAGCGCGCGGCTGACATCGTCCGCCGTCCATTTGCCTGAACCCACCAGCGCCAGCGTGCCCACCATATTGCGGACCTGATGATGCAGAAAGGAGCGTGCGGCGCACTCGATGGTGATGCATTCGCCCGCGCGCGTCACATCCAACCGGTCAAGCGTTTTCACCGGCGATCGGGCCTGACATTCTCCGGCGCGAAAGGACGTGAAATCATGATGGCCGACAAGCCGTTGCGCCGCCGCGTGCATGGCTTGCGCATCCAGCGTCCAAGGAATCTGCCAGGCCCGGTTTTTCTCAAGCTTGAGCGGGGCTCGGCGATTGATGATGCGGTAGCGATAGGCGCGAGCGGTGGCCTGAAAACGGGCGTGAAAATCGGCTGCCACCGGCGCGGCGCTCAGCACCGCCACCGCTTCATCGCGCAGGTGAAAATTGAGCCCTTCCATCACCTCATAGGCTGTGCGGTCTTTCGTCAGATCGACATGCGCCACCTGCGCCAGCGCATGCACGCCGGCATCCGTTCGCCCGGCGCATTGCACATGCGCCTGCTCCTGCGCAAAGTCATAGACCGCGCGCTCCAGCGCGGCCTGTACTGTCGGCCGGTCGTCCTGCCGCTGCCAGCCGGCATAGGGCGTACCGTCATATTCGAGGGTGAGTTTGAACCGTTGCACGTGGTATGTGAATCTTGTGAATGTTGTGAATTCCCGGCGGCATGTTAGTTTAACACTGCGCCGCGTGCCACCGCAAACCCGCGTAAGAATGCCTCCGCGTCCATACGCGCCTTGCCGGGGCGCTGGAGTTCAAGCAGGCGCAGGGCGGTGTTGTTGCCACAGGAGACAGTGAGGTGGTCGTCGAGCACGGTGCCGGGTGGTTTTTGAGCCTCGCCCGACCCCTTCTGCGAGGGGTTCGGGCTCTGCCAGTGGGTGGGATGCAAATAAGCCGCTATTTCTGCCTTAAATATCTTGATTATATCCCCATTCAGCTCCGTCATGGCTGCCGGATAGGGGTTTAGGCCCCTGATATGGTTATAAATCGCCTCCGCCGGCTGGTTCCAGTCGATTTTTGCCGCCTCTTTGGTGATTTTGGGCGCATAAGTCACCCCCTGTTCGCTTTGCGGCTGCGGTTCCAGCCGGTCGGCCAGCTCCAGCGTCTTCAGCAGACATTCCGCGCCCAGCGCCGCCATTTTATCATGCAGCTGCCCGGCCGTCATATCGGATGGCACGGCCACCGGCTGGCGCAGCAGGACGGGGCCGGTATCCAGCCCGTCATCCATCTGCATGATACACAGCGCCGAATAACCGTCTCCGGCCATAATCGTGCGCTGAATCGGCGCGGCGCCGCGCCAGCGCGGCAAGTCGGATGGATGAACGTTCAAGCAGCCGCGCGAGCAGGCAGCAAGGATCGCCGGCGGCAATATCAGCCCGTAAGCGGCGACGATGGCCGCCTCGGCGCCGTGCGCGCGGAATTGCGCCTGAGTGGCTTCGTCTTTCAGGCCGGCGGGCGTGTATACGGGGATGCCGTGGGCGTCGGCCAGGGCGTGCACCGGCGACGGGGTTTCCCGGTGGCCGCGCCCGGCCGGTCGCGGCGGCTGCGAATACACCGCCGCCACCGTGTGCGCGGAGTCGAGCAGGGCCTGCAAGGTCGGCACGGCGAAATCCGGCGTGCCCATGAAGATGAGTTCCATATGATAAGCGGTTAGCGGTTAGCGGTTGCTTCTCCGAAGCCGGTCAATGCATCCGTTGGCGACGGTGGTAAAGCGGCGGTCGCGCGCGGGATCCTGCATTCTGGAAAAGGCGATGAACTCCTCCAGCGGCATACGGCGTTCAAACTGGCGGATCATGCAGCGGCAGGGGGACAGCATTTCCTCATGCACGGTCGCGCAGGAGCGCACAAATGCTGCCTTCACATCGGCGGGGTAGGGGGCGGGCCCGGCGGCGATACTGCCAGACGTTATGAACAAAGCCAGCAGAAACACTAACCGGGTAAGTGCGAAGCGGTTCGCTTCATCGCGCGGTTGACTCGCTTTTCGCCACAGCGGCATCGCGGTTACACCTTTACTGTGTCGGTTGCTTCGACCGGGATGGTGCCGAGTTTTTTCGCTTTTTGCAAGCGGCGAAGAATCATATCGCGTTTCAGCCGCGAGATATGGTCAACAAAGACGATACCGTCGGTATGGTCAATTTCGTGCTGGATGCAGGTGGCCAGCAATTCCTCGGCCTGCAGTGTTTGTGGCGCGCCCTGTTCATCGAGATAGTGCACCGTCACGTATGCCGGACGTTCCACCTCCGAATAATTATCGGGAAATGACAAACAGCCTTCTTTGTAAACCGAATGGTCTTCGCTTTCTGCGATAATTTCCGGATTTATCAGCGCCAGCGGCTTGCCGGGCTGCGGTGTTTCTCCCGGCTCGCCCGCGGTTTCCGCCTCATAGCGCGCCGAGCCCCATTCGGTATCCACCACGATGATACGCTGATGCACGCCAACCTGCACGGCGGCCAGTCCGATGCCCTGATTGGCATACATGGTATCGAACATGTCTTTGATCAGTTGGCGGATGCTGTCATCTACCACTTCCACCGGTTCGGACGGCTGGTTGAGGCGCTCATCGGGAGCGATGACTAAGGGTAATACGGCCATGGCTTCAGGTTCCGGGTTTTTGGTAAAACCGCCTACGGGTTTTGCATTTATAAATATTAATATATGGTGAAATCGGCGGCGGTTCAACCGCAACCTGAAACCTGTCCCTCGACAGCTGCTTTAAGACGCGCCAGGCTTTCCGCCTTGCCCAGCAGCTCCATCGCCTCAAACATGCTCGGCGCGGCGGTCGCGCCGGTGATCGCCACCCGCACCGGTGCCATCACCGTGCCCAGCTTCATCTGTTGCGCCTCGGCCACCTGTTTGGCGGTGGCCATAATCGCCTCTTGTTGCCAGTCCGAGACGGCCTCCAATGCCGGAATGAATACGGTCAGCACGTCCGCGCCGTCGCGCAGCTGGCGGGCGGCTTTGTCGTCTTGCGGAGTGCGCCGCTCAACATAAAAGCGGGCGGCGTCGGCCAGTTCCTGCAGGGTTTTGGCGCGCGGTTTCAGCCCCGGCATGGCGCGCAGCAAGCGGGCTGAGATTGCGTTGCTTCCCTCTGCGAGAGCGGGGATCCGCTTGAGCAGAAACGGCATCACCTGCTCGACCAGCCGCGCATCGTCACACTCTCGGATATAATGGCCGTTGAGATTGGCGAGCTTGGCGAAATCAAACCGCGCCGGCGCTTTGTTGAGCGCAGCGAGGTCGAACCATTCGATTGCCTGCGCATCGGAAATAATCTCCTCGTCGCCGTGGCTGAAGCCCAGCCGCAACAGATAGTTGCGCAGCGCCTCGGGTAGATAGCCCATGTCACGATAGCTTTCCACCCCCAGCGCGCCGTGGCGTTTGGAGAGTTTGGCTCCGTCCGGTCCGTGAATCAGCGGGATATGGGCGAAGGTCGGCACGTCCCAGCCCATGGCTTCATAAATCAGGCGCTGGCGAAAGGCGTTGTTAAGATGATCGTCGCCGCGGATCACATGGGTGATGCCCATATCATGATCATCGACCACCACCGCCAGCATATAAGTCGGCGAACCGTCCGAGCGCAGCAGTATGAAATCATCCAGCTGCTTGGCGTCGATGGTGACCGGTCCCTGCACGGCGTCATCAATACGCAGCGTCTCTTGCAGCGGGGCGCGCACGCGAATCACCGGCGCGGTATCGGCCGGCGGGGTGCCGCCCTCGCGCCACGGGCTGCGAATCGGGTGGCCGCCGGCGCGCGCCTGTTCGCGCATGGCCCCCAGTTCCTCGGCCGAGCAATAACATTCGTATGCCGCGCCGTGCTGCAGCAGGGCATGGGCTATTTCGGCATGCCGCGCCGCCCGCGTGCTTTGATAGACCGCCTCGCCATCCCAGTTCAGTCCCAGCCAGGCCAGTCCGTCCACAATCGCCTGCGTGGCTTCCGGCGTGGAGCGCGCCTTATCGGTATCTTCGATGCGCAGGCGGAACTGACCGCCGCAATGGCGGGCATAAAGCCAGTTAAACAGCGCCGTGCGCGCGCCGCCGATATGCAAAAACCCGGTCGGTGAGGGGGCAAAGCGGGTGATGATCGTCATACGGTTCCTTTTTACTGTCATTGACCGGATTTTGTCAGTAGACAACACCATAGGGGAATCCGGAAAGCAAATGCCAGTAGGCATTTTCGAGGTAAAAAGTCTACCGGCTTTTTTGCTTTTTCCGGATCCCGTACCCGCATGGTTTCCGACATGCTACACGGGGTGGCATCATGAATAAGCGGATTGCAGAATGGCTGCTCGCCGAGCGCGAGCGCTGGGTGCTGTGGCTGCCGGTCGGGCTGATGGCGGGCATGCTGCTGTATTTCGCCTTACCCGTCGAGCCGCAGGCGCATCACCTGCTGCCGCTGGCCGGGCTGCCCTTTGCCGCACGCTACGGCTTGCGGCGCTGGCTGCCACTTGGCCGGGCGGCGCTGGCGCTGTGTGTGATCGCCGCCGGGCTGGTGTGGGCAAAGCTGTATACTGACCGTCAGGACGTTACCATGCTTGACCGGGAACTGCGCATCCGTCCGGTGGAAGGCCGCGTGATCGAGGTCAGTGACGTGCCCGAAGGGCTGCGGCTGATTCTGGATCGGGTCAGCATCGACGGGCTGCCGGCTGCGCAGACACCCACGCGGGTGCGCGTCACCCTGCGCGGGGCGCAGCAGGTGGTTACCGGCGAGCATATTAATGTGCGCGCCGGACTGCTCTCGCCGGCGGGGCCGGTGATGCCGGGCGGGTTCGACTTTGCCCGCTATTTCTTTTCTCGCGGTATCGGGGCGGTGGGCTATGCCATTCCGCCGGTGCGCAAATTGACATTCCAGGCTTCCGATGAACAGGCTTCCGATGGCCAGAATGGGGAAGCGGCGCAACCCGATGCCGGGCGCATGAGCCCCCCGAGCCCGGCGCACTCTCACAGCGGCAGGGAGATTGATATGATGATCACCGCCTTCCGCCAGGCGCTTTCCACCCGCATCCGTACGCAGATGGCCGAGCCGGAAGGGGTAGTGGCCGCCGCACTGATGACGGGCGATCGCGCTGGGATTCCGCCCGAAATAAACGCCGCCATGCGCGATACTAACCTGTCCCATATTCTGGCTATTTCCGGCATGCATATGGCGATTATCAGCGGGCTGGTGTTTGTCGGCATGCGCCTGCTGCTGATTGCCGTGCCGGTGACGCGTCATCTGCGGCACGGCAAAAAAATCGCGGCCGCCGGCGCGCTGATCGCTGCGGCGTGCTATCTGGTGGTTGCCGGCTTTCCGGTTTCCGCCGTGCGCGCTTTTATCATGGTGGCGCTGCTGCTGGGGGCCGTGCTCCTTGACCGCGAAGTCACACCCATGCGCTCGCTGATGATCGCGGCGCTTGTCATCCTGTTATACAATCCGTTCAGTCCGCTTGATCCGGGTTTCCAGCTGTCCTTCATCGCCACCGCCGCGCTGATTGCCTGGTACGAACGGGTGCGATCTGCCGCCGACCGTGCTGCAGAACGCGAGCACTATGTGCAGCGCATCATGATTTATGCCGGGGGCATTATGATGACCTCGCTGGTGGCCGAACTGGCCACTAATTTTTTCGTGATCTATCATTTCAATCACCTCTCGGTTTACGGCATTCTGGCCAATCTGCTGGCCATGCCGGTGGTGTCATTTCTCATCATGCCGGCGATTATCGCCGGCTTTATATTGATGCCGTTCGGTATCGAATATATTGCATTACAACCGCTGGAGTGGGGTATCACATCCATGTTAGCAATCGCGCAATTTTTTGCCGGTTTTCCTTATGCGCGTATCTATCTGCCGAGCTTTCCCGGCTGGGCGATGGCAGTGATTTCGCTGGGGCTTTTATGGTTAATACTGTGGCGCGAACGCATGCGCTTCCTCGGGCTTGTTCTGATTGCGCTGGGGCTTTCCAGCTGGCTGCTTCAGGACTTTCCCGACATGCTGATCAGTAAAGATGCAAAGCAGGTTGCGGCGCGCATAAACGGGCAGTTGCACATGCTCAAAGGGCGTGCTTATGGTTTCATCCCGCAGCAATGGGCGCCGGCGAGTGCGGCGCAGCAATTGCCATACCACAAACCGCAAAACGACCAGTGGCGATGTGATAAACTGGGCTGCATATTTCGCAGTGCAGCATATATTGTTGCGATAGCAAAAGAACATGAGGCGCTAGTCAAGGATTGCACCAAAGCGGACATAGTTATTGCGCCATTTTACATCGGAGAATGGTGCAGCGCACCATATGTCATTGACCTTGGCGCGCTGCGTGAAAACGGATCGCACTGGCTGTGGTTCGAAGCGGGCGGAATTCGTCTACAGCATACGTCGGCCGTGCAGGGTGCGCGTCCCTGGAGTGTTCATCAGGGCCTGGATTAGCGTTTGAGTGGATAGACATACCAGCCGGCATCTTCCAGCAAATGCAGGATGCCTGCCTCACCGGGCAGGTGCAGCGCACCGACGGCAATCAGGGTTGGCTGTTCAAGCGCCGGCAGCACACGTTCGGTCATTGTCCGGTTTCGTTTATCCAGAATGTGTGTTTCAAGATATTCGGCAAGCGCCGGATAATTCTTGGCCATGGCGACGAACATGTCATCGCTCATCCGCTTGATGGCGTGCAGGTTCTGCGCCATATAATGCATTTTCAGCTCGGTATGCATGACCGTCAGCTGATCAACCGTATCCAGTGTCGACTCCAGAAAATGAATCTGGTCCTCGCGCGGCATTCGGTCAAACACGCGGAACTGTTCTTCCAGCGATTCGAGGCCAAACACGCGCCGGCCCAACTGCTGCGCAAAGCGCTGCAACTGCTCGTCGACGACCATGCCGTCCGCTTCGGGTGGCGGGTATTGCACCAGCACCGCCAACGCCCACGGACGGTAGCGATCGAGGATGTCCGCATCGCCCTGCAGAACAGGGCCGAATTTTTCAACAACCTGGGTAAATAATTCGTCACCTATCATCGACTGCAGTCCGGGGTGATCGGGCGGCAACATCAGCCAGCTTCGCGCTTTCTGGCGAGCTGAGTCCTCCAGCTTTAGCTCAAGCGCCAGCTGCCGGCTTTTGGTCAGCACCTGTTTGACATCATGCACAATGGGCTCAAGGTCCGGTGAGTCGGAATGAAACGTGCCGAATACATAGCTGTCGGGATGTTCGCAATGTTCGATGCGATACAGCAGGGCATTAGCGGGGCGCGCGGTGATCGGCGTGTAATTTTGTCGCGGCGCGCAATCGGAATCGGTGAACGCCGTTGCCGGCAGACTGAGCAAACAGGCCAGCGAAACCATTATTCGCCGCATCAGCCGTCTCCAAGATCCGCCATATTATTGACTGCGTGCGAACGGAACTCGCGGCGATACAGCACATAGACCACCAGCGTGCTCAGCGCCATAAACAACACCGGATGTAAAAACCAGCTAGTGGCCGCCAGCCCGAAATAATAGGCGCGCAGACCCATATTGAAATGGCGCCCGGCATTGGCGATCAGATTGCCGGCCTTAAGCGCGAAATCTTCGTGGGTTTCCGGCTTTTCGCTGGGCATCGGCGCGGCGCCGACCAGAATACAGCAATAGTTATACTGGCGTAGCGACCAGGTGAATTTGAAAAAGGCATAGATGAAAATCACCGCCAGGTTGAAGATTTTAACCTCCCACATGAAATGGGTGGTGTTGACCGCAAAGGGGATGGTTTCGATCATCTTGATGGCGGATTCGCGATAGCCGATCACCGTAACCAGACCGATCAGAATGAAGATGCTGGTATTGGCGAAAAAGGAAATACTGCGCAGTAAATTACCGACCAGTGAGCCATCAACGATACGGTTGTCGCGCTTTAATATCTGGCGCATCCAGCGCACGCGCATCTGGTCCATAATGCGCATGAGGTTGGGCGTGCGGTTATATTGCGTTTCGGCATAAAACGTATAACCCACCCACAAGGCGACAAAAAAGATCAGCGCCAACATGTCGATTAACAGCAGATTGGCCCCGCCAAAGGAATAGCTGACACCTAAAATATCAGGGGAGTGGTTGGCCATAAAGCAGCTCGCGGGTTGCCTCGGTTATATTGCGTTGCAACATTAGCGTTTCCCCGACCAGAAAGCAATGGATATTCTGCGCCCGGAGCTGCGTAATGTCGGCATGGGTGCGGATGCCGCTTTCACTAACGACAACATATTCCGCCGGAATGTGCCCGCGCAATCTTAGGCTGGTGTTAATATCCACCACCAGCGTTTTGAGGTTGCGGTTATTGATGCCGATCAGCGACGTGCGCAAAGCACCGAGGGCACGTTCGAGCTCAGCTTCGTCATGCACTTCCACCAGCACATCCATATCCAGGTGCAAGGCGGCATCTTCCAGTTCCTGCGTCTGGGCATCGCTTAGCGCGGCCATAATCAGCAAAATCGCATCGGCGCCGATCGCCCGCGCTTCGCTGACCTGATAGGTATCGAGCATAAAATCCTTACGCAGCACCGGCAGGTTGCACGCCGCACGCGCCATGGTCAGATATTCATTATGACCGTGAAAATAGGGTTCATCGGTGAGCACGGAGAGGCATACCGCGCCGCCGCGTTCATAATCATGCGCCAGTTGCGGCGGATCGAAATCCTCGCGTATGGCGCCGCGGCTGGGCGAGGCGCGTTTGATTTCCGCAATCAGCGCCGGTTCGTTGCGTGCCGTATGATCGCTCAGCGCGCGCAGGAAACCGCGCGGCGGGGCGGTGGCCTGAATGCGTTCGCGCAGTGCGTGTTCGGGCATCGCCTGCTTGGTGCGGGCGATGTGTTCGCGTTTGGCGGCGCAGATTTCGGCTAGTATGTCGGTCATATGGTTAAGAATCGATATTTCGTATGTGGTACTACATCCCATTACTCAGCTCAACCAGTTGCGCCAGCGTATGTTCCGCCGCGCCACTGTCGATCGCTTCGCCGGCGCGCCGCGCACCGGCTGTCAGATCCTCGGCCGCGCCGGCGATCACCAGCGCGGCGGCGGCATTGAGCCGCACCGCCTCGCGATAGGCCGAGGCGGCGCCGGCCAGCAGCTGCCTCAGTGCATCGGCGTTATAGGCGGCGTCTTTGCCGGCAATGGCCGCCGCCGGATGAGGCGACAGGCCGGCATCGTGCGGGGTTAATCGAAACCGGGTGATCTCGCCTCCTGCCAGCGCGGCGATGTCGGATGCGTCGCTGATACTCAGCTCGTCCAGTCCCGCACCATGCACCACCCAGGCGGCGTCACTGCCCAGCTGCCGCAGTGCCTCGGCCAGCACCGTCAGCAGGTCGGGCGCATAGACACCCAGCAGCTGCTGGCGTACACCAGCCGGATTGCACAGCGGCCCGAGCAGGTTAAAGATAGTGCGGGTTTTCAGTTGCCGGCGGACCGGCGCTACGTGGCGCATGGCGGGGTGAAAATGCGGCGCCGCCAGAAAGCAGATATTGGCCGCCTCCAGACAGCGCGCCAGCCGGGTCTCATCTGCTTCCAGATTAACGCCCAGCAACGCCAGCACATCGGACGAGCCCGACTGGGAGGACACCGCGCGGTTGCCGTGCTTGACCACCGGCACGCCACAGGCGGCGACCACCAGCGCGGCGGCGGTGGAAATGTTCAAGCTGTGGCTGCCGTCGCCCCCGGTGCCGCAGACATCGATCGCGTGCGCGGGCGCTGAAAAACGGCGCATCGCGGCGCGCATGGCGCGGGCGGCGGCGGCGATTTCGTCGGCGGTCTCGCCTTTTGCCTTCAGCGCCAGTAAAAAGCCGGCCAGTTCTTCGGACGCGGCGTGCCCGGCGATGATATGGTCAAAGGCTGCGCGCGCCTGTTCGCAGGAAAGGTTCTGGCCGGCGGTGAGTTGTGTGTTGAGCGTACGTAACATAGCGGCAGGGTGGTGGGTTCAGGGTTTGGTATCAGAATATCGTTTAGCGTACACCCTAAACCTTATACCCCTCCCTCCGTAGCCATCAATTCGGGCTATACGCTTCCACATCGATCAGGCCGTTGATAATCCGCTCGCGGGTAATCAGCACCTGATCGATCAGATCCTGGCTGATAAGGTGTTTGTTATGCTCATCGACGGCGAAATCCAGCGCCGATTCTTTAAGCCCCAGCATTTTGATGCCCGGCTCCCAATTGCCCATCTGCGCCTGTTTGAGTGTGTTGAAAATCACTTTATCCACACGCTTGATCAACGAGGTCAGCACGTGGCCGGGATAAATGGCGTTTTGGTTGGTATCCACGCCGATAGCGTATTTATTTTCATCGCTTGCGGCGCGCAGCACGCCCAGGCTGGAGCCGCCGGCAGCGCTGAAAATAACATCAGCGCCATTATTAAACTGCCGCAGCGCAAGGTCATAGGCAATATCGGGCCGGCTCCAGGCTTCCGGCGTATCGCCCACCATGTCAATCGTTACATCAATCGTCGGGCGGACGAATTTGGCGCCCTGCAGGTAGCCATAGCCGAAATTGCGGATCAGCGGCACATCCATGCCGCCGATAAAGCCGACATGGTTGGTCTCGGACGTGTAGGCGGCGATCATGCCCACCAGAAACGCTCCTTCGTGGTCTTTGAAGGTAATCGACTGCACGTTTTGGTAAACCGGCGGCACCAGCCCGTCGATCACGGTGAAATAGGTATCGGGGAACTCCTCCGCCAGCTTGAGCACCGGAATCACGTTCTGATAGCCCACGGCAATAATCGGCGAATAGCCTTTTTCTGCCACATTGCGGATAAATTGTGTAGGATCCTCGTTTTCCGGCAGGCGGTATTCGTCAAATTCGATGGAAAGTTCGCGTTGCGCCCGCTCAGCGCCTTTGCGGGCCATTTCGATGAAGGCGCGGTCATTATCCTGCGAGCCGGTGACATACATCAACGCCGGGCGGAATTCGCGCTTGGTCCCCACTTTGGGGAATGTCATTTCGGCATGGGTGACAAGCGGGCTCAGCGCTACTGACAGCAGTATCAGAAGGGGTAACACCCCGGTTTTGACAATGTCTCTCACGTTTTTTCCTTTGGACCCTAGCCTCTGAACGCGTTATTGTACGATTGAGCGTTTCCGAAGCAAGTGACAATATCATGACGATAGAGGATCATATCGACTATTCTCAACGATTGCGTGAATGTGCCACAGCGTTGCCCGATGTAGGGGTTGATGGGTTTATCCAGCCCGTCAACGACCAGTTTCAAAGCGAATACCCACCGGAATCGGCCAAACGGCTGGAGTGGTTATGCGGCTTCACCGGCTCGGCCGGCACGGTGATCTGCTTCGCTGAGCCGGTCTATGACAAACGCGGCGCCCTGTTTACCGATGGGCGCTATACCATTCAGGCCGAACAGGAAGTTGCAGGTGAAGACTATCACCGGCTTAACAGTACGCAGCGGCCGGTGGATACCTGGCTGATCGAGGCGGTGCAGGCGGCCGGATATGATCGCTTCATGCTGGGTTTTGACCCGTGGCTGCACAGCGCGGCGCAGATCGCGCGCTGGACGAAGGCGTTTATCGGCACGCCGGTTGAACTCAAGCCGCTTGATGGCAATCCGATCGATGCGCTGTGGGCGCATCGCCCACCGCCACCTGCGGCGGCGATCAAGTTGCACCCGGTTGAATATACCGGCGAATCCAGCGTCGATAAATGCGCGCGCCTGGCCGATGCCATCCGCCGGCTAGGCGCTGATGCGGCGCTGCTGGCCCTGCCCGACGGGGTCAACTGGCTGCTCAATATCCGCGGCGAGGACATCGCCTACAACCCGCTGGCGCTGTGTATGGCGCTGCTAGACGCAAATGGCCGGGTGACCGTTTTTCTCAATGGCCACAACACCGCCGACGCGGCGTTCGATGAGGCCGTCACGATCAGCAGCATGCAGCAGCTGGAGCAGGAACCGGCGAGCTTCTTCAAGGCATATCCGCATATCCTGTTTGATCCGGCCACGTCCGCCGAATGGCTACGCATGCAGCTGGAGCAAGCCGGCGTGCAGATCATCGAAGGGCGTGACCCGACGCTGTTGCCCAAAGCCTGCAAGAACGCTACGGAAATTGCCGGCATCCGCAACGCCCACAGGCGCGACGGGCGGGCGCTCAGCCAGTTTCTGCAATGGCTCGATGATACCGTCGCCGAGCGCCCGGTCACCGAGTTGGAAACCGAGCAGATGATCAACGATCTGCGCCGCGACATCAGCGGGCCGCTGTATCTGGGGCCCAGCTTCGCCACCATTGCCGGTTCGGGCGAGCATGGGGCTATCGTGCATTATCGCGCCACCGACGAAAGCGATCGCATCCTGCATAAAAATGAGTTGTTTTTATTCGACTCCGGCGGGCAATATCTGGACGGCACCACCGATGTCACGCGGACGGTAGTGATCGGCGAGCCCGATGCGGAAATGCGCGAGCATTTTACACGCGTACTCAAAGGCCATATCGCGATTGCCACGGCGGTCTTTCCCGAAGGCACCACCGGCGCGCAGCTTGACGCCCTGGCGCGCCAATATCTCTGGGAGGCGGGCTGCGACTACGATCACGGGACGGGCCACGGCGTGGGCGCGTATCTGTGCGTGCATGAAGGTCCGCAGCGCATCTCCAAACGCGGCGGCGACGTGGCGCTTGCCCCGGGCATGGTATTATCGAACGAGCCGGGCTATTACCGGCCGGGCGCATACGGTATCCGCATCGAGAACCTGGTTCTGGTGGTGCCGTCACCCGACTATGACGGGTTTCTGACGTTTGAAACCCTGACCCTGGCGCCGCTGGATACGCGGCTGATCGATGAGTTCATGCTTTCCGAGCGTGAACGCGACTGGCTCGGCCAATATCATGCACGCGTTGAAGCCAACATGCTGCATGACTCAGCAGCAGAGCCTGGCGCATTACGACATCTGGCCTAATATTGTGAGACTGTTGTATCAGTCGGCCCCTGCCCAATTCCGTCATTCCCGCGAAGGCGGGAATCTTGCGAAGTCACGCGCCTACTTGGGTGAACCCCCCGCTTGCGCGAGGGTGAGGCGCTAAAAGCGGGCTTATGCAATGGTCTCATTGTGCTTTGATGTGCATCGTTAGCGCCCTCGCGGCGGGTTGTGCCTTAGCAGATGGCATAACGGCAGGCGCATCAGCCGGGTGACGGCTTCGACCATGGCATGTTCCACCGTCTGCGGTCTCGGGCGACAGGCCGGGCGGCGTCCGGCGCGGCAGTCACAGATCTGGCACGGTTCGGCCCGGGCGGCGCGCTGCGGGTAATCGGCGCAGACGAAATAATCCGTCGTGCAGCAGGGCGGATCGTAGCGCGGTTCGGCGGCCAGCGCGTCGGCGCTGAAGAATAACACCAGTAGAGCGAGCACGGACATATATCCATATTACGCGACGCGGCGCGGCAAAGTCAAAGCGTCACGGTGCATGTGCTAATGCCGTGGAAACCCTGCATTTATACGGTCATTGTCATCAATCTGTCATCATTCCGTCACGCAGGTGTCATGCTGCCGTGCAACAATGATACATTGCCACCAGTGGGATGGAGGATCACGCATGGTTGACGCGGCGCGTGACGCCCCGAGAGATATCGTTCGCCCGCAGACCGCCACTGAGGCGGCAACCGAACCGGTGTGGCAGGCACAAACGGCACCGGTCGCTGTTGCACGGCGGGTGCCTTATACCATCCCGCTACTTGGCATACCGCTTCCCGGCCTGATGAACGATATTATCGATGATGCAGCTAATACCGCCTATGCCGGACGGGTGGCCACTCTGCGCGCCATGCCGGTATCGATCGTCAACAATTCTTCCAATTTCATCGGTATCACCCATCTCGCCGGCGACATGATGATGCTCAAGGCCAACGGCACCAAGATGCTCAAGCCTAAGCAAATCAAATCGTCGCTTGATTATATTCGTGTCCCGTTTCTGAATACGCTGGAAACGGCGCGCTTCGGATTTTCCGTTAAAGATCTCGCGCGGCCGGGTTTTTATGTTGAATCCCTCACATCACTGACTTCCTTTGATGCCGCCGCGCGTGCCGATTTGGTGCGCGGTAACGGCGCGTTGTTTAATCGCTGGCAGGCGCGTTCGACGCTGTGTGGGCTGACCGGTATGGCGGTTAATGCGCTGCTGCCCGATGATGTCGACGATCAGCCCGAAGTCGAGCAGATGGCGAAACTCTATTCGAAGCAGCCACTGCGGTATTACGGCCGGCGGTTGGAGCAGGCGCTCAACCCCTTCGAATGGCCAACGCATAAACGCCAGTTCACCGGTATGGCGATCACGTTGGCGGGGGCGTCTTCCTTTATCTCCGGTTTTCGTAATGTGTCCGAGTTACCGCGCGCCGATGCGTTGGCGAAAAACATGAAATATACCTATCGGCTGAATCCGGCGCATGCGGCGGGCGGGTTGATCACCCTACTGGGCGGCGCGCAGTTATGGGCCGGTATTGATGACGAGCAGGGCTGGAAGGATTTCGGCCGGACCATGACCCTGCGCACCCTGTTTTTATTTCACAGCATCAGTAATCGGTTTGATCCCAAACACCTTGATCCCGGCCGTCATTGGTATGCGGGCGGGCAGGCGCTGTTTACCGCCAAAGATGTCGGCTCGTATTTTATCGGCGGCGCGGAGAAACGGCCTGATGGCACGCTGATCGATAAGCAGCATATCCGCGAGGCGGCGCTGCGCAGGGCGGCTGCCGGGGAGTTGAGCGGGCCTGCACCGGAGGCGAGGCTGCAATCTCCGGCTGACCATAAGGGCATGATGCAGGCGGAAGGCCGGCAACGGGAGGCGCCATGAGCCAGTCAGCCGATACGCCAACACTAAGTGCGTACAGGCATTCCAGTGCTTCCGGACCGGAGGATGGTGCGTCATCACGCGAGCCGGTCTGTCTGCCGGTGCTGGGCTGGCGCCTGCCGGGGCCGATCGAAGCCGCCTGTCATCACCTCAACGACCAAGCCGAAGCCGCGCGCTTCGCCACGTTACAGGCGCTGCCATATTACGTGGTTAATCGTTCATCGAATATTATCGGCGCCAGCGATGTTGTGCTTGACGTGGTAATGTTTAAATCCAGCGGCACCAATCTGGTGTCACCGGAAAATCGTGGTAAACCGGTGCATTATCTGATCGATCCGCCGCGCAATATTTTGCATTCGGTGTTCGGCCGCGCCGGGCTTCAGGGCAAAACCAGCGATCTGTTCCGGCCGTCTTATTATGTGAATTCGCTCAAACATTTCAGCGACCTGGAAACGGCCAGCCATCTCGACAGCATGGGCGGCAAGACCAAATTACTGAACCGGTTTCAGTCGCGCTCCACCTTTGTCAATATGGCCAGTATGATGGTGACGGCCATCTTTCCGGATGACAAGGATGACAAGGAAGAAGTCGAAAAAAATGCGCAATTATTGCACGATGACCCGGCGGGCTATGTCGGCAAGCGCGTCTGGCAGGCGGCCTACTTCCCGGGGTGGATGGAACATAAACGCCAGTTTGCCGGACTCGGAAAAACCCTGTCCGGAACATTCTCCTTGTTTTCGGGGTTTCGCAACGTCAATAAAACCACCAATAAATATTTCTTTAACTGGGCACACAGTGCGACGGGCCTGATTACGCTTGGAGCGGGGGCTCAGCTATGGTTTTCGCTGGACGATCAGCTGGGCTGGTCACGCTATGGCAAGACCATGATCTGGCGAACCCCTTTTTTGTTTAACAGTATTGGCTCCCGTTTCCAAAACAATGCCGACGGTAAATGGGCCTATCTCGGGGCGCAGACTTCGTGGCGGGTGCAGGACGTGTTTTCCTATCTGGTCGGCGGCGCGGACAAGCTGCCTGACGGGCGCATCGTTGATAAAAAGAAAATCCGGGAAGAGGCGCTGCGCAAGGCCGAGCAGAAAGACCGATCTTCGGAACCTGCGCCTCCTGCCGCCGGCTCCTCATGGCAAGACCGGCGGGAGGCTGAGGATGCGAGTCTGCCTGTTATAACCGGCTATCCGCATCGGCGGGTGGAAAAAACCGGGCTTGAAGCCGAACGCGTGCAGGAAGCCGCGGCGCCGGCGCTTTCGGCGTAACGGTTGCGATACGCGCTCGCATTATTTCTGCAAATCCAGCTTGGTGACCACCCCTTCCAGCGACTGCGTCAACTGATCCGGCGAGGCGGGCAGGGCGGACAGCAATCGTTTGGCCTCGGCCGAATCGCTGGCCTGCAGCGTGCGGATCGATTGCAGCGCCTGCTGGTTGTAATGCTTGGCAGCGCCCAGGTCTTTGGGCACGCCGCGACCGCCTTGCATATAGGTTGAGCCCAGCGACAGTTGCGACAATACGCCGTATTCTCCCATATTGGCACTGGATTGCAGATAGGAAAGCCCGGCCGAGGAATTGCCTTGCGAAAGCAGTTGCGAACCGGCGGTGCCCTGCGTTAACGCAGCGCGCATCCGGTCCATCGACGAGCCGCCGGAGGGCATCCCGCTTAAGAATTTAGGGTCGATCATATTGTTGATTTGCGGCGCGTTAAAGCCCAGCGTCTGCGAGCTCAGCTTGCGCGCCATCATGCCGGCATATTCCTCCAGATTCATCATATTGCCGAATTTGCTGGCGCCGACCATCTGTTCCAGCCGGTTGCGCAGCGACGCCATGGTAGTGCCGATCGCCATGCAGGTATCGTTCAGCTGATGCAGCTCCATTTCGGTGATAACGCTCTGGCAATAGCTGCCCAGCTGCAAGGAATTGCGCCACAGATATTGCCCCAGCCCGGTGATCAGCAGGATGAGCACGACAATCGCAATCAGATGAATACTGATAAACCCGCCTTCGCGCCTGTGGTTTGGATGCGTCATGAGCGGATGGTTCATAATCGCCCTCCCTTTTCAGGGATTATAGCAAAAAACCAGATGATTGGCATAAAAAAACGCCCGGCGGTAACCGGGCGTTTTCGTCTTAACGATCGGTGAGATCGTTATGCTTGACCGTCACGCTTAGTTTTGGGCGTTGGTCAGCTCACCTGAAATTTCGTTAAAGGTATTGCTCAGTTCGTTACCAAGCGTACCCAATGCAATAATGGCGGCCAGCGAAACCAATGCGGCGATCAGGCCGTATTCAATGGCGGTCGCGCCGGACTCATCTTTAAAAAAGGATAAAACCGTATGCATGAAATGAACTCCATTTTTATTTGTCTGATAAACAGGCAAAAGTTAAAAAAAAAGGTGCAGTATATAATAGCACCGTTATACGCTGGATTTTCCAGCTACAATTATAATATCAGATTTTTGAACCGGAGACAAGCAAGCAACAATTGGCGGCAATAAGCGCTTGTGATTCTGCAACCTAATTGTTAACAGCCTCAGAGACATCTGTTGCCACGTTATTGTAGTTGTTACCAACGGATTCGCCCAATAATGTGACACTAAGGATAATAGCGACGGAAACCAGCATGGCGACGAAAGCATATTCAATGCTGGTAGCGCCCGCTTGCGAAGTACAAAAAACAGAATATTTCACGGTAAACGACACACTAAGTTATTCACAACTTTTTTTGTCATAATATGTTTTTGAGTAAAATACAATGCACTTTGTTGAGCCGGTTACATATCGCGCATCCTATCGATATATATAATAATTAATGCACCTCGCGCGGCCTTATGCCGCCTGTTCCTGCAGCCGCGCCTGCACGCACTGCAGTGCGTGATCATACACTTCATTAGTAGTCATCTCGGTGGTGTCCAGGGTAATGGCGTCTTCTGCTGGCAGCAGGGGGGCGCTGTGGCGCTGGCTGTCGCGCGCATCGCGTTCAACCAGATCCTGCAGTACCGACTCATAGACCACCTCAATCCCCTGGCCCTGCAACTGGCGGTGGCGGCGATCGGCACGAGCCTCGATACTGGCCGTCATAAACAGTTTTACGTCCGCTTCGGGGCAGACCACCGTGCCGATATCGCGCCCGTCGAGAATTGCCCCGCGCGCCGAGGCGGCGAACCGGCGCTGATGATCGAGCAGTATCTGGCGCACTTCCGGCATCGCCGAGATGACGGAAGCGGCCTGGCCGACTTTTTCCTGGCGCAGCTGCGGGTTGGAAAAATCCTCCTGACGGATGGCTTTAGCGGCGGCGACGGCCTGCTCCTGATTATGCGGGTCTTCGCCGGCGAATAACAGGCGCATCCCCACCGCGCGATACAGCGACCCGGTATCCAAATAGGGTAGGCCCAGATGTTCCGAGAGCCGCCGGCCGAGTGTCCCCTTGCCGGAGGCAGCGGGCCCGTCAATGGCGATCACCAGCGGGTGCGACAGCTCCATCCGCGGCTTAGTGCGGCGCTCACGGAATATCCCGGCGCCGCATTCATTCATCACCTCAAGAAAGGTGGGAAAACTGGTGGCGATGGCGCGCCCGTCATCCACACGCACCGGCTGTTCGGCGACCAGCCCCATCACTAAAAACGCCATGGCGATGCGGTGATCGTAATGGGTGTTCACCACGCCGCCGCCAGCTACGCGCCCGGTGCCGTCCACCACTAGTGCATCATCATGCGCCTGCGCGCTCACCCCGTTGATGCGCAGCCCGTCGGCGATGGCCTGCAGGCGGTCACTTTCCTTAACGCGTAACTCGCCTATTCCGCGCATCACGCTGCGGCCTTCGGCAAAGGCGCAGGCAACCGCCAGGATCGGGTATTCATCGATCATCGCAGGGGCAAGCGCGGCTTCCACATCCACCGCCTGTAGCGTACTGTGCCGCGCGGTGATGTCTGCCACCGGCTCGCCGGCCATCTGGCGTTCATTGGTGACGCGCAGATCAGCGCCCATGCGTTTTAACACCGTGAATAACCCGGCGCGCAGTGGATTCAGACACACCGCCGGCACGGTGATGTCGCTGCCCGGGGTAATCAGCGCCGCCACAATCGGAAACGCCGCTGACGACGGGTCGGCGGGAATGGTAATATCCGATTCCTGCCATTGCTGGTCCTGCTGCCCGTCGATGCGGATAATCTGCCCGCCCTCGGGCTGTGATTCCCGCGTGAGCGTTACGCCTAGCCGGGTCAGCAGGTGCTCGGTATGATCGCGCGTGGCCACTGGTTCGATGACGGTGGTGGTGCCGGCGATATTCAGCCCGGCCAGTAAAATGGCCGATTTCACCTGTGCGGAGGCCACTGGCAGTTCATAGGTGATGGGCAATAAATCGCTGCCGCCGGACATGGCCAGCGGCAGGGTGTCGCCGCTATGGGCGACAAACTGTACGCCCATCTGCGCCAGCGGGGTAATGACACGTTGCATCGGCCGCCGCGACAGGCTGGTATCGCCGGCGAAAAAACTGGTAAACGGGTAGGGGGCGAGCAGCCCCATCAACAGCCGGGTGCTGGTGCCGCTATTGCCCAGGTGCAAGACGTTCGCCGGTTCGTTCAGGCCACCGATACCGCGGCCCTGTACGCGCCAGGTGCCTTGTTCCTGCGTGAACGACACCCCGCACTGACGCAACGCCTGCATGGTGCTGAACACATCCTCGCTTTCCAGCAGTCCGCTGATATGCAGTGTGCCGATGATCTGGCTGCCCAGCATCAAGGCGCGATGCGAGATGGATTTATCACCCGGAATGCGCGCTTCGCCGTACAGCCTGCCGCCGGGTTGCGAGATGAATGCTTGCGCAGAAGTCAAGTCCGATTGGGTCATTGCGATTTCAAGTTTACGATAGTCGTTGGAATCGGTAATATAAGCTTTATCCGGGTGAGTAAAGTAACCATCGCGTCTAAAATGATCGCGTTAATAAATACTCGGTTCCCGTGCCGGCGCTTCGCCATAACGGGATAATAGAGCAAAAGACAGGCATAACACGGTTGGGATTCAGACCATGCATGCAAGCCTTGGCAGGAAACATCAGTGCATCCAGTGTTCGGCGAAATTTTATGACCTGAACCAGTCACCGGCATCGTGCCCGAAATGCGGGACGCAGGTGATCACCCGGCTGGCACCCACCTCCGGGCCGCTCAACGGTTCGGGGACGCACGCCGAGCCGCAGGCGCCCGGGCCGAAAGTCAGGCCCAAAGCCGAGGAAACCGAAAAGCTTGAAGGTATGGGCCAGGTGGTGGAACTGGAGGAGCTCGATGATTTCGATGAGGATGTCGAGCATCTGGAAGAGGTTGAAGACCATACGGAAGAGCCCGAGTCCGACGTCAATTCCGACGATGCCGACGACGAAATGTTCATCGAGGATCTGGAAGAAAGCGAAGCCGCGCTGTTTGATGAGCGCAGCGAGGATGACGCCGGCGAAGAGGAACGCGAGACGGGCTAGCCCAACTGTTTGTGGATAACTCCGCATGGTATTGCCGCGGCGCGATCAAATCATAACTTTTCCATTGCGCTTTTACCGCCCCACTTTATAGTCTGGGGACATGGAAGCACAACAAATCACTGAAGCATTCGAGGACAGTAGCATGAAACTCGTCATTGAACGCGGCGCGCTGCTGAAATCGCTCAGCCATATTCACTCCGTTGTCGAACGCCGCGGGACGATCCCGATTCTCTCCAACGTCAAGCTGGAAGGCGCTGACGGTAAGCTGGTGCTGACCGCCACTGATATGGACATTTCCGTTACCGAGGGCGTGCCGGCCGAAATCAGCGAACATGGCGCCACCACCGTGCCGGCGCACATGTTTTACGAAATCGTGCGCAAATTGCCGGATGGCGCGCAGATTGAAATCACCAAGGCCGCCGATGAGGCCAAGGTCATCATCCGCGCCGGGCAGTCGCGCTTTTCATTATCCAGCCTGCCGGTAGACGATTTCCCGGTGCTTGCCGAAGACGATCTGGCGCATCGCTTCACCGTCACCGGTGACGAATGCAAGGCGCTGGTGGAAAAAACCCGTTTTGCCATTTCCACCGAAGAAACCCGCTACTATCTCAACGGGGTGTATCTGCATGCCGCCACTGCCGAGGGCGCCAGCGTGCTGCGCGCGGTGGCCACCGACGGCCACCGGCTGGCGCGGATCCAGATCGGCCTGCCGGAAGGCGCCGAGAACATCCCGGGCGTTATCATTCCGCGTAAAACCATCAGCGAGCTGGTTAAGCTGCTGGAGGAGGGCGTGCAAACCGTGCAGATTGCGTTGTCGGAGAGCAAAATCAAGTTTGTCTGCGGCAAGGCGGTGCTGGTTTCCAAACTGATCGACGGCACTTTCCCCGATTATGATCGAGTGATTCCCTCGGGCAACGACAAGATTATGGAAGTCGAATGCAAGCCGTTCTCTCTGGCGGTGGACCGGGTGTCGGTTATTTCCTCGGAAAAATCGCGCGGCATCAAGCTGGAGCTGGATAACGGCGCGCTGGTGCTGTCAGCAACCAGCGCCGAACAGGGTTCGGCGCGCGAGGAGCTGGATGTTAAATACGGCGCGGACCCGGTGGATATCGGCTTTAATTCGCGTTATCTGCTGGACATGATGGCGCAGATCGAGGGTGAGTCGGCGCAGTTCGTGCTGGCGGATTCGCAGTCGCCGGCGCTGGTGCGCGACCCGGCGGATGTCGGCGCGTTGTATGTCATCATGCCGATGCGGGTATAGCCCGCTCAGCCGTCAGCCGCTTTATATCAATCGCTAATGGCTGAGGGCTAACCGCCACAGGCAAATGGCTGGTCATGAACCGCATTCTCACGCTTTCCCTCACCCATTTCCGCAATCACACGCAATTACAGCTTGCCCCGCAGGGCTGCTCGGTGATTCTCACCGGACCCAACGGCGCGGGCAAAACCAATGTGCTGGAAGCGGTATCGCTGCTGTCTCCCGGCCGCGGTTTGCGCAAGGCGAAGCTAGGAGATATGACGACCTTCGGCCCGCACCCGCGTGTCGGAGGAAAGGACGGCGGTCAACACGAAGCAGCCGCTGTGGGCGAAAGGGTCGCCTGGACTGTCGCCGCCCGCTGTTCTGGCCTGCAGGGCCATACCCACATCGGCACCGCCAGCGATCGGTCCGCCAGCAGTGACCGCCGGGTCGTGCGTATCGACGGGGAGAACGTCTCACAAAACACCCTCAGCAGGCATCTGGCCATTCTCTGGCAAACGCCGCAGATGGACGGGTTGTTTCTGGGCTCGGGCAGCGATCGCCGCGCCTTTCTCGACCGGCTGGTCTACAGTGCCGATGCCGCGCACGCCGCGCGGGTTAACGCCTATGAGAAGGCCATGCGCGAGCGCAACCGCCTGCTTGCCGATGAGGCGCCCGATAATGGCTGGCTGGAGGCGCTGGAACAACGCATGGCAGGCGAGGGCGAGGCCATCGCCCGCGCGCGCGAGGAAACCGTGGCGCGCCTCAACGCTGCCATGCAGCACACGGACAGCGCCTTTCCCAAAGCGCGGCTGGCGATTCATTGCGAGGTCACGGATGCGCCGGCCTTTGCTGCGCAGCTGGCGCGCGCGCGCCCGCGCGATGCCGCCGCCGGCCGGGCGCTTGGCGGGGTGCACCGGGCGGCGCTGTCGGCCTTTCATATCGACAAAAATCGCGAGGCAGGGCAGTGTTCCACCGGCGAGCAAAAGGCGGTGCTGCTGTCTATCCTGCTGGCCCATGCCCGCGCCCGCGCGCGATGTGCCGGTGCGGCTCCGGTATTGCTGCTCGATGAGGTGGTCGCGCATCTTGATGAGACGCGCCGCCGGGCGTTGTTTGAAGCCATCGCCGAACTGGGCGCACAGGCCTGGCTGACCGGCACTGACGCCGGCGATTTTTCAGCGGCGGGCGACGGATTTGAGCGCTGTGATTTTAAAGAAGAAAAATCAGAAGCTTGGGGGGCGTCGCCGATTGTGGAAAACCACAGAAAATACTAGGCAGCGCAGGGGGTTATCGACTATAACTCAGGGGTTGAGAATAACGCATTGTCTCAGCCTGCAAAAATCCGCCGCGACAGGTCCCGGGCAAATCGGGCGCCGGATGCGCAATATGCGCGCCAGGCGGTGTGCCAGCGGGCCGGACAATCAGCAGTAATGAAATAAACAATAATGAAATCAACAATGATGGAATCACTATGGCAGATGCAGCCGAAAAACTGGACGATATGAACAAAAACGAGGATTATGGCGCCGGCTCGATTAAGGTATTGAAGGGCCTGGAGGCGGTGCGCAAGCGACCGGGCATGTATATCGGCGACACCGATGACGGCTCGGGCCTGCATCACATGGTCTACGAGGTGGTGGATAACGCCATCGACGAGGCGCTGGCTGGCTATTGCGACCGCGTGGATGTCATCCTCAACCCCGAAGGATCGGTCACGGTGCGCGATAACGGCCGCGGGATCCCGGTGGATATGCACCAGGAAGAAGGGGTTTCGGCGGCGGAAGTCATTATGACCCAGCTGCATTCCGGCGGTAAGTTTGACCAGAACTCTTACAAAGTCTCCGGCGGGCTGCACGGCGTGGGGGTGTCGGTGGTCAACGCGCTGTCCGAATTGCTGGAGCTGGTGATTTGGCGCGGCGACACGCGATATCAGATGCGGTTTGAACACGGCGAGGCTGTCACGCCGCTGTCACCCGTTGGCGCGGCGCCGGGCGAGCACGGCACAGAAATCACCTTCATGCCCTCGACTGAGACCTTCACCAATATCGCGTTTTCATATGACACGCTCGAGCATCGTCTGCGCGAGCTGGCGTTTCTCAATTCCGGCGTGCGCATTTTCCTGTCCGATCGCCGCGACGAGCAAGCGCGCGAGGTCGAGCTGCATTATGAAGGTGGCACGTCGGCCTATGTCACGTTTTTAGACCGCAGCAAAAAAGCGCTGCATCCGGTGATTTCCATAACCGGCGAAAAAGAGGGCCTCGGCGTGGAAATCGCCATGCAGTGGAACGATTCCTTCCATGAACAGATGTTGTGCTTTACCAACAATATCCGCCAGCGCGACGGCGGCACACACCTGCAGGGCTTCCGCGGTGCGCTCACCCGCTGCATCAACCAATATGCGCAGGAAACGGGCATCGCCAAGAAGGAAAAAGTGCAGATCACCGGTGATGATGCGCGCGAGGGGTTGACCTGTGTGCTCTCGGTCAAGGTGCCGGATCCGAAATTTTCCTCGCAGACCAAGGATAAGCTGGTCTCCTCCGAGGTGCGACCGGTGGTGGAAAGCTTTACTTACGAAAAGCTGCAGCAATGGTTTGAGGAACACCCGCAGGAAGCCAGGCTGATTATCGGCAAAATCGTGGAAGCGGCGGTGGCCCGCGAAGCGGCGCGTAAAGCGCGTGATATCACCCGGCGCAAGGGAGCGCTGGATATCACCAACCTGCCGGGCAAGCTGGCCGATTGTCAGGAGCGCGACCCCTCAAAATCCGAATTATTCATCGTCGAGGGGGACTCGGCGGGCGGTTCAGCCAAGCAGGGCCGTGACCGCAAGTTCCAGGCGATTCTGCCGCTGCGTGGGAAAATCCTCAATGTCGAGCGCGCGCGCTTCGATAAAATGCTCTCCAGCCAGGAAATTGGCACGTTGATCACGGCGATCGGCACCGGTATCGGGCGCGAGGAATTTAATGTTGGCAAGGCGCGTTATCATAAAATCATCATCATGACCGACGCCGATGTGGACGGCTCGCATATCCGCACCCTGCTACTGACCTTTTTTTTCCGCCAGATGCCCGAGCTCATTGAGAAGGGTTATTTATACATCGCTCAGCCGCCGCTTTATAAACTCAAACGCTCCGGCAGCGAAACCTATCTCAAGGATGAGGCGGCGCTGAACGATTATATTATCCGAGGCGCGCTGGATGAGGCGGTGCTGCATACGGCGGACGGCGAGGCGCTCGCAGGCGACGCGCTGCGCCGGGTGGTTGACCGTATGTTCAAACTGGCGGAGGCGATGGATGCGCTGAACCGGCGGTTGCCCGTGGCCGTGGTCGAAGCGGCGGTCGCTAGCAACCTGTTCAACACCCGTGACGACGAGGTGCCGGCGGCCATCAAGCGGTTTGAGCGGGCGGTCAATGCGCGCAGTGACGTGCAGATACACTGGCGCCTGGCAGCGGAACAGGAAGGGATTACGCTGGATCGCAGCGTGCGCGGCGTGGCCGAGCATTACGTGATCGACGACAAGCTGTTTAATAGTAAGGAGGCCCGCCTGCTTGCCGACGCTTATCAGGAGGTGGCGGCGATTTTCGGCGATGACGGCGCGCGCATGGTACGAAAAAATCAGGAAAGTATGCTCTATTCGCCATTCGGGATGCGCCAGGCGGTGCTTGAGTTCGGGCGCAAGGGCGTTTCCTCTCAGCGTTTTAAGGGGCTGGGCGAGATGAACCCGGATCAGCTGTGGGAAACCACGCTCAATCCGGCCCACCGTACCCTTCTGCAAGTCACCATTGACGATGTCGCCGAGGCCGAAGACGCCTTTTCCACCCTGATGGGCGATATTGTCGAACCGCGCCGCGATTTCATCCAGTCCAATGCGCTGAAAGTGACGAATCTGGATATTTGATGTCTCTGCGACACGCTTGATGTACAGCGTACAGAGGCGTATCGCGATTTGGACTGCGCCCGCGCGTAACTTTTAGCTCAGAGCGCAGCCAACTACCCGTATGTCAGCAGGAAAACCCGATTTCTCCCACAAATCATGCTTGACCGCGCTGCATGTGCACGCTATACGTCTCATCCTTAAGATGAGGATTATAACCATGACCCGTAAATGCGACCTGACCGATACTGGCGTGATGAGCGGCAATAATGTGTCCCACTCCAACCGCAAGACGCGGCGGCGTTTCCTGCCCAATCTGCGGGAAGTGCGTCTGCAAAGCGATGCGCTGAACCGTTTCGTGCCGTTGCGCATCAGCGCGGCGACCCTGCGTTCGATCGATCACAATGGCGGGCTAGACCAGTTTTTGCTGACCGCTAAGGCATCCAACCTGTCCTTTCTCGGCCGTAAACTGCGTAACCAGATCAAAAGCGCTGCAAAAAGCTAGTTCTCGGTTCGGCATTTCCATTTTTCTGCCAATCGCTTATTGCTCTCCAGCTGGTCGTATGCGGCGTCCGTCGCCAGGTCATCACCGCCCATTCTTGCTGGATAACCGGCCCAGAATCCTTTACCATGCAATAAATGGAGGCACGAGTGGGTAAAGAATATGAAGGTAATCATTTTCTAAGTAAAAATATATATTTGAGAAGGGCGCGTACAGCGGCGGCCAATGTGATTAGACCATATACCATCACCCATGATGGACGGCCTCAGGAAACTGACGGCATATTCGATGCATCGTTTCAGGTGAACACAGACGTGCTCTATAATCATTACCTGGCTGATAAAGCGGCTCATCAGAACGATCCGAACCAAACACTTGAGCAAAAATATGAATATTTCATCGACGGCCGTCTTTTGCAGCCACTCAATCATTATATCAATTGTCGAGTGAACGATAAAGTGGCGCGGGATCTGTTGAGGCAGGCCGGAATTAAAAATGTTCCAAACAATATGACGGCACTGCAGGCGCAAGCACAACATCCTGACATATTAGCGGATTTCACTCCCGTTAAATTTGAGAAAGTCAGTAAAGATGGAAATTATTATCTTTGCTGTCAGCCGATTGACGCTAAGACAATAGGAATGCGTGCAGAGCAAGCGCATGAAAAGCCTGTACTGCTAAAGGACATGGTCAGAGATGCCCTCACCGAGTTGGAAAATGAGATTGAAAAACAACCACGCGGTATGGGGCGGGCATGAGCCAGCGCAATGTCACTTAAAAACGTTCAACATGCCCTAAACAAATATGGTAAGCATAGGCGAGACGAGCTGTTAGAGAAAGCCGCCACGGCGGTTCGCAACTATAGTACGGCCCATCACGGGAACTCTTATGGATCTGAGGATGGCCGCTTTTTCTTTGAATATCCGATTGACGACAGAAAAATTGACCAAGAATGTAAACAGCGCCGATTCTCGCTTCAAGATGTGACAGGAACCACGCGGTTTGACCGTTCCGAAACCCACCTGATGAAATCAAGGATTGAACAACAGGTGCTTAAGCCACTGAATGCCTATATTGACTTTGTGGTGCATCGGGAACTGGTGAACGACAAAATTCGCTCAGTACAAATACAGCGAGGGCGAGAGCTTATCGGAAAAGAACTGGGCGAAATCAGGGAATCCGTGCCGAATATCCATTTTGAGGTGGCTACGAAGAACGGTAACTTCTTCGTACGCACGCCGCCGGTCGGCCCGCACGAGCCGGACGGGATTGAGCGTAACGCAGTGGACCTTATGGACAAAGCCATGAAAGCGCTGGAACGGGAAGCCAACCGCTGCAAAGTGCCTTCAACCAGCCCTCAGCGATAGCAAAGGGAGCACAAGTAGTTGGCAGCAGAGTTAAGCGGCAAACAACCGCGTCATCTCTTTAAGCATCACGTCGCCGAGCTGGTCGATCTCGTTGATCGTCACCGCCTGGCTGTAATAGCGGGTGACATCGTGGCCGATGCCGATGGCCAGCAGTTCCACGGCGGACTGATATTCGATCAGGCGGATCATATCGCGCAGATGGCGGTCGAGATAACCGCTGTAATTGGTCGACAGCGTCGCATCGTCCACCGGTGCGCCGTCGGAAATCACCATCAGTATACGCCGCTGCTCGGGCCGCTTCAGCAGGCGAGAATAGGCCCACCACAGCGCCTCGCCGTCGATATTTTCTTTTAAGATGCCGTCTTTGAGCATCAATCCGAGTTGACGCCGCGCGATGTTAAGCCTGGTATCGGCGGATTTATAAATGATGTGGCGCAAATCGTTGAGCCGTCCCGGACTTGCCGGTTTGCCGGCATCCTCCCAGGCTTTGCGGCTTTTGCCGCCCTTCCAGTCGCGCGTGGTAAAGCCCAGAATCTCCACCTTCACGCCGCAGCGCTCGAGGGTACGTGCGAGAATATCGACACTAAGCGCGGCTAAGGTGATCGGCCGCCCGCGCATGGAGCCGGAATTATCGATCAGCAAAGTGACGACCGTATCGCGAAACGGCGCCTCCTGCTCGGTCTTATAAACCGTGGTGATATCGGGATGAATCACCACGCGGGACAGGCGGGCATTATCGATCAGGCCGTCTTCCTGATCATAGACCCACTCATTGAGCCGCTGCGCCATGAGCAGGCGCGTCAGCCGGCTTGCCAGGCGGGTGTGCACCGTCGGGTGGCGCTTGACCTGTTCATCCAGCAGCGTACGGAAATAGCGCAATTCCTCGTTATCGGCGAGTTGCTGCGCATCCACCACTTCATCGTAGCGCGCGGTGAAAATGCGGTAATCCATGCTGTGGAAATGATCGGCCTCGCCCGGCCGGTTGGGCAGGTGCGCAGCCTGTTCGCGGGGTTGCTCCGGGGCCTGCTCAAATGCCTCGCCGGTGTCGGCTTGGCGCGCCTCGGGTTCTTCCGGCGAGGGCTCCGCCGCCGGTGGCGCCTCGCTTGCGGCCGTGTCATCCTGCCGCTCTTCCGCCTCCGGCTGCGCCTGATGGTCGGCGGCGTCATCTTCCTCCGGGGCATCGGCCGGTTCCGCCGTATCTGAGGCGGGCAGCATGTCCAGCTGTTGCAACAGATCCATGACTGTGGCGTTAAAAGCCGGCTGATCGTCCAGCCGGTCGCGCAAGGCGTGCAGCGTTGCGGCGGCTTCGCGTTCGGCCCAGGGGCGCCAGAGATTGACCAGATTGGCAATGGCTGCGGGCGGGGCCTGGCCGTTGCGTCGCTCGCGCAGCAACAGCGCCAGAATATCGGCGATCGGCGGATCGGCGCGTTCGGAAATGTTGGCGTAGCCCTGTACTTCGCAATGAATCGCCATCCGGTGGGCGAGGTTGTGCTGCACGCCTTCATATTGCGCGGCACCTAAAAGCTCGACGCGCATCTGCTCGAGCGCATCATAAACACTGGCGGCTTTCGCATCGGCCGGGCGTTGCGACTGATGCAGCGTGGCATTGTGGTATTTGACCGAGAGGGCGGCCAGATCCGCCTGTCCGCGCAGATAGCGCAACGGCTCGCGCCCCTGCGCCGATTCGGGAGTGGCCAGGCGGATCACCGGAGCGCCGGTAAGCGGCGTGTCCGTGGCGTGGTTGCTCTGGGTGAGCGTCAGCCCGCTTTGTTCCGCCAGTGCCTGGGCGGTAGCGGTGAGGGCCTGATAGTTGGGTTTAGACATTGGATTTCGGCATATATTTGCGCAACGCTTGCTGCATGCGGGTTTGCCAGCCACTACCTGTTGCTTTATAGGCGGCGAGTAAATCCGCATCGATACGCAAGGTGACCTGCTGTTTGGGATGGCGTGATTTCGGTCGCCCACGGGTGCGTTCAATCGCATGTTTCGCATCCGCCGGCAGGCCTTGCAGGCCGTGCATGCTGGGGCCCATTTCGTCCCATTCCGCCTGGGTCAGCGGCCGGTCTTTAATGGGCGTTTCTTTTGCTGATTTTTTGCTCATAAATTTTCATTTCCCGGGCATTTGCTTTGCGAACACTAATGTAGCGGGCGTTGTCGTCGCGTACCGTCCATACCAGGCAATGCAGCTGCTTACGATACGTGGCGAAAGTAATGAATCGGGTTTCGCCATAATTTTTTCTGTTATCGATACGCGTGACGGCTGTATCCCAATCAATATCATCCGCCTGAGCCAGTGATACACCATGCGCTTTTATGTTCTTTTGATCCTTTTCGTCATGATACATCGCAACCCATTTATTGTAACTACAAAAAAATCCGGTTGTCCAGTGCCGTGTCCGCATGCGTTGCTGTTAACAAGCATCAGTTGTCAACACCCCGCCTATGCTGCCATCAGCTCGACATCGAAGCAGCGCTGGTAATATTCGGCGATGATCGGGCGTTCGAGCTCGTCGCATTTATTGAGAAACGAGACGCGGAAGGCGTGCTCTGTGTTGCCGAAGATCAGCGCGTTTTCTGCCCAGCTGAGCACAGTGCGCGGTGACATTACGGTGGAGATATCGCCCTGCACAAAGCCGCTACGGGTCAGCCCCGCCATGGCGACCATTGCCTGCACGGTCTTTTTGCCCTTGGCGGTTTTGTATTCTGGCAGTTTGGCGAGGATGATATCTTTTTCCCGCTCCGCCGACAGATAGTTCAGCGTGGCCACGATATTCCAGCGGTCCATCTGGCCCTGATTGATGGGTTGCGTGCCGTGATACAGCCCTGTGGCATCGCCCAGGCCGATGGTATTGGCGGTGGCGAACAGGCGAAAAGCGGGGTGCGGCGTGATCACCTGATTCTGATCCAGCAGGGTGAGCCGGCCGGATGACTCCAGCACGCGCTGGATCACGAACATGACATCGGGCCGGCCGGCGTCATATTCGTCGAACACCAGCGCCACCGGGCGCTGCAATGCCCAGGGCAGCAACCCTTCGCGGAACTCGGTCACCTGCTTGCCTTCACGCAATACGATCGCATCGCGGCCGATCAGGTCAATCCGGCTGATATGCGAATCGAGGTTGATGCGCAGGCACGGCCAGTTCAGCCGGGCGGCAACCTGCTCGATATGGGTGGATTTACCGGTGCCGTGATATCCCTGGATGATCACGCGGCGATTATAGGCAAAACCGGCCAGAATCGCCTGAGTGGTCTGCGGATCGAACTGATAGGTCGGATCCACCGCTGGCACGTGCTCGTCGGCTTCGGCGAAGCCATAGACGTCCATACCGGCATCAAACCCGAAGGTTTGTGTCAGGTTGATCGGCTGGTCGGGCAGGGTGGGTTCGGTTGTCATCGTATCCATCTTTCGGGTTGATCGGATTCAACGGGTTCAATGTTTGAAGGCGGCATAAAACCCCGCCCATACCGCATCCTCCTGCGGTGTCACGTTCCCGTCGCGCAGAATGAAGAACGTCGCCATCTCCTGATAGGCGTTGTATAACCCCATCGCCGCATCCGGGGAACAGCGCCCGGCGGCGGTCACCTGTTCGGCGATACGCCATGAGGCGGGGGCGATGAAATCATCCGGGTGCGAGTGCTCTTTTTCCCATTTGACACGCTCGGCCATGCGGCCATGGTCCAGCATGTTACATATACGGTCGATCTCCGGTTCCAGCGCTGCCTGAGTAAGCGGCTTATCCTGCGCGATCAGGTTGAGTTTGGCGATGCATTCGGCGGTCAGCGTATATTCTGTGCGCGCGCCGATGACATCGGCCTGAGCGAAATATTCGCCCACCGCATGGATGTCCTGCTGCACAATCTCAAGCTTCGATTTGCCGCTGGTTTCCTGCCACAGATGCAACTCGATCGGCGCCCATTGATGCCACTTCAGGTAGATCGGAGAAAAAATACCGTACAGACGGTCAACAAGCGAAGCGACTGGGTCCATACCTGCTATATAGAGGCGCAGTAATGCTGGATCAAGTGATGATATGACGCGGTAATCCGCTTGAAGCGCTCTTCGGCCTGTTTATTGTTCGGGTTGCAGTCGGGATGGTAGCGCTTGACCAGTTTTTTATACTGCGCTTTTACTTCATCCTTATCCACTGGGTGCGACAGTTCAAGATCGGCCAGTGCCAGCTTGTCCTTGGGCTTTAACGGCGGGTGGGTGACGCCGTCATAGGCAAACCCTTCAACGCCAATAAAGCGCCGCAGCGCATCGCGCAGGGTATTGGGGGAATAGCTCGCTCTACCGTTTTCCGTATGCCAGGTAGGGCGATGGCCGAACGTGGCGTTTTTCTGAAAGGCCAGGATTTCAAGCTCAGACATGCCCTGAAAATAATCCCATTTCTTATTGAATTCCTTGACGTGATCCAGGCACAAAAACTGATATTCGCCCGGCCGGTCGCGTGAGACCGGCGCGCGGTGTTCGCCGGGTGCGGTGCAGCCTTTAACCGCGCACTGATCGGGCTTAGGAGCGATCAGATCATCAATATATTTAAAACGCGGCATAGATTAATTATGCGGCTTTATACCTCATCGCGCAAGGCAATACAGGCTGGATAGTCCGCTATATCCGGTGAATCGGAAACGCCGCCTCAGGTCTCGGATTTATCGGCCAGGGCTTTGACCAGTTGCTGGATGGCCGAACGGCTTTCCGGTGTTTTGATCTGACTATAATACTTGGCCAGTAATAGCTGCTCTCGGTTGGAACTGTCATTGATCCAGTCGGGGCTTTCTTCTTCGCCGAAGCCGTTGAAAAATTCGCTGACGCCCACCCCCAGCATCCCGGCGATATCGGCCAGCCTACCGGCCGATGCGCTGTTGGTGCCGTTTTCATATTTGTGCAATTGCTGGTAGCTGATACCCAGTCGGGAGGCCAGCTCATCCTGTGATAGACCACGCTGGATTCGGTGCCATTTGATCTTGCTGCCGACATAGCGGTCGACTGCTTGCGTTGCTTCCGTTTTTCTGCTCATCTACGCCCCTGATTGCAGCAATCCGGACACCACCTTCGGTTGAGTTCCGGATGTGAATGTTCGTTTTCGTAGCATTGTTGACAGACTTAAAAAATGCCGAAAACACATGATGCTAGCATAGAGTTGAAGAAACAGCCCGTCCACTAACCTTTGGTTTTAGAGGGCGGCAAGTCAATCACGAAGGTTGTGTTTGGAGGAATATTTTATGCGCCTCGCCCAGCATATCGAACAGAAATTGCAACACGCGTTTGCAGCAGATGCGGTTGAAATCATTGATGATTCGGCGCGGCATGCCGGCCATTCCGGGGCGCGCCCGGAAGGCGAAACACACTTCAAAGTTGTTATTATCGCTGCCTATTTTTCCGGCATGTCGCGGGTGGCGCGGCAGCGGGCCGTGTATGATTGCCTGAAAAGCGAGCTGGCCGAACGGGTGCATGCGCTCACCGTTGTGACAAAAACACCGCAGGAAGCGGCTGCGGCGGAGGAATAAACGCCGGATAATCGGTTTAATTTAAAGGTGTTTGATCTTGGTCACACACCCGGCATAAATTTACTTTATGCTGCCGATTCTGCCAAAGCGCCAACCCGAACAAGATAAACAGGGCCAGTATTTTGAGCGCCGCGGCGAGCGTGTGACCCACCGCATTGCCGAAGCGGTGGCGCGCAAATCCTGGAAATGGACGCTGGTCAACCTCGCCTGGACGGCGGGGCCGGTTACCTTTATCGCCTTGCAGGGCGGGCATTATATCGGCTTCGGTGATAAGGCGCCGCTGAAAAGTTTTATCTATTTCGCGGGCTATACCATCATCGCCGGGGTGCTGGCGGTGATTGCCACGCTCGTGCGCGATGCGTTTTACAAGCCTAAGGTCGATAAACAGCAAGAGCAATTGCTGCGTGCGATCGACCGCCTGTTTCGGTATATGGTGGCCTGCCGCAACCACATTCTAACCGGCCTTGAACCCGCCGAGCGGCGTATTATGGCGGCCTATTATCTGTTGCAGGGCGCGAATGCCTCGCCGTCGACGGTAGGCACGGCGGTGATGGATTTAACCGGCCATGCTGAGCTGGCCGAGGCGGCGCGGCGTATCGATGTGTTCTCAGAACAGGGCATGCAGTCGCGTGTGCGCGATGAGTGGCGGGAGATCCGCCCCCTGCTCCAACAGGTGCGCGTCACCCTGGAGCCGACCGCGCCGCAGGCTTATATGCTGCTGGAGAGCCGCCTGAAAGGCAAAACCCCGCGGGTGCGTGAGGGCATTCCGCGCACCGGCGGGTTTATCTATCGCGCACTGGATGCGGCGCAAGCCAGCGACCCCGATCTGATGACGATTCAGGATGCGTGGGATGTGATCACGCTGGGGTTTGAGCTGCTCAACGGGCGGCGTATCGCCGTGCTGGAACTGCGTTTTCGCGGTGACAGTCATTTCGAGGAGGTGCGCGACGAACTTGATATGGCGCGGCGCAGCTTTCGCCAGGCCTTGCGGCGGCGCAACAGTATGCTGCGCCTGCTGCTTGATCGCCTTAATCAACAGGTGGGGCTGGAGATTGTGATCGAGGCCACGCAGGACGAACAGCGGCTGGTCGACAGCCTGCTCAGCGGCCTGCGCGGAATGGACCGCCTGCAGCGCATGGCCTACCGCCAGGATTATGAGCGGCTGTTCCGGCTGAACCGGGAGGCGATTCTGCGGCGTCAGAAATTGTTAAAAACGCTGGTGCGTTATGCCAAAGTCTGGCAACGCGAGGGGCATCGGCTAACGCTGGCTTTGCCGTCCGAGCATAAGCAACAGGCCGGTTTTTATGTCGAGGAACGCTTTATCTATCTGGATGACCGGGAGAAGCTGGCATTTGCCAGCGAGATTAAACCCAGGCTGGAGGGTGTGGCTTATAAACAAGATACCGCCCAGCTCAAGCGCGCGGCCACCGAAATTATCAACGCACTGGATAAAATGATCGAGGTCGGCGGGCCGGAAGAGCAGCTGTCGATTGAAACGTCGAATGCCGCCAATTTCGGCTCATTGACCATCGATCTGACTCCGCAGACCAAGGCCGGCTGGGCCAACCAGGCGATCGAAGCGCTGCACGAGAACCGGCGGCGCGCCTCGCACCGTATCGCCAAGAACCTGGTGCATGTCTACCGCGTGCGATTAGACGACGCCATCATTGACTGGTTCGTCGCGCGTTTCGGCGCCGACCGCGACTATTTACTGAGCCTGCGCGAAGAGGCGGGTACGCTGCTGGCGGATAATCTGGCGGCGGCGCCGGCGCCTTTGAAGGATATCCCGTCCTGGCAGCGGCTGGGCCAGAGCCAGCCGGGCTAGGAAATATGACACTGCATGCCCTGCCCGTCACCGCGCAGCCGGCAGATATTATGCTCGACCACGTGCGGCAATACGAACGGGCTCTTGCGCAGCAACATGGCCTCGCCGGGCAGAAAGCCCGTTAAGACGTCGTCCTCGTATGATTTATCAATCTGCGCGCGGTTGATGCGGGCGGTAATCCCGGCGGCGATATCGTCGCGGCGGTGGACGATTTCCTTTTCATCCACCAGCTTGTTGGCAAAGCGCTGGATGCGTTGCCTGAGGGTATCCGGGTCGGCGTCTTTCATCGACGGATCATTCAACATGATATTCGAGGCGGCGGTGACCACGTCGTCAAAGCCCGGTCCGCGCCCCTTGGTGGCCTGCGATTGCATATAGTTGCCGGTCAGCCACAGACCGGACATAAACGACAGGTCCGGACGGCCGCGCGCCAGACCGCTCACCCCATAACTGGCGTTGGCCACGGACTGAATGCCCGCGGAAATGCCCAGCGGATCGTCATGCACCCAATCGGCGAGGTTTGCGGCGCCTTTAATTAGCGGTGAAAAGGTGGGATAATCCTGCTGCATCTGTTCAATCTTATCGATCAATGCGCCGGAACGCGGGCTGTAGCCAAACAGCGGCGACATATCCAGCAGCGATCGGCCCTGGCGTTCGGGTACAAGGGCGGCAATCAGCGTCGCGGTCAGCGTGCCGAAGGCGCCCAGCCCCTCCATCTTGCGCCCGCGCGCGGCAGCGGAATATAAATGGCTGCCCGCCCCGGTGGCATTGAGCATGGACGCGATTTCCCACGGGTAGTTACGCAGAAACGCCGCCACGCCGCTGGTCTGGTTTTCCAGCGCCTCGTGTTGCTCCGGCGTGGCGCGCGCCAGCTTGGGATAAATCTCCTGCATAATGGTGTAAATATCCCGCGGATTGTCCGTCTCACGGGCAAAGGCGATCAGCAACGCGCTGGAGATGCCGTAGGCAACAGAACTGTACAGCGTGAACCAGTCATGTTCGAGATTGTGCGGCAGCTTGCTGTGCCGGTTGCGCATCCCGAAAAAAAACAGCCCCACACTGCCCGCCATATAACTCAGCCCGGCCAGCGTATTGGCGTTTTCCTTGACGAAACGTTTCATCGGCGAGGCAAACGGGAAGTGCGTGACCTTGTCGAGTCGCTCATAGCTGATCGGTGCGGCCACCTGAATGCCAGTGCCGGGAACCAACTGGCTTCGCTGCCATTGCGGCAATCGCTGATGCAGCAACTCTTCGAGATGGGCGACATTGCGCAGGCCGGACACACGCAACACATGGTTGCGTTTCGGACCGTGATAACCAGGTACGGCGCGCAGACCGGGCTGATCGTTTAAAAAACGCGTCAGCTCCACCAGTGAGCCGGGCATGGCATTCTCCGGAGCATAAATCAGCGCTACCGTCCCGCCGGTCGGCCCCGTGCCGGTTTTAATTTTGTTAATGGTAATAGCCATTCCCGCATTATACCACATCTGAGAAATTCAACATGACGATTCGATGACAATTGCAGGGTGAGTGCGCGATTTTCCGCTTTTTTGCAGCGGTAAGCCGCTCCGGATCTGGTGGTTGAATCAGGCAGTTCAACCGCTTAACACCCGTGAGGGTGGTGATGGGCTGCGTCTTATAGCTAACTGACTTTATGCTTCGCGTAAAGATGCCCGCTACGCGGCGGAATCCCGCTCTTGCGAGCGGGCTTCATTGTCGATTAACAACGTTAATCGATAATGCATAACCGACTGATACATTGGTTTCCGGCTTTTATAGCTGCCCAAGCTGATGACGGCCCCATGCGTTATGAAGAGGCGGAGTCGCCGGGATTTTCGGCACTACGCCGGAATTCGGGCGCGTCATATTCCCAGTCGGCGCGCAGGGCCTTGAGCAGGCCGGCGCTTTGCCAGACCATGATCAGCACATACGGAATCGAGCCGACTACGGCCAGCGCCCGGAAAAAGTCAGTCCCGCGGCCGGTGAGGATGGCGCCGGCGGTCACCAGGCCGACCATCATCCCCCAGAACAGGCGCTGGCGCTTGGACGGGGTCAGATCGCCCTGGCTGGTGAACATGCCCAGCACATACGTGCCCGAATCGGCGCTGGTCACCAAAAACACGAACAGCAGAATGAGCACTGTCAGCGTGGTTAGCGACGTTAAGGGCAGGGCCTGCAGCATGGCGAACATGGTGCTGTGTAGGTCCGCCGCGACGGCGCCGAAGCCAGGCTGAACCATCAGCTCCAGATGTATGGCGGTGCCACCCATCACGGCGAACCAAAAGGCGGAGAACACAGTGGGTACTAAAATTACACCAAGCAGGAACTCCTTGATAGTGCGCCCGCGGCTGATACGCGCGATAAAGACGCCGACAAACGGTCCCCAGGCGATCCACCATAACAAATAGGTAATCGTCCAGCTTTCGGTCCATTTTTTGGCATCAGCATAATGATGCGTGTTGAATGACAGCTTGGTGAACTGCGAAATATAATCGCCGATGCCGCTGACAAAGGTTTGCAGCAGGAATTGCGTGGGCCCGGCGAATAGTACGAAAATAGTGAAAAACAGAGCGATTACCAGATTGATGTTACTGAGGATTTTAATGCCCTTGCCGATATCGGTCAGCGACGAGCCCATGTAACACAAAAACATGGTGATCAGAATCAGCATCATCAGCGTGCGCTGGTCAAACCCGGTATAATGCGTGTGAATCCCCTCCGAGAGCTGCAATACGGCCTGTGATAGCGAAGACACCAGGCCAAACACGACGCCTAAAATAGCGAGGGTGTCGATGATCGCATGCGAGGTGCCGCGCAGTTTTTCCGGAATCATCGGGCTGATGGGAGTGCTCGGCAGCATCGGTTGGTGCCGGTGGAAGGTATAATACGCAATTCCCAGCGCGGCGATGGCATAAATCCCCCAGGCATGGATGCCCCAGTGAAAATAGGTGATGGCCATGGCGCGGCGCGCATTGAGCGCCTGCGCATCATCCAGCATCAATTCATCCGGCGGCGGCTCCACAAAATGCACGAGTGGCTCGGCCGCGCCGTTGAACACCAGGCCCGAGCCCATGCCCGCGGCAAACAGCATCGATAGCCAAGCCGGCGTGCTGAAGGAAGGTTTTTCATCCTGATCGCCCAGGCGGAGTGCGCCGTAGCGGCTGAAAGCGAGATACACGCACAAACCGACAAAATAGGCGCAGACCAGCAGAATAAGCCATCCGAAGCCACTGCTGAACCAGCTGTTCAGGCCGTCGACGAACTCCTCCATGCGCTCGGGCATGCTCACGCCGACGGCAACAATAAGGAGGAACAATCCGTGCGCAGGGTGTAGGCGCGGAAGTATATTTTTGAACATAGCGCGAATCATAAGCAAGCGCGCCGCAGAATGCAAATGAACCGGCTAACCGCTACTCATGAAATTCCGCCGCCTCGGGAATGCGGGTAAAGGCAATTTTCGTGCCGGAAAAGGTATGCGAGCGTTTGGGCAAAAAGCCCATTACCACCGTATCGCGCCCGTATTTGGCGTTTAAGCGATCCATCGCGCGGGAGAGTTGCTCGCGCCGCGCTTGCTGCTTGCTGTCCTGCGGGTGATCGAACAGCTCGGGCTGTACGTCTTCCTGCGTGATCAGTCCGTGCAGCGTGACGGCGACTTTTTTGATGTGAATAGCACGACCTTTACCCGGCGCTGCGCCATCAGCGGCTGTGATCGCCTCATCCCACAAACTCAGCAATGCCGCCTGCAGGCCGGGGCTGTCGCAGGTACGGTGAAAGCGTGCCTCGGCGCTCAGCCGCGGGCCGTTTTGCAGACGCACGCTAAGGCGCATCGCCTGCGCATAAAATCCCAGCCGGCGCAGGCGGCTGGCGGCTTTGAGCGCGAGCCGTTCGGCGACGATACGCGCCTGCGGCTCGGGCCGCCATTCGGGGGCGAGTACGTGGCTGTGGCCCACCGTGCGCCGTCTGGTCGGCCGCTCGTCAAGCTGAATACCGTGTAGTTTATACCAGAAGCGTTCCCCTTCTACCCCGCCCCAGATATGGCGTAGCTGCTTGGGCGGAGTGTCCCACAATGCGCGCAGGGTATGGATGCCGCCCCGGTTCAGCCGCGCCGACATACCGCGCGCGATGCCGGGCAGGTCGGTCAGCTGCAACGGCAACAGCGGACCGGGCAGGTCGGCGGCTTCAATCACCACGAGCCCGTCGGGCTTTTGCAGGTCGGTGGCGACTTTGGCGAGGTATTTATTGGGCGCGATGCCGATCGAACAGCGGACATACTCGCCGATATTGGCGCGCAGCCCGGCTTTAATCCGTTGCGCTAGGTCCACGGCGCTTTGCCGCGTGCATTGCGGGCCCAGCAGTTGCGCCGAGAGTTCGTCGACGGATTCGACGGTGTGGATCGGCACGTGACGGTCTACCTCGGCGAGGATGCGGTGGTGGAAGTCCACATAGGCATCGTGCCGCGCCTCGACCAGTATCAGTTCCGGGCACAGGCGTTTGGCCTCAAAAATTTTGGTGCCGGTTTTAATGCCATAGGCTTTGGCTTCGTAACTGGCGGCAATCGCGCAGGTGCTGTCCGTCATCAGCGGCACAACGGCCACCGGCCTGCCGCGCAGCGCGGGCTGCAGCTGCTGTTCGACGCTGGCGAAATAGCTGTTCAGGTCTAAAAACAGCCATTGATAGTCTGTTGTTTTTTCCGTCATAGGGCCGAGTGTTCGTATTCAGTAATCAGTATTCAGTAATCAGTATTCAGTAGTCAGTGCGTAAGATCGTCATTGCGAGGGAGCGCAGTGACCCTGGCAATCCCGTATGCTGAGAGGCTGGCTGGATCGCCGCGTCAGCCCTTACAGGGCTTCCTCGCGATGACAACTTCTGAATACCGAATATTAAAACCGCTACCTTTTTTTCGTATCATAGCCTATAGCAGGATCGAATGCATTATCTTGTGACAGGCGGCGCGGGTTTTATCGGCTCGCATCTGTGCGCGGCGCTGACAAAGGCCGGGCACCGTATCAGCGTGGTGGATGATTTGTCCACCGGCAGGCGTGATAACCTGCCGGATGCGGCGGAGCTGATCGTCGGCGATAGCGGAGATAAGGCGCTGCTTGAGCCGCTGATCGCGCAGGTCCACGGTGTGTTCCATCTGGCGGCGGTGGCCTCGGTGGAGCGCTCACGGCAGGCCTGGTACGCCACGCACCGGGTCAATGTAAGCGCCACGGTCGCGCTGCTGGAGGCGATTGCGCAGCGAGGGGGCGGGACGATTCCCCTGGTGTACGCCTCGTCGGCAGCGGTTTATGGCGATCCGCCGCCGCAGGCGCTGCCATTGCGCGAGCACACGTCCACACAGCCGCTGACGTCTTATGGCGCGGATAAGCTGGGCAGTGAACTCCACGCGCGCGTGGCGCGCGAGGGGTTTGGCATCCCGACGCTCGGCCTGCGGTTTTTCAACGTGTTCGGACCGCGGCAAGACCCGTCATCGCCTTATTCGGGCGTGATTTCCATTTTTTGTGAGCGTCTGGCAAAGGGCGCGCCGATTACGCTGTTTGGCGACGGCGAGCAGACGCGAGATTTCATTTATGTGCGCGATGTCGTCGCGCATCTGATGGCAGCGATGCAGCAACTGGAATGCGGCACGATGCCAGAGCAGGCGGCGCTGAATGTCTGCACCGGAAAGGCCGTATCGGTGCGGCAATTAGCCGAGACGATTGCGCAATTGTGCGGCGCAGCATTGCAGGTGAGCGAGGCGCCCGCGCGCGCCGGCGACATCCGTCATTCCCGGGGCGATCCGACGCGGGCAACAGAGTGTCTGGGCGTGCGGGCGGACACCGCACTGACAACCGGGCTTCAGGCAGTGCTGGAGTGGATGGGCGCATCGCCTGGCTAAAACGTCTGGCGGGCTTTCAGTGCCGCGCCGAGGGTGCCGTCATCGAGATAATCCAGTTCGCCGCCGATGGGAATGCCCTGCGCCAGCCGCGAGATGCGCACGTTACATTCGGCGAGGCGTTCGGTGAGGTAATGGGCGGTGGTCTGGCCCTCCACTGTGATATTGGTGGCAAGAATCACTTCTTCGATTTGTGCCGCCGCGGCACGCGGGGGCAGGGAGGCGATGTTGAGCGCATCCGGGCCGCGGCCGTCAATCGCCGAGAGCGTGCCGCCAAGCACGTGATAGCGTCCCTTGAACATGCCGCTGCGTTCGATCGCCCATAAATCGGCGAGGTCTTCAACGACGCATAACACGCTTGCATCGCGGCGTTCGTCGGCACAGATGGTGCAGGGGTCGCACGTGTCGATATTGCCGCAGATGCTGCAGGGCACAATGGCGTCGCGCGCGGCCTGCAGCACCTCGATCAGCGGCGTCATCAACGGCTCTTTTTTGCGTATGAGCTGCAGCACAATCCGCCGCGCCGACCGCGGGCCGATACCAGGCAGCTTGGCGAACTGGGTGATGAGGGTATCAAGTGAGGGATTAGGCATCAGGGATTAGGGATTAGGTTGAGATTGCGGCGCATCATATGCAGCATACGCCGAAGATTATGGATGTGATCAATACACGGTGTAATATCCTGATCGGAGCAATACCCCAAATCTGTTGAAAGTATGAGTTGGGTTTCGAGTTCTGCTAATGATCCAATACCCAATCCCTATCCTAGAAAGGCATTTTGAATCCCGGGGGCATTTGCATGCCGCCGGTCATGTCGTTCATGGCGCCGGCCATCGCGTCATCGGCTTTGGTCTTGGCGTCGTTGTGCGCGGCGACGATCAGATCCTCGAGCACTTCCTTATCTTCCGGGTCAACCAGTGACGGGTCAACCGCCAGCCTGACCATTTTGCCCTTGCCGGTGAGCGTGACGGTGACCATGCCGCCGCCGGCCGTGCCGTCATATTCTTTGGCTTCCATTTCCTGTTGCATATCCTGCAGCTTTTGCTGCATATCCTGCGCCTGTTTGAGCATTTTTTGTAGGTTCATCATCGTCTCCTTTGGAATACGGGAATATGGGAATACGCAATACGGTGAGTAAGCGGCGTTTGCTTTATTTCTCGTATTCCCGCATTCCCTTATTCTCGTATTCCCGTATTCATGTTTTCGTCTACTTCCACCACGTCCGCACCGGGAAAAGCCGCCATCACCTGCTGCACGGCGGGATGGGCGCGGGCATAGTTGATTTTCTGTTCGCGCGCGGCGGCGGCCTGCTCGCGCAGGGTCGGTTCGCCGGGCTCCTCCGAGTATGTAACGCGCCAGGCCGCCCCTGTCCAGTCTGTCAGATGGCGCGCGATCCGGGCGGGAAATTCGCTGCCCAGATGCGCCGTGGGATGCAGCACGATGTGCCCCGGCGTAAACGACACCAGCCGCATGTCGTTATAGAGGTGGCTGTATAAAATCGCCTCGCGGTGCTGTTCGAATAAGGCGACGGCGGCGGCGAAATTCTGCGGCTGCTCCTGCGGCTGCGCTGGCGCGGCGGGCCGGGCGAGCGGCTCGTGCCGTACGGCCAGCGCCAGATTGCCCGCCGGGGCGCTGCGCGCGGTTGCTGCCGGTTCGGGCTGTGGGCTGGGCGTGGCCGGGGCCGGCGCCGCCGGGTTTGCTGCGCCGGTATGGTGTGCGCCGCTGCTTTGCTTGTCCAGTTTGCGGATCAGTTCGTCCGGCGAGGGCAGATTGGCATGATAGGCAAAACGCACGAGCAGCATTTCGGCGGCAGCCAGCGGCTGCGGCGCGGTCTTGATCTCGTCGACGCCTTTGAGCAAGAGCTGCCAGGCGCGGCCCAGCGCGCTCATATCGACCGCGGCGGCGAGCTCGCCGGCTTGCTGCTGCACCTGATCGGTATAACGTAAATCTTCAGCCAGCGCGGGTGCGAGTTTGATACGCGTGAGATAATGCGTCAGCGCCAGCAGATCCTGCACGATGAGCAGCGGGTCACCGCCGCGCTCATGCATCTGGCGCAGGCTTGCCACCGCCTCGGCGGCGTCGCCGGCCATTAACTGACGCAGCAGGTTAAGCGACTGGCCGGCATCGCTCATGCCGAGCATGGCGCGGGTGGCTTCGGTTTCGATGCGGGTGTTGGCTTCGGCATCCGCCTGCAGGGCGATCGCCTGGTCGAGCAGGGAGAGCGCATCGCGCACCGAGCCTTCGGCGGCGGCGGCTATCAGTTTCAGGCTCTCCGCTTCGGCGTCCACCTGTTCCTTACTGCAGATAGCGCCCAAATGCGCCGCCAGATGGTCGATATCCAGCCGGCGCAGATCAAAGCGCTGGCAGCGCGAGACAATGGTGACCGGCACCTTGCGCAGCTCGGTGGTGGCAAAGATAAAGATGACGTGCTGCGGCGGCTCTTCCAGCGTTTTGAGCAGGGCGTTAAACGCATTTTTTGACAGCATGTGCACTTCGTCGATGATATAAATCTTATAGCGCGCCGAGGTGGGAGCATAGTGCACGGTGTCGATAATGTCGCGGATATCGTCCACACCGGTGCGCGAGGCGGCGTCCATCTCGATAATATCGACATGGCGTTCTTCCAGAATCATTTTGCAATTGGCGCATTCGCCGCAGGGCGCGGTGGTGGGTCCGCCATTGCCGTCAGGCCCGGTGCAGTTCAATCCGCGCGCGATGATACGTGCGGCGGTGGTTTTGCCGATGCCGCGAATGCCAGTGAGCAAAAACGCATGGGCGATGCGCCCGCTGGAAAAGGCATTGCTGAGGGTGCGCACCAGCACGTCCTGGCCAACCAAATCATCAAAGCGGCGGGGGCGGTATTTGCGGGCGAGCACTCTGTACGCGTCAGACATCAGACATCGGGCATGAGATATTTAAAAATAGTCTAATGACTATAGTCGGAATACGGCACAGGGCAAGGCCAGATTGGCCTGGACAGGCCCGAAACGCTACGCAAAGCATCCGGTTTTTTTGCTCACCGCCTGATCGCTTGGCTCATCATCGCCTGATCGCATCATGACAACCCCGCCGCTGCGTTTCGTGCTTGCATCCGGCGCCGGTTGATAATAATAATGATTATCAATCACACAAGAAAGGGCAGTTATGCAGTTTCGTATTTTCTTCGTCATGGTTTCCATGCTGGCGATGGCGGCGCAGGCCGAGCCGCGACAGGAACATTTCCACGCCGAAAAACCTGCCAGCTATGCGCAGGCGGTGAGTCAATTACAGGCGGCTACGCAGGCAGTGGAGCAGGCATTACAGAAAAATGATCTGCATGCGGTGCACAAGCAAAGCTATGTGATGGAAAAGGCCATTCAGCGCATGCAGGAAGAGCTGGCGCAGATTGCGCAGGACGTGGAGACGATGCATCTGGCATCGGAGAAAAAGCAAGGTGAAACCGTGCGCAAGGCGGTCACTGCCCTGGCGCCGCAGGTGCAGTCGATACCCGGATCGACGCGTTAGGCGATCGCGCCATCAAGGGCGACTGAGCGTGTGACTGGACACGACCCGGCGCGGATTTACCTGGGCTGCTGCCTTTCGGCCCTGACCCGGTCGGCAAGGGCGCCGCCCGTGCCAGCCACAGCCCTGAGATATAACCGTTTGCGGGCGGGCTTGTCACGTGATTTATCGCACCGTAATGCCTGAGGACGGCGGCCGTTGCCGGCGCAAGCAAGCCAAAGGCGTGCGTTTACGCCACAGCGGCGACTGCGTTGCACCCGTTTTAAGGAAGATTAATCAGCCGGGCGTTGATTCACGGGCCATGGCTGGGCTATAGTGTGGGAAAAATACACGGTGCCATGCCCGCAGCATGCGCCAAAACTGTGAATTGGGTATACGCTATGCCAACCAAGAAAGCCGTGACGGCGCCGTCTTCTGTGCGTGAGTTTTGCACCAGGCGTCTGCAGGAGGGTGTCGGCCTGTTCTGCGTGCTGGCCGCCGTGTTTATTGCCGTTTCTCTGCTCAGCTTCCACGGGGCGGACCCGTCGTTTAACCAGACCGGCGGCGAACAGATTCATAATAGCGGCGGGGTCATCGGCGCCTATATTGCCGATCTGCTGTTGCAGACGGTGGGGCTGGCCAGTGTGCTGGTCGTGCTCTGCGGACTGACCTGGAGCTGGCGGCTGATCAGTAAGCAGCGGGTGTATGGCTGGTGGCTGAAAGTAACTGCGCTGTTGGTGGCGCTGGTCTTGGTTTCGGCGCTGCTCGCCTTTTCCGCCGGCTGGGACGGCTGGCCGATTCAAACCGGCCTGGGGGGCTCGATCGGCTATATCGTGCATGCCGAACTGAAAGGCCTGCTCAGCGTGTGGGGGATGACGGCGTTGATGGCCGCGCTGAGTATCGCCGCCCTGCCGCTAGCGTTCGGGTTGCGTCGGCAGGAATGGCTGGCAATCGGCCTGTTGTTCGGCGCGGCAGGTAACTGGCTGTGGCACGGGGTGCTGTTGGTGCGCGACGCGCTGCGCGGCGTGGTGGCCGAAGATGATGACGACACTGAAGACGAAGCCCCCGCTAAAGATCACAAGACCGGTCGGGCGCGGGTGCGTGAAGGCACGGCAAACGCACCCAAGCTGCAACTGAAAAAGATACCGGCCAAGGCGGTGGTTGAACGGCGTAAGGATCAGGCGGAAGAAGACGAAGACGAGGAGACACAAGGCGCGTTCGACTTGAGTGCATATGACGGCGATTACGAGCTGCCATCGTATAATCTGCTGACCAAGATGCCGGCCAAAGCCAGGAAAAAGAAAATCAGCGAGGCTTCGCTGTCGCAAAATGCCAGCCTGCTGGAGCAGACGCTGGTTGATTTTGGCGTAAAAGGCGAAATCACTCGTGTGCGCCCCGGCCCGGTGGTTACGTTGTATGAGCTGGAGCCTTCGGCGGGCACCAAATCCTCGCGCGTGATCGGGCTGGCCGATGATATCGCGCGCTCAATGAGTGCGACTTCGGCGCGGATTTCGGTGGTTCAGGGCAAAAACGCGCTGGGCATTGAAATGCCTAACAGTGAGCGCGAAACGGTCTATCTGCGCGAAATGCTGGAGCATGACGCCTATAAAAACAGCCATGCCAAACTGCCGCTGGTGCTGGGCAAAGATATCGGCGGCGATCCGGTCATCGCTGATCTGGCGCGCATGCCGCATTTGCTGGTGGCGGGTACAACCGGTTCGGGCAAATCGGTGGCGATTAATACCATGATCATGTCGCTGATTTACCGGCTGACGCCGGATCAGTGCAAATTTATCATGATCGATCCTAAGATGCTGGAATTATCCGTTTATGACGATATTCCGCATTTGCTCTCGCCGGTAGTCACCGAGCCGAGTAAGGCGGTGGTGGCGCTGAAATGGACGGTCAAGGAAATGGAGAACCGTTACCGCCTGATGTCCAATCTCGGCGTACGCAATATCGAAAATTACAATAAACGCATCCGCGAAGCGGCGGAAAAAGGCGAGGAATTGTTCCGTACCGTGCAGACCGGATTCGATCCGGAAACCGGCAAGCCGGTGATGGAAAAAGTGGCCATCGATATGAACCCGCTGCCGCTGATTGTGGTGATGGTCGATGAAATGGCCGATCTCATGCTGGTCTCAGGCAAGGAAATCGAAACCTCGATTCAGCGCCTGGCGCAGATGGCGCGCGCGGCGGGGATACATATCATCATGGCCACGCAGCGTCCGTCGGTGGATGTCATCACCGGGGTGATTAAGGCGAATTTCCCGACACGGGTCAGTTTTCAGGTCACCAGCAAGATCGACAGCCGCACGATTTTAGGTGAGCAGGGCGCGGAGCAACTGCTCGGCCAGGGTGATATGTTGTTTATGGCCGGCGGCGGGCGGATTCAGCGTGTGCACGGGCCATTTATTTCTGATAAGGAAGTCGATAAAATCGTCTCCTTCCTGAGAACCCAGGGTGATCCAGTGTATGTCGAAGATGTGACGCGGGAGGACGAAAGCGCCGGCTATAGCGGCGAAGGCGGCGATGGCGATGATGAGGAGAAGGCTTTATATGATCAGGCCGTAGAAATTGTATTGCGTGACCAAAAGGCGTCAACCAGCTATATTCAACGCAAACTCAAGATAGGATATAATCGTGCAGCGCGGCTTATTGAACAGATGGAAGAAGACGGGATCGTCGGTCAGGCGAATCATATCGGCAAGCGCGAGGTGTTGCATCGGGCGGCGAGCTGAAAGGATCGGGATTCGGCAGTCAGAATCCGCGGAAACGACGCACCCTGTATCCCGCAAGCTGAACCCTGAAACGTTTTTGGCGTGTTGCTTCCTATTCGGCGCATCTGTGGCCCACGCCGCCACACCGGTGGAGACGCTCGATCGCGTCGAGGATTATCTTAACGCCATTAAAACCATCAAGGCCGAATTTACCCAGGTGGCGCCGGATGGCTCACTGGCGGAAGGGACCGTGTTCATCAAACGACCGGGCAAGATGCGCTGGCAATATGCCCCGCCCACGCCGGTGCTGATGGTCTCCGACGGTGACACGCTGGTCTATTATGACTATGAACTCGACCAGATCAGCCGGGTGGCGCTCGATGACACGCTGGCCGGGCTGCTGGCGCAGCCCAATATCGATTTTGAGGATGACAGTCTGCGTGTGATTAATTTCCGCGAAGGGGCCCGCTCGATCCGCTTTACCGTCCTGAAAACCGGGCAGGCCGATGAGGGGACGCTGACCCTGGAGCTTTCTGACAAACCCCTGAAAATTAAAAATATTGCAGTTTCTGATGCGACCGGGAATATTACCTCGATCCAGCTGCAGGATGCCCGCTACAACCTGGCGTTGGATGACGAACTGTTCGTCTTCGAGAATCCACGCAGTATCTTTAAACCCCGCTACAAGCCGTAACCCGCGGCGTTTGATGCATTGCCGTGGCGGCGGCATAATTCACTAAAATGTCACACACGGGTCGGTGCTTTCGGGCTAAACTGATTTTATTGACAACAAACTACCAAAACAGGGGATTTACCATGATCGAACAGGGCAAAGAACACGTACTCATCTCGGATATGATTATGGCGATGATGGGCGTGGACCGGCTGGCCTATGTCAAGCCCGTGTTCGAGGAAGAAGAAACCTGCTATGTGGTCTATGCCGCCGACGGCACAGAGCTGGCATCATTTGACTCCATGGATGAGGCGTTTCTATCGGTTAAACGCCATAATCTGACCCCGGTCAATATTCATTGAGACCATAGTATCCGTCGGCTCTTGTCCAGTCCCGTCATGGCTGCGAAGGCAGGCATTTTTTTCAGCTTAGGTGCTAAATCGGATCATGTCCATGCTTTCGCGGGAATGATGGGTTAAAACCCGACGGATGCAATAATGGCTATGCCGAACGGGCGTGAGCATCTCCTGCTGCATAACGCGCGCAAAGCCTATAAAGGTTGGCGTCCCGGCTCTCCAACGGTCAGTGTAAACATCTCTTGTATAACGATCTCCGGGTCGTCCTGCCCGCGTTTGAGAATGACATGCCCGCTATACAGGCCTTCACGCCAGACATCGCCCTGGCGGCGTTTGCCGATATACTGAAAATAAACCGCCTTGTTTTTCTCAAACTGTTTGCTGTGATGTACAAAATGCTCGCCGTCAGGATCTTTCAGCATCAGCTCGAGCGTATCGCCCTCGCGGGCGCCCATTATATCCGCCCAGAAGATGATGGCATCCGCCTGAATCGGCATACGATCCCGGCGGAACTTGCCGTCGCGCGCGCCATCGGCGTTGGGGACGCGGGCGGTAAAGCCGTGGGTGAGCAGGGCAGTGGGCTGATAGGCCAGCTCGGCACGTGCGGATTCGTGCCACAGCGGTTGGTGTTTCCCGTCACAGCGTGTGGCGGCCATCGGCCCGGCGAACGGATCAATGGTGTTACCGTCGCCGTCCCGAACTTCCAGATGCACATGCGGAAATTCGGTCTGACCGGACAGGCCGATCTGGCCGAGCACCTCGCCGGCGTGCACCGCATCGCCTTTGGTTACCGCAATCGAGCCGTTCTTCAGGTGGCAATATTGCGTCTGAAAGCCGTTATCATGTTCGAGCAGGACGCCGTTGCCGCACTCGCGGTGTTTAACTGACTCATGCCTGTCGCCGCGCAGGCCTTGATCGGGCATGCCGTCGCGAATGGCGCGCACCTCGCCGTCAGCCGCGGCGAGCACATCGATACCCCGGCGCATATGGACCAGATCGCGGGCGCGAAAGTCGGTGCCCTTATGGCCGTCATAAGACAGCGGTCCGCAGGTATAATCGCGCCAGCCTTCGCCGCGGTCCAAATCGACATAATTCTGGATGAAACATTCGGTGCCGAGCTTGCAGTCAACCGGTATGTGCAGGCTCAGCGCGGCTGCTAATGGCAGCGTATACAGGAAGGACAGCATGAAGGTGACACGTTATGGGTTAGTAATTGCGCGTAAGGTAAAGCAGTTAATGGCGGCTGGCAACTCGGAACGTTCCACCTATCGCTCATATATAGCCAACTGACTTTATGCTTCCCATAAAGACGCCCGCTACGCGGCGGAATACCGCTCTTGCGAGCGGGCTTCATTGTCGATTTACAAAGTTAATCGACAATATTTAGCGCCATCGTCACCGGGACATGATCGGACGGGCTGTCCCATCCGCGCGCTTCGCGGGTAATGGTGCCCGATTGCAGCTGCGGCAGCAGCGCCGGGGTGACCCAGATATGATCCAGCCGCCGCCCGCGGTCGGACCTGGCCCAGTCGCGGTTGCGGTAACTCCACCAGCTATAGAGTTTTTCCGAGGCGGGCACGAAATGGCGCATGACATCCACCCATTGCGACGCCTCCTGCAGGGCGGTCAGCCTTTCCACCTCCATCGGTGTGTGGCTGACCACTTTGAGCAGTTGTTTATGGGACCACACATCGTGTTCCTGCGGGGCGATGTTGAAATCGCCCAGAATAATCACGCGGTCTTCGGGGGTAATGGTTTGCGCCGACCAGCGCGCCATGGCGTCGACAAAATCCAGCTTGTCTTTGAATTTAGGGTTTTGCCCGGGATCCGGTATATCGCCGCCGGCGGGGATATAAAAATTGTGCAGCACAATATTGCCGGGCAGGCGTACCGCCATGTGGCGCTTTTCATCCTTGTCGATGAATTGCCCGTTATGCAGGTGCTCAAGCGGTCGTTTCGACAGAACGGCTACGCCGTGATAGCTCTTCTGGCCGCTGTAATAGACATACTCAAAACCCAGACGCTGCATGGTTTGCAACGGAAACGCGGCGTCATCCACCTTGGTTTCCTGCAGGCAGAGAATGTCGGGATCGGTATGGTCGCAAAACCGGCGGATCAGGTCTTCGCGAATGCGGATGGAATTGATGTTCCACGAGGCGATGCGTACCATGAATTTCAGATCACATATATCTATTAGCCAGGTTTTTTTGTAAATCCTCTATCCGCAAGCTGCAATCCTCCATTTACACGCGCGTCACGATTAACTTTTCCTGCGTGTAATCCTGTATGGTGTAGGGAATGCCGCTGACGCCGAGGCCGCTCGTCCGGCGGCCGCCGAAAGGCATCCAGTCGACGCGGAAGGCGGTGTGATCATTGAGCATGACGGCGGCGGCATCCAGCCGCTCGGCGGTGTAGTGCAGCTGCGCGTGATCACGGCCGAACACCGCAGCCTGAAAGGCATAGCGCGAATCATTGGCGCGGGCGATGGCGTCATCGAGTTCATCATAGCCATAAACACAGATGACCGGGCCGAAGATTTCAGCGCGCGTGACCTTTGACTGCGCATCGGGATCGAGCAAAACGGTCGGCTGGTAGAGGGTTTCGGAAATCATATCGCCGCCGGTCATCACCTTGGCGCCTTCGGAAACCGCCTCCTGCACCCAGTTATCGATGCGCTGCAGGGCTTGCGGGCGGATGATGGGGCCGACTTCAGTGGTATCATGCAGCGGATTGCCGACCGTGAGTTTTTCCGCCGCCTCACCGAGGGCGCGGGCAAAGACGCCGGCTTCCGCCCAAGGCAGATACACCCGCTGCACCGATACACAGACCTGACCGGCATGGGTCATCCCCCCTTTCAGCAGCGCTGGAATCACCGCCTCATGATCGGTATGCGGCAGCAGGATGACCGGCGCATTACCGCCATGCTCCAGCGCGCAGCGCGTGCCGGGGGCGAGCTTACTGCGCAGGTTCCAGCCCACTTCGGCATCGCCGATATAGCTGACAAAGGCGATGCGCTCATCAGCGCAGATGCGTTCGGTATGGGCATGGGTGCTAAACACCGGGCGGCACCAGTCCTGGGGCAGGCCGGCTTTGTAGACCAGTTCGATGAATTTCAGGCAGGTCAGCGGCGTGGCCGAAGCGGGTTTGACAATGACCGGGCAGCCGGCGGCAATGGCCGGCACCACCTGATGCACGATCAGGTTAAGCGGGTGATTAAAAGCACTGATGGCGAATACCGGCCCGATGGGCTCGCGGATGGTTTGCATGCGCCGGTCCTGCGCGGCTTTACTGAGTCCGGAGGGTGTCTCGCGTCCGGTCATGACCTCGGCAATGGCGGTGACGGCGTAGCGGATACCTTCAACGGCGCGGCTCACCTCCACGCGCGCGTCGCTGATGGGTTTGCCGCCTTCGCTGGCGATGAGCGTAGCAAAGGCTTCGGGCGCATCGTCGAGCAGATCGGCCAGAGCGGTGAGAATCTCGATACGCCGCCAGGCGGGCAACCACTCGCTGCGTTTGAGGAAGCAGCGCTCGGCTTCGGCGAGATAGGCATCGATATGATCCCACGACGTATAGGGCAGCTCATCGATCAGCGACCGGTCATAAGGCGCATACACGGCGAAGCTTGTCTGTGTTGATTTCGGTTTTTCGGGTGCAACAGTCATGATGTCACTAAACGTAGCAAGCGCGCCGGGCTTTGTCTATCAGGCCTTGCGGTAGAAACATCAATGCGGCGTTAAGCTATGCCGGCGGTGCGCTCGCGAAGAGGGTAAACGCTTGTCATGCCCAACGCGTTTGCGGCAGTTGCCATCGGCACGCGAACGTGCCACTATCACGAGCCATGAACGAACCCGCGCCCGCCGATTCACCGCTTGTGACCTTTTTTAAAGGCATGGCCATGGGCACGGCCGATATTATTCCTGGTGTCTCCGGCGGGACTATGGCGTTTATTCTGGGCATCTATGAACGCCTGCTGGCGGTGATCCGCGCGGCCGATACGACGGCGGTGCGTGAGCTGTGCACGGGGCGTATCGGCGCGCTGTGGCAACGGTTTCAGCCACGGTTTGCCATCCCGCTGTTGCTGGGCATTATCGGCGCAGTGGTGGTGATGACCAAAGTGATCCGGCTGCCGGCATTGCTGCATAACCACCCGGAACCGGTTTACGGCCTGTTTTTCGGGTTGATCGCCGGGTCGATTCTGGTGTTGTTCCGCGACTATATTGACAGGCTGCGCCCGCGTGACGGGCTGGTGGTGCTGGCCGGGGTGGCGTTCGGGCTGTTTATCGTCACGCTGACACCGACGCAGACACCCGATGCGCCGTGGTTTTTTGCGCTGTGCGGGGCGCTGGCCATTTCCGCTATGCTGATGCCGGGCGTCTCCGGCTCGTTTATTCTGTTGATTCTGGGCAAATATGCCGCGGTGCTGGAGGCGATCGCAAGCCTAAACGGGAGTGTGCTGGCGCCGTTTATGCTGGGCTGCGCGGTCGGGCTGCTCAGCTTTGCGCGGCTGGTGGGCTATCTGTTGCAGCGCTTTCACCGCCACACCATTTTGGTGATCAGTGGGGTGCTTGTGGGCACGTTATATGCTATCTGGCCGTTTCAGCTGCGCGAATACGCCCTGGTGCAGGGAAAGGAACGGCTGCTGGCCAGCAGCCCGGTCTGGCCGCAGACGCTCAGCACGGATACGGCGCTGGCGCTCGGTCTGATGGTGCTGGGCACGGTGGCGGTGTGGGCCCTGGCGGCGGCTGCGGCGCGCAAGCAGGCGTGGGTGCCGCTGGATTAACGTTTTGCATGCCGCTTAATGCCCGCTTTTTTGCCAGTGTACGACGAGGGCATCCAGCCCCTCGCGCAGGGCCATGATCTCGCGCTCGATGCGCCCGGCCAGCCGGCGGTTGTCAAAGGCGGATGTCAGCCACCGGCGGTTCAGATAAAATGGCCGTTCATTATAGACACAAACCTGAATGACCGGGTCAAAACGGCCGATCGCGTGCAGCTGAGCAATGGCCTCCTGATATTCCGCTTCACGTGCCTGTCGCCAGCGCGGGTCGTCCTCTTCGCCGGCGTCGTAGCCGTAGATGCGCGTCAGATCGAACGCCGAGACGCCCGGCGCGCCGAAGCGAATGGTGTGCAGCCAGCGCAGATGCAGACCGTAACTGTGCTGCTTATCATTGATAATATCGCGTTCGAGGCATAAGTCGATGGCCTCCATGGTTTCCTGATAGGCGCGCTTGAACAACAGTTCAGGCGTGCCGGTTTCGGTGCTGGGCTGATGTTTCGGACGTCCACGACGGCGCCCGACGGGGAAGGCGGCAGACATAACTGGCTCCTGGATAAAGGGTGACGGATGCACCGGGCGGTGCTAACTATCCGCGCGGAGATTGACGCGGATGGTTTGCAGCTTCGCCGGATGCATGGAAAATGCGGCATGCGCAAGATGCTGCACGGTGTAGCTGATATCCGCCGCCGGCGGGCGGGGCCGCGCCCGATGCGTCAGCACGTGGCCGGCCAGTTCCTGCGCGGCGCGCTCGCGGATATAATCCGGATCATAGCCGGCCAACTCGCAGACCATGCGGAAATCGCGGCTGTTGCCGGTCAGCCAGGCCAGCGCCTCGCGCCGGCGGTGACGGAATTCGGCTTTGCGCGAATTGCTTAAGGCATCGGTGCGCATCTGATTGATGACGGCGCACCATAATAATTGTTCGCTATAGGTCGGATTGATGGGCTCGCCGAAGAGGAGGTCATCCAGGCTGCTGCCCTTCTGCCGCCGCACCCGGGCCGGCTTGGGGCGGGGTTCTCCCATCGCTGGAGACGCGCTGTGATCAGGCATACGATACTCCCTGTAGTATTCATGGCATCACGCACATGGTTGATAAATATCTTGAGGAAAAAGAATAGCTTAGGATTACAGGCGAGGCTGCCATTCACCGGATTGCAGATGAATCCTGCTTTATTTTGGATATATCTGTTGTTGGTATACATCTCAGGTTTTATATCCTATATTTGAGCAACCATAGGAGGAGTTATGCGCAATGCAATCAAAAAGTGAAGGGGTAAAATTTTTTCATTTTGCCACTTCCATAATGGGACAGCTGGGATTATCCTAAAATAATCTAGAATCGGGAAAGTGTGGGATGTATCCGATGGCGCGTCAGGCGTAAGAAGGGGATGCGCCATGCTGAACCCGGTTCAGCATCCCGCATGCCGCGATCTTGTCTGCAATCGTTATGCCATTGTGAGCCCATTGCATCAGGCCGTTCCGCATAGCCGGACTGCCGGACTCACGGGATCGGCTTAACCGGCCTTTTTCTTCTTCGGCTTACCGGCCTGTTTTTCGATACATTCAATCATCAGCCCGGCAATGTCCTTTGCGGTAATGTTTTCCACCCCTTCCAGACCGGGAGAGGAGTTGACTTCCAGCACTTTAGGGCCGGTCGAGGCACGGATGATATCCACCCCGGCGACTTTCAGCCCCATGAGCTTGGTGGCTTTCACCGCCAGCTTGCGCTCTTCGGGCGTGACACGGATACTGCGCGCCGACCCGCCGCGATGCAAATTGGCGCGGAACTCGCCTTTGCCGGCCACGCGTTCAATCGAGCCGACGACTTTTTCGTCGATCACTAAACAGCGAATGTCACGGCCCTCCGCCTCTTTGACAAATTCCTGCACAAGGATGTCGGCGGCCAGTGACTTAAAGGCGTTGATGACGGATTCGGCCGCCTTACCGGTTTCCGCCAGCACCACGCCGCGGCCCTGGGTGCCTTCTAGCAGCTTCACAACCAGCGGCGCGCCCCCCACCATTTTAATGATTTCCTTGGTATCCTGCGGAGAATTGGCAAAGCCGGTGGTTGGCATCGGCACGCCTTTGGAAGCCAGCATCTGCAGCGAGCGGAGTTTATCGCGCGAGCGGGCGATGGCCACCGAATCGTTCAGGCAATAGGCTCCCATCATCTGAAACTGGCGCAGCACCGCATTGCCGTAAAACGTGATGCGCGGCTTGATGCGCGGGATCACGGCATCGTAGAGTTCCAGTATCTCGCCGCCGCGATAATGGATTTCGGGCTCGTCCGCCGAGATGTTCATAAAGCACTGTTCGATATTGATAAAGCGCATGTCATGCCCGCGCTGTTTACCGGCCTCCAGCAGGCGGCGGTTGGAATACAACTCGCGGTTGGAGGCCAGCACCGCAATCTTTAATCCTTTGTGCTCGGTTGGCTTGTCGGAATACAGCGCCCTGGCGTCGCTATCGTTCAAATGGCGGCGGCTGAAGGAGATTTCCGGATCCACCAGCATGCGGCCTTCCATCGCCTCACGCCCCAGCAGCATGCGGTAACCCATCGAGTCGCGGTTGGTCAGCGTGAGAAAAATGGGCCATTCGTTATCGCCGAATTTAAGCGGCGTTTCGATGACGGGGCGATATTCCGTGAGCCCGTTGGAGCTTTTGACCTCGCGATGCTCAACCAGCTTGGCGCGGCACTGGACACTGATTTTCTCATTCTTTTGCACCGGGTGCACATCAAAGCGCACCCATTTCTCGCCGCGGGCGGTGTAGATTTTGATGTTGAACGCATGCAGCGCCGAGGTGCGCGCACCAGAATCCACCCGCGCCTTGATCGCAGGCAGGTTGAGCGCGAGCAGCGCCACCCACTCTTCTTTACCGATAATCAGTTTTGACATGTCACGCTCCGATGGTGCCCGGCGTGGGGAAGGGATCCGCTATCGGAACAGTGATACATTGACCCATTTGATAACCAAAAGGAGAAACAGTCATGACAATCCCAGCAACTCATATCCAAAATCTGCGCGTAAGTTTAAGCGAGACGGCGCGCATGGTCAAATGCTGTGTGGCGCAGGTGCAAAAAAGCCTCGATGATTCCGGCGAGGACGCCGCCATGCGGACCGCACTGCTGGGCAAAGACAGTATTGTCAGCGCGCTGGCCAAGCTGCTGGCAATGCAAAAACAGGTGATTGAGCTGATGGCGCAGGTGGAAGCCATGGGCGCGGAGGCCAGACGCGACAAGGCGGCGCATGACAACGGCGAATGGTTCAAACCGATGGCGGATGCGGACTGGGAGCTTCTGGAGCGTAGTGTTGCGCGGTGGCGGGCGAGTCAAGACGCGTCGACGGCACCTCCTCCAGACGAGCCTGCAGCATCCGCGTGAGGGTGGCGGGATCCTGCGCGATGTCACCGCGTTCGGCAAGGTGCCGGCTGAGGCGCTCGATCAGCGCCGTATCACTGGTGCGGCCCTGACGGCGCAACACGTCGCCTGCCATATCGAGCAGTCGGTCGATCTGCGCGTCGTTAAACAGGACGCTTTCGGCTGATTTGCTGGCAAAGGCCAGAAACCCCTGACCAACCAGATAGCTCACCGCCGCTGCAACCTTGAGCTGATAAGCGCGCTGGCGGCCGGGATTGGCCCGCTCGCGCAGGGCGCTTTTGAGCAACGCGAGATCGTGCAGCGTGTAAAGCGTGGCGGAGATGCGTAGCGGTTTATCGAGAAACCATTGCGGGCTTAAGGTGGCAGCCTGTGACGGTTCATCGGCGGGTTTTTCCGGTAAGGCAAGGCCGCTGGCCGCACCCGCCATGACCAGTACACCGCTGGCGGCCTCCCACGGGTCCGGAATTTTCTGACGCAGACCGGCGCGCAGCATGGTGACCCCGCCGGCAAAGAAAATACCGTTTAAGATCTGCGACGGGTAGCGGTAGAGAAACTGCTCGACGCGCGTTTTCAGGTGGGTGCGATCCTGCAGGTGCTGCCGGTGAAGCGTAGAATCGGCGGGGATATCGATGCCTTCGACTGCGAGATAATCCGCCAGATCATAGGCCAGCTGGCGTTCGCGGATGGCCAGCGGCATCTGGCCGTAAAACGCCGCCGCCAGCCCGCCGGTGGCCCAGCTTAGGCCGGTGAAGGCGCGGTCGGGCCGCTTGTTGATCAGCCCGTGAGCGGCCAACGCGCCATCGGCTATCAGGTAGCTGTAACCAGCGTAATTGAGCGCGGATTCGCGCCACCCCGCCCAGCCGGAAAGGTCGGCGTCTTCCGCGCGGTCGTCTGAGGGCGAGTCGTGCATCACCGTTTACTATAGCAGGATTACATGCCGCTTAGATGACGTTTCGATGAAAGCTGCACAGCAGGTGGTTAAAATGCAGCGGTCGTGTTAATGCAGCGTGGGGCCCGTGGAATTATCCGGTATATACAGCATATTGGCGCGGACGGTAAATACTCCCTCGTGCAACGGGTCGCCGGGTTTGGCGGAAAAGCGCGGGGCCTTATGGCGATAGAGCTTCCACAGCCGGCCATGTTCCTGCACCAGAGTGCTCAGCGCCGCCAGACCGGCTAATTCGTCAAACGATTCGGTGGCCACCTGATTGGCGTGCTCAATCATATCGGCAAACAGTTGCAGCATGGGGCCGACGCGATAGGTGGCAAAACAGGGCGCCTGAATGGCCTGATGCCCGGCCACGCGGATGGCGCGGATAAACGAAGTGGGCAACGGGGCGTGGCTTTGGCGCGCCTCCAGCATGCGCTTGAGGCGCTGGCGCAGGATTGCGTTGCGCTCGCTGCGCGGATTGTCATAGCGCTCCGGCAGCATCAGCGGTTCATAACGGGCCTGCTCCATGCGCGCTTCCAGAAAGAAGGACTGCATTAACGGGCTGTCCGGCGCGGTGCAGGCGGTGAACTGACTGCGGGCCTCGTCTTCGCTGAGCCAGCCTTCCGAGGAAATGGAGGCGGCAACATTGACCAGATCGGCCATGAATTCGGTGACTTTGTGACCCGGAACATAATGCAAATCAACGTAGCTGAGGGCGGATTCAGCGGCATCGCTCACGATTTTGCGGCAATTGGGGAATAACACAGCGCCGCTATCGCTTAATTGATCAAAAAAGCTGTTCAGAATCTCCAGAAAATCGGATGATTCACGCGCCATTCTTATTTATAGCATAAAAAGGGGGCTACGGGAATCGGGAATACGGGAAGCGGGGGCGGCTATACCTCAAAACCATAGCGCTCTTTGAGCATGCGCTTGGTTTCCTCGTTGGGCTCCTCGCCGTAGCAGGAGGCGATAACCTTGCCGTAATCTTCCAGATCGATCATGCCATCCCCCTGAATGGCCTTCATAAAAGCGGCCTCGCGCGGGGGTTCGACCAGCACGAAATAATACGCCCAGCGGCCGGTTGAATCCTTAGCCTTTAATTTGTGCACCAGATGACCTTTTTTGGCCACGATCTGGTCAACAAACGAGCGTTTTTCTGTCGTATCGTCCATAGCTTAGCGCGCAACCCTGTGTTGTGCTCTTGTTGCAAATTTCAGCATACTGAAACCGCGTTATAATTTCAATCCATCTGCACCACAAGCGGGTTTATATGAATTTTTTACGACAATCCGGGACTTATGGGTGACAGAGGGGGCATGATCATCCCGCGGCGAAGATAAGATAGCACGGCCTAATAATCGACGGTGGCGTCGGCCATCCGGCCGCGTTGAGATTCTTCGACCCTGCCGTGGTGGGAGACATTGGCGCCGAAGACGGTGCGACTTTCCACCCCGGTGCGCGGGTGATACTGCATGGTAGTCTTATGGCTGTGCGACGGGCGGTGCATTTGTTTGAAATCAATCACCAGCGGATGGGTTTCCAGCGTACGGCGCAGCGACTGCACGTTAAACGGTTCTTTGCCTTCGTAGTTTTTCACCGCCATGGCGGCGGTGTCGACCATGACATCGCGAATCTGCATGATCTCTTCCATCGGCACGGCCATCAGGATATTGCCTGAGAGCAGCTCCGCCATCACCTGATGCACCACCCGCGTGGCCTGCTGAAACACCTTCGGGTCAATCGATTGCATCATCGGCGCAAATGCCTGCTGCATGGCCTGATCCACCGACTCGTGGATGGTTAAGCGTTTTTCCGCCCTATCTATCTGCTCGCCCTTGGACTGGAACATATGGTTCAGCGCCAGGGTGGTGGAGGGGACACCCTGCTGCGGCGTGTCGGGCTGTTTTACGCTGACGCCGGCCACATGGCTGTGGCTGACATCATGCGCCTGCACCGGGCGGGAACCGGCAGGCCGCTCATGCGCCTGCTCGCGCTCCGGCGCACGCAAGGTGATGGTCACGGGCTGCTGGTTTTGCCCATCAACGGTGATGCGGATACTCTGCCCCCCGGCGCTTGGCTGCGGTGGTGCGTCCCGCCCGCGCTGGGCGGGTGTGAGCTGCTGCGGTAAGCCCGCGTGCGGGGTATGGTGCGTGCTTTCTGTCATCTTTCTGTCATATTGTTATTATCATCTTACATTATAACGCAGCCTTACAGCGCCGGCTGTGACATTTTGGTTAAACTTTATTACCTCCGCCCTGGGCGCTTACTTGCCGCCTCCTGACAGGAGGCGGGGCAGACAGGGGCGCCTGTTCACCCATCTCATCATTGCGAGTATTCCCTTGACCGATATTCACACGTTACATCCGCGGGTGATCCGCGGCGATTTTCCATCTTTTATCGAACAATGTTTTCAGACCGTCTCACCGGGCCAGCGCTTTTTGCCCAACTGGCATATTGAGGTGATCGCCGAACATTTATTGGCCTGCACGCGTGGCGAGATTACGCGGCTGATTATCAATATGCCGCCGCGGGCACTGAAATCAATCACCGTCTCGGTGGCGTGGCCGGCCTGGCTGCTCGGCCAAGCGCCCGAATCACGCATTATGACCGCCAGCTACGCGCAGGCGCTGGCCGAGAAACATTCGATGGATTGCCGGCTGGTCATGCAAAGCGCGTGGTATCGCCGGTTATTTCCGCAGACCGAGCTCAGCCGTGAACAAAACGAGAAACATAAATTTCTGACCACGGCGCGCGGCATGCGGCTGGCTACATCGGTGTTCGGCGCGGCCACCGGGGAGGGCGGCAATGTACTGATCGCCGATGATCCGATGAATCCGCTGCAGGCGATGGGCGCCGCCAGCCGGCGCTATATTAATGACTGGTTTAGCCATACATTCGCCACCCGGCTGGACGATAAACGCCGCGGCGTGATTGTGCTGGTGATGCAGCGGCTGCATGCGGAGGATATTAGCGGATACCTGCTGGCGCAAGGCGGCTGGGAGCATCTGTGCCTACCGGCTATTGCGGCGGAGCCGCAGTATTTCGTCATCGGCGGGCGGACATTCTACCGCGAGGCGGGGGCGCTGCTGCATCCGGCGCGCGAAGATGAAAGGCAAATCGCGCAGGCGCAGCGGGCGCTGGGCAGCGCACATTTCAATGCACAATATCAGCAGGCGCCGCTGGCAGCAACCAGCAGCATGGTGAAACTCGAATGGTTCGGGCGCTATGACGCTTAGCGCTCGCGGGGTCTCGACTCGTTTGCGGCGTTGGGCATGTGTTGCACCAAACTTTCTCCGCGTAGCCTATTAAGTTCCTTCTGCATATCATCGGGAATGATTTTATACAGCTCAACCTTCTGGTATGGTTTGCCATTATCGGTTGGCTGCTTTGCCATAAAGTTATTGATGTCAAACTCAAAGGCTTTCGGCAGGCTGTTCACCTGATCGTCGATTGCAGCTATTATCTCGTCTTGGGTTTCATCCGAGTACGCAGGCCGTTCGCCAGCCTGTTCGGCTTGTTGGTTGTGGTGAAACATGACCGCATACGCTTCCCGCTTAGCGGCTTGTTGGTGGTCCTGTAGTATTTTATTGATCGCCTCAACGGGCGAGCCCTCACGGGGAATCTGCTCTGCATCACTCATTAGACACCTACCTTTTGTTTTATAAAATCATATAAACCTTACGAAATCATTAACAGGAGTCCCAATGCTTGTTCACTCGTGGGATACGGCGATTAAAGCCGCCTCAGATCATGATGCCAGTGCCTGCGCAGTGTTTGCCCGGCTGGCGGACGGCACGCACCAGCTGCGGGATATGTGGGTGGGGCGTGTGGAATATCCCGAACTCAAACGCACGCTCATACGCCTGGCCGAGCGCGACCGGCCGCATGCCATCCTGATTGAAGACAAAGCCTCCGGCCAGTCGCTGATTCAGGACATGCGACAGGCCGCCGGCTGGCCGGTGATTGCGGTGCAGCCGCAGGGCGATAAGGTGACACGTTTTGCGCGCATCACTCCGATGATCGAGGCGGGGCTGATCGCCCTGCCGCGATATGCCCCCTGGCTGGCGTCGTTTGAAGCGGAGCTGCTGGCATTTCCCAACGGCGCGCATGACGATCAGGTCGATGCCTTTTCGCAATATTGTAACTGGGTGCGCCGGCGCGAGCTCGGCGGTAATTGGCGCGTGCGACAGGTGTAGTCGGGCGCTCCAGCGCACGCTGGAAGGCGCGCCCAGAATCGTGACGGCGTGGTGCGACCTGCCGCCGCAGCCTGATATTTTCCATTGCCAAGGCACGATTCTCCCGCTAGGTCATGAGGTCGTGCCGAAGTAGCTCAGCTGGTAGAGCAACGCATTCGTAATGCGTGGGTCGGGGGTTCGAGTCCCTTCTTCGGCACCATGCTTCGCCTTCGGCTACGCGTGGCGCAGTCACGTGTGGGCGAGCTTAAGTGAAGCAGTGCCCGGCGAAGCCCGCAGGGCGAGGACGGGCCGAAACAGCCAACCAGCTGCTACGTTTATATTATCCGCAGCATCTGCCTATTCACACTCCAAACGCCCTCGGCCTTCCGGGATGTGACGTTGCTGTTATTCCGGGCCGAAGGCACATAGCGCCGAAGGCGAAGAATCTTGCGCCATGGTATAAGATTCCTCGCCGGGCACAATTAGCCGCCCGGAACGGCGGTATGTTCTTTTTCGGATTAAGCACAGTTGGAAACGGAGGAGGGCCCAGGAGTTCAGCCAGCCCTCCTCCGCCCGGTTGTGGAAGGAGACAACCGTATCGCGGGCGCCGATCGCCGCGTCGCCTGCCGTTTGCAGCGCAGCGCTCAGGCCGCCACTTTATATTCAACCTCCTCGGATTCCAGCGCTTTCTGGTACGCTGGCCGCTGAATGATTTTGGCGAATAATGCCTTGCAGCGCGCGCCGAAATGCACCGTATAAGGCAGGTTGGGTGACCAGTTAGCAATCACCGTCAGCAGAATGTCGGCGATGGTGATCTGTTTGCCGCAGATATACTCCCGCTGCTCCAGCTGCGCTTCGACTTCGTCCCACAGGTTCTGGATGCGGGTGACGGCATCGGCCAGCAATTCCTTTTTGACGGATTCGTCAATTTCCTGTCCGTTTAAAATGAAGGCGCGGCCATAAGCCGGGTGCAGCGTGGCGTTGGCGAATATCAGCCATTGCAGCGCCTCGGCGCGGTCCTTGCCGCTACGCGGCAGCAGGTCGCTTTGATGCTCGTCGCACAACCAGGTGAGAATGGCAGCGCCCTCGCGCAGGGTGAAATCGCCGTCCTGAATCACCGGCACCTGCTGGCGCGGGTTGATCTTGGCAAGCTCGGGGTTAATTTCCCCGTCGGGTGTTTTATACGGTTCGAGCCGGACATCCTGGCCCAGCTCGTTGAGCAGGACATGCACGGCCATCGAACAGGAACCGGGTTTGTAATATAGGGTATACATGAAACCTTCTCGCTTATTGCCAGACTTATTAACCTAGTAGGTAAGCATTTCATGCAGAGCCGTCATCCATAAATGACGACACAGACTGTTTCTTTACTCCGGAAGATTGTCGAGAAGCGATTGAATCCGTGACTTAAAGACGCGAATGTTATCCGCCTTGTGCCGTGTAGCTGCCGCCAGTATAGCCTCCCGATGATGCTGCTGGAAATCATACCATTGCATCATAAGGATATATTATCTAATGCCGGGCGTTTAATTCACCTCTAATCCACCCGTTTTTCGTGCTCTTCCTGGATAAATTCAGGGTCGCCGGGGCGGGGTTTGAGCTCGCGGGCAAGCCGGCTTTTATGCTGGCCGTAGACCAGATAGATGATGATGCCGGCAAGGAAGAACCATTTGAGCTTGATGAAAATCTCAATCGGCATCTGCGCCACCAGATAGCCGCAGGCGAGAATCCCCAGAATCGGCACCACCGGCGAGAACGGCACTTTGAACGGGCGATGCAGATCGGGTTGCGCCTTGCGCAGATACAGCACCGCGATGCACACGACCATGAAGGCAAGCAGGGTGCCCAGACTGACCAGATCACCAAGCACGCCAATGGGCGTCATGGCCGCGGCGAAGGCGACGATAATGCCGACCATAATGGTGTTGATATGCGGCGTATGGAAACGCGGATGCACTTTGCAGAATGCCTGCGGCAACAAACCATCGCGCGACATGGTGTAAAACACGCGGGTCTGGCCGTAGACCAGCACCAGCATCACCGAGCTTAAGCCCATGATGGCGCCGACCTTGATGACAAAGGAAAACCAGCCCAGACCGATGGAATCAACGGCGACCGCCATCGGATCGGGAACATCCAGCGTGGAATAGTGCACGACGCCGGTGAGCACGGCGGCGGTCATCATGTATAGAATAGTACACACGATGAGTGAGCCGAGAATGCCGATCGGCATGTCTTTTTGCGGATTCTTCGCCTCGGCGGCGGCGGTGGAGATAGCCTCGAACCCGATATAGGCAAAGAAGATGATGGAGGCGGCGCGTAAAATGCCGCTGATACCGAATTCGCCGGGTTCGCCGGTATTTTCCGGTATAAACGGGGTCCAGTTATCGCCATCGATGTAAAATACGCCGATGGCAATAAAGGCAACGATCACGCCGGTTTTGATAAAGACGATGATGTTATTGACCTTGGCGGATTCGTTGACGCCGATGGTCAGCAAAGTGGTGACAGCGAGTATGCCGAGAAACGCCACCACATTGAAGGTGCCGGTGACAAGATCGCCGTTGGCATTCAGCATCAGGTTTTGTTCGTTAAAGGCATAGCCCAGATTGGTGTAAATCTCTTGCACTTTCGGCGGCACCATAATCTCGGCGCCGGTGGCGGCCGTTAATTCCGGCGGCAGGAGGAGGCCGAAGTCACGCATGAAGCTGGTGAGATAACCCGCCCAGCCGACAGCGACGGCCGAGGCGGAAATGCCGTACTCAAGTACGAGCAGCCAGCCCATCGCCCACGCGATGGACTCGCCGAGCGTGGCGTAGGCATAAGTGTAGGCGCTGCCGGAGACCGGCAAAACGGAGGCCAGTTCGGCATAACACAAACCGGCAAAGGCGCAGGCAAAGCCGGCGAGCACGAAAGAGAGCACAATCGCTGGGCCGGCATGGCCGGCGGCGGCGGTGCCGGTCATCACGAAAATACCGGCGCCGATGATGCAGCCGATACCCAGGCTGAGCAGGTTCCACGGACCGAGTGTGCGTTTGAGTGCGTGTGCCTGCGCTTCATCCTGAATGCGCTGGACGGATTTTTTGATGAAATACCGTTTGAAATCCATGAAGCTCCCCCTTCTGGCGCGTTTATCTTTTATCCGCGTGGTGCGTCCGGTTATCCCGTTGTGCTCGCTTGATCACGTGACAATTCTCCACCCGATAGCAGGGGCGGGAAGGGAAGGCAAGTGGTTTAGTTGCCGGTTGCCAGTAGGCGTTTGAGCGGATAAAGCATTAGGCGTGCATTATAAAAAAACGCATAGCGATGTGGAAATCAAAGCGCCGAAGCGGGCAGTCATGGTGCCGCCCGAGCTGCCGCGCAGCCGTTATGACGCGGTGGCGGCGTATGGCATCGCGCTGCTGCTGTCAGTTTATTATATATGGTTGCACCTGCCGCATCTGGTGGCGAACTATCCGTATTATACGTTTGTTGATGAAGGCCATGTTGTGCTGTGGGCGGCAACTCGCCCTCGCTGCTTTACAGTATCCCGCGGGAGGGCCTGTATGCCCTGCATGTGGTAGCGATCATCGCTTTGTTTGTGCTGGTCAACCTGCTGCGCGTGCCGCTGACGGTGCGGGTGTTTGTGACGATGGCCCTGGTGTTGCTGGCGTTTTTCCTCAGTCAGCGCTGGCAGGTGGACCGTAATGTGTTGGTTGTGCCGGCCATCCTGTTGTGGGCGAGCTGCCACCTGTTCGCCGGGCTTGAGGCATGGCTGCCGCGCGGGTTACGCTGGGGCGTGATAACGGCGGGCGTGTTGCTGGCCGCCTATGTGCTGCCGCAGGACGCCGCGCGCGTGATGCCGCAGCCTGATTTCCGCACCGGGTTTGCCCGCGAGCAACAATTGGCGAAGGTCTGCGACGAGGCGCTGATTGCCGATGTGAACCTGCAATGGCATGAGGCGACCGTGCCCGGCCTGGATGTGATTTATGTGCGCAATCGGGCCGAACTGGCGGCGGCGTTGCGCAATACGCCGGCCGAGCGCTGCGTATTGCTCAGCGAACGGCTGACCGAAGCGGCGGCGGCGCGTGACGATCTGTCGCTGGTGATGCGCCGCGATGGCCCGCCGATCCCGCAAGGCTACACGCCGCAAAGCCAATATCTGTGGCGGGCGATGCCTATTTACTGGTTTAAAAAAACCGATTGACGGCACACCGCTTTGTTATCAACGCGCGGGTTTGACTTCTGCATGGTCATTGCCCATGTTGGGTTAATGCAGCACCTTGGACATACGCTTGAAGAGTGGTTTGCCGGCCTTGTGGCGTTTCTGGAATCGGTTCTGTTTTACCCGATTCCGTTTCCTTTTATCGATGACGGCTTTCCGTTTCTGGTGCTTTGGCTGCTGATCGGTGGCATATTTTTCACGCTGCGGCTGGGTTTCGCCAATTTCCGGCTGATCGGGCACGGCGTGCGCGTGGTGATGGGCAAATACAAGCACGAGGAAGGCGAGGGCGAAATCTCGAGCTTTCAGGCGGTGGCGACGGTGGTTTCCGGTACAGTCGGCGTCGGCGGTAATATCGCCGGCGTGGCGATTGCGGTATCCGTCGGCGGGCCAGGCGCGGTGATCTGGATTATGCTGGCCGGGCTGTTGTGCACCGCCAACAAATTCGCCGAAGTGGTGATCGGCCATCGCTATCGCCACCGCGACGCACGCGGCAGATTCAGCGGCGGGGCATGGCATTATCTCACCGAAGGGCTCGCCGAGCACGGCTGGCCGGGGCTTGGCAAGGTGCTGGCCTGGGCGTTCGCGCTGTTTTGCATCGGCGGAGCGCTGGGCGGTGGCAATATGTTTCAGTCGAATCAGGCGGTGGCGATCGTGGTCGATACGTTTCCGACGTTCGCCGGGTTTGACTGGGTGGTGGCGCTGACCATGGCGATACTGGTCGGTGTGGTGTTAATCGGCGGGATTAAACGCATCGCGCAGGTGACGGAAATTCTGGTGCCGGCGATGGCGCTGATTTATGTCGCCGCCGCTGTGGTGGTGCTGGCGACGCATGCCGCTGCGGTGCCCGAAGCGTTCGGTGTGATGCTGCATCACGCTTTTACGCCCGAGGCCGCCGGCGGCGGGATGATCGGCGCGCTGCTGATGGGGCTGCGCCGGGCGTTTTTCTCGAATGAGGCGGGCGTTGGCTCGGCGCCGATCGTGCATGCGGCCAGCCGCACCAAAGACCCGGTGCGCGAAGGCTGTGCGGCGCTGATCGAGCCGATTATCGACAGTGTGCTGATCTGCACCATGACCGGGCTGGTGATCGTGATTACCGGCGCTTATCTCGACGTGGACGGCATGTCGGGCGTGGCGCTGACCAGCACCGCCTTTGCCAGCGTCATCGACTGGTTCCCCTATGTGCTCACCTTGTGCGTGCTGCTCTTCGCCTTTTCCACGGCGCTGACCTGGAGCTATTACGGCGAGCGGGCGTGGAATTACATTACGGGCGGCCGGTTCATAAACGGCTATTATGTGCTGTTTTGTACCTTGACCTTTCTGGGCGGCGTTGCTGAGCTGGGGCCGGTGCTGATGCTGTCCGATCTGATGATTCTGCTGATGGCCGTACCCAACCTGATCGGGATGTATGTCTTAAGCGGCCGGATCGCCCGCATGGTGCGCGAATACCGCCAGCAACTGGCGGCAAGTCGGGTGGCCGCTAACCTTAGTTAACCGATAGCCGTTCGTTTTTTGGCGGGTAGTGGCCCGTCAATTTTTTGGGTATACAAAAATCCTTGACCGGCGCCTTTTTCGGGTATACAAATAATAGATGAAGATTTGCTACGACCCGGTTAAAAATCAACTCAACCAGGCTAAGCACGGTGTATCATTTGAAGAGGCAGCATATTGCGATTGGACTCAGCTATACGTGGTGCAAGACAGACGACGGGAGTACGGGGAAGCTCGATTGATAGACTATGTCCCGCTTGAAGGAAGACTGCATATCGTGGTGTTTACCTGGCGTGACGACACGATGCGCATCATCAGTCTTCGCAAAGCCAACCGGCGAGAGGAGAGACAATATGAGCAGACAAAAAAAACAATACATTGAATATGAAGACGGGACGCGCGTGGAACTCGGCCCAGATGACGCGCCAGAGTTGACCGAAGCCGATTTTGCAGGAGCGAAACCGCTTAACGAATTGGCAAAAGATCAGGACTGGGCCAGAAAACTCCTTGCTGCTGCTAAAAAAAGGCAGATAGAAATGCGTCCAATCGGCCGCCCCAAACAGGCGGTGACCAAGCAGAAAGTGATGCTGCGCCTGGACCCGGATGTGATCGAGGCGTTCAAGGCGGATGGGCCGGGCTGGCAGACGCGGATGAATGCGGCGCTGCGCGCGGCGGCGTTTAAAGACGAGTAACGAACAGCGGATATTGCCCGCGATCAGGCCGGAGCATTGAGAGACGGGTTGGCAAAACCAGGCGCCGTGTTATTCGGGCTGATGCTTGTGGTGGGTGTCGAGCGCTCGGTGGCCAGCTGTTGCGGATTTTGGGTTGATGCAGAATTGCCCTGCGCCTCATTATTAAGCGGTTGAATCAGCGGAATCGCCTGATCAACCAGCGCGCGCTCTGTGATATCTTCATACGCCTGCACCGTGATGCGCAGTTCCTGCTGCGAACGTTCAATCAGATTCTGACGGATGTCGGCGGGGCTTTCCAGATTGGTGATGGCATCGCGTGCGGCGGCGGTCAGCGCGATGGAATCGTCAAACCCGGTAATCGCCCGGCCGATGCGCCCGGCCAGCGCATCGATGCCGGCTTGTTCGGTGCGTACGATCTCCAGCGCGCGCTCGGTTAGCGCCGATGCGCCGATGGCATCCAGCGGGGTGGACAAGTCCAGTGCTACACTGCCGAACAGGCCATTCGTGCTGACATCGGCAATTTCCAGGATTTCGTTGGCGCTCGTAAACGGATTTTCGGTCAGATTGAAATTCAGACCGCTACCGGTGCCGCTGACGGTCTGGGTGTTAACCGTGGCTTGCGGGCCCGTGGGCGTGCTGGTGTAAGTGATGCTGATGGGCTGTTCAAACGCGCTGGCAAATAAACCGCCGTTTAACACTTCCAGCCCGGCGACCCGGGTTTCCTGCGCGATGGCCTCGATGCGCGCAAGCAGGCTTTCGCTATCCACCTGCAGGGCATTGCGCGTCTGTTCGGTAACGCCGGTGCTTTGGGCGAGCTCGGCATTGGCGGCGATTTGCGTCAGCGCGTTTTCGATGTCGCTTAAGCCCGATTGCGCCGCCTCCGCCACGGTGCCGAGATTTTCGCTGCGTGCGCGCGCGCCATTGAGCAGCGCTATGCGCGTATTAAAAAACAGCTCAAGGTCGATCACCGAAGCTTGATCGCGGCGGGAGAGGCTGTTGCCGCTGCCGCTGTTTGGGTTATCGTCCGCCTGAGCGGGCTCTGTCACGGGCGGCGGGGCGGTCGGTGTGGTCTGCAACAGGCTGAACAGCGGGCTGGCCAGCGTGATATCCGGCGCGTCGTTATTGGATAAGAATGTCAGGCTACTCAAGCTTTCAGCAACCATAGATTTTCTCCACGAAAATGTGCCGTTATTTTCGTCTCTCAAATGATCGCATAATTAGATTAAGAAATGCTTAAAGTGGCGGATGCGCGTTAAACAAGTGGCGTGCAAAGTAAAAGAATTTCGAGGATTTGATTCAAAACCGGAGGCGTATGGGCGCTTGCCAGCGTGCGCCAAACCCGCTACAAGTCCCGCATGACCTATCCCACCGGGCAATCGGGCGCGGGCGATCCGTCGCTGGGCAAAGGCCAGATTGGCAGTTTGCGCCATGTGTTCCGCTATTTAAAACAATATCGCTGGGGCGTGATCGGCGCCTCTGTGGCGCTTTTGTTTACGTCTTCGGCGGTGCTGGGTATGGGCGCGGCGCTGCGCTATCTGGTTGATGCCGGCATTGCGTCCGGTAATCTCGCACTGCTCGATACCTATTACTGGCGGCTGCTGCTGGTGGTGGCCCTGCTCGCCGGGGCGACCTATACGCGCTATTATCTCGTCTCCTGGGTGGGTGAGCAGGTGGTCGCCGATTTGCGTCGCGACGTGTATAACAAGATCGTCTCGATGCATACCGCGTTTTTTGAAACCACGCGTACGGGTGAGTTGCTCTCGCGGCTGACGACCGATACCACCCTGCTGCAAAATGTAGTCGGCTCCTCGATCTCGATTTTTCTGCGTAACGCGCTGCTGTTTGTCGGCGGTATGGTGATGCTGATTATTACCAGCCAGCAATTGACCAGCTATGTGGCGCTGCTGCTGCCGCTGGTGATTGCCCCGATCGTGATTCTGGGCCGCCAGGTGCGCAGCCTGTCGCGGGCGACGCAAAACCGGGTGGCGGATATTTCCGCACATGGTGAAGAAACGCTGGGCGCGATGCACACCGTTCAGGCGATGGCGCTGGAGGATTATGAAAGCAGCCGCTTTGCCGAACACGTGGAAGATGCCAAGCGCACCGCGATCAAACGCATCCGCATGCGCGCGCTGCTGACCGCGATTGTGATTTTTCTGGTGTTCGGCGCAATTGTCACCGTGCTGTGGATCGGTGGGCGCGATGTCGTCAGCGGGCGGATTACGCCGGGCGATTTATCCGCCTTTATTTTTTATGCGGTGGTGGTGGCCGGTGCGCTGGGTGCGGTCAGCGAGGTAATCGGCGAGCTGCAGCGCGCTGCCGGTGCCACCGAGCGCCTGATGGAATTGCTGGCGCTGGAACCCGAGATCAAAGCGCCGCCTTATCCCAAAGCGTTACCGCAGCCGCCGAACGGGTTAATCGGGTTTGATAATGTGCGTTTTTGCTACCCTTCGCGTCCCGAGACGCCTTCACTTGATGAATTTTCACTGACCGTAACGCCGGGGGAAACGGTGGCGCTGGTGGGGCCGTCGGGCGTAGGGAAAACCACCGTCTTTCAGTTATTGCTGCGGTTTTATGATCCGCAGGCCGGGCGCATTATGCTCGATGGGATCGATCTGCGGGAGCTGGACCCGCAGGCATTGCGCCGCGCGATCGGGCTGGTGCCGCAAGAGCCGGTGATCTTCTCCGCCAGCGCGCGCGAGAACATTATGTGTGGCGCAGCATATGATGACGAAGCGGTGAAGGCAGCCGCCCGGCAGGCGGCGGCGCTGGCGTTCATCGAGCAGCTGCCCGACGGGCTGGATACGCATCTGGGCGAAAAGGGCGTGCGCCTTTCCGGCGGGCAGAAGCAGCGCATCGCGATTGCGCGGGCGATTCTGCGTGATCCGACCATTTTGTTACTGGATGAAGCCACCAGCGCCCTGGATTCGGAGAACGAACAGCTGGTGCAGGATGCATTGGAAGCGGCCATGCAGCAGCGCACGACGCTGGTGATTGCCCATCGGCTGGCCACCGTATTGAAAACGGATCGGATTGTGGTGATGGATCAGGGGCGGATTGAAACTATCGGCACACATGCTGAGCTGCTCGACAAGAGCCCGCTTTACCAGCGCCTGGCAGCTCTTCAGTTTGAGGCGGCGGCTTAGGCAGCCTTATTCCACTGACAGCCTCATTCCGCCGGATTTTTCCGCGTCATGCCAAGCGAAGTATGGCTCAACACGGGTATGGCGGCTATTTCGTGATGATCTCAACGCGTTCGGACTGTTCCTCGCTTACCTGGTTGCGGCCGATCGTGATGTTGAAATGGCTGATGCCCTTATCAATCAGGAAGGTGCGGATGGCAAAGGCGCGGCGCGCGCCGATGGCGTTGGCCACGGCCGAATCTTCGGAATTGCTGACATAGGGGCGGATCTCGATTTTTTCCCCGGACTCGACCAGCCGTTGCGCCAGTTGAGACAGTTCTTTCTGACCGCCGACCGGCAGCTCGTTTTCAGTGGCAGCAAATTCGATATTCAACAATGTTTCCCCGCCTGCCGTTTGCGGTTGCGCGCTGGCCTGACCGGTGGGGCGCTCGGGTAAATCAGGTTCCGGCAGGGAAGCCACTTGCTGTTCCTGATCGCGCGGCGATAGGCTGGCCTGGCCCATACTTGGCAGGCTTGGCATTTTGGGAGGCGTGGCGGCCGGCGTCTCACCAGATGGCTCGCCCGTTAAACTATCCAGCGGCGGCAGGGAGGCGGGCTGTGCATCCGCCGCCTTAGAGGGCTGCGTATCACCGGTTAACCCATCAAGTGATGGAAGTTCTGGCGGCCTTGGAGCTTGCATCTGCGCTTCGCCGGGCTGTTGCCTTGATGTATCGGGCGAGGGAGGCTGCGGCGCTTGCGGTGCATCATCACGGGCGATGAAATTGTCCAGATCGCGGCTGAGCGAGGGCATCATCGGCTCTTCGGGCGGACTGTCCTGATCGGCTTGATTGCGTTCCGAAGGCGCCAGCCTGGCCTGACCGGAAAGGGCGGGCATGCTGGGCATCTCAGGGGGTTGCTGGCCGGGTGCCGCTGCCTGCTGGTTTGCCGACGGGCCAGGTGAGGCATCGATATCCGGAATGGTGGGCATATCCGGCATACCGGGTACTGCAGGTGCCGCCTGATCAGCAGCGGGCAGCTTACCAGCGGATTGTCCAGGCGAGCTGTCAAGATTCGGCATATCGGGCATTTGCGGCATCGCCGGCGGCGACTGCGTATCTGCTGGCGGCGATGACGGGCTGTCCAGCTCTGGCATATCCGGCATCTCCGGTGCGGCCTGCGGGCTCTCGACCGCTGGTGACGGGCTGTCTAGCTCCGGCATGTCCAGCATACCGGGCATGTCAGGCATCGCCGGCGCATCCGGTGAAGCTTCCTCCTGGGCCGAAGGCTCCGGCGTACTGCCCGGCCCGGGCGGCAGGTCGGGGAAATCGTCAAACGCCATCTGATCCAGCTGCGGTGTGGGCAGGTCCGCATCCGAGGGAACTGTCTCTATGCCGGGCATATCGGGCATATCGGGCATATCGGGCGCAGTGGTTCCGGTATCTCGGGGCTCGGGCTGCGGCGTTTGACGATCAGCCGGTTCGGGCTGTTTGGCGGCTTGCTGGGCCGCCTGTGGTTGAGATTTGGGCGGCGCCGTTTTTTTGCGGGCAGCTTTAGGCTTGGCGCTGGGTTTAGGCGCCTTGGTTGCCTGATCCGGGGCGCTGGTTTGCGGCTCTTCGGAAAAATCCATCGGCTCCAGCGCTTCGTCGGGCTGATAGGTGGCAAAGGGTCTGTTGTCGCGCAGAGCAGCCATCTGCTGTTGCTGAAACGTTCGCTCGTCCTGCTGCGCGAGCTGAAGCGCCTGCTGTTGCTGCTGCATCGCCATATTACCCGCCGGCACCTTGCGCTGACTGGTTTGCGGAATAGTTTGTTCGGTCGGCGCCGGCTGCGGCGGTGGCGGCGTATAACGCGGCACGCCAAGCGTGCTCTGTGCGCTCTGTTGCTGGGCCTCTTGCGACATACGCTGCGATGAACGCGAAGTGCCGGCTTGCGCCTGGTTATTTTGATTGGCGCTTTCCCACGGCAGGGCGGAATGCCGCGCCTGCTGTGGCGGGGAAACCATGTCACGAGGCGGTGTTGCCAATTGCCTGTCGGTCTGTGCGGACGGTAATTGCTGTGGCGGTGCCGGTTGTGGTTCCGGGGGCGATGCCGGTTGCGAATGACGTTCAGCCTGACGGGGCATTGCCTGACGCGGCGTGCGCTGCGTATCGGATATTAACGCCTGGGGCTGACCGGGTGCGCGGGCCAGCTCCTCGCGCGATTTACGGGCAAATGGCAGGCTCTGCTGCGGCATGGCATCGGGTGCGCCGCGCGGCTGCGAGCGGGCGGAATACTCGTAGCGCAGAGTATCGAGCACCTCGAGATAGATTTCGACACTGGGCTTTTCGGGAACCAGATTGCGCCGCGCTTCCGCGGGGGCGGCACTGTGCATCACGGCCATACATACGCCGCACATCACCAGCGAGCGGAAGCTGCGGTTAGATGAGTGATTCATACGAGTACCAGATTCCCTGCTTTAGGCTAGTTTTTATCACGATACGTTATTTAAGAAAACCGAAAACCCCGTCCGACGCAAGCACATAATCGGCCCGGTCCCCATATTTATGGGTGTTTTCGCGGGTATCATGTCTATATGTAGCATGGTTTGATGGTTGCGCCGGAATACCGATGGGGCACCGCCGTTATGCTGAAACCGCGTTCAGGAAGACGATACCCGGCGCGTATCCGAATGCGCGTTCAATACGTCGTGTAAATAGGGATGAATCAGCCCGTTGCTGGCGATGATCTGGCCGTTGGTCATCATCTCGCTGCCGCCTTCCATATCGCTGACCGTACCGCCGGCCTCCCGAATGAGCAGGATGCCCGCAGCGATATCCCAGGGCTTGAGGTGATAATGCCAGACGCCATCATAGCGGCCGGCGGCGACATAGGCCAGATCAAGCGCGGCGGCCCCGGCGCAGCGAATGGTGGCGCCCGAGCTGACCATACGCTGCAGCGTGTCTTCGACCGCGACGCCGGGCCGGCGCATCAGGCGCGGGGCTGCGGTGGCCAGCAGCAAATCCTGCTCGCGCCCGGAGACGCGCAGTTTGCTGTTATTCACCGTCGCGCCCTGGCCTTTTTCCGCGATAAACAACTCATCCTGCACGGGGTCGTAGATAACTCCGGTGACCGGTTCGTAATCGCCGTCGGGCAGGCGTTTTTCCACCGCCACGGCAATGCAGAAATAGCCGATGGCATGGATGAAATTGGTGGTGCCGTCTATGGGGTCGATGATGAAGCGGTATTCGGCCTGGGTATCACCGATGGCCCCGCGCTCCTCGCTTAATATGCCGAATGATTTGCGGGCGCGCTGTAATTCCTCGATGATGATCTGCTCGGTGCGTAAATCGGCATTGGTGACGAAGTTGGCCGTACCCTTGCGCGAGACCTGCAACTGCGCGACTTCGCCGAAATCGCGGCGCAAGGGTTTGGCGGCCTTCATGATGGCGTTGGTAATCACCGTGATTAGTGCGGACTGCGGCATATAAGGGATATAGCCAAGCCGTGGGCTGGAAACAAGTGAAACAGCAGCGCAGCTTCATGAAATTGTCGCATTACTGCGCTATGATAATATCAATGTATATCGATGACAGGAATATGCTATGGGACAGGATGTACGATCATGGATTGGCGGGACTTTACCCAGCACTAATTTTAAATATATGGGTTATAACGATAATATCTTGTTATTCGATGATCCGAAGCGGGGGCAGCAGCCTTTTTACAATAGTATAAGCGTTTTTGGCGGTGCGGTGCATGAAAAGCAGCCGGGCCCGCAGGGTGAGGCTGTCACCGTGCACCGTTTTGAGCCGGAGCAGGTGGTAGCGCAGTGTGTCGATACGTCAGCATCCGAAGGGGTGGATCTGTTCAAATTTGGACAGGAACAGGAAAACCTGATGCGCATCGTTAAGGAGGAAGTCAAACGAGGCTTTGACGACGTGTGGGCCAGGCGGGACTCGACTGTCATAGAAGGCCTGATGGGCTTAACCTCGGATGAAACATGGCATCGGGGCAGTATGCAGAGTAATTACGAAACCGGGCCTGAGCGGATTTGCGCTGCTGCACGCGAGGCCATGTCACCGCTTGTTTCGCCTGATGCCGCCCCTTCGCGTGGCCGTGGGCGCTGACCGGGGTAGGTGAAAAGGGTTTTATGACCGTTCAGCTTTCTTTCCCCTGGCGCGTCATACTGGCGTGAATAATAAAGCAACGCGCTATTTGGCGCGTTCGACATAACTCAGGTCGCCGGTATCCACCACGATACGCTCGCCGGCCTCGACGAAGGGCGGGACCATGACGCGCACGCCGTTTTCAAGCACGGCGGGCTTGTAGGAGCTGGCAGCGGTCTGGCCTTTGACGACCGGTTCGGCTTCGTCGATGCGCAGCATCACGTGCTGGGGCAGGCTGACGCCGATGGGCTGGCCTTCATAGCTTTCGATGGTTACCATCATCGAATCCTGCAGGAATTTGATGCGGTCGCCGTCGAGGAAATCCCTGGAAACCTGAATCTGTTCGAACGAGGTGGTGTCCATGAAGACGAGATCAGCCCCTTCTTCATACAGATACTGGTATTCGTGCTGATCGAGCCGCACGCGCTCGACCTTTTCGTCCGAGCGGAAGCGCTCGTTGGTCTTGGTGCCGTCGGTGATGCATTTCATCTCCACCTGGTTGAAGGCACCGCCCTTGCCGGGCTTGACGTGCTGGGTCTTGGTGACCACCCAGAGTTTACCGTTATGTTCCAGGATGTTGCCGGGGCGGACTGCGACGCCGTCTATTTTCATAAGTGTATCACCCTATGCAAAAAATTGTCGTTATCGCTTTCGCGGGATGGATAAGCTTCGTAAATTCGTGCGGTTATAGCGGGACGGCGCGGCGATGGCAAGGGGAGGATTATATGGTGCGACCTTGATTTGGACTAATGCCAACTTCATCCATATGCTTAATCACGTCTATTGCTTGCGACATGACATCCGTAATTGACATTTCGGTTTGTTCGTGTGGATCATATTGTCGTATAGGCCCAAAATCACCATCTTTTTCAAATCCGTTATAACGATACTTTTTTACTGCTTGGTGAGACGGCAGATTGGAATTTTCAATTTGCAGACATAGGTGATCATTTTCCTTAAGCAAACGGACGTGATTGCCGAATCGGTAGTTTAAATAATACCCCAGCCCTTGTAGTGGGGTGATAACATTTTCCCGCACATCATCTGCTTTAGGCCGATGAGCACTACCTAATCTGCCAACAACTATGCCTTTTTCATCTGGCCCAACGCGAAAAATATATCGTTCTTGGCCGTCAGGTGAAGTCTGTTGCTCAATGGCTAACGAGGGGTGTTTTTCTTTTAATACTCGCCATATTTCACCGTCAAGTTCAGTATCCTGCTCATAGAGAGTTCGCTTGGTATAACGCGGCTGCCGAATCACTCTGGAAAAGGCTTCATTAACTAATCCGCTTCCATAGAGCGTTATGGCTGCTTTTCTTCCTTGCCCCAAGAGCACTCTTTTATATTTTTCATCGCCGGGGGTATCGCCGGGGGTAGAGGTATCGCCTGACTCATAAACACTCTTATCTCCACCCCTGAGATTTCTACCTGATCCTGTGCCTTTACCAATAGGCATCTACGCCGCCTCCGCTTGTTTACGGTGTTTGAGGGCGGCCTTGATGGCGCGGTTGAACTCTGCCACCGCGGTTTGCGGGCCCTGTTCGTGCTGCCAGACGGCGGTGATGGCGGCGATGAAGTCGGCGCCGGCGGTGACCACCGGGCCGCAATTATATGGTGTCATGCCGCCGATGGCCACGCAGGGCAATACGGTATATTCATACCACCAGCGCACCGTATCGAGGCTCGGCGTGCCGAACCGCGCCTGTTTTTCCGCTGATTTGGACTGGGTCGGGAAAAACGCGCCGAAGGCGATATAATCCACATCCTGCTCGCCGGCCTGCATCGCCAGATGCGAGGAATCATGGCAGGATACGCCGATCACTCCCTCGGGGCCCATGGTCTGGCGCGCGTTTTCAATGGGCCAGTGCTGCAGATCATCCTGCCCGAGATGCACGCCATCAGCACCGACTTCCACCGCGATATCCGGGCGATCGTTCATGATAAACGCCACGCCGCGCTCGCGGCACAGCGGCAACAGGCGACGCGACGCAGCGAACAGCTCGGCATCGGCCGTGTCTTTTAAGCGCAGCTGAAATGCGCCGACATCGCCGCCTGCAAGCGCCTGCTGCAACTGATCGGCAAACGCGTCCAATTCGATCGCTGGCGGCGATATAAGATATAAGCGGCAGGGGTGGACCATTTCCTGTTCTGACGACATATTTCCAAAATACAGACAATCCCACGGGTTGTAAACACGAAGGCACGAAAATACGAAGGCACTACAGCACGAAGGCGGGCGCAGGCGAAGCCATGGGCGCGCCTGGCCCTGCACCTGTCAATCCCGCTTATTTCGTGCGTTTATAAATGCCCACAATGTCGGCAAGCAGCGCGAGCGCCTCATCGCGCGGGCGCTGGAAGGTGTTACGCCCCATGATGCAGCCATCACCCCCGCCTTGTGCGATCTGGCGGCATTCTTCCACGACATCCGCCGCCGACTTGGCCGATCCGCCGGAGAAAATAACCAGGCGACGGCCATTGAAAGTAGCCTGCTTGACATGAGCGACACGCTCGGCCAGCGAGTCGCTAGCAATGGCTTGTTCCTCGTAGACTTTTTTAGCGTCGGCCTGCTCAAGATGGGCGGTCGGTGGTTTGACCTTGATGATGTGCGCGCCGAGCAGGGCGGCCATGTGCGCGGCATAGGTGCACACGTCAAAGGCGGTTTCCCCCTCTTTGCTCATGTTGCCACGCGGATAAGACCAGATGACCACCGCCAGCCCGTGGGCCTTGGCTTCCGCCGCCATCTCGCAGATTTCTTCCATCATGTCAAAGGCTTTGTCGGAACCGGGATAGATCGTAAAGCCAATGGCCGAGCATCCCAGCCGTAACGCATCACGCACCGAACCGGTGATCGCCTGATTGGGGCCGTCTTTGTGCGATGCGAGGGAATTAGCGGAGTTCACCTTGAGAATGGTCGGAATGGCGCCGGCATAGGTGGCCGCCCCGGCCTCGATCATCCCCAGGGGCGCGGCGAAAGCATTCAATCCGGCGTCAATGGCCAGTTGAAAATGGTATTGCGGATCGTAGGCTTGCGGGTTTTTGGCGAAAGAGCGCGCGGGGCCATGTTCAAACCCCTGATCGACCGGCAGAATCAACATTTTGCCGGTGCCGCCCAGCTTGCCGTGCATCAACATGCGGGCAAGGTTGGCTTTGGTGCCGGGATTGTCGGATTCGTACCAGGACAGGATGGTTTTAACAGATTTGCTGAGTTTCATCGTAGACTCCCTTTCATTCCCAGTCGCCTGTCATGGGCATGATTTAGCCAATTCAGTCGTGCTTGTCACCCGTTTTTGCCGTTTAACGCAAGGAAAATGCGGCTAATCGTCACGCAATCTTCATACCGATCCCATGACTAGCGTGATACGATGGTAATAGTGAGCAATTTATTCGCGTCAATCGTAAAGTGGCGTGATGCGTTGAGATATGGACACAGATAAAACGCATAACAGGAGCGTGGAGACGACCGAAGAACAAGCCGCTACGGCCGGTCGCAAGGCGCAGGAATACCGATCGCTGGCGGCCGAGCCGTATCAGGGGCCGCGAGAGATTCCGGCAATGGCCGGGCGTGGGGCGCTGCTGGGTGGTATTGCCTACGTTATCGGCAAAAGCTTGGGCGATCTGGGTGATCGCCCCAGAGAATCCCTGGGCCGTTCCGGCCGGTCGAATTATGTCGGGCTGGCGGCGCGTTTCTGGGAGCTGGCATTTGTCACCGGGGCGGCAATTGTCGGCATGTATAGCGCTTCCAAAGAAGTGCGACGCGCCAAGTTGCAGCATCTGAAAATGCAGCGCGAATATACCTCGCTGGCGCATGAACATATGGCCACGCAGCAGACGCTGGAATCGGTGATTGAGAACAAAGAGCGCACGCAGATCAAAGCCCCGGAGGTGGCGGAGAAGGCGGAGGAGAGGGCACCGGATGCGCCGCAAACGGAAGTCTCCGCAAGCGAATTGCAGCATCACAAGGAGCCGCTGCAACACCCCCACCTGTTGCTGTCATAAACCATGCACAGACTTTCAGTTGGTCCCTAGTAGTTGGTCCCTAGCTGATTCCGTTGTTCCCACAAAGTCGATAACCCGGTGCAATCAGACGCGTAGCTGGATGAAATTCCCGCTTTCGCGAAGATGATGAGCGAAAAGCCGACCGATGCAATGGCTGCATGCAAAAAAATGACATGTCGGTGAATTTTACCCCTTCCATGATGGCAATGTGTCAAGCATAGTATAAATATAGGATGAAAAAAGTGTGACAAGGCAGTAGCTGAAGCGATAATCGGTTGATCAATCGCCCGCCATGCCGCTACGCCGATCCTCTTAGCATCCGTTCATCCGCTTATCCCAATCATCGAAAGACTATTGCATAATTGCCTAAGCGTTGTGTCTTCTCCCTTTGGGAGAAGGTTAGGATGAGGGTAAATGGTTGTAAAACAACCATACCTTTTCCGGGCTCTGCCCTCACCCCGACCCTCTCCCAGAGGGAGGGGGGTTATGCGATAGTCTCATCGAATCATCAACGCAGGAGATTTCCCATGCCTTCATGGATCGCCCGGCTGCTCGGCGCGCCCGATGCTGCGCCGCAGCAAAATTCTGATGCATCGCAAAAACAAGACCCGTTTTTCGGCATCCCGTTCGATACCAGTTATGTCTATACACCGGGGCAGGCGGTGTGGATGCGGCGTGATTACAGCCGCTTCGCCAACGAGGCGTTCAGCCGCAACGTGATTGCCCACCGCGCGGTGGAAATGATCGCCTCAGCGGTTGCCAGTGTGCCGCTGAAACTGACGGAGCAGGGGCGCAGCAATATGCGCGAAGTGTTTAAACATCCGCTGCTGAATCTGTTGCAGGCGCCTAATCCGCGCCTGGACGGCATGGCGCTGACGCATACGGTGATGGCGTATAAACTGATTTCCGGCAATGCGTATGTGCATGCGGTCGGTCCCAAAGACGAAGCGCCGCTGGAGCTGCATTTGCTGCGGCCGGACCGGGTGCATATCATCGCCGGGGAAGGCGGCGTGCCGCGCGCTTATCAATACAAGGTCGGCCACAAGGCGGTGAATTACCCGGTGGACCGGCTGACGGGGCAATCGCGCGTGCTGCATCTGAAATGTTTTCACCCGCTGGATGACTGGTATGGCCTGTCGCCGGTGGAAGCGGCGGCCTATGCGATCGATCAGCATAACCAGGCCGGCGCCTGGAATCAGGCGCTGATGCAAAACGGCGCGCGGCCTTCGGGAGCGCTGGTGGTTAACCATAAGGAGCAGGGCGGACACCTGACCGAAGACCAGTATTATCGTATCAAGCAGCAGATCGATGCGCAGTTCGCCGGACCCGATAATGCGGGGCGGCCTATCCTGCTGGAAGGTGGGCTGGACTGGAAGGAAATGTCGCTGTCGCCCAAGGATATGGATTTTATCGAGGCCAAACATGCCAGCGCTCGCGAGATTGCGCTTGCTTTTGGCGTGCCACCGCAATTGCTGGGCATTCCGGGCGATAATACCTATAGCAACCTGGCCGAGGCGCGGCTGGCGCTGTGGGAGCAGACCGTGATGCCGATGGCGCGCGAATGGGCGGGCGCGCTGAATCGCTGGCTGGTGCCGATGTTTAACGGGAATCTCAGGCTGGTGCCCGATTATGAGGATATTCCGGCGCTCAGCCTGCGCCGCGAAGCGCTGTGGGAGCGCGTAAAAGACGCCGATTTCTTGAGTGCTGAGGAAAAACGCCGCCTGGTGGGGCTGGAGTGAGGGAGTTATTTGTTTGGCCCCTTACCACGACCCGGTAGCTGCAGGTGAATAATCTCTGCCTTTCCTACTTGTGGCCGGGGCGGATTTCCCTCTTCTAGCTCTTCACCTGATTGCTTGCGCGCTTCCCCAAGCAAATCTTTTATCCTTGGAGTTACCGCATCAACAATATCCACGGTTGGGCCTAAGAGTTCACCCGGCGCCAGTTCGGTTGCTTCGAATGCCAGTATCGGGTCATTGACGCTGTTGCCGCCTTTTACCTGTAACTGTTCGAGCATTTCTTTGGGCAGCGTGCAATCATTGAACGTGCAGTTGCGAAACTTTGCCTGATCCCATTCCTGTGCGCCCGTGAAATTGCAATGGTTGAATTCACACTTTTGGAATGTGGCCTGAGACAGGTTGGCGTTATGAAATTCACAGTTCGATAGGTAACAGTCAGTGAATTGAGCCCGCACGCAATCCACTTCGGAGAAATTGCATGCTTCAAATGCCGTCTTCTTCCACTGGCTTTTTTCCATTTCGCCGTTGGTAAAATCGGTATCGGAAAAAAAAGAATCGTGAATGTGAGCAAACGCGAATGAGGATTCCATCGCACTAATATCATGCCAATGCTGATTGACAAGGCGGCTGGCAGCAAAATTGGCTAAAATGTCAAATTCCTGTAAGGGGATGGTATCCTCTTTAGGTTTAAAATACAGGTCAATCAGATCCAGCTTGTCCGCCGTGTCCTCATCCGAGCCGGGCTGGTGGTTGCGGATTATTGATTGTAGATCGCGCGGGGTTTTCGTTGCAGATTGTTGTTCTGTTTCCAGCTCAGGCAAACATTTCAGTTTTTTCTCTAATGCCTCGGCAACTGCGCTTTGAAACTCGCCATTCTTTGCCAACGAGCCAATACCGCCATAGCGTGCTTCCAGCTGTCTGCGCACGAGTTTCCGCGGTGTGTTTTTATGCAGGGGTGTCGGTGAGTCTGCCATATGATTTATTATACACGACGAGTATGACGCTTTAGTGAAGCTTAATTATATTATCTGTCAAGAGGTTGTTGATATGTTGCCAGCATTTTATGAACGTAAGATTGCAACCACCATGCGCGAGCATAAGGCGCTTGACTGCCCGTTATGGCTGAAATCGCTTGATGTCGATGGCCGCTTTGCCGGCTATGCAAGCGTTTTCGGACTGGTTGATAACCAGCGCGATGTGGTGCTGCGCGGGGCGTTTCGTGATTCCATCCGCGAACGGCTCGGTGAGATCAAATTATTGTGGCAGCACAGCCCGGCCGAGCCGATCGGCTATTTCACGGTGATGTTCGAAGACGCGCAGGGGCTTTATGTCGAAGGCCAGCTGATGCTTGAGCTGGCCCGCGCGCGCGAGGCTTATTCGCTGCTTAAGCAGGGCGTGATTAAGGGCCTGTCGATAGGCTATTCACCGGTACGTTATCGCATGGATCCGGATCATGGAATCCGCCAGTTGCAGGTGGTGGATCTGTGGGAAGTCAGCCTGGTGACGTTTCCCGCCAATGCCGGCGCCGGGGTGACGGTGGTGAAGGGCAAGGCCGCGGCTCAGCCGGATGAGTGTCAGAGGCTTGATGCCGCAATTGCTCGGCTACAAGAACTGGCGGTCAGGCCATAGCGCGGAATTACTTCGCCTTATCGAGCGTAAAGGCCAGCTGCTCGACACTGAGATCGATCACATCGCCGGCGCCGGTGTGCGCGGTCATGTCGTAATGCAGGCGGCCGCTATGTTCCATGCGCCAGCTGCGGACGGTGTTGTGCGGCATGAGCTCTTCCAGCGCGGCAATGTATTTTTGATGCTCGAGAATGTTATCGAGCGCTGTCTCGCGCAGATAGACCGCGTTACTGGCGCGTGAGACGTGCTTTTGCGCCTGGCGATGATGTTCATCGGAAATGCGGATGATGTCTTCAAACGCCTGTAACAGAAATTTCTCGTTTAAGTGACGGGCGCGCTGATCGCGCATCAACTGGATGGCGGCATTGAAAATGGTCTGCTGATAGGGCGGGTCGCTTGGAATGTTCAGCCCGTAAATATTTTGGTAGGCGCGGTTGAGAAGGTACCAGGTGCGTTCGCGCAGGCCATCAAAATCATGCTCCTGATAAAATGACGGCGAGGAAGACGCCGCGGTAACGGGCGGTGTTGTTCGCTGATTCATCGTATCCACTTGCCTTATCGGGCACTGTGTATCAGTGCCACGGTTTATCGTTGTTAGTTTTGAATAGAGTCTAAATTGCGTCACGTTGCAACCCTAAATTTTTCAGGTTTAAAGCCAGCACGTTGCGCAACCAAGACGTTAATTATTAATAATTTATTAAGAATTAGTAAATCATATCCCCCAAGGCCGTGCAAGCAAACTTTACCGCATTTTTCAGGGTGTGGTGCAGCAATTTTTATTTTTCAACTGTTTAATCTTAACCATCAGTAGAAAGGAATGTGATATGACAGTAAGTGAACTGACCGATCGCGTACACGCCATCGGCAATGCCTGGGAGCAGTTCAAACAGGTGAACGATGCCCGACTCGGTGATTTGGAGCGTAAAGGCCACGCCGATCCGCTTTATCTCGACCATTTAAACAAGATCAGCCAGACCCTGGATAATCAGAAGTCACGGCTGGATCAGATTGAAACCGCGCAGGCGCGCCCGGGTGTGGAGCTGGCCGGTTCGCCGGTAACGGGAGAAGAAGCGGGGGAATATAAATCGGCTTTTGTCAACTATCTGCGCAAGGGGATGGATGCCGGGCTGGAAGAGTTCGCGACCAAGGCCTTGAGCGTGGGCACACCGGTTGATGGCGGCTACCTCGTCACTCCGCAAATGTCCGAAGAGATCGTACGCATCATCAATGAACTCTCGCCGATGCGCGAGCTGGCGTCGGTGGAAAGGATTTCCAGCGACTCGCTCGATGTGATCGAGGATACGGAGCTGCCCGGCGCCAACTGGGTTGGGGAAACCGATGCCCGGACGGACACCACGACGCATCAGATCGATAAAAACAATATCGTGGCCTATGAGATGTATGCCATCCCCAAGGCAACCCAGAAGCTGATCGATGATTCGGCGGTGGATATCGAGTCATGGCTGGCGCTGAAAGTGGCGGAGAAATTCGCGGCACTGGAAGCAACCGCCTTTATCTCGGGCAACGGCACCAGCCAGCCAAAAGGGATCCTGACCTATACCGCCGGCACGGCGTTCGGTGAAATTGAACAGGTCAATTCCGGCACCGATGCGGTGGTCACGGCCGATGGGCTGATCCGGCTGTATTATGCGCTCAAGGATGAGTATGCGAAGAATGCCACGTTTTTGATGAACCGCTCGGTAATTCAGGCAGTGCGCCTGCTCAAAGAGGGGACGACCAATCAATATCTGTGGCAACCGGGCCTGGCCTCGGGCACGCCGGATACGCTGCTGGGCGTGCCGGTGAAAGCGGCCGTCGATATGCAAGCCGCCGCCAATAACTCGCTTTCGGTGGCGGTGGGCGATTTCCGCCGGGCCTATAAGATCGTGGATCGGGTGGGGATTCGCACGCTGCGCGATCCCTATACCGACAAACCGTATGTGAAGTTTTATACCACGCGGCGTGTGGGCGGTGAGGTCGTCAACACAGAAGCGATCAAACTATTGCGCCTGACAGACGGGGCGTAGGGGGCTCTGCTCGGCATGGGGGCACAATCGGGTGATTGTGCCCCCGTTAGCTAAGCAGCCGGCGGTGCTTGACGGGGCGCAGATTAATTACTATTCTGATACATGAATGTAAATATGGATGCTACGTGACTGAACTCAGCCGTTCTGAAAAGCTTATAGCCGAGAAAACCGTTTGTATTCTGCTGGTGCGTGGCCAAAGTCCAGAAGGCGAGGGTATTTATGCCTATGTCGCCGTGCGGGCGGATAAGCTCGAAGCCTTCATGGAAGCTCAGAAAAGTGGCATGTTTTATCCCGAGGATTACGGTGTGATCGTCGAATCGGGTGTCGGCGAACCACCGCCGGAGGTGCGCGAGCGCATGGAAACCGAATACGGTTTTAATCATGAGGGCATGGTGGATATCCCCGATGCACAAAAAGCAGGGCAGTTGAGCACCGATATCGTCAAAAACACCGCCGAGAATGAAGAAGAATAAACGCGCCTGGCTTCAGCGTGCGGTATAAACGCTGGCATGGATATCCTCCAGCATCTGATGCATCACGCCGGAACCCAAATCGACGTTTTGCGCCGGCTCAGATTGTCTAAACGTCTTTAATCCACGCTGCAGATTGCTTTTGATCTGCTCCACCTCTTTGATTTGTCCTTTCAGCATTCGGATATGCGCCTTACTGTGATTGATGCGGCGCTCGGCATGAGCGGTGAGCAGGGACTGGGTCCGCGCTTCAGGCAAACGAAAGACATAATCCATCCATGGCGAGCGCAAGACATCGCGGCTTTTGGGGTGCGTGAGTTCTGGAAAGTTCAGTGCGTGCTCATGACGGATGGCGGGGGTAATCTGCGAGAAAGGAACGTCTTTCAGCGCGTGATATTTTTTATAGCGTCCGCCCATCTGCTGAGCGGCGGTTGCGGCGATCTGTTTGTAGGTGTCCAGCAGTGAGCTGGCATCGGGATCATCCCGGCGTTTCAGCTGCATCTGACCCGGGTCCGGCAGTTCTTCGCGCTGCCATGGATTATCCATTTCCCTGTAATCATGAAAGACCAGGCCGCATTGTCTGGCACGCATGATGAACGGGGCGATAAACCCAAAAGTGGTCAGCAAGCTGCCTTCTGCTCCCAGTGCATCCAGACTGGCGGCATTAAACGTTTTCGGGTTCGGGGTATGCGGATTGAATTCCCGTTCGATCTCGGTGCTTAATGGTGCGTTCGGCTTATTGATGCGCTGGATGATGTGGCCTCGCACATCTTTGCTTTCGTATAAAATAATGGGATAGAATCCTTCGACCTCTTTACGCTTTCTGGGGTTTTTTCGTGCCTTCGAGCGAAATTTTAGTAGGGCATCGGCAATGGAAATCTCCCCCGTATCCGAGCGGATACCCTGGCGTTTGATGGCGCCGATGACGGATTCTACCTGTTTGCGCGCTGGTGATTGTGGCTTGTGCGGTTGCAATAGCCACTCGCGCATCTCTTCTTGTGTGTTAAAGACTGGAAACGCGGGCAAAAGCGTTTCTTTTTCCACCGTGCCTTTGGTGTGCCCGTTATTAGCGCGGATTTTTGCATTGGTCTGGTCGATTTCGCTGTTTCGGCGTGTGATAAATGCGTTGGCGGTCTGAAATGCCAGGTTCATATATTGCTCGCCGCAACGGGTATGTACGACCTCAAACTTGTTCGCATCATTCAGTTCGGCAAGCTGTTGCAGGAAATCGACGCGTTCCAGCGCTTTGCTATAGGTTTTTACGCGGTCGCCTTCGCTGTAGAGCATGCGCCGCTCCATCGTGTTGAGCTTGTCGAACCGTTCGGTTTTTTCGGCACGGCGTAATTTGTGGGTGTAGTAATGCTGCAGGTCTTGATTATGCAGCGGCACGGGCGAGTTGAGAAACTCCGCAAGGACCATGTCGGTGATGACCACTTTGATGTCACCAGCCCTGGCCATATCGACTATCAGCTGCAGCATGCCGATATCTTTATGGCCGGGAATGTCGGCATCGCTGAGCAGAAGGGTCAGCAGCGGGCCGGTATCGATAAACACACAGGGCTTCTTGCCTTGCGCGATGTCAGGGCTTGAGGTAGGTTGCGCCGAGCGTAATTCTGAGACCGCCATGTGTATCCCATCCATGATGCGGTGAGTGTTGTATTGCATCATAGCATCATTCACGCGTACAACCTAAACGATAATTGATTCTTCACGAAATCGTCATACTGCCACTTACCCGTGTGAATTATAATAATAATGAGCCGGAGAGTATATGCGACACTCCGGCGGGGATGACGTATGACGGCAAAGAACATATCGGCGATGCCTTCCTGGCTGCGCTATGCGCGGGAGAACTGGCGTGATCGCCACAAGGCCATCGGCGCTAAAGTGATCGGGGAAAGCATCAGTATTGCTGCCGGGTTTTTCAGCAGTACGGTCGTCTCCAGCACGCTGTTGCGGCACCCGTACGGCAAGCTGGAGGATTGGGTATCCGAGCAGTGGGTGGAGCCGAATCTCGATGCGTGGAAGCGCTGGCTTAAAGAATTGCCATCGATTGATACGCCGGCGGATCAGGCCGAACGTGAGAACATGGAGCCGAAGGAACAGGCCATGCAGATCACCAGTAAACTGCTCGATGTGTTCGGCCTGAGCGTGGTGGTCGGCTTCGCCGGTCAGTTGATCGGGAACCGGGTTGGCTTTCGCGTTTTTAATATGATCAAAAGTGGTGAGAAGGGTCGCGGAATTGATAAACGCGAGGAGCTTCTCATTCCCGTGATCGATTCCAGCGCCATGATAGGGGGGATGTTCCTGTTAAATCAATACGCCTCCAAGCCGGCGGTTGAAGTACAAAAAGGCTTGCAAAACGTGCTTGAGAAACTTGGCTGGGATGAAGAAACGGCTGAATACCGTGCCTCCTGGGCGGTCAATAAGCAGGCGCCCAACCTGCTTGCCTTTGCCTTGTCCACCTATATGACCTATCGCTTTATGAAGGATTAATCGCGTGTGCGATGCAACCCCTAAACAGCGTTGGCAGTTCTGAGCGCTGTTTTTTCTATCACTCTTTCATTCATTCATTCTTTCTTTCGGAGATTGCTTATGCCTTATCCCACTCGCCGGGTGGAGCGGATCAGCTCGCCCGCGGTTGAGCCTGTAAGTCTGTCGCAGGCGAAAACTTTTTTACGTATCGATGGCAGCGATGAGGATGCGCTGATTGCAGACCTGATCAAAACCGCGCGCATTGTGGCCGAGCAGGAATGCGCCAAATCGTTTATCACGCAAAGTTGGCGCATCAGCTACAACCATACGGCGCCCGCGCGCGTAGCGCTTCCCAATGGCCCGGTGCAAAGCGTGAGCAGTGTCAGCATTGTCGATGACGATGGCGGCGCCAGCGTGATCGATGCGGGCAGCTACCATCTCGATGCCTCAGGCATGACGCTGGTGCTTGAGCTGGGCTTGAGCGGGCATCGCATCGAAATCGAGTATGTTGCGGGTTACGGCGATGCCGCTGGTGATGTGCCGGGCGATCTGATTCAGGCCATGCTGCTGCATGTGGCGCATTTATATGAACAGCGCGACAGTATTTTGCCGCCGACCTTTTCGATGCTGATTTATGCGCAACAACGCGAGGTGCGGCTATGAGCGTGTCTGAACGATCGTACCGGTGGGGCAGTCCGCGCGACCTGTCCGCCCGACTGAACCGGCGCATCACCATTGAACAGCCGGTGGAAATAGCAGACGGGGCGGGCGGTCTCATGCGCAACTGGAGCGCCGTTGCCACGGTGTGGGCGGAAATTATCCCGCAGCGCACCGGCGGCGGGGAGGCCGTGTTTGCCGAGCAAATCGAAGCGGCGAGCACGCATCGTATCACGCTGCGTTATCGCAGTGGGATTACCCCGGATATGCGGATTCAATATGACGGCCGGGTGTTTAATATCCGGCAGATCACCAATGTGGAACAAGCCAATATCCTGCTGGTGATCGAAGCGGAAGAAGGAGTGGCGACATGAGCGGATTTGGCGTATTGGCCGTGCAGCAGGCGGTCTATGACAAACTGAACAATGACAGCACCTTATCGGCGATGGTGATGGGCGTGTTTGACCGCGTACCGGAGGGTGCAGCGTTTCCTTATATCACGATCGGCGATGCCGATAGCCGCGACTGGTCGAGTATGACTACGTACGGGCTGGAGTGCGAGATCACGCTGGGCATCTACAGCCGCGGCGGTGGCCGCAAACAGCCGCTTGAGATTATGGAGCGGCTATACAGCCTGTTGCATGAAGGCAGCTTGAGTATCAGCGGGCATTCGCTGGTGCAAAGCCGGTTTGAGCGCTCGGAGGTGGAATTACTGAGTGACGGATTGACCTATCGCGGCCGGATGCGGCTGCGGCTTTACAGTATGGAGGTGGTATGAGCGCACAACCGGGCAGCAAGATGCAACTGGCAATCGGCGACGGCGGCGTGCCGGTGGAAAGTTTCACCACGATCGGCGGGATCACGGCCACCGCCTTACGCATTGAACAGGACATACGGGATGCCACGGACGCCGCGGATAATGCCTGGCGACGCGTGCACAGCGCATCCGGCATCCGCCATATGCGGCTTCAGGCGGAAGGGGTATTTACCGATTCCGCCGCCGAGGCCACGCTGCGCACGCGCGCCTTTGCCGGTACGGTGGCAACCTATCGCCTGCAGTTTGGCAATGGCGACGTGGTGGAAGGTCCGTTTCTGGTGATGCGCTATGAACAGCGCGGCCAGCGACGTGAACCCCAGGCCTTTGAGGTGATACTGACCAGTGCCGGAACGGTGAGTGTGGCCACGGCTTAGCATGCGGCGCTGGCTGACAGGTGCGATTATATGGGGCTATCTCACGCGCGGTGTTTCCTCCCGCCTGGTATATTGTGCGATGGCTTCGGCATAGGGGAAACGGTTGGCATACAGGCTGTTGGTGTTGCGGTTGCAGACGCTGCTTTCTTGGCGCAGATAATGCACGCAGGCCAGCGCATTGTTCTGAAATTCCAGCGTCAGCAGGCCGCGCTGATCGGTAAAGAAATAATTCTGAAATTCGTGCAGCACGTCGTTGTGCATTTTGACAAAGCCGTTATCCGGCGCGCGGCCCATCGCCAGGGTGGTGATCGCCTGTGGTGCGCCCCAATAGGGCCGGCCTTCGCGCAGATCCTGCTTATTGTCTTCAGGAATCAGCAGATCATCAATTTTCTCGCGGCGCTCGCGTTCTGCGCGCAAGGCTTTCGCCTGCCCGTCCTGCAGCGGCGGCAACAGGCCAACAGCGCGCTGTGCCTGCGCAATCAGCTGCGGCTGAAAGGCGCCCAAATACAGGATCATCACAAAGATGAGCGATCCCATTAGCAATGCGGGTACGACAGCGCGCACAAACCGGCTCCCTTGCTGGTTACACAATGGCTCAGTCTTGAGATTAGTGAGGAATGATTAAAAAAATCATAAGGTTGAGGTTAAGGGAGTGTTAAGAAACGGCGCTCAGCGCGCTTCGGCGGCCTGATAATGCATGACGTAATTGGCGAATTGCTGCTCCAGCATATCAACCTGCGGGTCATCGCATGCGGCGCGGCGATATATGATTTCGTACGCCCCCCTGGCGGCGCCGACGATATTATCATACAGCAGCTGGGCATCCACTGGTTGATTGGTCTTATCCGCCTGATAATCCATAATATCGCTGCGGATGGCGCGCAGTAAAACGGCGACTTCCTCCTCGCTCGCCCGGTTACAGTTGGACAGGATATAAGCCCCCACCAGCGCATTCTCATGCCGGCTTTTAAGCGTATCCAGACTCAGTTCGGACGGGCTGGCGGTGTGATTATCGAACAAATCGAGCACCGCGCCGGGATCTGCCGTCGGAACAGCGGCCGGGCCGGCGGCCGGACCAGCGCTAGGATCGCCGGGCGTTGCCGGCGGCAGGCGCACACCGTCAGCAGACGGGTTCTGCGCCGGTGCCGTGACGGATGCCTGCGGGGCCTTGGAAGCGGATTCATTACCGGTAAACGGCGGCAGGGAGAGCACGCCGGTAGCGATCAGCACCAATGCAAAAATAATCTGATAGTTGCGTAATTGCCACTGATGGAGGAGATAAGCGAGCCGTTTATCCGGCTGTAGATCCGTCAGATGCCGGCGCAGCCAGCGCTCATGCCAGAACAGGTAAAACGCCGTCACGGCAATGACAAACAGCGCCAGCGAGCCGGCCACCAGGCGCGTATGCTGTGCCCAGAGCCCGCTGACGAATGATAGTATATCAGGCATTTATCGGCTGTCGCGACACGAGAACGCCACCTGTTGGCGGTTTTCGGCACGGATCTGCCAGGGGCGGTCCAGCTCATAACAGCGGTAAATCAGCTTGAGTTCGGGCGTGCAGCGGCGATCGGGCGCGACATCGCCCAGCGTGGCCTTACTCGCCTTGAACTGGCAGGTTACCTGACCGTCACACATCTGGCGCACCTGCTCGAGCACGTTGTCCTTTTTGATATCGGAGCGCTTTTGCGGCGAAAGAGCGGCATCCGGGTCTTTCAGCGGTGCATCCTGACAATTCAGCCCCCAGCTGGCTTCCCAGATTTTGATGGTGCGTTCGCCCTGAGGATTGGCGGCCTGTTGCGACTGCCCGCTGAACTGGCCCGTAAGGTAAAACACTACGAGCACAAAGGCGATGATGATGCTCAGCGCGATGAGGTGAAAGCGAATATTGGTCATGCGAGTCCCTGTGCGTGGATGTGGCTGCCACACCGGGCCGGCAAACAGCGGGCTTTTGTGCGCTCACGGGCATGGACGAGCCATGCACGGCGCGAGGGCGCCGAAAACCTGCCGCTATTACCGGGCCTGACAGCCGGTTGCTTTATTATATGCGATAACAACTATATTCGGTATAGCGCGGATGGCCACCGAGTGCAAACGAATAGGTGGGGGGATTAGGAGGCGCGAGTTCGAGACTCCTCTCCACGTACTCTGGCGACTGGAGTGGAAGTAGGTGGGAAGGTATGCGTACTGCCGTCTGCTTTTTGTACCGTGATGAAAGATCTAACGCTATCGAATTGCAATTTGGTAGCATCAGGGAAATCAGCGACAATTTTATCCCAATCTTCTTTGTTGATATGCTGCATCAAGTCACCAATCCCGTTTGTGGTGATACCTCTTGCGTCAACAAGGCCACTAACAAATACTTCATGTTCATCACCAACATCAACACCATCATCCCGCATGTCTTCAAGAAGTTGCGGACCTGCCGCTTGAGCCTGAGTACTTTCAACTTCAACGCGTCTTTGTGTTGTTTGCAACTGACTGATCGCGAGTTCTCCGCGACTGTTTTCCTCAAAAGTCGGGAAGGAAATATTCATATTTTTAATCGCCTCTTTTATGCTTTCCGGGGTAGCATCTGCTTTATCTCTAGCATTTCGGGCGCCTTTCAGGTAATATTTAAAACCGGTTCGCACAGAACTAGCAAATTCTTTAATGAGGGTTTGCGCTTCTTTTTGATTAGAGAATGAACGTCCTTGAAGCGAGTCTCTAATGGTTGTTTCAGCTACTTTATAAGCTTTGTCACTAGCTTCTTTAATACCTTCTTCGGTCAAGGTAACACCCGCAGCTATATTTCCAAGCGTGTGACCGATATCTTCTCCTATCTTTTCGCGGGCCCCTTGATCCATACCGAGTCTCTGCAATGGGGAGGCGAGTTCACTTAAAGCATTGCTAAACGAGCTGGGTGTAGCATGTTCTGTTAACGCCCAATCTGCAGCATAGCCGTTAGGATCAAGCCATTGTCTAATTACATTCACAAATGGCCGTGCGATCGTTTCAAAAATATCAGCAATTGAATGCAGAAACCCTTGAAACCATGGAGCTTCATCGATACTTTTTTCCACTTTTTCTCTAAACTTAGCTTCTGCCGGACCAAATAACCAACCAAGCATAATTCCCGTAACCTGTGTATCGTTACTATTTCTTACTATTTATACTATCACATCCCGCCCATGGGTGTGTGAAGCTTTTGTGACAATTGGGGAAAAGCAGGGGGTGCGGCGGGATGTCGCAAACGCGGGAAAGATAGGGATAATGAGCGGGTTGGTCTGTGTGTTGAGCGCGGCAATCCAGCCATGCGGGGCAGTGTGGCGCGGAATTCACCGAACTGTCATACTCTTGGGGCTGCGGCTTTGGTACAGTGATGGATAGGGTGGAAAAGGTTTATCCTATCCGCTCCCTCCATTTATGGATGGGGGACTGACAGACAGGAACACGCATGGCCGACGAGGAAAACAGAGACGACAAAGACAAACGCGACAAGCGTGCTCGCGATCGCGAGGAGGAGACCCGCGATCCGGTGAAGGCCGCGCGTAAGGTGCGTACGGTCGTCGATACCGCCAAGCGCGGCGGCAATTCCGTAGACAAGTTCGACAAGCTGGTTGCTGACGGCGAAGAGGCGCTGGATGAGATCGGCAAGGCCAAAGGGCTTGACGGCCGCTCAGCGCTGAAAATCGCGCGCGAGCAAAGCAGCGGCAAAACCCAGCGCGTGCTGAGTCAGGCGGAAAAGGTTGCCGATGAGGGCTTGAGCGTCAATTCGGTGACGGCGATGGCCGAGTCAGACGATATCCCGATGAATGAAGAACTGCGCGCGGTGTTTAAGGAATATAACAATCAGACGCGCGGCGGTAAACCGGACTTTGATAAAATCGCCCACGTGCCGGGCATGGTGGTGAATAAAAAAACGGGCGATGTCAATTTATTCGGTCTCGAATTCCTGCCGGTGCCGGTGCAATACGCGTCGATGCTGTCGGTCGGCTATACGCTCGGGGTCAGCCTGGTTAACCGCTGGGTGTTTAAAAATGCGTTTAAGACCGGGCGCTCGCTGACCACTGCCGTCGGAGCGCAGAAACATATCAACCCACAGACGGTGGGGAAATATGCCGGCTATGGCAGTATCGCGGTGACAACCCACTGGCCGGATGTGAACACGTTTATGCAGTCCGAGCATCAGTATAAGGAGCAGGCGCAGGAGATCACCCAGCAATTGGCGCCGATTCTCGACCGCCTCAAGGGTAATCACAAACTCAGCGCGTTTTATCGCGTTAAAGCGGAAGAAAACGAAGTCATTTACAATGAACGCCAGCGACTGAACACCAAACTCAACGCCGAACGTTATCGCAACGCGGTGCAGGCGCTGGGGCGCTCGGCGGTGTTTGTCGCCAGCGCCGTTGACGGACACCAGACGATTCAGGGGCTGACGCCGGACGTGGTGGAAGAGGTGGCCGGGCCGGTAGAACAAAAGGCGCAGGAGATTGCGAGTACTATCGAACGCTATGAAGCGCAGGGGTTAACGCGTGAGGAGGCATTTGATCTGGCCAAATCGGAGGCGTTTAATGCCGCCACAAACGCGGCGGAGAAATCCTCGGGGTCGGCGATCAGCAACACCACCAGTGACGTGCGCAATTATGCCGCCGTGCTGGTGACCCTGGCGGCGCAGTCGGTGGGCAATGCCATCTTTGGCAAACGCATGGAAAAAATGCAGCCGATATCGGCCTATGATATGGTTTCCACCCTGCGTCAATATCTCGATGAAGATCCCAAACAATCGGCCTTTCCGCTGCCCGAAGGCATGCGTGTGGAAGGGGCGAAAGGCCCGGCCGCCGACGAGTTACCGCTGGCGGAATATATCGTGCAGATCTTTCAGCAGCATGAACGCGATTGCGGCGGTGACGATGCGCGGGTGCCTTCGCGGCTGGAGGGCAAACTGCAGGAGGCAGCTGAATTGATTGCCGAGGATTTGCGTGAAGGCAAACTCGACGGTATGGCGCTGGTCAATCTGGTCGGCGAGCGTCAGATCGTGCGCAACAACGGTAAGACGGTGGCCGATACCAATGTGGTGCGCCGCGAAGTGAACCGGCTGCGCGCGCATCTGCGGCATATCGAATGGGTCGACGGCGATGATTATATCGCCGACTCTTCTTTCAGCAAACAGGAGCTGAAAGCCGCCTGGGACGGCATGGATGATGAGGAGCGGAATATTTTTGTGTCGCTGGTGCCGGCGCAGGTGCTGGAATCGGCAGGAGTCGACGCCAAGGAAGTGCGCGAGCGTCGCCAACTGCGTGAGCAGGAATTTGACAAGGATGTTGTGGCGGTGCTCAAAGGCGCGGTCGAGCTGGGCGATGAGATGCTGAAAAAACATACGATGACCAAAGAGGAAATCGCGCTGTTTCACGAGGCGGAAAAAGCCGTGAACGAGAAAGGCGTGGAAGGGATTTTCAAGGTGATGCCCGGGGCCGGGAAAGAGAAAAATGTCGCCCAGCCGCTGACCGAACTGGTGGTGCGGCATACGCAATATGGCGGGCGTCTGGGGAACTTGCTACATCGCGAGCAGGCGGCGGCGGTGCAGTGATAGCGTAAGCCGCCGATGAATTGTCATCGAATCTTCATCTGTCGGCCTTTGTTTTTCCAGTAAAATGGTAAGTATGGAAAAGTATATAACACATCGCCTGATGAGGGCGTGATGGCCACACCGCTAGCTACCAATCTGGCACGTACGCTGGCCGCGGGTAATACCGCGCTGACGCCTAGCCAGTCGCAGATTGCGGGTGTAGGCGTGAACCCGCACGGGATGGATCCGCATCAGCACAAGCAGGCTGCGCGCGGCGATGTGGCCAATGTTGCCAAACTGGCGCTGCCGACCACCATCGCGGTCACGCGTAAGGACGCCTATACCAATCCGCGCACACCTAAACAGCCCGATGTGATCAGCAAGCCGGAGGCGCAAATTCATGTCGCCCCGCCGCGTGAGATAGCCGAAAGCGGTGCAAGCCAGGCGATAGGCCAGGTGGGCACCGTGGGTAATGCCGCCATGCAGGCGGAATTTATGCTGCCGATGGGCGGCTGGCTCTTGCGTAATACGATTGGGCAGGTGTCACAACGCCTGCGGCAGTCGATCGGAGCGGTAACCTATGCCCCGTTCAAGGCGTTATGGAATAGCTCGGTGAAAGATGTGCTGACCGGCAACTGGGCGAAAATGCGCAACAATTATTATCGTGCCTTTTATGAATATACGGCCGGCGTCCCCTATGGCAAAGCCGGCCAGTATACACCCTGGGACAGTCTGGAAAGAAAGATCAAGGGTTCCAAACAAATCGAGACACTGGAGAAAACCAAGGGCAGCATCTGGAATCGCCTGTGGAACGGGCGCGCATTCGGTGTGTTGCTGAAAGGCGGGCTCGGCGCGGCGAGTTTATATCTGGGGATCAAGGCCGTTGCCAGCACGCGGCATTCGATCAGCATGATGCAGGAGCTGGGGCAGGATTTGTACGGCGAACAATACAGCACCTGGCAGATCATGATGAACCCGCAATCAATGCCGCCCTTCATGCAGGAGGTGCGCGGCAACATGATGGCGCACCTGATGCCCGAAGCGGCACATGCGGTGGGTGAAAGCGGTTCCAACTGGGCGCTGTCCGACGGCATGCACGGGCTGGGTAATATCAGCAGCAAGGTGGGCATGGCCAAACAGGCGGCGATGTTCGGCGGGATTATGATCTCCATGCAGGCACAGAATCTGGCGCCATCGGAGAATCTGCTTTCCAGCTATACCATGCTTAAAGATACGCTGAAAGCCGGCAATCCGGCCCCGGCGGAGCTGTATGCGGCGCTGGTGGAAGCCGCCTCAGCGGATGCGCGCACGGCGGGCGGCGCCAATAGCCGGCTGGTGCGTTCCATCGCGGAAGAATATGCCAAAGAACAAAAATCAGCGGTGGACGTGCTCAAGGAGATAGACGGGAAGGAAGCCTATCTGGGTCGCGCCAAACGCGCGGCGGCGAATATCAAGAAGGAAGATGAGGCGCAAAAGGCGGCATCGAAGCCGGCGCATAACGGGCCGATTGTTCCAGCGAAGAAACAGACGGAAAAGCAAACTGATTATCAGGCGGTGCAGACGCCGCCGGCGGTGAGCCAGCCTGCATCCGGTACGCCATCCGAAAAACCCGCGCCGGTGGTCGCCGGCCAAGGCTTAACCAGCCACGGCAAAGTGCAGACCCAGCAACTGGCGGCGGAGGTATAGACAATGAGTATTGGCCCTACCCAACAGATACCACCACCCGGCGGCGACCGGTTTGATCGCATGGCCGGCTATGTGCCGCCGCGCCTGCAGAATATCATGTCACAGTTTGCCGGCACCGGCATCGCCCTGCCGCAGGGGATGACCCCGCTGACGCAGGATAAACCGAATGCGGTGGACCGCTTTACCGGGCTGCCGGTGACCGATTTAACCCTTGAGATGACCCAAACCGGAGTGCCGTTTCTAGGACCGCTTGGATATATCGCCGGCGTGCCGATTAGCACGCTGGTAGCGGATAAGGAAGCGCGCAAACAGCTGACGCAGCTTACCGAAGATTACCGCGCTGATATCGCCCAGCAACTGCATGTGCCCGAAGAGGCGGTCAATGAGCAGATGATGCTGATGGCCGCACGCCGCAATCCGGGCCTGCAGCAGGCGATTCAGGCCATTTATGAGAAAAAAGATAAGCATCTTTATGTTAACGGCACCGGTATTGCCGGATTGGCAGGTGGTTTTGGGATTGCCACGATGATTGCAGGTGGGCCGCCTACATGGATATTAGGAGGCGCGCTGGCAACGGCAGGTGCCTTCGCCGGGGAATATGCCGGGCGCAAGATTTTCGACAGCGACGATATCTATAACCCGATGACGCATATCGATGCGATTCAGGAAAAGCGCGCTAATGGTGAACCGATTAAAGGCGCCGATATTTTCGCTCTGCGCGTGGCGCAGAACCCGGGGCTAAACAATGCCATTAAAGAACGTTACGGCGCCAACTTCTTTAAACTGGACGATGCCCAGAAACTGCAGGTCATGCAGCAATGCGAGGGCCTGATGCAGTGCTGCCATCGCGATGCGGAAAAATGCGCGCGCCCGGAAACCAATGTGAAAACGCTGATGTTCGGCATGCTGCCTGATACGCCGTTTACGGCCATGCAGCAACAGGGAGTCTATCAACCGTTGCAGCCGGCGGCGACAGCCCCGGCCGCTCCTGCACCGCAGCACACGCCGCAGCCATATTGGCAGTCGCGCGTGGGCACGCCGCCCGCCGCTCTTCAGGGCGGTTTTGTCGAGCGTCTGCAGGCGCAGCAGGCGCAAATGGATGAGCGGATCAGCCGGTGACCGGATGATCTGATCTGCCCTGTTCATTCATTCCATTGTTCACCCATTCATTCCAATATCTGTAAAGGATGTCCCCATGGCATTTCATGACGTGCGGTTTCCGGTTGATATCAGCTACGGCTCAACCGGCGGACCGAATTATTCGACCGATATCGTGACCACCTATAGCGGTTATGAGCAGCGCAACATTAACTGGGTGCAGGCGCGCGCGCGTTATAACGTGGCGCACGGCGTAAAAACGCCGGCGCAGCTGGCGGCGCTGATCGCCTTCTTTCGCGCGCGCAAAGGCCGTGCGCATGCTTTCCGGTTTAAAGACTGGACGGATTTTGAGGCCGCTGCCGCACCGCTTGGCACGGGGGACGGCATGGCCACCGAGTTCCCCTTGCTCAAGCAATATGCCAGCGGCGGCGTGGCGGAGAATCGCCCGATTAGCAAGCCGGTGGAGGGTACGTTGCAGGTGTATCTCGACGACGTGTTGCAACTGGACGGTTATACGCTTAACAGCGCCACGGGCGTGCTGACGTTCGATACGCCGCCCGCCGCGGCGGTTGCGGTCACAGCCGATTTCACCTTCGATGTGCCGGTGCGGTTTGATACCGATCAACTCTCGGCGCGGCTGGAAGATTATGGCGTACGCAGCTGGCTGGATATTCCGCTGGTTGAAGTTCGGATATAGTAACCCGCTGCCCGTTGGCAGCGATGATGAGGCATGGTATGAAAACACTCTCGACAGCACTCAAAACCCATCTGGCGCAGGAAGTGACAACACTGGCCACCTGCTGGAAACTGACCCGGCGCGACGGCACGGTGCTGGGCTTTACCGATCATGATCAGGATATCGCCTTTGACGGGCTGACCTATGAAGCCGCCACCGGATTTACGCCCACGGCGGTGGAAAGTTCGGCAGCGCTCAATGTCGATACGCTCGACATCGAAGGCATGCTAGCAGCAGCGCACATCACCGAAGCGGATCTGCTGGCCGGGCGCTATGATTTCGCCGAGATTGAAGTTTTTTTGATCAATTATGCCGCGCCGCAGGATGGTAGTATGATACTGCGTACCGGCTGGCTGGGCGAGGTGCGCGTGCAGGGCGGGCGCTTTGTTGCCGAGCTGCGCGGGCTGACCCAGCAACTGGCGCAGCGCATCGGCGAGCTGTATAGCCCCGCCTGCCGGGCCGATCTGGGCGACGCGCGCTGTCAGGTCAATCTGAGTGGCGTTACCGTCACCGGCACGGTTGGCAGCGCCAGCGGTAACAGCCAGTTCACGGATGAAACCCGTGATGAGGAAAGCGGCTATTTCGCCGGCGGCGTCATAACTTTTACCAGCGGCGGCAATGCCGGGCTGCAAATGGAAATCAAGGCCTTTACCAACGGCCAGTTTGTGCTCGTGCTGCCGATGCCGTATGTGATCAGCGCCGGGGACGATTATGAAGCCGTGGCCGGCTGTGACAAGACCCTTGCCACCTGCGTGCAGCGTTTTGATAATGCCGTGAATTTTCGCGGTGAGCCGCACGTGCCCGGCACCGACCGCGTGCTGGAGACGGCAGGCACGCGCAGCGCATGGTGACGGACCCTAAGCAGGCATCAGGCGAGCAGGCGGCATGCGAGCAGGTGAAGGTGGCACATGGCAGCGAGCGCTTGGCTTTAGGCCGCGAGTAGGGCATAATTCGAGCATGGAGTTTTTACGACAGCTGCTCGGCGGGTTCGGTGCCCTGTTCGCGATTACCACACCACCGTTGTACCGTTATCCCTATCGCAAAAACGCGGAAGGGCTGCGCGGTGACTGGCTGCGTGTGGGCGGCGATATTCAGGCGGCCGTTGACAACACGCAAGAGGATGGCTGATGGCGGAGCAGGCACATCGCAAAAAATCCGGTACGCAATCGGCAGGCGGCCGTGAGCAGGCCAACAAGCCGCGCAAGACGGTGGATGTGCTGCCCGATCCGGAAGTGCTTGAGGCCTACGATTATGTGGTGGAAGGCTCGGCGCGTGAGCTGATCGAAATGTTTAAAGCCGAGCAGCAGCAGCGCCATCAGTGGGAGAATCGTTCGCTGAAGATTCATCTGTGGAGCACGATTTTAGGCCAGGTGCTCGGGTTTTTTATCGCTGTGTCGATTTTTATTTCGGCAGCGATTATCGGGATTTATGGGGATGCCACCATTGGCGCGTTTGTCTGGGTGTTCGGCCTGGCGATTGTGACGATGGCGGCGCTGGTGTGGTGGTATGCCAAAAGCCTGGGCCAGCGACCGTTATTTGCACGCCCGGCGCTGCGCGCCAGCTTCAGGCCACAGAAGGGGGATTAACGCGCGATCTCGCAGGCATCTTTGATGGAGCGAATTGGGCTGATACCGTTGGGGAACGCTTTCTGCGCGGCCGGAATCACTGAATCAAAAATGGCGAGGGCGTCACCGTCTGCCAGTTTGATGGATTGCGGATCTGTATTCTTATCACCGCTGATCGCACCGGGAAAATAGCGCTCAAGCGCCTGAGCGGTACCATCGGTGATGATTTGAGAGGAAAGCATTCTGGCAGTTTGAAGTTTGAGGTTAGAAAAAATGCCACCTTCGCCGTTGATCAGATCATTCATCGTGCCAAGCACGTGTTGTTGGCCAGATCTTTCCATTATATCCAGATTGTCACTCTCGGCTCTGTCACACATATCATTAAAACCCGTCATATCCTTCGGTTTTGCCTGGGAGGCTATATGAGTGGCCAGTTTCTCACTTTCGGCTCTATCCAGCCGACCATTTTCGTTCGTGTCGTATGCCTGCAGCGCGTCCGCTAAGCGCTGCGTAAAGGCTTCTTTATCGATAGGCATGAGCTTACTCCTACAAGTGTTTTTATGTATGAATCTAACACAGCGACCATTGGTTTATTATGACATTACGGTTAAACATGCATTCAGCTGATTGCATTGTCGTATCTGCGCGCTCGTGGGTGGGAACTGCGTTTGCCCATCAGGGCCGGCGCAAGGCGTGCGGCGCCGATCCCGGCGGGGTGGATTGTCTCGGCTTGCTGGTAGGTGTGGCGGCCGAATGCGGGCTGGCCAGAAACGGACGGCCGCTGGCTGCCTGTGACCGCCGCGATTATGGGCATTATCCCGATGAACAACGGTTGTATGAGGCGCTGGCGCGGTATCTTACGGCGATGCCACCGGCAGCGCTGCAGTCGGGCGATGTCTGCCTGATGCGTATCGACGCGACGGCGCGGCATCTGGGGATTGTGGGGCAATACCGCCCAGCCGCCGGCTCGCCGCAGCCGCATTACCTGACATTGATCCACGCCTATGCGCCGGCGCGGCGGGTGGTGGAACACCGCCTCGATGCGCAGTGGCGTGAGCGGGTGGTAGCGGTGTTTCGTTTGATCGCGGATGATAGAACCTAAAATACCCACTTCATCTGTAAGCCGGTGAACCAGTCTTTTTCTTTGTCGCGTGACATGACAAAGTCAAACGCCTGCTTGTCCTCATTCTGCAGACGGGCCTTGGCGGCATAGCCTTTGTGAATTTTATATAAGCGCACGTGGTAACCGGGGATTTCATCGTCGCGCACTTCATCATAGGCGACAAAACCCAACGGGCGTTCGTTGATGGCGAGCTCGTCGCTGTCTTCGGCCACGCGGTGGATGGTCATATGCTGGCAGCCTGCGCAAAACAGGAGGCCGGCGACGACGACGGATAATGTGCTTGCATCCCTGTATGTCATGTTCACCTCTCTTGAGCGCCTGATTGCCCGTGTGAACGATGTGTTTCTTTTTTTCGTATTATCTTAACCATAACAGAAAAACGTTAAGATTTCATCTGCAAACGTTAAGTGCGAGAGCAATAATCTCGCGTTGCATCAAAAACTTAAAATACAGGATAAAGTCGATGAATAAGTAAAAAAGGAGAGCCCGGCGCGCGCTGCAAGCTGCGGGAACCATAACGTGCTGTGACGATGTTGTTTGCGCAGCGGGCACAAGGAGTCAGCGGGTTACTTCGCAATCAGCGCCATGGCGGTGGCGTTAACCGGCCGCGTGCCGCGGTCGGTGGTGCCGCCTTTGGAGAAAATTCTGGCGTCCTCTTCCAGCACGATGGCGTTGCCGCCATGCCTGGCAGCGGTTGCTTTGAGCTCGTCCAGCGCGTCATAAAACCCTGATACTTTTCTGGTTGCGATGCGCACGACGCCGATTTCGATATATTCGCCCACTGGTGGCAACTCGCTGAGCAGCTGCACATCGCCTAGATTGGGCTGATGTTTTTTATAAGTGGTGTAGGTGGAGGGGTGAAACTCGGCATCACTGGCCAGGGCGGCGGTGGATAGCAAACAGGTGGCGATAAGCGACAGGCTGAAACGATACATCAAGGCAAACTCCAACAGGTTAGAAAAGCAGCATGTGGTGGCTGATCCGGTTGCTTAATTAACATATGTAATTGCTTTGGGGATGTAAACCCTCGAGCGATGCGCGCATTTTCAGAAAAACCATCCAGTAAAAGGTATTCCTATGGCATCGGTCATTTTAACGACGGCGGCGACTGCGCTCGCCCCGGCCAATCCGTTTTTAGGCGCGGCGTTTCAGGCGGGCGCGCGATTCATTGGCGGACAGATCGATAATCTGCTCTTAGGCGGTGCTCAGGGCCGCTCGCGTGAAGGCGCACGGCTGGCGGATTTGTCGGTACAAAGCTCGACCTATGGCAAGATGATTCCCATCGTCTACGGCAATGTACGCATCGCCGGGAATGTCATCTGGTCGCGGCCGATCAAGGAAGTGGCCACCACCACAACCACTACGCAAGGCGGCAAAGGGGGCGGCGGCGCTTCCAGTTCCACGACCGAGTTCAGCTATTACGTGACGCTGGCGATTGCCATTTGCGAAGGGCCGGTCGATGCCATTCAGCGCGCCTGGGCGGATGCCGAGCAGCTCGATCTGTCGCTTGGCACGTACCGTTTTTATACCGGCGATGAGGCGCAACTGCCCGATCCGCTGATTGAGAGTTACGAGGGCATCGGCTCAACGCCGGCCTATCGCGGGTTGAGTTATGTTGTCATCGAGGATTTCCCGCTGGCTGATTATGGCAACCGGATTCCCAATTTTACCTTTGAAGTGAAAAAGAAAGCGTTGTGGCCGGATGTCAACGGCGAGCCGGTGGAGCATATGGTGCAGGGGATGATTCTGATCCCCGGATCCGGCGAGTTTGTCTATGACACGCAGATCCAGCACAAGGTTGAGGGTGAGCCGGTCGGGGACGAGTATGTGCAGCAGGGCAACCAGCAGGTGATGAATATGCATAACCCGTTCGGGCAGGCCAATGCTTTGCTGGCGCTCGATCAGTTGGAAGAGACCTGCCCCAATGCCGAGTGGATCGGGCTGGTGGTCAACTGGTTCGGCGACAACCTGGATGCAGGCAGCTGCGTAATTAAGCCGGGCGTGGAGTTCGCCGCCGATCAGGCGACGACGGCGCCGGAGGTCTGGAGTTCGGCGGGCTATACGCGGGCGACCGCGCGGCAGATTACCTATGTTGGTAATGCCCCGCGCTATGGCGGCACGCCGGATGATGAGTCAGTACTGCGTCTGTGCAGTGAGCTTAAAAGCCGCGGCTACAAGATTTTTTTCTATCCCATCTTTTTGATGGATGTGGAAGACAAGCCCTGGCGCGGACGTGTAACCGGCAGCGTGGGCGATGTGGCCGATTTTTTCACCAAGGCGGAAGGCTATAACGCCTTTATTCTGCACTATGCGAATCTGGTGAAAGATACGGTCGATGCCTTTGCCATCGGCACCGAAATGATCGGTCTGACCACTGTTAATGACGGGGCATTGGTGAACCGTCAGTTCCCGGCGGTCGACGCGCTGATCAGTCTGGCCGGCAGCGTCAGAGGGATTGTCGGCGCAAACATACAGGTGACCTATGCCGCCGACTGGTCGGAATATCATCACGCCGAGGGCGGCTGGTATCATCTGGATCCGCTGTGGGCCTCGCCCGATATCGATTTTGTCGGCATCGACGCCTATTTCCCGATTACCAATGCACCGCAAAATGAGCTGGGTTATGACATCGACACCGTGGTTGATGGCTGGAGCGCCGGCGAAGGCTATGATTTTTATTATGTCGACGTCGAACGTACCACCACCGCGCCGCTTGATCCGCCCTATGCCTGGAAGAATATCGACTGGTGGTGGCAGAATACGCACACCAACCCAGACGGCAACGTGACCTCATGGACCCCGCAAGCGAAGAAAATCTGGTTTACCGAATACGGCTTTCCCAGCGTGGATGGTGCCACCAACCAGCCCAACGTATTTTACGATCCGACGTCTTCGGAGAGTTTCTTTCCGCATTTCTCGCGTGGCCGGGTCGATCTGCGCGCCCAGCGTACGGGCGTGGCCGGCACGCTTGCCAAATGGCAGGATTCGGCGATGGTCGAGCGGCTGTTTTTATGGACCTGGGATGCGCGCCCCTATCCGTATTGGCCGGATTTGCGCTCGGTGTGGGCGGATGGTCCGGTATGGAAAACGGGGCACTGGGTGCAGGGCAAGTTCGGGCTGTCTTCGCTGGCGGCGATCGTAGCCGATATTGCCCGGCGCGCCGGGGTGGATCTCAGCCGTCTCGATGTCAGCCGGCTGCAGGATCAGGTCGACGGGTACGTGATTGATACGCAGGCGAGCGCGCGTTCACTGATCGAAGAGCTGATGACGGCATATTTTTTCGACGTCGCGGAAACCGACGGGCAGTTGAAGTTTATCCCGCGCGGCAATGCGTCCGTGCACAGCCTGATGCTCGACGAATTAATGCCGCGTGCCGCCGATGAAGCGCCGCTGGAAATTATCCGCGCGCAGGAGCTGGAGTTGCCGCAATCGGTGGCGGTGCAGTATCTTAACCGGCTGGCCAATTATCAAACCGGCACGCAACGCGCCCAGCGTCAGGTGACACCCGCGCGCGACGAGCACACGATCGGCCTGCCGATTGTGATGACCGATCAGCGCGCCCGCTCGATTGCCGATGTGGCGTTGTATCAGGCGTGGCTGAGCCGCACGCAGTATCAGTTCGATGCACCGATTGCCTATGCCGATTTAGAGCCAACGGATGTGATCACAGTGCAGGCAGGCAGTGTGGCGCACGTGCTGCGCATCACCCGCATGCAGCTGGGCCGGCCCGGTATGCTGCGTATCACCGGCGTGGCGGAAGATGTCGTCACTTATGATTTTTACAGCACGCCCGGCGAGGCCCCTGTGATCGCGGTGACGCCCGAGCCGGTGGCCGAGACCCGCGCCCGGCTGCTGGACCTGCCGGCGCTGGCCAGTGATGCCGCCGATCAGGCGATGTTGCGGTTTGCGGCGGCCGGGCTGGCCGATAACTGGCGCGGCGCCACCATCTATCGCTCCGATGACGGCGGGCAGGATTATGCGCGGCTGGTCAGTTTCACTCAGGCGTGCGTGATGGGTACGGCCGTCACGGCGCTGGCTGACGGCCCGACGCAGGTGTTTGATCGTGTGGCGACCTGTGATGTCGTACTGCTGGGGCAGGGCGAGCTGTTCAGCGCCAGTGAATTAGCGGTGTTAAACGGTGCCAATCTGGCCGTCATCGGCGATGAGCTTATCCAGTTCAGCGATGCGCTGGCGCTGGGAGCGAATAAATATCGTTTAAGCGGCCTGCTGCGCGGCCGGCTGGGCAGTGAGTGGGCCACGCCCGGGCATAGCGCCGGCGAGGGCTTCGTGTTACTGGATGCGCGCCTGCAAAAGGATGTGATGCCTGACGGGTTGATCGGTCTCGGCCGGGACTACAAAGCCGTCAGCACCGGCCTGACGCCGGGAGTGACGCCGGCGCAGCCTTTTACCTATCACGGCCGGGCGCTGAAGCCCTATGCGCCGGTGCATGTGCGTGGCACACGTGATACGGAGGGAAATCTGACGATTCGCTGGGTGCGGCGCACCCGTGTGGGCGGCGAATGGAGGGACTATACCGATGCGGCCCTGTCGGAGGCGCGCGAAGCCTATGAGGTAGCGATTCAAAACGGCGCGGACGTGGTGCGCACGCTCAGTAGTTACTCACCCGAGGCAGTGTATGGCGCGGCGCAGCAGGCGGCGGATTTCGGCAGCGTGCAACAGGCCGTCAGCATAACCGTCTACCAGCTTTCCGACCGCGTGGGCCTGGGTTATGGCGCGCAGGCGGTGATATAGCCGGTGCCGGTTGGTGGCATGTACTGCGCCACACGGCGCGTCTGGCCGCTACCTGCCTTAACCTGTTTATCGTCACGCGCCTGACTGCCCGCTAATCCACTTACATGAAGTATTTTAGGAAAATTTGATACAAAATTTATTAATATATAAAATATTTATTAATAATTTGGTGGTAATATAATATTAATAACACATGGGAAGTCTGGTTATGTTATCATTAATTTCAGAATCGTTGCGACTCAGGCGTCCGGACCCCAGTCAGGAACCCAGTCACGAGGAGGCTCTGATGGACGAAAAACGTGCAGAATTACCGGCACACCTGCGCCAGGGCATTGAGCCGCCATCCGAAAATACGTATTTCTCAACCATCCAGCAATATGAGGCATCGCTGCGCCGGGTTGAAGAAATTCTGGTAAACAAGATCTCGGTAGCCATCAGTATGGCCGACGAAGCAATGACTACTGAGCGCATCGAACATGCGCTGCATGTCAAACAGATGTACATGGGCGGCGAGATTAATTTCAACGAGTTCATCCAGAAAATGTATAATTTATATCCACACCGCATGCAGAATCTGCCGGAAGACCTGAAACAGCGCATCGAAGCGTGCCAGGATATGCTGCGTGACCGCGTGGTGTAGGCGTTGAATGTCACGCAATCGTCACCACATGCGCACGAGCCTGCGTCTATAATTATGTGGGATGACGGAAGCAACACCACAGGGACATGAATAGCGTCAGTATGCAGCGTAACATCAGACGTAAAGGACGAGACTTAATCTGACATTTTGAGTCTGAGCTTATCAAAATGGAGATTGAGTCACGTCCTTTTTTTTACATACCTCAGAACAATTAAATCGCTCTAGCAGGCATAAACCCTTGCGAGAGCGGTAAATATCCGTATAATCGAAAAAATATATGCTTTCAGGGAGCAACGATGCCGACATTAGCCGAAGTCAAATCCCAGATTAAAGCACTGCCGCATAAATATATTTTCTACACTAAGCGGGAAATTAATTATCTGCCCGAAATTCTCACCGATGATGAGCGGATTCTGGCGCTGACTTCGGGATTTCACGGCAATACCACGGTGCTGCTGGTATGCACCAACCGGCGGCTGTTATTTGTCGATAAGGGGATGTTTTTCGGGCTGGAGGTCAAGCAGCTTAACCTGGATCGCATCCAGTCGCTGGATTCGTCTTACGTTATCCTATTCGGCAAGGTACGCATCTGGGATGGCGCGGCGGCGTATGAAGTCGGCATGATCTTCAAGGATTCGATCGATCCCTTTGTGCGCACCGTGCGCGATGCCATTGAAAATTACCGGCGGATTGTTTATCGCGACGTGGTCAATGTCGGCAATGCGCCGCCGACCCATATGAGCCCGCCCGCGCCGCAACAACAACCTGCAGCGCAACCACAGCCGGCGGCATCGCACCCCACACCGCAACCGGCCAAGCGCCAGCAAAAAATTGCCCCGGCCGAACCCGCGCCGTATGAAGCCGATATGCTCGGTCAACTGGAACGGCTGGCGAAACTACGCGCCGACGGGCACTTAACCGATGAAGAATTCGAAGCGCAGAAGAAAAAGCTGCTGAGCTGATTTGTCCATTCCAGCAAAAACGGGCACCCGAATTTCGGCCCGTTGTTTTTTCACGAGGCCTGCAACAAAAGTCCTGATTTGATTGCTCTTCCTGCGCAAACAGGGATTGCCATCATGGCCGGGCAAATGAAAGCACTGGAACCCGCTTTCGCTGGGATCACGATATTTGCAGCTATACTGACCGTTGCAGCCGTTCCCATGAGTAATATCCGCCCGCGATCGCGTAAGCGGGGTAGGTGACGCCAAGGCATTCGGCCTGATGTGCTGCCGGGCCAAACATATCCCCCCATTGTTTCATTCATCTATCACTCACCTACTAAGGAGTTCGTATGACCATCACACCGCATTACGGCCTGACGTTGATCGAGCAGTCGCAGGCGCAAAAAGAAGTCACCGTCAACGAGGCGCTGATGCGCATTGACGGGATTCTCAACTACCAGGCCGCCGGCGGCAGTAATATCAACTGGCGACGACACCCGTCGGCGGTAACCGATAGCGGCGGCGAAGCGGTCGCTATCGAAGCGGCAATGAGCGCAGGGGGCAACGCCCCCTTTTTTTATGTCGACAGCGGGGCCACGCGCACGCTGAGTTTTGATATCCCGGCATTTGTGCGCGATGGCATGGTGGTCTGGGAAATGGCGGCGGACGACGCCACCACCTGGACGATTACCTATGAAGAATCGTTTGATGACGGAGCAAACTATTCGTCGCCGGTGACGGTCAGTACGATTCAACCGGCATCGCAAAAAACCGTGCGGCTGCAAAAACAGGCCATCACCGCCGGCGCGGCGCGGCGCGTGCGGCTGAGCTTCGCTCATGACGGTACGGCCTCACCGGGCTACTGGCGCGGTGGGCGCTATGTGCGCAACCTGGCATTTTTTGAGTTTGAGCCGGAGAACCGCCATGATTACGTGGTGTGGTTGGGTGATTCCATTAGCGAATTATCCGTGCGCCATCACGAAGCACAGACCTTGCTCGGGCAGTATTTCGGCCATGATGCGTGCGTGTTTAACGAAGCTGTCTCAGGCTGGAAAATTGCTGATGTGAAGGCCAATATCGCCGGCATTCTGGCGCGCCACCCGCGTGCGCAGCACGTGGTGCTGATGATCGGCACCAATGACGTCGCCGATCACCGGCCGTACCGCGAGGCAAGCCGGGCCGCTATTGATGCGCTACAAAATGATATGCAGGATATTATTACGGCGATCACTGATGCCGGTCACACGCTGCACCTGGCGCGTATTCCCTATTCGGATTTTACCGCCGCGCCGGCAGTGGGCGGCACCACCAATGAGGAAAACGGCGCCGCGCCGTTTAACGATGCGCTGATGGACCGGTTGATCGCACAGTACAGCCCGCATTTGCATGACGGCCGCCAAGGCCTGCTCGATAGTTACGGATTTTTGCGCGATAACTCTCATCTGTTCGCCGACGACCCTAACGGCATTCATGCTTATCATTATGGTGCACGGTTGCTCGGGCATTATCTACTGCTGCGCCTGGGCTCGATGCTGTGGGCGCGCACGCCGTTTACGGTTGCCGATGACGACGCCGGCAACGGCGTGGCGGGTGCGAAAGAGCAGGTGCGGATCAGTTTCGGTTCCGTTTTCGGCGCGTCGCTGGGCAATGATTCGCAGTCCCTGTTCAATGCCACCTATAGCGGGCTGTTGGACAGTGAGGAGAACATCACCTGGAACAATGTGCGCGGCGACGCCACCGGCACGTTTGACGGGCTGATCAATGTCGAGGGTGAGCGCTGCGGGATCGGTCTGCATATTGATACGGCGTTTACCGCCATTACCGGCAACAATACGACAAGCGTTGTCACCAATGGGCAGGGCACGCCCTATATCGAGCCGGCGAAATTGTCCTATGCCGCTAATACCAGCGGCGCCACGTCGCAGATGACGATTATCGGGCTGAATCCGAACAGCACGTACATGCTGAATTTTTTCGGCTCACGCGATGCGGGGGGATCGGAAGTGAACACCTATGCCGAAACGGTGAACGCGGTGAGCACGACACTGGATGTGATGGATAACACCAGCAATGTGGCGAGCCTGAGCGGCTTGTCACCCAATGCCAGCGGTGAGTTGACCGTCACCGTTAACCGTCCCGGTTCGCTCAGCGTGCTCAACGTGCTGGAGATTATCCGGGAGTAAGACAGGAGGCTTCATGAGCAATCAGGAAACGCGCCTCGCGGTGGTTGAGGAGCAGATTAAAGGCCTGCGCGAGCAGCAAAAGGCTCATGCGATCGAGACCAGACATATGATCGCCGGGCTGACTGAAGACATCAAAGAACTCACCGAAATCATGAACAAGGGGCGCGGGGCGTTTGCCTTTGCGCTGCTGGTCTCCGGCTCGCTGGGGGCGATGGCGGTGAAACTGTTGGCATTTATCACGGAGAAAGTACGATGATCACATTCGCCTCAGCATTAATGGGATTTATGTCCTCGCTTGTGCCCGATCTACTGAAGATGTGGCGCGACCGGCAGGATCGCCGGCATGAGCTGGCCATTCTGCAGTTGCAGATTGAGCAGCAGGCACAGGGCCATACGCAGCGGCTGGAAGAGATTCGCACCGAAGGTGATATCGCGCAAAGCCGCACCCTCTATCAAACCTATTTTACCGGTATCCGCTGGGTGGATGCGCTCAACGGTACGGTGCGCCCGGTTTTAGCATATGCGTTTTTCCTGCTTTATTTCAGCATCAAGCTGATGCAGTTCAGCCTGCTGCCGGAGGCGCCGCTGCCTTGGGCGATCGAGGCGCTGTGGGGCGAGGAGGACCGCGCGATTTTCGCCGGCATCATCGCCTTTTATTTCGGCCAGCGTGCGATGCAAAAAGTACGCAGCTCAAGCTAACCATCATCGGAACACAACCATGAAAGGAGTTGCTGCGATGCGTCATATCACCGCGGACGGGCTGGCGCTGATCAAGCGCTTCGAAGGGTTTGAATCCGAGATTTATCGCGATGCGGCGGGACTGTCCACGATCGGCTACGGGCATCTCATCCGTGAGGACGAGCGCGGTCTATGGGATAACGGCATCTCACGGGCGGAAGCCGAGCGAGTGCTGTGCGCCGACATTGAGATAGCTGAGCGCGCCGTGCTGCGTTTGATGTATGTTGCGCTCAGTGACGGGCAGTTCGATGCACTGGTCTCGTTCAGCTTCAATCTGGGCGCGGGCGCGCTGCAGCGTTCTACCTTGCGGCGAAAAGTCAATCGTGAAGAACACGACGAAGCACCCGCTGAGTTCCGCCGCTGGGTGTGGGCCGGCGGTCGCCGGCTGCGTGGGCTGGTGCGGCGGCGCGAGGCGGAGATTGCGCGCTATCTGGCCTGATGGCACGGCATTGCTGTCATGAAAACGTCACATGCAAGCGCGTGTAGGCTTGCTATAATGCTGGTATGGAGTTCCCTCACCATAATGAAAATGCCTGGCAGACCCTCAGGCGCAAACTGCACGATAATACCGGGCGCAGTTTCGACGAAGCGTGGGAGCAGATGCGACATAAGGGCAACCCTAAACCGTTTGCCTTCAAGCTGCTGGGCGTGGGGGTCGGCTCGGTATTAATGGGCGACGGGATATATAATATTATCCGCGGCGCTAATGAAGAAGTGGAAGATGCGTTGCTGTCGGACAGGACACACCGCAATTATGTGCGGATAGGAACCGGGACGATGGAGCTGGCCGGCGGCGCTGCGTTGTTATATGCGGGCCTCACACAGGGCGCCAGAATACGCTGAGCGTCTCGCAGTGACCGGCAAATGTCATGAAACTGTCATGCTTTTAGCCGTTATGCTGTTTTATACTGAGTAATATAACGCTATGGAGATTGTGTGTATGAGCGATGCATCCACCGCCGCCAAAATATTCGAACATCTGCAGCAAAACGGGTTTGCCAAGCGCGATGTGCGCGAGACCTTTGAGATTGCCCAGAAACTGGCCGACACCCCGCATTTTATGGATCAGTTCGGGAAGAGTGGGGAAATCAGCAAAAAAGCTTTTGATGTGTTGTTGAATCTCAACTCCGGTCCGCCTTTGATGACAAGGGTTAACAATTTTGCAGCAAACGCAGAAATTCCGTTTGTTCATAACTGGATACTAACGGGTAGCGAAACAAAAGGGAAACTCTACACCGAACGTCGGAAATGTTTTGCCGAAGGCAATCAGTTCGTTAAACAAGCTGAGGGCTACTATGGCGAGCTGGCGGCGCTGGGTGTTTTAAGCCAGCATGAAGACCCCAAAGCGCTGGCCGAGTCTTTGCAGCGGATCAATCAGCAGGCGCTGGAAGCGGGAGAAGCGGCCGGCATCAAAATAGCGGGCAAAAAAGTAAAAACCGCCAGCACGGATTTTGAAGCCGTTGGTAACCGATTGCGCTTAGGGCGGATTGCGGATGCGTTGAACAGTAAGCTGGATACGCTCGATCAGCCGGAGTTGCGGAACTATCTGAAAGAGGCCTTGAATAGCGGTACGGTGGCCGAATCGGCGCCGGCGGCCGAAATCCCGGCCAAAGCCTTTGCCGAGGAGGCAGTGACGGTGCGCAAGGCGCTCGATAAGTTGACGGGCAACGCCGCCAAGCGCCTGGAATCGTTGGCCAGCCGCGCCAACCAGTTTTATGATGCTCTGGCGGCTAAAGGCAAGCATGTACCGGGTGGCAGGGTTTCATCCGGGCTTTTCGTCAGCAAGGCGATGCAATATGGCAATGCGCTGGGCGAGCTGCTGGAAGTCAACATCAATACGGTGGGATCGCAATTTGCGACGGCCCGCAAGGCCATGGCCGAGGCCGCCGAGCAGGCCAAAGCTGCCGGCGCCGCCGCACCGGAAATCGAGGAAACGCTTGAGACCGCACGTACCTGGGGGGCCAGATTGTTTGCCAAGGAAGCGGCTAAAGACGGCACGCCGATCACGAACCTCAAACAGGCGCGCGCGCTTGAGGGCGGTATCAGCCTGGGCAAAACGGCGCTGGTGGCCGGGGGTACCGCGCTGGGCGCTTCGTGGCTGCTCGGGCTCGGCCCGTTTGCCAGCAAATCCCGTCGGGAGGAATTGCGGCGCAATACGCCGCCCGAGCCGGAGCGGCAACCAGCGATGTGATCCCGCCGGCGGCGTTTCGGGAATCGCCGTCTGTTGCGGTCAGTGGGGCGGGCGCGCGCTCACACGGCGATCCCCCTTTTGTGACAAAGCTTCCCGGGCCGCGCGGTTGCGGAATCTTCACCAAACTGTCACACCGTTGCCTGATTTTCTTGGCTAAAATCAAGAAAGAATGACCATACATATAGGATATTAATGGAAGTGAACCATGGCTGACCAGAAAACGATACAGGATATATATAATTCTCTATATGATAAAAAAGTGCGAGGCCCTGTAGGGGATAATCGTTTAGTATCTCCTCAAAAAACCCTGCTGTTTGGTGGAAAAGAATCCCCTGAGAGTATGTACAAGGTCGCTAATACTCTTGCGGAGAGTCCATACTTTTCTGCACGGCTCGCTGACGACCCAAAATTTTTATACAATTTTCGCAACTCATTGTTAAGTAACCCGTTACAAATAAGAGACATTTCAGGTAAAAAAAGAATATGGCCTTTTCTTAGATCATCTGAGAAATTAGACATATTCGCCGGAACCGGCCATAGCCCGCTGAAATATTTCTGGATGAAGGGGCCGGAAAAGGAATTGGCGGATACCCGCCTGTCGCATTACAAGGCGGCGAAGAAATTTACGAATGAAGCCGCCGGCATCCAGAATCGGCTGATTGCCGAAAAAGTGTTGAATGCGCCGAGTCTTCACCAGTTACAACAAAATCTGCTTGATTTTAATGAACAGTTCAAAGCGGCCGAAAAAGCTTATCACAAAGGTTCATCGTGGCTCGACAGGTGGTGGCGTGGGGAAACACGAAAAGTGGATGCCATCGGCGATTATCAACGCCTGAAGGAGGTAAAAGATGTTATCGGCAAGGAGCTTGGCTCGATCCGGGTGCCGGGCACGGCTGCAGGGGCGGGCTCCCCGTTACTGGAAGCACTGGAAAAGGGTGTGGCAAACGAATTGCCAAATTATATGGAGCTGCAACCCCGTGACCGGCGGATTCAGGGGCTGCAGGATGATCTGCAAAGCTTGATAGAGGTCAGTAAACCCAAGCTGGAAAGCCTGGCAAGTAAGGCCAATGCCAAATACACCGAAGTGGTGGACCAAGGTTTTAAGGTGCCGGGTGGCAAGGCTTCGGTTACCGGCCATGTGGAAAAAATAACCAAGGGCACGGAGCGGTTGAGCGAAGCCCAGGGGATCAAATCCCTGATGACGGCCGTCAGTGATTTGAACAATATCGAAGCAGCGGTGATGAAAGCGCGGCAGACGGCCGAACAGATGGGCAGGTCGGGCGCGCAGGCCGCCGCCAGGGCGACGGAGAGTGCAAGTGTTTCTGAATCATTAACAGCGGAGGAATCGATGGCTTGGAGA
>CAZMBI010000002.1:195903-209681 GCA_964564675.1 uncultured Azospirillaceae bacterium
GCTTTTTCAGAAACGCTGAGGGTGTTCGCTGGTCGCGAGTTGCTTTTGCAGGCGCTGCGACGGCGCTGGGCGCCTATCTGCTTTTCGGCGGGCGCGGGAAGGAACAAGAGAATTCGCATGCCGCACGGGTTGGCAAGCAGGCCCGCGAGCTGGGCATGAGCGGGCAGGGCGCCGCCCAGCAAATGTAATCTCGGGGCCCGCCGCGGGCCCATCGATTCCGCTAATATTCCATCCCCCGGACAGGCGAGTCCCGCCTGTCCGGGGGTTTTTGTTTTTGGGTTTCACGCGCCGGTGAGCTGAAACACCCGGACAGAGGTTAACAGGAATTAACCAGACATGCATTTTGTGCAAGGCAGCTATGCAAAAAAGGCAATGGTAATTTTATATTGGCCGTACTATATGCCCCAATAGGATAACAACAAAAGCTTACCGGTTGCTTTTAGGTCGTTATTAGCTCGGGTAAGCACTTTCGAGACACTATAGGTAATTTGTGAGGCTCCCCGCGACACGCAGGGCAGGGATGTTTCGAATGGAGGTTAGTATGCGTACGAGTCATACCATGCGAATGATGCTGAGCATATTGCTGATCGGCGGTATGGCAGCTTGCGTCAACCCACCGCAAAACAATAACCCGTTTGAACAGTCTTACCCGCACATGCCGCAAACGCGAGCCGCTACAGCTGCGGGCGCTGGTTCGGATAATTTGCAGGTTTTGTCCAATGGTGAGTTGATGTATCGCTATTAACGATATAGCTAACTGACTTTATATTTCGCATAAAGAAGCCCGCTACGCGGTGGAATCCCGCGCTTGCGAGTGGGCCACTTTGTCGATTAACAACGTTAATCGAATGTATGGTGTATTATCTTGTTTGCCCGATGAGATAATCTTGAACGGCGTCATTCCTGCTCATACGGGAGTGGCGTTTTTTTTGTTCATCTTACTGTGTCTGCTATTTGTGGTAAGCTGCCGGCCGGCTTGATATTGTGTTATGCTGAGGGGCTACTGCCGCGCAGTGAAGCATCCTCCTCAGACAAACACAAAATCGGTAAAGCCAACTTCATCAAGGTCGTTCAGGCTCGTGATATTTTCAAACGTCAGCAGCAACTGATGCCCGCCGCTGGTATTGCCGTTGTTGTCATAATACATGACGGCCTGATCGCGTGTGTCGTCGAAGAACAGGTTAAGCGCATTGCGGTCGGCGGCAACATTGGCGTTGATAATATCCAGCGAGCTGGGGATGTCGTCGGTATCGATGGCCACCGACTTAAGGATAATAATTTCGGTACCGTCCGCCCCGGCGGCCGTGATGGAGTTGATGATCGCGCCATCAACCACGGCGTCGCGGTTGCCGAGATTATACGCTGCCTCGGCGGCATTGAACTGCAATTGATCGCCGGGCATGGTGTCTTCGCCGAAATCAAAATCCTGGATGATGTCTTCAGCGTCAAAAATGCCGTTATCATAGACGAAGGTGTCGCTGCCTTCGCCGCCGCGCAAAATATCGCTGCCGCGATTGCCGAGGATGGTGTCGTCGCCGGCTTTGCCGTCGATGGCGTCGCCGAAATTACTGCTGATGATGCTGTCGGCGCCGGTGCCGCCGCGATATAAAATGCCCTGCGTGGCGCTTGATAAATCGACCGTGACGCCGCTGGCGGCAGTGGCATCGACACTGAAAATCCCGGCATTAACCGCCTGGCTGCCGATGAATATGCCGTTGGCGCTGTAATCCCCGCTTTCCAACTGCAGTACCTCGATGCCGCTTTTGTTCTGGAAGAAGCCGTCATCGATGGTGGTGCCCGGCGTGTCCAGTACGATACTGTCGGTCCCGCTGCCGCCGGTGATCGTGTCGCCCTGGTTGAAATTGGCGGTCTGAAACCCAAAGCGGTCATTGCCATTGCCGCCGGTTAAGCGGTCATCACCGGCGCCGGCGCTCAGGCTGTCGCCGTTATGACCGGCGATGAGCTGGTCGTTATTGTCGCTGCCGCTGAGGGTAGCGGCTGCGCCGTCGAAATTGGTCAGCAATTGCGAGCCGTCACTGCCGGTATAGTTCGTGTCATCAAAATTCCCGGTAAATCCGGCGAGTACGATCTGTTCCGCGCCACCGTTTTGCAGCACCGTCTGCGCGGCGTTGCGCGTTACGCTCAGCCCGGCCGCGCTGCCGCCGCCGCTGAGTGTGACTTCCAGGCTGTTGTCGCCGAGCCCGAAATCGAACAGATTGGCAACCGGCGCGCCTGAGGTGAAATCCAGCGCAAAGACATCATCCCCGGTATTGCCAAACAATGACAGCGTGGCAGCGGCGGTGGTCGGGATGGCGGCGACGGTGTCGTTATCGGCACCGGCATAGACCGTTGCCGTTTGGCCGTTGCCCGGGCGCACGGTGATGGCATCGCCGCCGGCATTACCATATATCAGATTGTCGCCGTCGGAACTGCCGATGATAGTATCAGCCGCATCTGCCGGATCGACGATGCCGTTACCGCCAAAAATGGTAGCGCTGCCGGTATGGTTGGTCAGGTCGATATTGTCGCCGCCGGGCCCGGAAAAAATTTCATATGCGCCGGTGGAGGGGGTGGAGGTCAGCTGGTCGGCACCGAGGCCGAGAAACAATGTGGCGCTGTTGCCCGCACCGGGGCCGGCGAGCACCGTATCGCCGCCGCCATTGGCATAGAGCACGGCGTTGCCGCTGCCCAGCGTGATGGCGTCGCCTCCATCGGCGCTGTCAGCAATCGCGGCGCCGCCATAAACCGTATGATCGCCGCTACTGCCGGACAGGTCGAGCGTATCACCGCCGCCGCCGCCAAAGACGGTGTTATCGGCCGTGGCATTGGTCAGCGTGATGACATCTCCGGCCGGCCCGGCATTGATTGCAAAGCGCCCGTCGGCGGCATCGGCGGTCAGGCTATCGGCCCCCAGCCCGCCGAAATATTGCAACAGATTGCCCGCCGCAGTGACGGTGGAAAAGGTCACGGCATCGCCGCCGGCATTGCCGTAGACCACGTTATTGCCGCTGCCCAGTGTGATGCTGTCGCCGCCGTCAGCCGTATCGGCGAAGTCTTCGCCGCCGAAAACGGTGTTATCCCCGTTGTCCAGCGTGATGCTGTCGGCACCGTCGCCGCCGAAGGCGATGTTGTTACCATCTCCGGCGATCAGGGTATCGTCCCCACCCAGCCCGTGTAACTGGTTATTGGCGTTGACCGCGCTGATCAGCGCTAAATCGGTGGTGAAATCAATCAGGTTGCCATCGCCGTCGAGCGTGTCGTCGGTGGTCAGATCGCCCACGGCGAGCAGGCCGCCGCCGGCAAAGGTGACATTGTCCGGCGTCAGCAGAGCGGGGCGCGTTTCGTTTAACAGCGGGGTGGCGTCGAGTTCCACGGTGCCGGCGGCCGTGGTAAAAGACAGGGCGGCGCCCACGGGCGTGATGCGCACCTCGTTGGCCTGATTGGTGGCGAAGTTCAGCGTATCCGCTGCGGCGGCGAAGGAAACCCGTTGCCCGATAATAGTATCAAATTCGTAATTGATCATGCCGACATCCCTGTTGCTTAGCTATTGCTTAACTGGCGCAGCCTAATGCGCCGGTTATGGACTAGCAAGCCTTATGCCAGCGTTATCCAAGGCGCGATCGACGGCTTTACATTTCGGACCGCGATCGTTATGGCTAGAGGTATTATAAGGAGTAATTATGGCTAATGCACCCGATTCCGCCACCATGCCCGACAGCGCAGATAACGAGCAGGAGAGCGGACAGCCGCTGTTTTTCCAAGACCCGAACCCGGTGGATGCCACGCGGCACGCCAATGCCGGTATTCATAAGGACGTCGGCTTTTCTTTTGCGCGCGATACTAATTCAGTACCGATTACCATTCATGAGTTTGTCGAAGTGGCGCGGTCTTACCCGATCGTATTCACTAATGAAGCCGTGCCCATGCCGCTGGCCGTGCTGGGCCTGAAGGATAAAAACCCGTTTGTTGACAGTGCCGGCCGCTGGCAGATGGGGCATTATATTCCGGGCTATGTGCGTAAATACCCGTTTGCCCTGCTCGAGATTCCGGAAAAGCAGCAATATGTGCTGTGTATCGATGAAGCGGCGCCGCATTTTCAGCCGGAAAGTCCGGAGCTGCCGCTTTATGACGGTAAGGAGCCGGCAGAGCTGGCCAAAGAGGCCATCGAGCTGTGCCGCAAATATCACGGGCATTATCTCGGCACGCGGGAGTTCGGCGAGATGCTCGGCCAGTCGGCGATTTTAGAGCAAAAGGAACTGCATGCCGAGATGTCGGGCAAGCAGCGCATTTCGCTGGGCGGATTTCAGCTGATTTCGGAAGAGAAATGGAACAGCCTGTCGGATAAAGAGTTCCTGCCCTGGCGCCATAAGCAGTGGGACGGCCTGATTACGCTGGTCATGGCCTCGCAGGTGAACTGGAAATATCTCGGTCAGATGGAATCGGCCTGAATGAGCGTTCAGCGCGTGCGCTGATGCATATGCCGTTCGAGGATATCGGCAACATCGCGGCATGGCTGCAGCATCACCATATCGCCTGCTAGTATACGCGCTGGTATGAGCCCGCACCGCAGCTGCCCAGTCTGGATGAGGTGGAGGCCCGGGCCGGAATCGAACCGACATTCAAGGATTTGCAGTCCTCTGCATCGCCATTCTGCCACCGGGCCATATACATTAAGATGGGGCAAACGGGCGGCGAAGGCAAGCGATAGCGCCAGTTAAGGTGAAATGCAAGCGGTTAAGCGGCCTGTTATGCCCGGTGCGGCCGGGGCGGCGGCATTTTGTGTGTTGATCTTGTCAACATTCGGCTCTATGTGCACGTCGCAGCGTTACACAAAGGATTTCGATTGCTTTGTCCGGGCAGAAACGGTAATCGAGAGTCGGGGAGAACCGTGCATGAATAATCCGCAACAGGCGCGTCATCATATGATTGACGGGCAGCTGGAGCCCAACCTTGTGCTGCGCCCGGAAGTTATTGCCGCCATGGGTGTCACACCGCGTGAGCGCTTTGTTCCCGCCGCCTATCGCCAGTGTGCCTATATAGACGAGGATATCCCGCTGGGCCATGGGCGCTATATGATGGAGCCGATGGTGCTCGGGCAGATGATTCAGGCGCTGCAGGTGCAACAGGGCGATAAGGCGCTGGTGATTGCCGGTAATACCGGCTATTCGGCGGTTATTCTCGCGCAGCTCGGCGCCGACGTGCTGGTGGTGGAAGAACAGCGCGAACTCGCAGATTTCAGCCGACAGGCGCTGGCGGAAATGGGGCTGGAGAAAATCAAGGTGCAGACCTCGGCGCTCAAAACCGGTTGCCCGATCAATGCGCCGTATGATGCGATCCTGATTGACGGGGCGGTCGAAGCGGTGCCCGATACGTTAATCGATCAACTGGCGGAAGACGGCCGGCTGGCGGTCGTTGAAAATCACCCGAATCCGTCCGGGCTGGTCGCCGGGATGGGCGATATCCTATTGATTCGTAAAGAGCATGGCATGGTCTGCAGGCACGTGATCGACGATGTTTCAGTACCGGTCATCCCCGCTTTTCGCAAGAAACCGGAATTTATGCTGTAAACAAGGGAACGAGCATGATGACATCGATAGTGCGCACATTACTGGTTTCAACGATGCTGGTCTCGCCGGGAGCGGTGCAGGCGGATACATTCAAGGACGCCCTGAAATCGGCGTATGAAAGCAACCCGCGGATTCAGGCGCAGCGGCGCACGCTGGAACAAAGCAATGAACGCGTCAGCCAGGCGATCGGGAATTTCCGCCCGGAGGTGAGCGCCACCTATGAAAACGGCCGCCAGCGTACCCGCTTTGATGGCTCGCAATGGCGTTACGGTGATACCGAAGTCCGGCAATTGAGCTTTCAGCAGCCGTTGTTTCTGGGCGGGCAGAATATCTATGGCTATTCCAGCGCCAAAAACCGGATGCTATCCGGCCGCGCCGATCTGATGACGCAGGAACAGGAAGTGATGCTGGATGCCGTCATTGCCTATATGGACGTGGTCCAGAACGAATCCGTTTTGCGCCTGAGCGAAAATAATGAAAGCGTCCTCGCCCGCCAGCTGGAAGCGTCGCTCAATCGCTTTGAGGTGGGCGATGTCACGCGCACCGACGTGGCGCAATCGGAAGCGCGCCTCTCGCGCGCGCAATCGGATGCTATTCAGTCGCGTGGCGATCTGGAATCCGCCATTGCTAATTTTGAGCGCGTAATCGGTTATAAGCCGGAGAATCTCCCTCTGCCGGTGCCGGATATGTTTCCGCAGCTGCCGCCCACCCTGGAGGAAGCCATAGAAGTGGCGCTGGAAAACAATCCCTCCGTGACCTCGGCCCAATATCTGGAAGAATCCGCCGAGGACGCTGTCGGCCAGAACGTGGGCGGATTGCTGCCGCAAGTGTCATTGGTCGGGCGGATGTCGCGCGATGACGGGGCAGGTTCATTCGGTAGCAATCAGTTTGACAATGACTCCATCACCGTCAACGTGACCATGCCGATTTATCAACAGGGCAACCAGTATTCACGCGTGCGTGAAGCCAAGCTGATCGAAAAGCGTCGCGAATTCGAAAAGGAAAACACGAAAGATGCCGTTCGTGAGTCGGTGATTCAGGCATGGGAAAATCTGCAAACCGCGATTTCAACGATCGAGGCGCAGGAGGAAAATATCCGGGCGGCGGAAATTGCGCTTGACGGCGTGCGCCAGGAGCAGCAATACGGCGCGCGCACCGTGCTGGACGTGCTGGATGCCGAACAGGAACTGTTTATTGCGAAAGTGAATCTGGTGCGGGCGCAGCGCAACCGGGTGGTTTCCATTTTCAACCTGCTGCTGGTGCTGGGGCAGATGGATGTCGCCACACTTGGCGTTGATGCCGAACCGTATGATCCGGAGGCGCATTACGATGACGTGAAATGGCAGTTGATCGGTTTTTGATGGGTGGATACAGGCGGTTGGTCCACAGCGGGTACGCGCGCCATCTTTTTATGAGCTTTTGCTTGTCATCGCTGACCGATCGCTACTAGAATACCATCAGTGAAACTCATGGGGGCTAACCATGGCGGCTCAGTCTGCTGCAGAACAAGACCAGTCAATGGAAGAAATTCTGCAATCGATCAAACGCATCATTGCTGATGAAGAGGAAGAGGCTGAATACGATAACACGGCGGAACAACGCGCCGCCGGTTCGGATGTGCTGGAGTTGACCGAAGTGGTTCAGGATGACGGCACGGTGGTGCAGGAAGATAAGCCAGCGGCGCAAGCCCCAATGCCAGAGCCTGATCCTGAGCCAGAGCCCGAACCTGAGCCGGAACCTGAGCCGGAAATGCCGCCGGCCTCGTCTTTTGAACCCGTCCCAACGGCAGCGCTGACCCAACCGGAGGCTGCCCCCGACACATCACACGCAGAGGAGTCTGCGGATATGCCCGTCAGTTCCAACGACTTAGATCTTGATAATTTGGTTTCGGAAGAGGTAGCCAGCGCCACTTCGGAGTCACTGCGCTACCTGGCCAGCCGCCAGCAGGATCCCAAGCCCCGTTCAGCCACCACGTCGTCTCCGGCCTTCCGTTCGGGGGAAACTGTGGAAGATCTGGTGGTGGAAGCGTTGCGCCCGATGCTGAAAGCGTGGCTGGAAGAGAATCTACCGCGCATCGTCGAAGACCGGGTGGAGCGTGAAGTGCGCCGCATTGCGGGTAACTAGCCGTCGCGGCGTTGGTTGCAATCGTGGCATATCTGCCATTACCCCACGCGCTATTTTATGCTGTTAACGGCTTACAGCCCGCTCTTTACTTGGCCGGGGCTGCCGATTTGTGCATAATGGTTTCATGAGCAATAATAAAACCTGGTTAGTTACGGTCAGTCTGGCGTATAGCCTAATGGTTTCAGCCGCGCTGGCGCAGCAGCCCGCGCCGCCGCCGATTCCGCAGTTTGATCCTTCGCAACCGTTTAACCCGTCCAATCCGTTCGTTTCGCAGCCAATTCAGCCGATTCAGCCGATTCAGCCGCAGCAGGCGCCGTTGCCGCAAGCGCAACAGCAACGTCAGGGCGCGGCAAACCTGCCGTTGCCGGAAGACAAAGAGATGTTTGATTTTTTTCAGCCCGGCTACCAGCTTGACGAATTACCGGAGCAGGAGCCCACCCAACCAATCGAAGAGGCGATCGAAATTGAGGCGCCGGAGGAGGAAACGCGTCGTGTCAGGCGGTTGCCGCTGGATCGCTTTAACTATCGCAAACAGCGTTTGCCGGAAACCATTTATAAAAAAGAATACGAGTCCCGAAACCGCCACCTGCCGAGGGCGCGTTATCCAGATGATTATGACCGGGCTGCATTTTCCGCTGCCGCCGCGAACAATCTTGATGCTTTGCGCGCGCTGGTCAATGCCGGGCGCGATATCAATATGCGCAATGCGCACGGTGAAACGCTGGTGATGGTTGCCACGCGCCACAACGCGCACGATACGCTGCGCTATCTGCTGGCCAAAGGCGCGGAAACGGGGCAAGCCGAGCGGATCGCCGCGGCCCGGCGCGACGGGCTGTCGTTTTATGCCATTCAATCCGCCCGATAACGCAGCTGCTTGTGTACGGAGATGACCGAACCGCTTCAGAGGCTCCTGTAAAGGTTGCCGGTTGCGCGCCGCTGCGCTACAACCATGGCAGTTTCACTGTATAGCCGGTAAAGTGCCATGACCAAAATCTACGGAAAATCCACCCTTGTCAGCCGTCACGTCACCGAGGGCCCGCATCGCGCGCCACATCGGTCGTATTACTATGCGATGGGGCTCAGCCGCGAGCAGATTGACCAGCCCTTCGTGGGGGTGGCCACCACCTGGAATGAGGCGGCGCCGTGCAATATCGGGTTGATGCGTCAGGCGCAGGTGGTGAAAAAGGGGGTCAGCGCTGCCGGGGGCACCCCGCGCGAATTCACCACGATCACAGTAACCGACGGCATTGCCATGGGCCATCAGGGGATGAAATCCTCGCTGGTCAGCCGCGAGGTGATCGCCGATTCGGTCGAACTGACCATGCGCGGACACTGCTATGATGCGCTGGTCGGGCTGGCCGGATGCGACAAGTCGCTGCCGGGGCTGATGATGGCCATGCTGCGGCTCAATGTGCCCAGCGTGTTTATTTATGGCGGTTCCATCATGCCCGGCCAGTTCAGGGGCAAGGCCGTGACCGTGCAGGATGTGTTCGAGGCAGTCGGCCAGCATAAGGCGGGCACCATTGAAGATGATCAGCTTGAGGCCCTGGAGAAGGCGGCGTGTCCTTCCAGCGGCTCATGCGGCGGGCAGTTTACGGCTAATACCATGGCCTGTGTCTCGGAGGCGATTGGCCTAGCGCTGCCCGGCTCGGCCGGCGCGCCGGCACCTTATGAATCGCGCGATGCCTATGCCTTTGCCGCCGGTGAAGTGGTGCTGGAGTTGCTCAGGCACAAGCTGCGCCCGCGCGATATCGTCACCCGCCAGTCGTTCGAAAATGCCGCCGCCATTGTCGCGGCCACCGGCGGTTCCACCAACGCGGCGCTGCACTTGCCGGCCATGGCGCACGAATGCGGCATTGCGTTTAACCTGCATGATGTCGGCGATATTTTCCGGAAAACGCCGTATATTGCGGATCTCAAACCGGGCGGGCGATTTCTGGCGTTTGATTTATACGGGATCGGTGGCGTGCCGGTGGTGATGAAAGCCCTGCTCGAAGGCGGTTTCCTGCACGGAGACTGCCTGACCGTGACCGGTAAGACGATTGCCGAGAACCTTCGGGACATTGTGGTGCCACCGTATAATCCGGCGCTGAGTACTCCTGCCGCGACGCTGGCAAGCAAAGACGGGCCCGAGGCTCCGGCTAGCGCAACGGCAGGGATAGAGCAATCCGTCATCGCGCCCGTATCGGCGCCATTGTCGCCAACCGGCGGGGTGGTCACGCTTAAAGGCAATCTGGCGCCGGAAGGGGCAATCGTGAAGGTGGCGGGCATGAAAAACCTGTATTTTAAAGGCCCGGCGCGGGTGTTTGATTGTGAGGAAGATGCCTTTGCCGCCGTGGAAAAGCGTGATTACCGCGAAGGCGATGTGCTGGTGATTCGCTATGAAGGGCCCAGGGGCGGCCCCGGCATGCGTGAGATGCTGGCGACGACGGCGGCGCTGTATGGCCAGGGCACCGGCGACAAGGTGGCCTTGATTACCGACGGGCGCTTTTCTGGCGCCACGCGCGGGTTCTGTATTGGTCATGTCGGCCCCGAGGCGGCCGTTGGCGGGCCGATCGGCCTATTGCAAGACGGCGATATCATCGCAATCGACGCACAGCAACGCAGCATTTCCGTAGCGCTCAGCGACGAGGAGCTGGCCAGCCGCAGGCAACGATGGCAGCCGCGCGAGACCGATTATCAGGCCGGCACTCTGTGGAAATACGCGCAACTGGTGGGAACAGCGGAAAACGGTGCCGTCACCCATCCCGGTGCCGACGGCGAAACCCATGTCTTTGCCGATATTTAGCCAGTGGCCGGCTCAGGGCGCGACATTTTAGCCCCGTTATGATCCTGTGAGATTATTGCATAATGCGGCCTATAGCCTGTCATCTCCGCGAAGCCGGGGATCTTATCCGATTGGGCTAAGTTTCCCTCGCCCGGCCCCGGCAGGCTTGTAAATGCTAATTATTATCATTATAATAAATAAGATAACAAATGCATTAACAAGGAGGCTGATATGCTTCACTTTTATAAAATGACGACATACGGGATAATGCATCTGGTGGTGGCTGTCGCAGTGGCTTATGGCATCAGCGGCAGCTGGGTTATCGCGCTGGGAATCGGCCTGATTGAGCCGCTGGTGCAGACCGTAGCCTATTGCATTCATGAACGGGTGTGGGAAATACGCCGCTGTTCCCGGGCATTATCATCCAAGTGACACGCAATCGTCATCATGTTGTCATGCTTGATGGTTAAAATCAGATGATGAAAAATTCTGAGACTTATACCGTACAGGCCGGCGACACGTTAAGTGCTATTGCCGAAGAGCTGGGGCTGGGCGCCGAGAACTGGCGCGAACTGGTCGAGTATAATCGCGAGTATAACCAGGCCTATCAGGCGCGACGTGAGGGCAGCCCAGCCCGCAAAGACGCCGCGTTTATTATGGCGGGGGAAACCCTTCACATTCCGCCGCAAGAAACGCCAGAAGAAGCCACTCCAGCAGCGCAAACAGCTTCCCCTCGCGGCACGTCAACTACGAATGACATCACCGTGCCGCCGCCGCCTGCTGCGAATCCCTTGTTCCGTCCGACGCCTGAACAAATGGCCATTGCGGCGCGATTAGCCTCCGTGCCACCATTGCCCCAGCTGGCGCCGCGGTGGGAATGGATGCAAGGCGAATATGCGACAGCCTCATTGCGTCCTGACACACTGCCGTCAGAGCAGCAGGCGGACGCTGCAACACAACCGGTGGTGGTGACAGGCCCAGGGCACGGCCTGTATCGGGATGATAGCGGCGATGTGCGTTATGACCCCGGCGCGGTGGTGCAGGCGGTGATGGATCGGCGGGACGACGGCAGCTGGCAGGTGCATAAGGTGTTCAACGGTGACGACGCGTCACGCGATGCGCAAGCTTTCCGTAAAAACGAGCATCCGGATGCGCAGGTGGTTGCGGTGCATGAATATCACCTGGCCAATTACGCCTCGCGCCAGCAAATCGCGGCTTTCAAGCAGGCGGGATACGAAGTCAGACCGATGGCCAGTTATAACCCTAACATCACGTATAATAACTTTTCGGATTTCGGCCAGAAAGTGGATGAAAACACACCCGGCGCCACTGTGCATGGGCACCGCTTTGATTCGGCCATTGCATTGGCGGAAGAGGCGGCGGCGGAAGGGAGATCGGTCATTTTCATGCCGACACACGTTAACAGTTATCGTATAGCTGATGCCGAAGGTGCGAGCGGCCAGCGCCTGTATGTGCGCGAAGATGCATTTCGATCGGGCGGCCGGTCCGATCGTGTGGCCGGGCAGCTGGCCGCCTCGCTTGATGTAACATACAAAACCGGCGAGCGGCTCGAAAAGATGTTGGCGGTCGAGGATCCGCAAATCGCGGCGATAGCCAACGAACTGGGCTTTATGTCGAATACTCACGATCTGGAATCGCTCCTTAATACCGGGCAGCTACTTCAGGGCGGCGCGGAGCGGCTGGCTGCTGCCCTGCCGAAAGCGGCGGCACGAGCCGGGGCGGATACGCAATTAGCCAGTCCATTGATGCCGTCAATCACGCCGCCGGCACGCCGCGAGCCGAAGGAGCCAGCGGATAGAGATCCACCACCGCATAACAGGATTACGCTCGGACCGCCAGCAGAGCTTGCTGATGATCCGGTGAAGCCTCCTGATTTACCAAGAAAAGAGCCGCAGACCGGCAAATATCCTCGCGAATATTGGAATGAGATAATTTCCCGTTCTATGTAAAGCGCCTGCCTTTCCGTCATACACCTTAACATAAGCTTAACATTCGCGTGCTATGTTGCATGAATGGAACATGTCAAGACAGCGCAGGTGCTGGATGCGGCCGAATTGCAAATGCCCGTGCAGTGGGCGTTTAAATTCCGGCTGGCAAACGGGCGTCCCGGCGAGTTGATCCTACGCCGCGTCAAGCAGGGCAACGAGACCGCTTGCGAGGCGTTGCTCAGCAGCGATGCCGCGCTGCATCTGAAAGGACGCTTCAGCGATGCGCAAACGCTCGTTCAGCGGCTGAACGATGAGACAATCCCCGCCGAACTGGCATGGATCGCCCCCGCCACCGAGGTGGTGATGGCGCAGATGGCCATCTGCCTGCGTCAATTACCGGCGCTGGTGCATTTATTCTCCCCCAAAGGCAAGATTGAACTCTATTCGCCGGATACAAGCCCCTTTGCCGCGCAATATATCAGCGGTAATCACACGATGAAGCTGCATGCCGGCGCGCTGCAGGCCAACAGCAACCTGTTTGTTCACCTGGCCGCCCAGCATCTCGATTATCCTTTTGGCCCTGGCGAGCGGCGCTTTTCCACGTCGCGACTGTTCGATTTATGCTTTACGGCGGAAAAAGTGATTATGCCAAACAGTCTGGCGTCCCACATTGATGCGCACCTGCAGGCAAGCGGGATTTATCAGCCCGAGCGCCAACAGATGAGCGATTATGATCATGTGCAGCATTTGCTTGGCGGCGGCTCGGCTGCCCTGCGCAATTCCTATGAACGCGTGCTGCAACGTGAGCGCTTTGCCGCCATGGTCGCGCACCATTACGGCCGGCGCCAGCAGCCGCATCCGGCGCCGCTACTGAAGCATTACAGCCAGCTGGTGCTGGCCGACCTGATGGCGCAGCAGGGTAATGACTATAAAGACTATCCCCCGAAGAAGATGGACAGCGTGGCCGAGGCCGTGCATGTACCGCTCATGATGATTTTTACGGCAGGCCAACATGGACGAACTGGCGCAACAGATTAAAGCCGCCGCCGAGGCCAAACCCGGCGGGCAGGTGCAAAAACTCGAGGCCGAGAAGGTCTCGCAGACCGTGGGCCATGCCATCGGCGCGATGGTTGAAGAGCTGGCCAAAAACAATCCGCATGTCTCGATTGATATTCATATCGATCCAGAGCGCTCGCGATGAGCAGTTCTCAACAATTGCGGCAACTATCGGACCTTTCGGATCACCAACGCGCTTTATACGATCAACTGATGCGAGCATTAAAAGAAAAAGATCAGGAACGTGTTATCGAGCTGGTAAAAAAGGGTGCGCCGCTCGATGTGCAGGAGAATAGTACCCGTGGTGAAACCCCG
>CAZMBI010000003.1:0-143643 GCA_964564675.1 uncultured Azospirillaceae bacterium
CAGGCCGCCTCCATCAAAGGCATTTACACCTATATCAGCACCCATCGCGAGCAGTTTCAGGGTTTGCTGGAGCAGGTGGGCAGAGAATTAAAGACGCTCAAACAGCGAATGGATAAGGAATTAGGCGGTGGCGGACGGGCGATGGGTTAACCATATACCAAACCCCCCTTGCACCGCCGGCTGTCTGTACTATAATAAGAAGATGAACGTTTCGAGCAGCACCGACTATGATATTGATTATCCCGCGTTGATCGACAACGCGATGCGCTCCGTCGTGCGTACGGCGATTCAGCAGGTGGCCGATACCGGCGCGCTGCCGGGCGAGCATCATTTCTTCATCTCGTTTTTAACCAATCATCCCGGGGCGGAGATTTCCCCCGCCCTGCGCCAGCGCTACCCGGAAGAGATGACGATCGTCATCCAGCATCAGTTCTGGGATTTGAAGGTGGATGACGAGAAATTTGCCATTACCCTGAGCTTCAACAATATTCCGGAACATCTGGTGGTGCCGTTTGCGGCCCTTTCGGCGTTTGCCGATCCCAGTATCAAATTCGGTCTGCAATTCCACTCACGGCAATGGCAGGACGATGAAGAAGTTCACTGCCCCGCCACCGGCAAAACCGGGCGCGAGCTGCCGCCGGAGGCCAGTTTCGACGAGGAACCGCTGTCCGAGGCGCATCCGCCGGCTAATGACTCCAAAGTCATCTCGCTGGAAGCGTTTCGCAAAAAGTGAGCTATATCCAAGAGGCCCTGACGCTCGCCAGGCGCGCCCAGTCGATTGACGAGACGCCGATCGGCGCGGTAATTGTCCATAACGACGTGATCATCGCCTCCGCTCATAACCAGACGCAGCAACTGTGCGACGCCACCGCCCATGCCGAAATGCTCGCCATCCGCGAGGCCGGCGCGCGCCTCAACAGCCGCCACCTCAGCGACTGCGACCTGTATGTCACGCTTGAGCCCTGCCCGATGTGCGCCGCCGCCATCAGTTTCGCGCGGATTCGTAAACTGACCTTCGGCGCCTATGATGCCAAAGGCGGCGGGGTGGAACACGGCCCGCGCATTTTCGAGCAGCCCACCTGCCATCACCGGCCGGAGGTGATCGGCGGCGTGATGGAAACCGAATGCGGCGCCCTGCTGCAAGATTTTTTCGCGGCACGGCGCGATTAGTCTGTTATACTTGGATAATGTCGTTATTTTCGCTGATTACCTGGCCGGTCAAGCTGGTCTTTTCTTTGGCGCATGCCGCCATTCGCCTGCTGATGGCGATGCTCTGGCTGCTGTTGAACCCGGTCATGCTGGTGCTGGTGGCGATTGGCGTGGCCATCGTGCTGTACGGTTGAGCCCTCTGCCCGGCGCGGCATTGCCAAGCCGGCAGAAGCCTGATATAAACTAACTGACTTTATGTTCCGCATAAAGACGCGCGCTACGCGGCGGAATCCCGCCTCACGGCGGGCTTCATTGTCGATTAACAAAATAATCGACAATAGCACGGGATTAACCTATCGGATCATTCAGCCAGAAGGTACGTCTATGTCCACCCAATATGTCTATGTTATCAAAGGCCTGTCGAAAACCTATGCCGGCGGCAAAACCGTGCTGAAGGATATCTGGCTGTCGTTTCTGCCCGGCGCCAAGATCGGCATTGTCGGCCATAACGGCGCTGGTAAATCCACCCTGCTTAAGATCATGGCCGGCCGTGAAACCGAGTTCAACGGCGAGGCCTGGCCAGCCGATGGGATCAAGGTCGGCTATCTTGAACAGGAGCCGCAGCTGGATACGAGCAAGACCGTCTTTGACAATGTGATGGACGGGCTGAAGGACAAACAGGCACTGCTGGAGCGGTTCAACGAGCTATCGATGCAGCTCGGCGAGGTCACCGACGATGAGGAAATGATGCAGCTCGTCGCCGAACAGGGCGAATTGCAGGAGCAAATCGACGCCGCCGATGCGTGGAATCTGGAAACTGATGCCGAAATGGCGATGGAAGCGCTGCGCTGCCCGCCGGCGGATTCGACGGTCGATAAGCTCTCCGGTGGGGAGAAGCGGCGCGTCGCGCTGGCGCGGCTGTTGCTTGAAAAACCCGACATGCTGCTGCTCGATGAGCCGACCAACCATCTGGACGCTGAATCGGTGGCCTGGCTTGAGCGGTATTTGCAGGAATATGCGGGCACGGTGGTCATGGTCACCCATGATCGCTATTTCCTCGATAACATCACCGGCTGGACGCTCGAGCTCGACCGCGGCGAAGGCAAGCCCTTTGAAGGCAATTATTCGAGTTGGCTGGAGCAGAAGGAAAAGCAACTCAGACAGGAAGAACGGGAAGAATCCGCCCGGCAGAGGCAAATCGCCGAAGAACTCGAATGGATCCGTTCCTCCCCCAAGGCGCGCCAGACCAAGTCCAAGGCGCGGGTCAAAGCGTTTGACGAACTGGTGAAACGGGAACAGGAGAAACGTCAGGGCGTGGCGCAGATCCGCATTCCCACCGCCGAGCGGCTGGGTGATCTGGTGATCGAAGCCGAACAGCTGCGCAAAGCCTATGGTAATCATTTGCTGATCGACGAGTTATCTTTCCATATCCCGCCGGGCGGTATTGTCGGCGTGGTCGGCCCTAACGGCGCGGGAAAAACCACGCTGTTTCGCATGATCACCGGGCAGGAGGAACCCGATGCCGGCACCATCCGCCTCGGTGAGAAGGTGCAGCTGGGCTATGTCGACCAGTCACGCGACTCGCTCGATGATAGCAAGACCGTGTGGGAAGAAATCTCCGGCGGGGTGGATATGATCGCGCTTGGCAAACAGGAGGTGAAAAGCCGGGCCTATTGTTCGTGGTTTAACTTCAAGGGTCCGGATCAGCAGAAAAAAGTCGGCGTGCTCTCCGGCGGCGAGCGCAACCGCGTGCATCTGGCCAAGATGCTCAAATCCGGCGCCAATGTGCTGATGCTCGACGAGCCGACCAACGATCTGGACGTGGAAACGCTGCGCGCGCTCGAAGAAGCCCTGCTAGAATTCGCCGGCTGCGCCATTATCATCAGCCACGACCGGTTTTTCCTCGATCGCATCGCCACGCATATCCTGGCGTATGAGGGCGATTCCCACGTCGAATGGTTCGAAGGGAACTATCAGGACTATGAGGAAGACCGCAAACGCCGCCTCGGCGACGAGGCCATGCGCCCGACACGAATTAAATATAAGCCGATCAGCCGGGCAGCGTAATAAAACACGGTTGTTGCCCGTTTACGGTTGTTGCACGTTTATAGATAACGCGCACTAACTCTTCGCCGCTTCGGCTTTTTTCTCCAGCACATCGATCAGGTAATCCAGCCCTTTATTAGCGATGACCGAATTGAACTCCGAGCGCTGGGTGGTGATCATGCTCACCCCTTCAATGATAATGTCGTAGATTTTTAACCGATCGCCATCTTCCCGGATGCGATAATCCACCAGCATATTTGGCTCATTGGTATTAACCAGTTCCATACCCAGTAGATACTCGCCTTCTTCCTCACTGGTGGTGCGCACCTCGGTGATGCGGTATTCCTGCCCGGTATGATCAATCAGCCGGTCGGTATAATATTTGAGAACGAATGCCTTATAATTGCGCTGATAAGCCCGGCGCTGCTGCTCGCTGGCGGTGCGCCAATAGCGGCCGAGCGCAAATCGCGAGACCCAATCGATATCAACGTGATTGTCGAACAGTCGCTCCAGCTTGCGCTGTTTCTCAGCCGCGCCAAGTGCTTCCTGCGTCAAAATATCCTGCACGCTTTGCGCCAGATTATCGGCAAACGCTTTCACCTCGGTTTCTTTTTCGGCCCAGGCTGCAGTGGCCCAGCAGCATAGCACACACACCCATAACCATTTGCCTATTCTCATATTGCTTGCCTTTTTACTCGTAATTATTAATTATTGATGGGCCAGATATCCGGCGTTTTGGGATTGCGTCGCTGGTTGCGAATCATCGCTTCCCGGCGTTGCAGATAACCGCTGCGGATCGTCGCATACGGATCGAACGAGGTTTCATAAATCTCGTCCAGCGTGTCCAGCGCCTCTTCGCGCTGGGCAATGCCGTTAACCGCCGCCAATGCGGCGCTGCCGCCATCATCGAGCGGATAGGTCCAAGGGTTCAAAAAGATATCGACCACCCGGCCAAAGGCATCGCGCGTGGTGCTCGGCCCCATGATGGGAAGCACCAGATAGGCGCTGTCGGTATTATCGGCCCACACGGCCAAGGTCTGGCCGAAATCTTCATTACGATAGGTCAGCTCGGTATTTTCGCCGGCAAAATCGTACAACCCGCCAAAGCCGAACGTCGTATTTAAGATGAAACGCCAGAAGGCGGTGAAGCCGCGTTGCGCGTCAAACTGCAGAAACGCGTTGATCATTGTCACCGGCTCATAGAAATTGCGCAGCGCATTGCGGATGCCTTTGCGGCCGATTTCCGGCACAACGAAGCGATAGCTGCGCGCCACCGGCTCGAGCAGCACCATATCGACCACTTCATTGAAGGCGAACACCTGGCGATTAAACGGCTCGTATGGGTCTTGCCGAACGGTGGCATAATCCTGCACCGGCGCACATGCGAACATCAGCGGTGCGATGAGTATGGCAAGCCAAATCGAGCGTTTCATAAATGAATCCTGTGTTATTGTATCATACGTATATGGCTATCACACCAGTGTAGCGAGGTGACAGTACAAAGTCCTGCACTTAATTCACTTGACATGCTAGAGTTACTTAAGTGAGTTGTCGGTAGCTTCCTAGTGCAATGTTGGCATAATACCCGTGGAAGTTACGATCTGTGTTTTTTATGCAACAAAGAGGGGCCATGCCGCGTGATATTCCTGCCGCCCCGGCGGTGTCATTCGAGTTCTTCCCGCCGAAAACGCCGGAACTGGAGCAGCGTTTGTGGGAGAGCATCACCCTGTTAGCCCCGCTGAGGCCGCGCTTTGTCTCCGTTACCTATGGCGCGGGCGGCTCCACGCGTGATCGCACCCATCGTCTTGTGCGCCGTATTCGCGAGGAAACCGAACTGGAACCGGCGGCGCATCTGACCTGCGTCAATGCCAGCAGGGCCGAGATTCAGGCCATTGCGCGCGATTACCGGGCGCACGGCATCCGCCATATCGTCGCCCTGCGCGGCGACCCGCCGCAAGGCGAGAGCGCGTATCATCCGCCGGCAGACGGCTACCCTTATGCGGATTCGCTGGTGGAAGGGCTGCTTGAGGTGGCGGATTTTGAGATCAGCGTGGCCGCCTATCCCGAAGTCCACCCGCAAGCGCCCTCGCCGCAGGCTGATTTAGACCATCTTAAACGCAAGCTGGACGCCGGCGCGCAGCGCGCCATCACGCAATATTTTTTCGACACGCCGGTTTACTTCGAATTTCTGGAGCGTGTGCGCCGGGCCGGGATTACCGCTCCGATCGTCCCCGGCATTCTGCCCATCGGCAATTACGCCCAGATGGTGCGGTTTTCCGCCATATGCGGCGCGCACGTGCCGGAGTGGGTACATCAGCGTTTTGCCGAGATCGAAGCCCCCGAAGAGATGGCGGAACGCGCCATTGAAACCGCGATGGAGCAATGCGAAGCACTCATCCGCGGCGGTGTCGATCAGTTTCATTTTTACACCTTAAACCGCGCAGATCTGGTCACAGCTATTTGTGCGCAGATGGGGATTCAGGCAAAGCAGGAGGCGGCCCATGCAGTACGTTAGCATTATTGGCGCATTGTTTTTATTAACCGGGTGTCAGTCGCTTGCCCTCGCAGGGGCGACCGGTGCCGCCAGAGTGGCGGCCGAAGAGCGCACGCTCGGAGAAGCTGTGGACGATATCGGCATTTACACCGAGATCAACCATTATTACGGCCAGACCGACGTTAATGACCTGCTGCCGCATGTCAGTGTCACCGTGCGTCAGGGCCGTGTGTTGCTGACCGGTAAGGTGAACAAGGCGCAAACCAAAGCCGCGGCGGAGGAATTAGCCTGGAAAGCCGACGGCGTACGCGAAGTAATCAACGAAATTGAGGTGGTGCCGGATAGCGGACCAGCCGGACGCGCCCGTGATGAATGGGTGGAAAAGCAGCTGGAAGGCCGGCTGACGATCACCAAGGGCATCAATATTCTTAATTTTGCCATTGAGGTGACCAACGGCACGGCCTATTTTATCGGTCTGGTGGAAAACGAAGACGAGCTGGACCGCATATTGCGCGTGGCCAGCACCACCAAGGGCGTGAAAAAGGTGATCAGCCATTTGCGCCTGTTTGAGCAAAACGCCAACCCAAACCCTGCCGAACTGTAAGCGATGGGGCTGCACGTTGCCATCCAGATGGACCCGCCGGCAGGGCTGAACCCGGCGGACGACTCCACCCTTGCGCTGGCGTTGGAAGCGCAGGCGCGCGGCCATACGCTGTATTATTATCACGCCGGGGAATTGAGCCACCGGCACGGCAGTGTCTGGGCGCCGCTGCGACCCGTGCGGTTTTTTGATCAGTCCCGCGAATGGTTTCGTGAAGACGCGCCGGAACCGACAGATTTGCGCCACGTCGACGTGGTGCTGATGCGCCAGGACCCGCCCTATGATATGGCCTATCTGACGGCGACGTATCTGCTCGATCAGATCACCGCCGAGACGCTGGTGGTAAACCACCCAGCCGCCGTGCGCAACGCGCCTGAGAAATTATCCATCCTGCAGTTTCCGGATTACATCCCGCCAGGCTGTATCACCCGGGATATAGCCACCATCGACGCCTTTCGCCGCGAACACGGGGCGATTATTGTCAAGCCGCTTTATGGCTATGGCGGACATGAGGTCTATTATTTCACGCCTGAGGACAGTAATTGCCCCGTGGTGCTTGAGCATTATCTCGGTCTCTCGCCGCTGCCGCTGATCGTCCAGCGCTTTTTACCCGAGGTGAGTGAACAGGACCGGCGCGTGATACTGATTGACGGCAAAATAGCCGGCGCCATCGGCCGTATTCCGCTGGCCGGTCATATACGCAGCAATATGCGGGTCGGCGGGCAGGCCGTAGCGGCGGAACTCAGCGCCCGCCAGCGAACCATCTGCGAAGCGGTGGGGGCGGTCATCGCGCGCGAGGGTATCCTGCTGGCGGGGCTGGATTTGATCGGCGAATATCTGACCGAGATTAACGTCACCTCCCCCACCGGCCTGCGGGCGGTGGCAGCCACCTCTGAACACCGCCCGGCCGCCGCCTTCTGGGATGCAGTGAACCGAAAGGTTCCCAGCCCCTCGCCTTAATTCCCCCACACCACAAAAGGACCGTTGCGAAAATCGGGCCGACCATAGGTAAAAGGATCACCCTGCGGCGTTTCAACACGGCCGCCGGCGGCCAGCACAATGGCATGCCCGGCGGCGGTATCCCATTCCATGGTCGGCCCGAAGCGCGGGTAAATATCGGCGGCGCCTTCCGCCACGCGGCAGAATTTGAGCGAGCTAGCCGCCGCCACGCGCTCGCTGATCGACAGTTCAGCAAGAAACGCATCAGTCTTGCGGTCACGGTGAGAGAGGCTGACCACCGCCGTCATCCCCGCCGGCGGCGCCGGGCGCGTGTAGATGGGCCGGCGCGGTCCGTCATGGTCCTGCCGCCAGGCGTCGCCCGCCTCGCTGCCGGCATACAGCTGACGCGTTACCGGCAGGTAGATCACCCCCATACTGGGGTAATACCCGTTGCCATGGCGCGTGACGAGGCCGATATTGACGGTAAATTCCGCTTCGCCGCGCAGAAAGCTTTTGGTGCCGTCAAGCGGATCCACCAGCCAGAAGCGCTCGGGATTTTCGGGCAGCACATGCGTTTCGCCCTCCTCGGAAATAATCGGAATCTCCGGCGCAAGCTCCTGCAATTCCCTTACGATCAGATGATTCGCCGCATGATCGGCGGCGGTCACCGGGCTGGCATCCGCTTTGCGCGCTACCGCCACATCGGTTTGGTGATAACCCAGAATGACTTCGCCGGCGGCTTGTGCGATGCAACATAAGCCGTTCATAAATAATTCGTTTTGTGTATCAGCCATAGCGTTTTATGGGGTGACAACCGGCGCGTTGATGCGTATGAATAACGCCATACCATAACCTCAAATTGCACCCAAGGCTATGACCGATCCCTATACAGAACGTTTTTCCTCTCTTGTAGACCAGATTGCCAACCAGCTTCCGCCGGATACGCCGGAGCTAAAGCGGCAGTTCGTGCGCCTGTTCTTCAACAAAATGCCGCTGATGGATCTCGAGCAGCTTGATCCCGGGCAGGCCTGCGCGGTGGCCTGCCACAGCTACGGTTTCTTCAAAGATAAAGGGCAGCCGCTGCAAATCCGCCTCCAGACCGCCGGGGAAGCCCCGCGCGCGGTGGACGATACCCAGCTTATCATCGAGGTGCACAATGACGACATGCCCTTTATTCTCGATTCACTGACGGCGGAACTAAACCGTCAGGGCTTTACGTTTTATGAAACCATCCATCCCGTTTTATACCTGAAACGCCAGAAAGACGGCGCGTTAAAACAATTACTGCATATTGACGAGAGCGGTGATCTGCCCTCCGGGGCGCGGGCCGAATCCTTCATTCATTTCGAGATTTCCGCCATGCCCGAGGGGATGACGGCAGAGCAGCTGGAAAACGACCTGCGGCGCGTGCTTGATTCAGTGGAACTGTTGGTCAGCGACTGGAAGCCGATGGTGGGCAAGACGCAGGAGGTTTCCAAGCGCTTAAGCTCTGTCAGCAAATATTTCGGGCCCGATGAAATTGAGGAGGCACGGGATTTTCTGGAGTGGCTGGGCAATAAGAATTTCGTGTTTTTCGGCTATGTCGAGTATGATTTTTACGACCGCAACGGCGAGGCATGCCTAACCGTCCGCCCCAATTCGGAACTGGGGATTTTTAAGGCCGCTGATGAAGAGCTCAAGCCGCAGGGCTTGTCTTCGCTGCCGCCGGAAGTGCTGCATTTCGCGCGCGAGCCGCACCTGATCGAGGTCACCAAATCCAACCGCAAGGCCACGGTGCACCGGCGCGTATTGATGGATTACATCGCCATCAAGCGTTTTGACGAGCGCGGCGAAGTTATCGGCGAATCACGATTTCTAGGATTATTCACCTCGACGGTGTATTATCAAAGCGCCGACCGTATTCCCTATATCCGCCGCAAAATAGCGCGCACCCTGGCGCGGGCCAATTTTGACCCGATGAGCCATAACGGCAAAGCGCTGAAAGCGATTCTGGAATTCTACCCGCGCGATGAACTGTTCCAGATTTCCGAAGACGACCTGTTCCGCTTTTCAATCGAGCTGATTTCGCTGGAAGCGCGGCCAGAGGTCAAGCTGTTTGCCCGGCGCGACCGGTTTGAACGGTTCATGAGCTGTATGGTCTATGTCCCGCGCGAGCGGTTCACTTCCTATTTACGCGACCAGATCCGCCAGATTCTGGAACATGCTTTCAACGGCCAGATGAAAGCGTTTTATACGCAACTCAGCGAGTCGCCGCTGGCGCGGGTGCACCTGATTATCGATACCACCCCGGGCCGGATACCGGATTATTCGGCGCATGAAATCGAATCGCGCATCGCCGCCATCACCAACCAGTGGGGTGACGCCCTGCGCGAGGCGCTGGCCAAATCGAAAGATGACGAGGAGGCTCAGCGCCTGGCGCATTCCTTTCAGACCGCTTTTCCCGACGGCTATATCAACTCGCACGCTATCGAGCAGGCCGTTCAGGATATCGACAAAATCCAGCAATGTGTCGCCGAATGCGGGCTGGCGGTTGATCTGTATCAACGCACAGGCGAAGCGGTCCATCGCTTCCATCTCAAGCTGTATACCTATCAGGGCCAGCAGGCGCTGTCCGACATGCTGCCCATGCTGGAATATATGGGCTGCCGGGTGCTGGAGATGATCCCTTATGCCATCGCCCCGCGCTGGAAACACGGCGAAATTCTGATTCGTGATTTTATGCTGGAATTGCCCGGCGAGCAGGAAGTCAGGCTCAACAAGGTGAAGCAAAAGGTCGAAGATACGCTGATTGAAGTGTGGAGCGGCCGCATCGCCAATGATGCGTTTAATGCGCTGGTGTTAATGGCGCGCCTGTCGTGGCGTCAGGTAGAGATGCTGCGCGCTTACAGCCAGTATCTGCGGCAGGTCGGGTTTGCATATTCCCAGCGTTACATTGCGCAGGCCCTCGCCCGCCACCCGGAAGCCGCGCGCATTATCGTCGAGGCGTTCAGCCTGCGCTTTGACCCGAAGGTCAACACGCCGCAGGATGATTCGCAGTTCCGCGGCCAGCTGGTGGCGATGGATCACTATCTCGATCAGGTCAGCAACCTCGCCGAAGACCGCATTATCCGCCGCTTTATCGATTTGATTCAGGCGACGTTGCGCACCAATTATTTCCAGACCGACAGCGCGGGCAACCATAAGCCCTATGTCGCCCTTAAATTTCGCTCGGCCGATGTACCGGGACTGCCGGCGCCGGTGCCCTATGCCGAGATTTTCGTCTATAGCCTGCGCACCGAAGGCATTCATCTGCGCGGCAGCGATGTGGCGCGCGGCGGACTGCGCTGGTCGGACCGGCCGGAAGATTACCGCACCGAAGTGCTCGGTCTGGTCAAAGCGCAGATGGTGAAAAACGCGGTGATCGTCCCCCAGGGCGCCAAGGGCGGATTCGTCGTCAAGTGCCCGCCGGCAGGCGGAGACCGCCAGGCCTTGCAGGAAGAAGGCAAAGCCTGTTACCGCCTGTTTTTAAGCGGCCTGCTCGATGTGACCGATAATATCCGCCAGGGCGAGGTGGTGCCGCCCAAACACGTCATCCGCTTCGACGGCGACGACCCCTATCTCGTGGTGGCGGCCGATAAGGGCACCGCAACCTTCTCCGATATCGCCAACGAGATCGCCGCGTCATATAATTTCTGGCTGGGTGATGCCTTTGCCTCCGGCGGATCGGCTGGCTATGATCACAAGGAAATGGGCATTACGGCGCGCGGCGCATGGGTCTCAGTCGAGCGGCATTTCCGAGAGATGGGTAAAAATATTGCCGAGGAAGATGTCACCGTTATCGGCATCGGCGATATGTCCGGCGACGTGTTTGGCAACGGCATGTTACTGTCACGGCATATCAAGCTGATCGGTGCGTTTAATCATCGCCATATCTTCCTTGATCCCGACCCCGACCCGAAAACAAGCTACGCAGAGCGCGAGCGGTTATTCGCCGCACCCGGCTCGCAATGGACCGATTATAACGAAAAATGCATCTCCAAAGGTGGCGGCGTGTTCCCGCGGGATCAGAAAATCATCCCCTTAAGCCCGCAGGTCCGTGAGATGCTGGGTACGTCGGAAGAACGCGTGGCCCCGGAGATTCTGATCCAGCTGCTGCTTAAGACCGAAGCCGACCTGCTCTGGAATGGCGGGATCGGCACCTATGTCAAAGCCTCTGATGAAACCCACGACGATGTGGGTGACCGGGCCAATAATGCGGTGCGCGTTAACGGCAATCAGCTACGTGTGAAGGTGGTCGGCGAAGGCGGCAATCTGGGGCTCACCCAGAAAGCGCGCATTGAGTACGCGCGCGCCGGCGGGCGGATTAATACCGATGCCATCGATAATTCCGGCGGGGTGGATTGCTCCGACCATGAAGTCAACATCAAGATCGCCCTCAAGCCGGCGATTGAATCGGGCGCACTCGCACTGGCCGAGCGCAACCGGCTGCTTGAGGACATGACGAAAGGGGTGGCGCGGCTGGTCCTGATTGATAACCGGCTGCAAACCCAGGCGCTGTCGATCGCCGAGCATCGCGGTTATGAATTGCTGGATCCACTGGCGCGTATGATGGACCGGCTGGAAGATGAGGGTTTCCTCGACCGCGAGATGGAATTTCTGCCGACACGCAAGCAAATCAGCGAGTTGCGCGCCCAGCGCAGCGGCCTGAGCCGGCCGGAGCTAGCTGTCCTGCTGGCCTATGCCAAGCTTGTACTTTACCGTGATCTGAAGGATTCGGCAATGGTGCGCTCGGATTATTTTCAGCATGATCTGTTACGCTATTTCCCCGAACCCATGCGTGAACCCTACCGCGAGGGAATCATGCATCACCGCCTGCGCGGAGAGATCGTGGCCACCATCATCACCAACAGCATGGTCAACCGCGCGGGTATCAATTTCGCCAACACTATTTTAGAGGAAACCGGCGTGCACCCGTGCGATCTGGCGCGGGCATATGTCATCAGCCGCGACGCGTTTAACCTGCGCTCGCTGTGGACGGAGATCGAGGCGATCGAACGGGTGGATGTGCAGGCGGATCTGTTCAGCGCAACGGCCACCTTCCTTGAGCGCACCGTGTTGTGGTTCCTCAATCACTTGCCGCAACCGATCGAAATCGAGCAGACCATCGCCGATTACAAACCCGGTATCGAATCTTTCCTGACCTGTTTTGAATCGATTCTCTCCCCTACCCTGCTTGAGACCTATAAACAACGCACGGCGGGTTATGCCGAATGCGGCGCACCGGAACATGTGGCCAGTCGGGTGGCCGGACTTGACGTATTAAGCTCGGCGTGCGACGTGGTCGCCGTCGCGCGTGGCAGCGGGCTGAGCGTGCCGGTAGTGGGCAATATCTATTTCGAGCTTGGCGCCCGGCTGCGTCTGGGCTGGCTGCGGCGCCGCGCACAGGCGCTGCCGGTTGAGAATTATTGGGACCGGCTGGCCACGAAAACCGTGATCGACGATTTATTCACCCAGCAACAGCGGCTGACGGCGACCGTGCTGAAAACGCTGTGCGAGGGCGATGATTGCAGCCTCTCGGTGGAACGCTGGCAGGAACACCATCAGGCCGAACTCGATCGCTATTTCCGTTTCCTGGATGATCTGAAGAGTATGGACCATATCGACCTGTCGATGCTGGTGGTGGGGTTGCGTCAGGTGGAATCGATCTGTTCGCTGTAAGGCGATGTGTTCTCAGTGGATGATGCGCAAAACACCGATTATATGACGCCCCCTTCCAGCGGCTCGGCTGCGCGGAGCGCACCTCCACCTCCTCCCTTAAAGGGGAGGAGCAGGGAGGGGGGTATAGAATGTTATCACCCGTAACAATACGCTGCCCGGCGAGGCGCTTAATGTTTGAAATGCCGGGTACCGGTGAGCACCATGGCCATGCCGTAATGGTCGGCCGCGCGGGTAACGTCTTCGTCGCGGATCGACCCGCCGGGCTGAATCAGCGCCACCACGCCGAGTTCGGCGGCGTAATGCACGTTATCATCAAAGGGAAAAAACGCATCGGAGGCCAGCACGCTGCCCACTGTGGAAAGCTTGGCATGCTCGGCCTTCCACCCGGCCAGGCGTACGCTGTCCACCCGGCTCATCTGCCCGGCGCCGATACCTACCGTCGCCCCGTCCTTGGCTAACACGATGGCGTTGGATTTGACATGTTTACACACCGTAAAGGCAAAGCGCAGGTCGCGCATTTCCGAAAGGATCGGCTTGCGACTGGTGGCAAGCGTCAGGCCAGCGTCATTCATCACGCCGGTATCGCGCTGCTGCACCAGATAACCGCCGTTGATCGAGGTAATCTCCCAGGATGCGCGGTCCTTATCGGGCAGACCGCCGGTGGTGAGAATGCGCAGATTTTTGCGCGCGCGCAGCCTGTCCATCGCGCCGGGAGTGATATCGGGGGCGATCAACACCTCAAGGAACAGGCTGCCCAACGCCTCAACCAGCTCCGTCTCCACCGTGCGGTTGACGGCGACGATCCCGCCATAAGCGCTGGTGGTATCGCAGGCCAGCGCCTTGTGATAGGCGTTGACCAGATCGTCCGCGATGGCCGCGCCGCAGGGATTGGCGTGTTTGACGATAACCACCGCCGGTTCGTCGAACTCGCTGACCAGTTCAAAGGCGGCATTGGTATCGTTGATATTGTTATAGCTGAGTTCCTTGCCGTGATGCTGTGTGGCGCCGGCCACTCCTGCCGGCGCGTGATGACGCACATAAAAGGCGGCGGCCTGATGGGGGTTTTCGCCGTAGCGCAGGACCTGCCGGCGCGCCCCGTCATACAGATAAGGCGGCCAGTCGTCGGTATTCTCCTGGGCGGCGAACCAGGCGGCAATCGCGCTGTCATAGGCCGCGCAGCGGGCAAAGGCCTTAGCCGCCAGGCGACGGTTAAGCGCTGGCGATATGTCTTGCGCCAGCGCGCTGATAACGCTGCCGTAATCCTGCGGGTCCACCACCACGGTCACATGCGGATGGTTCTTAGCGGCGGCGCGGATCATCGCCGGGCCGCCGATATCGATCTGTTCGACCGCCGCGTCAAAACCGGCACCGGCGGCAACGGTCGATTCAAACGGGTAGAGATTGACCACCAGCAAATCGATGGCGTCTATGCGGTGCGCCTGCATGGCGCGCATGTCTTCGGGCGTGTCGCGTCGTGCCAGCAGCCCGCCATGGATCATGGGATGCAGGGTTTTCACCCGCCCGTCCATCATCTCGGGAAAACCGGTATGATCCGACACATCGGTCACGGCAATGCCGTGTTCCTGCAACAGCCGGGCGGTACCGCCGGTGGACAGAATCGCCACCTCCTGGGCAATAAGCGCCTGCGCAAGTTCGACGATGCCGGTTTTATCCGATACGGAAAGCAGGGCGCGGGTGATGGTCATGTCACACTTTCTGGCCGGTATTCCGGCACCAGGGTTTGCAGTTGTTGCATCAGCTGCCGGCGATTTCCCTCGCGCGCGCTTTTTTGCAGCGCATCAAGCTGCTCACGCAGGGGTGCCAGCGCAATCTCGCGGGCCTGCGCGAGCTTAATCGCCGTATGGTCGGTTTCGATCAGCGGTTCGCTATCATAAAATAATTCCTCGTGCAATTTCTCTCCCGGGCGTAATCCCGTATAGCTGATGGCAATATCCTCATACGGGCGCAGGCCGGCCAGGCGGATCATTTGCAGCGCCAGATCCTCGATACGTACCGGCTCGCCCATCTCCAGCACATAAATGGGGGCGGCCTGTTGGCGTTGTTCCAGCCCGAGCACGGCAGCCTGTATGATCAGTTGCACCGCCTCGCGGATGGTCATGAAATAACGCGTCATATCCTTATGGGTGACGGTCAGCGGCCCCCCGCCCTCAAGCTGACGCTGAAACAACGGCACCACCGAGCCGGTGGAGCCCAGCACGTTACCGAAACGCACGGTGATAAAGCGCGTGGCGGCGCCGCTCTGACCGAGCGCCTGGCAGTAGGTCTCGCCGATGCGTTTACACGCCCCCATGATATTGGTCGGGTTGACAGCCTTGTCGGTGGAAACCTGCACCATCAGCGGCACTTCGGCTTCCACGCAAGCATCAGCGATGATGCGCGTGCCAAGCGCATTGCTTAATACCGCTTCTTCGGGATTGGTCTCGCATAGCGGTACGTGTTTGAGCGCGGCGGCATGAAACACGATATCGGGCCGGTGACGACTAAACAACCGCCGCATGGAAGGGCCTTCACGCACATCGCCGAGCACAGCCTTGCGCGGCAGGTCGGCGGCGTGTTCGTGTACTTCACGGTCAATTTCATACAGGTTGTATTCGCCGTTATCGACCAGAATAAGGGCACGCGGATGAAAACCCGTCACCTGGCGCACCAGTTCCGAACCGATGGACCCGCCGGCACCGGTGATCAGCACCGTTTTATCCATTACCATGGCCCGCATCGCCTCCCAGTCAAGCCGCGCTTGCGGCCGGCCGAGTATATCCTCTACCGCCACCGGCTTAATATCGAACTTATCGCCGTCGCCCTGGGCCAGATTCGCCAGCCGCGGCATACGCGCCAGCGGCACGCCCTCGCGCTCGGCTATCTCCAGCAGGGTGCGCACCTGCCCACCCTCCAGCAGTGGATCGGTTAGCACCATGCGTTGCGGCGCCTCATCCTTGCGCCGCAGTTTACGCAGCACCGTGGATAATTCCTCGGTGGTGCCATACACGCGCACATGGTTGATGTTGCGCCCGGCATGTTCAGGCGTAGTGGCCACCACCCCCACCACCCGGTATGAGAAGGACGGGCTGCGCAGCGATTCACGAATGAATAATTCGGCATCAGCAGTCGCTCCGATAAGCAGCACCGGGATCTGCCGCTCATGCGGTAGAGCGAGGCGTTTTTCGTGAAAGGCGCGGATCAGCACGCGCGGGGCGGCCAGCAGAGTGACCAGCACCATGGCATGCAGCAAAGGCACCGAGCGCGGCAGCAATTCCAGCCGCATGGTTAAAAACAGCAGGCCATAAAAGCAGCCCAGCGCGGCGATGGTAATCTTGCCGATGGTAAACAGATCCTTCAGCGAGACATAGCGCCACAGGCGGCGGTAAAGCCGGGTGAGCAGCACCATCCCCAGCGTGATCGCCGCACATAGCAGCATGCCCGGCCACACATAATCGGCCGCGTGCACCCACATCGCATCCGACCAGCGCAGATACAGCGCCACCATAAAGCTCAGCCCGGCAGCCAGCGTGTCATGGGTCAGGGTCAGCAGGTTGCGCAGATATTTAGGCCGCCATTTCATCGGCCGATACCTTGGGCGGGCGCGCCAGCAACACGCAAAACGCGACGCTCATCGCATAGGCCAGTGCCAGCATGGCGTAACTGACAGGGCCCTTCATCACCGACAGACAGGCAAACGCCACTAAGAATATGTTCACGGTGAGCACGCTGTGGGCCACCTGTGCATGGCTGCGCCCGGCACGCACGGCCTTTTGATAAAAATGCTCGGAATGCGCCTGCCACGGTGCTTGCCGTTTGATCACCCGGCGCCCCAGCGTGACCGTGGCGTCGGTCAGATAATATGCCGGCAGAATCAACGCCGCTTCCCAATAGCCATGACCGGCCAGGCTGAGCAATAGATAACCCATGAGAAATCCCAGCGGCAGGCTGCCGGCATCGCCCATAAACAGGGCGGCCGGATGCCGGTTCCAGGGATAAAAGGCGAGCACCGCGGCAATAATGATCACCGCATCAATCGCCAGGGAACGCGGAATATCGGGCACGGTAAAGCCCAGCACGGCGATGCCGGCGGCAATCGCCGCGCTTTCCATCACCGAGATTTCATCGATCCCGTCCATGAAGTTAAACAGGTTGATAAACCACAGCCAGAGCAACAGCATGATCGGATAATCCAGCCATAACGGCACGATCCCCTGCAGCAAGGGCATCTGCACCGTCCCTATGGCCAGCAGTACCGCGATACATTGCACCCCGAAACGATGGACGATCGGCACGCCGCGCATATCGTCGATAAAGCCGACCAGGCACAAGATGAGTGTGCCCCACAGCAGGTTTTCGGGCGCGTTGGCGACGATTAAAAAGCCGAGCGCCACCAAGATGAAGGCAATGCCCGCCCCGGTGGGCACCGGATTGGCGTGGTTGCTGCGCTCGGTGGGCGCGTCAAACAATTCGTATTTGTTCAGGATGATATAGGCGGCATAAACCGCCAGCCCCGCGAACAGAAACGTCGAAACCGCCAAAATAATGTAATACAGCGTATACATGTGCGGGACTATATATCCCATTAACCGCGGCGACCAAACAGTTTTTCGATATCCGCCCGTTTCAGTTCGACATAGGTCGGCCGGCCGTGATTGCACTGACCGGCATGCGGCGTCGCCTCCATCTGGCGCAGCAGCGCGTTCATTTCCTCGACCGTCAGACGGCGGCCGGCGCGCACGCTGCCGTGACAGGCCATGGTGCCGCACACATGCTCGAGCCTGTCGCGCAGGCTGAGCGCCTCGCCGAATTCCTCCAACTCGTCGGCCAGATCGCGTATGAGGCCCTGCACATCCATCTCGCCGAGCAAAGCGGGGGTCTCGCGTACAATCAGCGCCGCCTCACCAAAGGGCTCGATCACCAGCCCCAGCTCCGCCAACTCGTCGGCGCGCGCATGCAGGCCGGCAGCGGCCTGCGCATCCAGCTCCACCACTTCGGGCACCAGCAGGGTCTGGCGGGCGATGCCGCGCTCGGCGATCTGGCATTTCATGCGCTCATAGACCAGCCGCTCATGCGCGGCGTGCTGATCGACGACGACGATGCCATCAGCGGTCTGGGCAACGATATAGGTCTCATGAAGCTGAGTGCAGGCGGCCCCGAGTGGATAGTGCGCCAGCGCGGTCACCGAAGCTGGCTCGGATGGGTGCTGGCGTGCAGCCGGCGCCTGTGCGGCAATCGGCTCGAACATGGCGACGCTGGCTTCGGCAAGCTGGCCGGGCGCGGCGCCAGCGGGCGGCCCATAGGCCGGCGGTGCCTGTATCCCGGGGGTGAACGCCCAGAGCGCCTGGGCGCTGACCGTGCTGGACGCGCGATGGCCAGCCTCGCTCAGCGCATGTTTGAGCGCGCCGAGAATCAGGCCGCGGATCATGGCGTTATCGCGGAAACGCACTTCGGCTTTGGCGGGATGGACATTCACATCGACCTGATCGCTGGGCAGCTGGAGAAACAACGCCACCACCGGATAGCGGTCCCGCGCCAGGAAATCCTGATAAGCGGCGCGGACCACACCCAGCAGCAGCCGATCGCGCACGGGGCGGCCATTGACGAAGAGATATTGCGCACTGGCTGTGCCTCGGTCATAGGTGGGCAGGGCGGCGAATCCGCTCAGCCGCACGTCTTCGCGCCGGGCGTCGATGCGCAGGGCGTTTTCGGCAAAGTCGCGGCCCATCACCTCGCCGATGCGGGCGCGGGCACCCGCCAGCAGGTCGCCCTGGCCGGTCCTGAAACGCAACAGCGACTTGCCTTCGGCGCTTAGCGTAAAGCCGATGGCGGGATGCGCCATAGCCAGACGCTCGATCACATCCTTGACATGAGAGCGTTCGCTACGTTCGCTCTTGAGGAATTTAAGCCGCGCCGGGGTGGCATAAAATAAGTCGCGCACGGTCACGGTGGTGCCCGGCTCGCAGGCGGCGGGGCTCGCCGGTGAGATCACTCCGCCTTCAACACCCAGCGACCAGCCGTGCGCGGCGTCGCCAGTGCGGCTGGTTATCTGCAGCCGACTGATCGAGCCGATAGAGGGCAATGCCTCGCCACGGAAGCCCAGATGCTCGATTTGCAGCAGGTCTTCGGCCGGCAGCTTGGAGGTGGCGTGCCGCGTCACCGCCAGCGCCAGCGCGTCGGCATCCATGCCGCTGCCGTCGTCGCGCACCTGGATCAAGGTGCGCCCGGCGCGCTCCAGCATAACATCAATATGCTGCGCCCCGGCGTCTATGGCGTTTTCCACCAGTTCTTTGACAGCCGCGGCGGGACGTTCGATCACCTCGCCGGCGGCGATCTGGTTAACAAGATTCGCAGGTAATACGCGGATGCTCACGCCACCGATTCCGTTTGCCCTTTAGCGTGCTGCTTATGCCGGAGATATTCACGCGCCAGTTGCTTGCTTTCCTCGACCGCGGGCTGATCGAAAGCGTTGATGCGCAGCAATTCAGCGGCGGCGATGGTCTCCAGCATGAAATGCATAAGTAGGGCCCCCATAGTGCGTGCGTCGTTGCGCGCGATACCCAGCAAACGCAGCGGCACCTCGTGCCGGCGCAGGGTTTCGATCGTGCCGTGCTGCAGGGCCGCCATCACATCGCCGATATGCACCCCGTCCAGATGTGACAGCGCCGCGATACCCTGCGCGTTCAAACGCGGGCCTTCGCCTTCGTGCGCCAAGGTGAGCAGCGTAAAACTTTTATCTTTCGGCCCGTCGAGATACAGCTGCAGCTGGCTGTGTTGGTCCACCGCCCCCAGCGCGCGCACGGGCGTGGAGCCGATTCCGTCTTTGCCGAGGCTTTCCGCCCAGAGCTGCTGATACCACGCCGCAAAATACAGCAGGCGGTCGCAATACGGCATGAGCACCGACACCGGTCGGGTGGGCATGAGCGCCGCCGCCCAGGCCGCCCCTTCCAGCGGTGCGGCATCGGGTTTTTCCAGCACCTCATCGAGCACCGCCACCGCACCTTCGCGCATGGCGGCAATATGCACGTCCGCGGCGGCGGCGGGGATCAGCCCCACCAGCGACAGGACCGAATAACGCCCGCCAATATCCGGGTCATGATCCAGTACGGGAATATCAAACGCAGCCGCCAGCTGACGCAGCGGCGAGTCGCCGGGCACCGTCACCGCATGACAGCGCTCGCCGATCACGCCTGCGCCGACGCTTTGCATCGCCTCAATCAGCACAAGGGCCTGGCTCAGCGTTTCCACCGTGCCGCCGGATTTACTGATAATCAGCAAATGGATGCCGGTCATATCGCGGGTGGCGATAAACTGCTCGATGGTCTGCGGATCGACATTATCTAAAAACCACACGGGATAGTCGCCGCTATTAAGCTGGCAGGCGGTCTGCCCGCCGAGGCTGGAGCCGCCGGTTCCCAGCACGATAAGTCCCGTGCTGCGCTCGCGGATCTGGCGCGCGATGGTCAGGCATTGTTCGGTATCGGCCAGATCATATTGCAGTGACAGCAGCGGCAAACGTTTGCTGTCGCGCGCCTCGCGGATGGTTTGCTGAATGGCGGGAAATGCCGCGCGATATCCATCCCGGCGCGACTGTTCCTGGGCGCTGAGATGCGCGATATTGTGAAACTCCTGGGTATATGTCATGGGCTTGTCTGCTCCTGCTGCGGGTTTTCAGCTGGCGGTTCATCGGCCTGACCGGTTTGTACAATGATCAATTTTTCCAGCTGAATCAAGCGTTTTGCCGCGCGGTTGACCGCCTCAAGCGTAACCGCCTCAAAATAGGCGTTGCGTTTGTTCAAATAGTCTTTGCCCAGATCATACAGCTGCATCCCGATCAGGTAATGGGCGATGCTGTCATTGTTATCAATCGCCAGCGGAAAGGAGCCGGTGATAAACCCTTTGGCCTGCTTGAGTTCGGCTTCGGTGGCGCCGTCAACCGCCAGCTCGTGCAGGGTTTGCCTGGTGGTTTCCAGCGCGCGAGGGGCATCGGCGGCTATGGTGGCGAAACTGCCGGTCAATGCCGCCGCGTGCAGGCTGGTATCCAGATCGGTGCCGATGTGATAGCTCAAGCCCTGCTCTTTGCGGACCGCTTCGCCCAAACGCGAGGTCAGCGTCATCCCGCCAAGAATCTGGTTCATCACATAGGCGGCATAAAAATCCGCATCAGCGCGCGCGACACCACCGGAGCCGAACAGCACCACGCGCTGCGGAATCTGCATGGCGATGGTCTGGTCGGTGCCCACGTCGGAGACGGCGGTGTCCTCAATGGGCTGCTCCGGCCGGAAGCGCGCCGGCAGACCGGCGAGATGGGATTCCATCAGATGCGCCAGAGTGTCGGCATCAATCGCACCGGCGACGGCCATCACTGCGTTTTCCCGCGTCAGGTAGCGCGTGCGGAACTGGTGCAGTGCCGGCGGTGTGATTGCTTTGATGCCGGCTGTCGTACCCAGCGGCGGATTGGCATACGGATGCTCGCCATAAGCCAGCCGGTTCCATTGCAGCTGGCCGCGATAATACGGTGATTCCTGTGCGCGGCGCAGACTGCTCAGCGCCCGCGCGCGGGCATTTTCCAGGCGCTCCGGCGCAAAGCGCGGCCGCTGCAGCACATCGCCCAGCAGGGCGAAAGCCGCATCCTGATGGTCGCTGAGGGTTTGCATATGCACGCTCAGACTGTCGCGCGCGGCATCGGTGCGCAATCGGATGGCGCGCGATTCCAGCGCTTTGGCGAAAGCCTGCTGGTCGCGCGCGCCGGCGCCTTTGGTCAGCATCTCAGCAACCAGCCCGGCGCGCCCATAAAACGGGGCTGCATCGCTGGCGGTGCCGGCGTCACGAAAGACCATGCGCACGGTCAGCGCCGGAATGTGATGATCTTCGACCAGCCAGGCGGTCAGCCCGCCGGCGCGCACTTCCTGAACCGTCACGTCCGCTGTGGCCGCGCCCGCCATCGTCATCATGGCAAGGCACACCCACCATTTATGGTACCGCAGGCGCATCGGCTTCCTCTTGAGCGGTTGATTGAGCGGTTGGATCATCAGATAGGCGCGCCGGCGGGCTCACTGCCTGTGGGCGCAGGCTGCCGGTCACCGAACGGGCCGGCTGCAGCACCGCCCGCGCCGCGGTTTGCACCTGTTCGGCCGAAACGGCTTCTACCCGTTCTTCCCAGTCGGTGTAATAGTCCAGCGCAAGGTCGAGCATGCGCAGATGCCCGATATAGCGCGCAATGCCCTGCAGCCCGTCGCGGGCATAAACGGCATCGGCTTTCAGCAGGGTTTTGGCGCGGGCCAGACTGGCGCTGTCGATACGCTCGCGGCGCGTGCGGGCAATGACCTCATCCATCGCGGTTTCCAGCTTTTTCAGACTGACCCCGTCCACCGGGGTGGCACGCACGGTCAATACCGCCGGGCCGCGCGAAAGACCCGAATAATACGCATTCACGGACGTTGCCAGCTGCTGCTCCACCACCAGTTCCCGATATAGCAGACTGGTCCGCCCGCCGCCCAGCCAATAGCTGAGCACTTCAAGCGGCAGCGCATGCTGCGCGTCACCGTAGGCGTAACTTGGTGCGGCATAATAGCGCGTCAGGCGCGGCTGTTTGACCAGCTCGTGCGCTAACGCCACCCGCCGCGCGGTACGCTGCGGCGGCTCGTTCACCCACTGGCGCGCCAGCGGCTGCCGCGACGGAATAGTGCCATAATAACGCTCGGCCAGCGGCTCCAACCGCTCCCGCGTGATGTCGCCCACTACCACCAGCACCATCATGCCCGGATGGTAATAGCTATCATAAAACGCCCTGACGTCTTCGGCACTGAGCGTTTCGATCTCATGCATCCAGCCGATGATGGGAATACGATATGGGTGATGGCGAAACAACGCCGCACGCATGGCTTCGTCGAGCAGGGCTGCCGGGCGGTTATCCACCCGGCTGCGGCGCTCCTCCAAAATGACCTGTAATTCCTTTTCAAAGGCTTCCGCCGAGGGCTTCAGATGTTGCAGGCGCTGGCTTTCCAACTGCATCACGCGTTCGAGATGCTCGCTGGCTATATTGACGTAATAACCGGTGAAATCGCGTCCGGTAAAGGCGTTGAGCTCGCCGCCAAGCTCGGTGATCTGTTGCTCGAACTCGCCTGCGGCGTATTGCCGGGTGGCTTTGAACATCATGTGTTCGACATAATGCGCAAGCCCCGAACGGCCCGCCGGATCATCGGCCGCGCCGACACGCATCCACAGCGTGTGGCTGATCGCCGGCACCCGGTCATTGCGCACCAGCACCACCTCCATGCCGTTGCTCAGGCTGAAGGACTCAACTTCCTGTTGATCGGTGACCGGCTTCTCGGGGGCTGGTTGCTCATCGCTGAACTCAAACAGGCCCAGCAGCAGCACCGTAAATATCAGGGTTACGATTGCAACGAGTATGACGGTGCGCATGCGGTTGTTGTATCCCATTCCCTGCGGCAGGGCGAGCACCCGCTATGAACGGGCCACGTATGCCTCATTCAAACACTTTTTTAATTACACTCTGGCTGGCGGGGTCGACGGTTTTGACCTCCCCTTCGTTGACGGGCTTGCCCCCATCGATATTGCGCCGGATCCGCTTGGCCTCTTCGCGCGCATCCACCACCGGATCGCTGCCTTTAAGGCCGAGCCATTTATCCAGCGGGGTGAGATCGTCGTTTCGGTCTTTCTGTTCACTCTGGCTTGCCGATTCCAGCTTGCGGCGAATCGCGGGATCGGCCTTCCCGGCACCAGCGCGTTGCAGCAAATTGGCTTCGCCACTGCTGGTCAGCGAACTGCTGACAACCGGATCAACCGCGGTTTTGGCTTTGGGTTTTTGCAGAATACGCGTCACCGGTGCGCCGTCATCCTGAAAGACGATGGAGCGGCCGCCGTCTTCCGCCTGCGGCGTGCCAAACGAAGGCGCGCCCGGCTCGGGTGGGCGCAGGTAAAAATCGGGCGGCACCGAAAGCGGGGGGCGCGAGACCACCCGGAACTCATCCGGCGCTTCGCGGTTGAGCCCAAGATTCTCCCGGACTTCGCCACTGGCACAAGCGGTCAGGATGCAGGCACTCAGTAAGCCGATAATCAGTCGCATAGTGCTAACATAACCTAATGGCGCACGAATTCAAGCGGTCTTAAGCCGCCGGCGCTTGCCGCCTGCTGCGCACCAGTCCGTCCCACAATAACAAAGCCACGCCGATGCAAATCGCCGAATCGGCAATATTAAAGGCCGGCCAGTGCAGCCCGGCCACATGAAAGTCGAAAAAATCAGCCACCGCGCCGAAGCGGGCGCGGTCGATCACATTGCCGATCGCCCCGCCTATCACCAGCCCCAGCGCCAGTCCGATAAAACGGTCGGCACAGCGCCACAGCCAGACGCTCAAACCGGCGGCGATCACCAGCGCCACCCCGATTAACACCCAGGGCATCCAGCTTACTGAATCGGCGAACATGCCGAAGCTCACGCCGGTATTCCATACCATCACCAGATTGAAAAAGGCGGTCACTTCGATCGGCGGCCGAGCTGCGATCTGCACCATATCGAGCATCACCCATTTGACGAGCTGATCGGCACCGATGATGGATAAGGCCGTAAGCAGCCCTAAGAGGCGGGCGCGGCGTGCCAGGGACGGGTTGGCGGTATTGTCGCCAGCTTCGCCGTGGCCTGATGACAATCCTGTTGTATCTGACTGCGTAATGCCTCGACTCCTTCGAAGGGTTTTTCGTCGCGCAGATGCGAGTGAAACTCTACACAAATCCGCGCGTCGTACCAATCGATTTCGGCGTTCAGTACATGGATTTCGAGGCGCAACTGCTCCCCCTTAAAGGTGGGGCGATAGCCCAGATTGGCCACCGCATCATAGGTGCGCGCCTCACCGAAGCGCTGCACGCGCACCGCATAGACCCCGTGGCGCGGCATTAACACCGGCGGCGGCAACAGATTCAGGGTGGGATAGCCCAGCGTGCGGCCGCGCGCCTCGCCGCGGATCACACGCCCCAGCCAGTGATAGGGCCGCCCCAGCAAATCGGCGGCAGCTTCCATCTCACCGCGGGCGACATGGGCGCGGATATGGGTGGAGGAGCATTTCTCAGTGCCCGCAGTCAGTGGCGCAATCGCTTCATAATGGAATCTCCCCTGTTGCGCGGCTGCTTCCAGCAGCCCGGCATGGCCGCGTCGGCCGCGCCCGAAGGCGAACTCCTCGCCGGTAATCACATAGCGCGCGCCGAGACCACGCACCAATACGCGGTCGATGAACGCTTCGGCTTCCAGCGCTGCGAAGCGGGCATTAAAACGCTGGGCGATCAGACCGTTTATGCCTGCCGCCTGCAGCAGGCGTGCCTTATGATGAAAAGGAATCAACCGCAGCCGGACATCGTCGCGGGCGAAAAATCGGCGCGGATGCGGCTCAAAGGTGAGAATGGCAGCCGGGGCCTCGAGCGCGCGCGCCTGCGCGATGACATGGCGCAACACCTCGGCATGGCCGCGATGCACTGCATCAAAATTGCCGATTGCCACCACCGCGCCCTGACGCGCTGGTGATAGTTTATACTGACGGGCAAACCACATAGCCGGATTACGCCGCCTGTTCCTCGGCCGGTCGGCTGCCGCGCAGATTAAAATATTGCAGAACCGGCGCCGAGATATAAATCGAGGAATAGGTGCCGATCAGCACGCCGAACACCAGCGCATAGCCGAAGACCTCAAGCACCGGGCCGCCGAGCACGGCGATGAACAGCGCGGCGAGCACGGTGGTCAGCCCGGTGACGATGGTGCGCGCCAGCGTGTCATTGACGCTTTTATTCAGCAGCTCTTCCAGCGGCATTTTTTTGTATTTACGCATGTTCTCGCGGATACGGTCGTAAATCACCACCGAGTCGTTAATGGAATACCCTACCACCGTGAGAATGGCCGCCACCGCGGTCAGGCCGAATTCAAACCCGGAGACGGCATAAAACCCAATCATCAGAATGGTATCGTGCAGCAGGGCCATGATGGCGCCAAGGCCAAACTGCCATTCGAAACGAATCCAGATATACAGCATCATGGCGCCGATAGCGAGAACGAAGGCCATAATCCCCGATTCCACCAGTTCCTGGCCGACGGTGGGGCCGACATATTCGGTCTGGCGATAATCGATATTGGGAAATAAGGCGTTGAGTTTTTCTTTGACCACGCCCACCAGCTCGGCCTGTTCTTCGTCTTCGCCCATCTCGATGCGGATCAACACCTCGCGCGGATCGCCGAAGGTCTGCAGCGACACCTCACCGAGCCTTGGAATATTAAGCGCCTCGCGCATGGCGGCCAGATCGGCCGCCTCCTGCGTGCGGATTTCCATCAGGATGCCGCCGGCGAAATCGATGCCGAGATTGAGTCCTTGGCGCCACATGACCAACGCCGTGGCCACGATCAGCAGCGCGGATACTCCAAAACCGAACCACCGGTAACGGACAAAGGGGATGGCGGTATCGGCCGGAATAAGGGAAATCGGAAAGCGCATTTTAACTCGTCACCAAATGGTATTGATAAAGAATATATAGAATGTACCAGCTGAACATCACCCCGCCTTCCGTACGGGAGATTTTCTTATCCGACATCATCAGCGGAATCAAGAGCGTGGAAGACACCAGCATAACAAAGATATCGCCTTCCAGAAACTGCTGGAGCACGCTGACCGGATGGACGATCGCCGCGGCGGCCAGCACCGCGCAAATATTAAACAGATTACTGCCGATGACATTGCCCACCGCGATATCCGAATGCCGCCGGTAAGCCGCCACGCCGCAGGTCACCAGTTCCGGCGCCGAGGTCCCGATGGCGACAATGGTGGCCGCAATCACCCCTTCGCTTACCCCGAAGGCGCGCGCCATATCGGAAGCGCCATCCACCAGAATATCGGCGCCGAATATCAGCAACACAAAGCCGGCCGACAACAGTGCCAAGGATAACAGCCAGCCATAGTCATATTGGGTTTCTTCCTCGAACTCCTGGAGAATCTCCGGCGCTGCCTTACGCCGTGACAGACGAAACATATTGGCCAGGTAGCCCACCAGGATCGCCAGCAACACGATGCCTTCCAGCCGCGAGACGATATTATTGCTCATGAAAACGAACATAAGCACGCTGACCAGCACCATCAGAATCCCGTCGCGCTTGGTGATATCCGGATTGGTTTTGATGGGATAGATCAGCGCTGTCACCCCGAGCACGAGCAACACGTTGGCGATATTGCTGCCGATGACGTTACCCAAGGCGATATCGGGATGGCCTTCCAGCACCGCCATGATACTGACCACCATCTCCGGCGCCGAGGTGCCCATGGCGACAATGGTCAGCCCGATCACCACCACCGGGATGCTCAACCGATTAGCCACAGAGACCGCGCCGCGCACCAAACCCTCGCCGCCGGCGATCAGCATCAGCAGGCCGCCGACAATCTGCAGCATATCTTCCATATTGGAATTTCCTTAAGTCCTGCTATGGGATAAAGTCCAAATGGATTCCTGTCAATGAAATCGCAGTCCGCCTATGTCCTTGCTTAAATCCACTGCCATCATTGGCAGCCTGACATTCGTTTCGCGGATTTTCGGCTTTCTGCGTGACGTGCTGATTGCCAATGTCATCGGCGCGAGCTGGCTGTCGGATGCGTTCTTTGTGGCCTTCAAACTGCCCAATTTCTTCCGCCGGCTATTTGCCGAGGGGGCATTTAATGCCGCCTTTGTGCCGCTTTTCACCGGCAAGCTGACGGCGGAAGGCAAAGACGCCGCCCTGCGTTTCGCCTCGGAAGTGCTGGTCGTGCTGTTACTGGTATTATTGCTGCTTAATGCGATTTTCCTGCTTTTCATGCCGTGGATTCTGCCGCTGTTTGCCCCCGGCTTTACCAACGAACCCGATAAATTCGCCCTGACCGTCACCCTGGCGCGTATCGCATTCCCATATATCCTGTTTATTTCGCTGGTTTCCCTGCTTGGCGGCATCTTGCATTCGCTGGGCCGTTTTGCCGCGATTGCGGCGGCGCCGATCCTGCTGAATATCTGCCTGATCGGGGCGCTGCTGGGGCTTGCCGCCTATACCGACACCCCGGCGCATGCGCTGAGCATCGGGGTCTTTCTCGCCGGCATCGTGCAGCTGATGTGGGTGGCGGCGGCCTGCCGGCGCGCCGATGCCCTGCCCGCCCTGCTGCGCCCGCGGCTGAGCGAACAGGTGCGCAAACTCTTCCACCTGATCGCCCCGGCCGCGCTGGGGGCTGGGGTGGCGCAGATCAATCTGCTGATCGATGTGGTGCTCGCCTCCACCTTCGCGGAAGGCGTGTCGTATCTGTATTATGCCGACCGGCTCAATGAACTGCCCATCGGTGTGATCGGCGTGGCGGTGGGCACGGCGCTGCTGCCCATGCTCTCCCGCCAGATCCGCCAGGGGGCGCATGAGCAGGCGCGTGAGAGCCTCAACCGCGCCATTGAGCTGGTGCTGGTGTTTGGTCTGCCGGCGGCGGCGGCCCTGCTGGTGATCCCCGAGCCGATTACTCGTACGCTGTATGAACACGGCGCATTCAAACCCGCCGATACAGCCGCCACCTACACGGCGATGGCGGCCTTTGCCGCCGGCCTGCCCGCCTTCGTGCTGGTCAAGGTGCTGGCACCCGGGTTTTACGCCAATGAAGATACCAAAACGCCATTTTACATCGCGCTATTTTGTGTCGTGGTCAATCTGAGTTTTAACCTGATCCTGATGCAGTTTTACGCCCATGTCGGGCTGGCCATGGCCACCGCCATTGCCGGGTGGGTCAATGCCGGGCTGATGGCGCTGATTTTATTCCGCCGCCGTTTACTGGTGCCGGATGCGGCGCTGATCCGGCGCAGCGGGCGTATGGCGCTGGCCGCGCTAGGCATGGCCGGGGTGCTGCTGGCGCTTAATACAGGGATGGCAGCGTGGCTGGCCGGGAACAAATGGCAGCAGGTTGGTGCTTTAAGCGTCCTGGTGCTGATCGGCGCGGCCGTTTATGGCGGGCTATGCCTGTGGCTAAAAGCGGTGGAGCCAGGCGAGATACGGCAACTGCTGAAGCGCCGCTCAGCCGAGCAATAACACCAGCATCACGCTGCCCACGGCAATCCGGTACCAGGCAAAGGGGACAAAGCCATGGCGGCTGATGAAGGCGATGACACTGCGCACGACCAGCATGGCGGCGAGAAAAGCGGCGATAAAACCGGCCGCGATCAAACCCAGCCCCTCCGCGCTCACCGTCGCCCAGTTCTGATAAAGATCATAGACGGTAGCCGCCAGCATGGTCGGAATCGCCAGAAAAAAAGAGAATTCGGTAGCCGCCTTGCGGTCCACCTTCAGCAGCAGCGCCCCCATGATGGTCGCCCCCGAGCGCGAGGTGCCGGGTATCATAGCCAGGCACTGGCACAGGCCGATTTTCAGCGCCAGCGACCATGAGAAACGCTCCATCGTATGATGCTGCGGCGTGGGTTTATAGCGCTCGATCACAATGATGAGCACCCCGCCGATCACCAGCGTCACCGCCACCACCACCGGATCGAACAGCACCGATTTGATGAAGCCGTGCAAACCGGCGCCGATCACCATCGCCGGTAAAAACGCGATGAACAGGGTCAGCAGAAAATAAAGATTGGGTGTGGTCTGGACATTTACCCGCCGCCAGCCCGGCCCTTTCCCATCGATAGCGGAGGGAAATGGTTCCTGCCCCCGTTTATGCCAAACGCTCAGCAGCGGGTCCAGCTCCTGCCACGCACCGCATACCAGCGTAATAATCTTCTCGCGATACAGCCAGCACACCGCCAGAATCGCGCCGAGCTGGATAACGATTTCGAACAGCTTGCCCGGCGGGCCCTGAAATCCGATTAAATCGATCAACAAGATGAGATGACCGGTGGACGATACCGGGATAAACTCGGTGAGGCCCTCGACAAGGCCGAGCAAAAGCGCCTGCAGGAGATCGGTTACGCCCATAAAAGATTCCGGGTTACAGGTTTTTGGGTTTCAGGGTATCAGGATCATGCCGGAAGCCGGAACCGTTCCCCTTGGAGTCTGTCTTAGTGAACATCCCGCCAGATGCGTTTCTTGGCCAGATAAAACAGCACGGTGAACACCGCCAGAAAGAGCATGACGCGCAGCCCCATGCGCTTGCGGGTTTCCATTTCCGGCTCGGCCGCCCATTGCAGGAAATTGACCACATCCTTCGTCTGTTGTTGGAGCGTGGCCTCGGTTCCGTCCTGATAGTCCACCATACCGTCCGACAAGGGCGGCGCCATGGCGATGAGTCCGCCCGCCATATAGGGATTATAATATTGGCCGGCGGCAAGCTCCATATCCGCCGGCGGATCTTCATAACCGGTCAGCAGGGAATAGACATAATTCGCGCCGTCGGGGCGGGCTTTGATAATCAGACTGAGATCGACCGGATAGGCCCCGTTATTCATGGCCCGCGCCATTTTCTCGTTGGGATAGGGCGAGGGAAACGTATCCGTCGGCCGGCCGGGGCGGTCATACATTTCACCGTCATCGTTGGGCCCGTCTTCAAACGTGTATTGCGCAGCCAGCGCCTTGACTTCGGCTTCGCTGAAACCGACATCTTTCAGTTTGCGGAACGGGATACGCGTCAATCCGTGGCAGGCAGAGCACACCTCGCGATAGACCTGCAGCCCGCGCTGGATGGAGAGCTCGTTGAAGCGGCCGAACACTCCATCAAACGCCCAGTCCATCTGTTTGGGTGATTTGGCGTCACCGGCGGCAAAGGCCGATGCGCTGATCAGAACGACCAGGCAGGAGAGAATCAAACGTGTCACGCGTACGCTTCCTTATGTTGCGAGGAGTGTTGCGACGATAAGATCGCCTCGCCGATACTTGCCGGCAGCGGCAGCGGTTTTTCCTTTTTGCCGAGAACAGGCAGCAAAAGCAAGAAGTGGAAAAAATAGTAACCGGTGGCAATCAGGCTGATGGAAATATCCACCAGGCTGTCGGCCAGCCATTCGGGTGCAGGGATGGCAAGCATGGCGGTGTTGGCAGCCTGAGCACAGCCTTCCTCGCCGGCGCAGAACACCACCAGAATGCCCCAGTCCGCGGTTTGTGAGCCGGCATAGCCCAGCACCAGACAGTCAATCACCAGCAGCCAGAAAAACCATTTATAGATAGGCCGGTAATTGGTGCTGCGCACGGGCGAGGTATCCAGCCAGGGCAGAGCGAACAGCAGCAGAATCGAGCCGAACATGGCCAGCACGCCACCCAGCTTAGGGCTGATGGCCGCGCCGCCAAAACCGGCGATCGTCAGCACCAGACCCAGCACGCCGCTGATCATCACGTAATTCAAAGCATATTTGTGTTTCCATAACCAAACCGCCAGACCGAGCGCGGGCAGGCCGATCATCCACAGCGGAATGCTGAAGGTAATAGCGCGCAAAATGGCATAAAACGGCAGGAAATACCATTCCGGCACGATATGCGCCGGAGTCACCAGCGGATCGGCCTCGATATAATTATCCGCATGGCCGAGATAGTTTGGCGCAAAAAACAGAAAGGCGGCAAACACCAGCAGGAATACCCCGAAGCCGAAGAAATCCTTCACCGTATAATAGGGATGAAAGGGAATCGTATCCTGCGGACCTTTAACATCAATGCCTTTGGGGTTGTTCGAGCCATAGGCATTGAGCGCGAGAATATGCAGAAATACCACGCCTACCGTCACGAAAGGCAGCAGAAAATGCAGTGCGAAGAAGCGGTTCAGCGTCGGGTTGTCGACCGAGAATCCACCCCACAGCCAGGTAACGATAGACTCACCGACCAGCGGCAAAGCCGAGAACAGGTTGGTAATCACTGTCGCGCCCCAGAAACTCATCTGCCCCCAGGGCAGCACGTATCCCATGAAGGCGGTGGCCATCATCAGCAGCAGGATGATCACGCCCATCCACCACAATACTTCGCGCGGTGTTTTGTAGGAGCCGTAATACAGCCCCCTGAAAATATGGATGAATACCACAACAAAAAACATCGACGCACCGACCGCGTGCATATAGCGAAGCAGCCAGCCATTATTGACGTTGCGCATGATATATTCTACCGAATCAAACGCGTGGTTGACATGCGGCACGTAGTGCATGGCCAGGAAAATCCCGGTGATGATCTGGGTGATCAGACACAACCCGGCGAGCGAACCAAAATTCCAGAAATAATTAAGGTTTTTCGGAGTCGGATGGCGGCGCCCCACCATCTTGTCGGTGGCGTAGATAATCGGCAGGCGGCTATCCAGCCAGCCGACCCAGCCTTTATACGGCGTATTATGATGCAATGCCATTGGTGACTCCTTTACCCAATGCGAATGGTCGTATCATTGACGAACTGATATTCCGGCACCACCAGATTGGTCGGCGCCGGGCCTTTGCGTATGCGACCGGCTGTATCATAGTGAGACCCGTGACAGGGACAGAACCAGCCGTTATATTCCCCGGCGTTCTTACCGAGCGGCACACAGCCAAGATGCGTACAGATGCCGACCATAACCAGCCACTGCTCCTTGCCCTCTTTGACACGGGCCGAATCCGGCTGCGGATCGGGCAATGCCTCAAGGTTTACGGCAAGGGACTTTTCTATATCTTCCGGCGTGCGATGGCGAATAAATACCGGCTTGCCACGCCACATCACCTTGATTTCCTGACCTTCGGCAATGGGGGCCAGATTGACCTCGATCGTCGCCAGCGCCAGTACGTCGGCGGCCGGGTTCATACTGTCGACAAAAGGCCAGACGGCGGCCGCTGCGCCCAGGCCCGCCATGGCCGAGGCCGACAGCACGATAAAGTCCCGGCGTTCGGGTTGTTCCGGTGAATCAGAATGAGCGGTATTGTCTTGCATCTCTCAAGCTCTACTTTAGAAAAATTCTAACCAATTTTCCAGTGTTTTGTTTGCTTCTCCGACCGTTTTATCTACGTGTGGCGGGGCACGTTGTGAAGCAAAAAATGCACACATATGTTATATAAGTCGCGTTGTCGTATGGAGACACTGGCGGGATGACTTTCCGGCTACGGCATGCTATGCGCCCTGTATGCCGTCTGTGGTCTTATATCAGCCCGATATCGCTGCCAATTTCGGGGCCTTATTGCGCCTGTGCGCCTGTGTCGGTCTGCCGCTGCATGTGATTGAACCCTGCGGCTTTCCGCTGGATGATAAGCGCATGCGCCGCGCTGGCATGGATTATATCGCGCTGGCGGACTGGCAGCGTCATGCCGGGTGGGAGGACTTTACCGCCTACCGCGCCGCGCAGGGCGGGCGGTTGCTGCTGCTGACGACCAAAGCCGCCACCCTTTACACAGACTTTCGTTTTCATGCACAAGATATGCTGCTATTGGGGCGGGAAAGCGCCGGTGTGCCGGAGCAAGTCCACCAGACGGCCGATGCGAGGCTGCTGATTCCGATGCAGCCGGGCGCCCGCTCACTTAATGTTGGCATGGCGGCGGCGATGGTTGTGGGCGAGATGAAACGGCAATTAGGGCATTAAACGGATGGTATTAGAAGAAAAAAAACAACGCGCCAGCGAGTGGTTCCGCCAGTTGCGCGATATGATCTGCGCCGGCTACGAAGCGATTGAAGCCGAGTATGATGGTGACGGCGAGCCGGGCCGGTTCACCATCACCCCGTGGGAAAGGCCTGAGGGCGGCGGGGGCGAAATGGGCATGATGAAGGGCCGGGTGTTTGAAAAAGTAGGGGTGAATATTTCCATCGTCGAGGGTATGTTTGACGAGAAATTCCGTCGCGAGATTCCCGGCGCTTCCGACGATCCACGCTATTGGGCGGCCGGCATTTCACTGGTGGCGCATATGCACTCACCGCTGGTGCCGGCGGCGCATTTCAATACGCGCATGATCGTTATCGGGGGTGAGAGCCAAGCCGAGCAGGAGGCGAGCCGAGGAAGCCATTACAGACTCTGGTTCGGCGGCGGCGGCGATCTCAATCCGATGTACCCAGATGATCAGGATACGGCGGATTTTCATCAGGCGTTCCGGGATGCCTGCGACCCGTTTGACCCGGCCCTTTATCCGGCATTCGCAAACTGGTGCGACGAATATTTTTATATCCCTCATCGCGACATGACGCGCGGCGTGGGCGGGATTTTTTATGATTATCTGGGGCTGAATACATTATACCCTCACCCTGCCCCTCTCCCTGAGGAAGAGGGAAGCGTTCGCTTCGCTCACGCGAATGGGGAACAAGAAAACCTCTCGTATTGGGAGAGTTCCAAACGCGATAGCGTTTCGGGTGAGGGTAAGATTGACCTTACCAAGTTCGGCAAGGGCGGCGTGGGCAAGGAGAAAACACAGGCCGGCATGGAAATTGCTGCCAACGCCGCGCTCGACTGGAATCAGGCCTTCGCCTTCACCCAGGCGGTGGGGCGCGCCTTTCGCGATATATACCCGACGCTCATCCGCCGCCATATGCACACGCCGTGGACGGCCGAGCAACGCGAATGGCAATTGCAAAAGCGCGGCTGGTATGCGGAATATAATTTATTGTATGACCGCGGCACCCGCTTCGGGCTGATGACCGGCGGCAATACGGACGCGATTCTGATGTCCCTGCCGCCGGTGGCGAAATGGCCGTGATGGGGGTTACATCCGCTCAATAGCAATTACATTGACCGACCGGTACGGCCTCCGGCAGGAAAAAGCGGTTTATCAAAACGAGAAAGCGCTTCATCAAACAACTCGCCCATCCACTCTTTGGTCGCTGCGGCATCTTTTCTGGTCTGTTCTTCTGTCCTTTGCTCCACGGCCTCAACAATGCCTGTGAGTAATGCTGGAAGATTTTGAAGTGCGGGGGACTCATTAGCCTTTTCTTCTACCGCGCTTTTTATTGCCTGCAGCCAATAACTGGCTTTTCCTTCCGTGTACGTGAGATGGGCATTATGGATGCGCCGTGATTCGTGATTAAAATAGTTGGTTATCAGCCCTTTCAGGGTTAGGTTCTGTTGCCCCGTCTCTGTATCCCGCGTGTATACTATCGCTGGATTATCAATGGCTCGGGATATTTGAATACTATCTCTGGTATATATACCCAGCTCTTCTTTAAGTTCTGTGAGGATCACTTCATTTTCTGAAACTTCGCCCGGCATTGTTAGCTATCCACTTCGTTGCAATTGATGTACTCGTTTTCCTCGTGTCGCCTTTATGTGCCGGTTATTAGCGCCTTCCTACATGGCATGGCTGCCCCTGGCACAATCACCTTCTTATTTCCCTTCCTCCATTTGTTCTTTCACTCGTGATTTGCTCTGCTCTACTTGTTGGGGCATATAATGCGTCAGCCCGTTTCTTCAGCACGCCTAATCTTTCCTGATCGGCCATCAGCTCAACTTGTTTTCCGCTCCCTTCAAATTCCTCACGCAGCAATTTATTGCTGCGCAACGCATTGGCAATCATTCGCGGCGGAGAGGTAAGGCCCTGTTTTTCAAGCTCCTCTGTCATCCGCCTTTGAAAAACGTCCCGCACCTGATCCGGAGGCGTTTGTTGTTTGGTTATGTCATGCATTACCGATCGCACTGTTTTGGAGACCACAGTCACAAAATAATTAGCAAGCTGCTGTCGCCTTGTTCTGGTTTCTGCCTGCGACTGATCTGATCGATCGTCATCTGGGCCGGATTCAGAGGATGGCGTTAGATGCGGTGCATTTCCGATATCGCTAAGACCCAACCCACCGCCTATGAGGTTTATCTCATCAATTTGCTGTCCGATTGGATCATCCGGTCCGGCAGGCACTGTGCGCCGCATTTGCCTAACAAACTCGGTGTTTTCAATCACTTCCTGCAGTTGCTCTTGCAGCAACCGCCCATCCTCGGGCGCCCCGGCTTTGGCAAACAGCTCTTCAAACGCTTCTAAGTACAGCGCTATCAGCGGGTAGCCCGCCGCCTGAATCCAACCGCCTAGGGAAATGGCCGGATAGGTTTGGGCGCCGAAATAATGTTTATGGGGTGGGTGCAAGCCCTGTTCTTGCAGATGGGAAAAGAACGCCTGCGTTAGTTGCTGCTTTGGCGTAAGGCCGGGATCTAATTCGTATGAGTTTTTATCCAGCGTTTCATTTATGGCGCTTGCGGCGGCCTCGTCGAATGCAAACACTAATGCGTCATGATATGCTTTTTTATTTTCGGCTAGATGGTTATCGACAGTGGACTGAAAATGCGCTTGGTAGGCTGTCCGGATTTGTTCCTGACAATCGTTGATTTTTCTATTTCTATCCCAAGACGGAGTTTTTTTTCCGAGCTTGCGTTCCTCTAATATTTTTACCAGTTCAGAGGAACTAAATATGCGATCGACAGCATTTCCGAATGCTAAATATGCCTGCGCGAGCGGTCCGGCCTCTTCACGAGGTCTTCTAGCTTCTCGTTCCTCCAGAAGCCGCAGGTTTATTTGTTCGACATAGCCTGACACCATTTGATCCCAACCCGGATAATATGACTGATGCATTTCCAGCAGTATACTGGATTTCAGCAAAGGGCTTTATGATGATTTTATGATATTTTGGGGGCATCCAGCCCCACAAGCAACGCTCCCTTGGCGCGCAGGCGCCACCACAGCAGCAACGCCGGCAGGCCCATCAGTGCGGAAGCGGCGAACATGCCCGACCAGCCGATCCATTCGGCGACCAGCCCAGCCGAACCGGCGAGTGTTTTACTGGCCAGCGAGGCCAGCGAGGACAGCAGCGCGTATTGGGTGGCGGTATATTCGAGGTTGCACAGCCGCATCATATAGGCGATGGCCGCCGCTGTGACCATGCCGCCGGAAAGGTTGTCGACACTGATGGCAAGCATCAGATAGTCTTGGCGCGGGCCGACAGCGCCAAATCCGGCATAAATCAGATTGGCCACCATCTGAAAGAGCAGAAAAGACAGCAGGCACCAGCGCACTCCCTTAAGGCGAATCAGGCTGCCGCCGACAAACATCCCCAGCAGGGTCGCGCCGAACCCATAGATTTTGGCAATGGCGGCAATTTCGCTCTTGGTAAAGCCGATATCAAGGAAAAACGGCGTGGTGATGAAGGCGATGAAACCGTCGGGGATGCGGTAGCACAGGATAAACAGCAAAATCAGCAGCCAATAAGGATAGCGCTGCATAAAGTCACGGAAGGGCATGACGAAGGCGTTGATGAGCCATTCTCGGACGGCTCCCTTTCCCTCTGAGGGGGAAGATTGGGGAGGGGGGTGACCGCTTGCGCCATCAATTCCCGATAGAACGCCTCCCCCCTTCTTCAAGGGGAGGGGGTTTTGCGGCTCTCTTGCACATAGCACCGCGAGCATACCCACCGCCATACAGGCGGCCATGGCCAGATAAACGATCGGCCAGGTGGTCTGGTCAGCCAGCGCCAGCGCCCCCGCCCCGGCCACCAGCATCCCGAGTCGATAGCCGAACACCGCCATTGCCGCGCCCTCGCCATATTGCCGGGGCTCAAGATATTCGGCGCGGAAGGCATCGATCACCACATCCTGACTGGCGGAGAAAAAGGCAATCCCAACCGCAATCCAGGCGAACGCGAACGGGTGGCTGCCGGGATCGGAAAAGGCAAGCAACGCCAAGACTCCCGCCAGACAGGCCTGGATGAACAACATCCAGCCCCGCCGCCGGCCGAAACGACGGGTTAAAAACGGCAGGCGCAGATGGTCGATCAGTGGCGCCCAGACGAAATTGAAGGAATAGGGAACCGCCACCAGCGCAAACGCCCCGATGGTGGCTTTATCAAGCCCGGCATCGCTCAGCCAGGCCCCCAGCGTACCGCCCACCAGCAAAAGCGGCAGGCCGCTGGAGAAACCGAGGAACAATACGATAAGCAGTTTGGGGTGTAAGTAAGGGGCCAGGATTCGGGGTTCAGGATTCGGATGATTTTTATTTTCTTTCATATCTTCTTCCTGAATCCCTCCTTTAAGCCGCCAGCACGTCTTTGAGCGGCTTGAGCGCCCGCGCGCCGAGTTGCTGGATGATTTGGGTGGCGCACAGGCTGCCCAGCCGCCCGCACTCGGCCAGCGGCATGGCATGCACATAGCCATAGAGAAATCCTGCGGCATATAAATCGCCGGCGCCGGTGGTATCAATCACCTCGTTGGCAGGCACCGGGGCAACGTCAAGCCGTTCATCCTTGCTTAAGATCACCGAGCCTTTTTCGCTGCGGGTGATAATGACCGCATCGCACCGGCCCTGCAGGTGATCAAGGATATCCTCCCAGCTACTATCGGGATACAGCGCCCGGGCTTCAGCTTCGTTGGCAAACAATATATCGATATGATTGGTGATAATTTCCTGAAACGCCTCGCGGTGATTGTCGACGCAAAACACATCCGACAAGGTAAACGCGCTTTTGGCGCCATGGCGCTCGGCCAGCGCGAAGGCATGGCGGACCATGGCCTGATTGTCCGGTGTGCTCCACTGATAGCCTTCGATATAGACGACCTTGGCCTTGGCGATGAGCGTTTCGTCGAGGTCGCTGTCGGCCATGTCGCTGCCCGCACCGAGATAGGTGTTCATCGTACGCTGCGCATCGGGCGTCACCAGAATATAGCTGCAGCCGGTGGGTTTGTCGCCGGTGGCAACGGGCGTATCGAAATCGACTCCCACCGCGCGCAGATCGTGGCGATAGATACGGCCGAACTGATCGTCGGCGACTTTGCCGATAAAGGCGGTGTGGGCGCCCAGCGATGCCAGCCCGGCCAGGGTATTGGCCGCCGAGCCGCCGGATACTTCCTGGCTTTGCTCCATATGGCTATACAGCCGGTTGGCCTCTTCCGCCGTGATCAGCGTCATCGCGCCTTTTTTCATATCATAGCGTTCCAGCAGGGCATCATCGGTAAAGGCGAGAATATCCAAAATGGCGTTGCCGATGGCCACGACGTCGTAGGGTTTATTGCGATCAAGTCCGTACATTGCTAAAGCCCTTAGTTGTTTGCAGGTAGTAGTTGTTTGCAGATAGCAGATAGTCGTTAGCCATCAGCGCCGTAACGGCTAACCGCTAACGGCTAGTAACTCCCGTGCTTTCTCCAGATCCGCCGGCGTGTCCACGCCCAGCGGTAGCGCATCCACGATACATACTTCAATTCGCATGCCTTCTTCAAGCGCGCGTAATTGTTCGAGCCGCTCGCGCTGCTCGAGCGGGCTGGGCGGCAGGCTGACAAAACGCCCAAGCGCCGCCCGGCGATAGGCATACACACCGATATGATGATATAACGGCCCATCACCGCCGGGCGCGGCGGCCCGTGTGAAATACAGCGCGCGGCCACGGCGTTCGGTATCAAACGTGATGACGGGCTTGACGACGGCGGGGTTGGTTTTTTCCCTGTCGTCGGTAATTTCCACCGCCAGGGTGGCGATATCCACCTGCGGGTGACTGAGACCATCCAGCAGGGTGGTAAGCAGGTTCGGCTCGAACGTGGGCAGATCGCCCTGCAGATTAATCACGATGTCGTGCCGTCCTTCCGGGTCCACTTGCGCGAGCGCCTCCCAAATACGGTCCGACCCAGAGGCATGCGCCGGATCGGTCAGCACCGCCTTGCCCCCTGCCCGCTCGACCACCCAGGCGATTTCCGCATCATCGCAGGCGACCACGACCGGGCCGAGCTCGGCCTCGCAGGCGCGGCGCCAGACATGCGTGATCATCGGCTCATCGCCGATCATGGCGAGTGGCTTATCGGGCAGGCGCGTGGCACGCCGGCGCGCCGGAATCAGAATTATCGGCTGTGGCATCGGTTCCTGATTGAGGCACGAGGTGGCGCGAAAAGCAAGGGGTTTGCGCAGTATCCATTGACATTCGCCTGCTTTCGCGCTTGATAACTAGTTGGACAGTTATACTGCGCTAGCCGACGCCAAAGCGCAGAGTCTGTCACGATTCTGCGATGCCTGCGGCCTTCGCTGAACGATAACGTAATACAGGACATCACATGGAATTAAATAAAATCGCTGCTGCCGTATTGCTCGCCGGACTGATCGGGATGGTCACCGGTAAGGTCGCCACGATTTTGTATTATGGCGGCGATCCGCATGCGGGAGGAGACAAGGAGATCACTCGCGGCTATGAAATCGAGGGCGCCGAGGAATATCTCTCGGAAATGGCGGCGGGTGCCGGAAAAGAAAAGAAAGAGGAAAAGCTCGCCAGTATCATTCCGCTGCTGCACAAAGCCGATATACAGGCCGGTGAGTCGTTTTTCGCGAAAAAATGCGCGCTGTGCCATACGCATGAAAAAGGCGGGCCGCACCGCACCGGCCCCAACCAGTGGGAGGTGGTTGGTCAGGATATCGCTTCGAAAGAGGGGTTCAATTATTCGGATGCGCTGTCGGACTATCCCGGCGAATGGACCTATGATGAACTCAACGGGTTTTTACACAAACCCAAGAAATATATTCCCGGCACGATCATGGCCTATATCGGTATCCGCGACGCCGAAGACCGCGCCAATGTCATCGCCTACTTGCGCACCTTAAGTGACAGTCCGGAGCCGATTCCGGAAGCGCCCGCCGAGCCGGAAGAACCGGCAGATGCGGAAGGTGAGGCACAAGAGGAGCCCACAGCCGATACAATGCCCGCCGATGGCACTTCGGACGCTCCGGGGGCGGGTGAAACGCCATGACGCTCGAGCCCGCTTACTGGTGGCTGATTGCCGGGGCATTGTTTCTGGCCGTTGAGGCTTTCGGCATTCAGGGTATCGGTTTCTTATTTGTCGGGCTGGCCGCCATCATTATCGGGCTGGTGGTGAATTATCAGCTGATCCCGCCTGAAAACTGGATCGCCCAGTTCGGCGCGTTTTTCGGTATCGCCACGCTGATGGCCGCCCTGTTATGGAAAAAGCTGAAGAACTGGCGCACAAGCCCGGCCACAGCCGCGGATTATCAGAATATTATCGGCGATATGGCCACCGTCGGCAAAGACGGGCTCAGTCAGGGCAAAATCGGCCAGGTTAGCTGGTCGGGCACAACCATGATGGCGGAGCTGGACTCCGATGCGCCGGCGCATTGCGAACAGGGCGCTATTGTTGAGATTGTAGCGGTTAAGGGCAATAAGCTGGTGGTGCGACCGGTGGCTTAGTGGCTGGTGAATAGCGGATAGGGGGGGCACGGCCTGTCCCTTACTCACTACCCATTATCCAACCCGGAGGCATCCCATGGACTTTGGCTCGCTGTTTTTACTCGTTATCGGTTTTGTCATCTTCCTGGTCATCTGGAAGGGGGTGAAGATTGTCCCCCAGCAGACGGCCTGGATTATCGAAAAGCTCGGCCGCTTCGACCGTAAGCTGGAACCGGGACTCAATCTGCTCATCCCGTTTATCGAGCGCATCGCCTATAGACATTCGCTCAAGGAATTCGCCTTTGATGTGCAGGAGCAAACCGCCATCTCGCGCGATAACGTGACCCTGGTGCTCGACGGTTTGATCTATGTGCGCATTATCGACCCGGTGCAGGCTTCCTACGGCGTGAATGACCCGGTTTATGCCGTTACGCAACTGGCGCAAACCACCATGCGCTCAGAAATCGGCAAGCTGGCGCTGGATGAATGTTTCGAGGAGCGCGAACAGCTCAACACCAATATCGTCAATGCCATCAATCAAGCCTCGCAGACCTGGGGCATTCAGTGCATGCGCTACGAAATCCGCAACATCACCCCGCCGGCCAGCGTGCTCAAAGCGATGGAGTTACAGGTTGCAGCGGAACGCAAAAAACGTGCGGAAATTCTCGACTCCGAAGGCGTGCGGCAATCCAAAATCAATGTCGCCGAGGGGGATAAACAGGAAGTGGTGCTTGAATCGGAAGCGGCGATGACGGATCAGATCAACCGCGCCCGCGGCGAGGCTGAGGCTATCCGTGAAGTGGCGCGCGCCACGGCGGAGGGGATCGAAACCGTGGCCGGTTCCATTCAGAAAGCCGGCGGCGAGGAAGCGGTGGCGCTGAAAATCGCCGAGCAATATGTCGAGGCGTTTTCCAAACTCGCCAAGGAATCGACCACGCTGCTGTTGCCGGCCAATGCCAGCGATGCCGGCTCAATGGTAGCCCAGGCGCTGGCGGTATTCAACTCCATCCGCAACCATCCGGAAACACCGGTCGCCCCGCAGCCGGGCAAACCGCCAAGCGGGCCGTGGACGCAGAATTAGACGTTGCACCTTGGAACCGGTTCATAAACGGCATCTCTTTACCCGCCGGTGAAGCCGCCACGTAACCGGGATCGGGCCCGGCGGCGGCAAACGGGTATGGCCTCCCATAGCAAAAGGCGTTATACTGCCGACCACATCATGAACGTGCCAACCTCCCACATCGTTTCCAGCTCATGCGTTTCCTTGTTTTTTTCCTGATCATACTTATCGGCTGGCTACCTGCCGCGCAGGCCGCGCCGTCGCACGGGCTGACACCGTTCGGAGAGCTGAAATACCCGCCGGATTTCCCTTATTTTGATTATGTCAATCCGCAGGCTCCCAAGGGCGGGCGTTTCCGGCTGGGCTACTCCGCCGCCTTCGATAATCTCAATCCGTTTATCCTGAAAGGCGTCTCAGCGCCCGGTATGAGCGAGTATTTCGAGACACTGATGACACCCGCGCTTGATGAACCGCAATCCTATTACGGCCTGCTGGCGCGCTCCATCGAGATCGCCGACGATAAAACCCATGCCGATTTTATCCTGCGCCCGCAGGCGCGCTGGCATGACGGTGAGCCGGTCACCGCCGAGGATGTGGCGTTTTCCTTTCGTACTTTAAAAGAAGAAGGTCACCCCAATTTCCGCATTCTGTATGAGCCCATCGAACGGGTGGAGGTCCTTGATACCCACCATGTGCGCTTTCACTTCAGCAATCCCGATCTGCGCGAACTGCCGCTGCTGGCCGCCTCGATGCCGGTGCTGCCGGCGCATTATTATGCCCGGCACGCATTTTCCCAGACGACGCTGGAACCGCCACTGACCAGCGGGCCCTACCGCGTCAAGGAGGTGGATCAGGGGCGCTCGATCACCTTTGAGCGGGTGGCGGATTACTGGGGCAAAGACCTGCCGGTGAATATCGGCCAGCATAATTTTGACGAATGGCGCTATGATGTGTTCCGCGATGAAACGGTGGGTGTGGAAGCGCTCAAGGCCGGGCGTTATGATTTCCGCGAGGAATATATAGCGCGCAACTGGGCCACCGCCTATGACATTGCCGCAGTGGAAGAAGGCCGGCTGATCAAACGGGCCGTATCGCATAAAATCCCGCGCGGGATGCAGGCGTTCCTGTTCAATCTGCGTAAGGACAAGTTTGCCGATCGCCGCGTGCGCCGGGCTATCGGCCTGACCATGGACTTTAAATGGATGAACGAGACGCTGTTTTACGGCGCCTATGAGCGTAATACGAGTTTCTTTCAGAATACCCGCTTTGAAGCCCGGGGCCTGCCGTCCGATGCCGAAAGCGCCCTGCTTGAGGCCTTCCGCGACGATCTACCCCCTGCCCTGTTTACGCAGGCGTTTGAACTGCCGCAAACCGACGGTAGCGGTTATCCGCGCGGAAAATTATTACAGGCCCAGCAATTACTGGAAGCCGCCGGCTGGGTGCTGCGCGACGGCGTACGCGTCAACACGCAAACCGGCGAGCCACTGACGGTGGAATTCATGATGCGCCAGCGCACATTCGAGCGTGTTGTCGGCAGTATGATCCGCAATCTGAGCAAGCTCGGCATTAAAGCCAATTTCCGCTATGTCGATGATTCACAATATCAAAAACGCATCGACAGCCGCGATTTCGATATCATCTCGGTGTGGTGGAATCGCGGCGTGTTCTTCCCTGGCAACGAACAGGTCGGCTACTGGCATTCGAGCCAGGCCGATGTGGTGGGCGGGAACAATCTCAGCGGGATGAAACGCCCGGTGGTGGATTTTCTGCTGGACAAACTCATGCAGGCGCAAACGCTGGAGGAGCTTACCCCCGCCGCGCGCGCGCTTGACCGCGTATTGCTGTGGCATCACGTGGTGATTCCGCACTGGCATATCAGCAAATGGCGCATGCTTTACTGGGATAAGTTCGGCCAGCCGGTGATTACCCCGGCTTATGGCATGGGGCTTGAAACCTGGTGGTATGAGGGAGACAAACAACCATGAGCGCCTATATCATCCGCCGTTTATTGTTAATTCTTCCCACTTTGTTCGGGATCCTGCTGATTAATTTTATCATTGTGCAGGCCGCGCCCGGCGGACCGGTCGAGCAACTCATTTTTCAACTCACCAGCGCCGATGCGTTAAGCGGGGCGACGGATCGTATCAGCGGACCGAAGTCTGATTTCGCCGGCAGCGCCGAGCAGGCGCAAGGCGCGCAACAGGCTGCGATGCGCGGCTCACGCGGGCTTGATCCTGAACTGATTGGGGAGATCGAGGCCATGTACGGCTTCGACAAACCGCCGCACGAGCGGTTCTTCAAGATGCTCAGCGATTATGCCCGGCTGGATTTCGGCACCAGCTTTTTCCGCGATGAGCCGGTGATCGATCTGATCATCGATAAGTTGCCGGTCTCCATTTCGCTGGGCCTGTGGACCACGCTGATCGTCTATATAATCTCGATTCCGCTGGGCATCGCCAAGGCCGTGCGTGACGGCACCCGTTTTGATGTGTGGAGCTCGACGGTAGTGATTGTCGGTCAGGCCATCCCCAGCTTCTTATTCGCCATTTTGCTCATTATTTTATTCGCCGGCGGCAGCTACTGGCAGATTTTCCCGCTGCGCGGGCTGGTCTCCGATAATTGGGAACAGATGAGCACGCTGGAGCAGATCGCCGATTATTTCTGGCATCTCACCCTGCCGGTTGCCGCCATGGTCATCAGCGGGTTTGCCAGCCTTACCCTGCTGACCAAAAATTCCTTTCTCGAGGAAATCGGTAAGCAATATGTGATGACCGCACGCGCCAAGGGGCTTGGCGAGCGGCAGGTGCTGTACGGGCATGTCTTCCGCAATGCCATGCTGATTATCATCGCCGGGCTGCCCGGCGCTCTGCTCAGCGTGCTGTTTACCAGCGCCTTGCTGATAGAGGTAATCTTCTCGCTCGACGGGCTCGGCCTGCTCGGCTTTGAAGCCGCCTTAAGCCGTGATTACCCAGTGATGTTCGGTACGTTGTTTATCTTCACCCTCATCGGCCTGATTTTCAAGCTGATCGGGGATCTGACTTATGTGCTGGTGGACCCGCGGATTGATTTCGAACGGAGGGGGGTATGATGTCGCCCCTTCTTCAGCGCCGCTTGGCGGTCTTCAAATCGAATCGCCGCGGCTATTGGTCGTTGTGGGTGTTTCTGGTGCTATTCGGCCTGGGCCTTATGGCGGAACTGCTGGCCAACGATAAGCCGATCCTCATCCACTATAAGGGTGAATATCTCGCGCCCATCCTGTTTACCTATACCGAAGCCGAGATGTTCGGCGGTGGGCTGAAAACCGAGGCCGATTATACCGACCCGTTTATCATACGAGAGATCGAGCGCCACGGCTGGATGCTCAAGCCGCTGATCCCGTTTTCTTATGACACGATCAATTATGATATCACGCGAGCCCCCTCCGCGCCCGATCATGTCAACTGGCTGGGCACGGATGATCAGGGCCGCGACGTACTGGCGCGGGTGATTTACGGCTTTCGCATTTCTATCCTGTTTGCCCTGGCGCTGACTGCGATCTCCAGCGTGGTCGGCATCGTCATGGGGGCCGTTCAGGGCTATTTCGGCGGGCTGACCGATCTGCTCCTGCAGCGCTTTATTGAAATCTGGCAGGGCATGCCGGTGTTGTATCTGCTGATTATTCTGGCCAGTATAGTCGAGCCTAATATCTGGTGGCTGCTGGGTTTGATGGTTCTGTTTTCGTGGATGGCGCTGGTGGATCTGGTGCGCGCCGAATTCCTGCGCGCGCGGAATTTTGACTATGTCCGCGCCGCCCGTGCGCTCGGCGTGCGCGAGCCTACCATTATGGTACGCCATGTATTACCCAATGCCCTGGTTTCGGTATTTACCTTTGTGCCGTTTATCCTGAGCGGCGCCATCACCACGCTCACTTCGCTGGATTTTCTTGGCTTCGGCCTGCCGCCGGGCTCACCGTCACTGGGCGAATTGCTGGCACAGGGTAAAAATAACCCGCAATCGCCCTGGCTGGGTATGACGGGCTTTCTGACCCTGGCCATCATGCTCAGCCTGCTGATTTTTATCGGCGAGGCCGTGCGTGACGCCTTCAATCCGCGTAAGACCCTGGCCCGTAAGGCGGAGGTGCTGGCATGAGTGATCACACCCCGCTGCTTGCCATCCGCGATCTGGCCGTCGCCTTTCAGCAGGGGGCGGAACAGTCACAAGCCGTGCGCGGCGCCTCGCTTACCATTGATCGCGGGGAAATGCTGGCGCTGGTCGGCGAAAGCGGCTCGGGTAAATCGGTCACGGCGCAGGCGGTCATGCAATTGCTGCCCGACAGTGCGGGGATTGAAGGGGCCATCACGTTTGACGGCGAAGGGCTGCTTGGCCGCTCCATCCGCCACCTTCGCGGTAAACGCATGGCGATGATTTTCCAGGAACCCCTAAGCGCGCTGAACCCGTTGCACCCCATCGGCCGTCAGATCGGCGAGATGTTGCGCATCCACCAGGTGATGAATCCGGACGCGGTTACCGCGCGCATCCATCAACTGCTCGAACAGGTGGGGCTGTCTCATTTTAAGGCCCGGCTCGATACGTTTCCGCATCAACTCTCCGGCGGCGAACGCCAGCGCGTGATGATCGCCATGGCCATGGCCAACGATCCCGATTTGCTCATTGCCGATGAACCGACCACGGCGCTGGATGTCACGCTGCAGATTCAGATCCTCAACCTGCTCAAACGCCTGCAGCGCGAACGCGGCATGGCGGTGTTGCTCATCACGCATGATCTGACCATCGTGCGCAGGCTGGCGGAAAAAGTCGCCATCATGCGCGAAGGAGCCATTGTCGAGCAGGGGGAAACGCGCGCCATTTTCACCAACCCGACACATTCCTATACCCGGCATTTGATCAATTCGGAACCGAAAGGATCCCCCCTGCCCTTACCGGGGGATGCCAGGGAGCTGCTGCGCTGCGAAGCGTTGAACGTGCATTTCCCGATCCATAAAGGACTGCTCAGGCGCGTTACCGGCCATGTCAAGGCGGTCGATGGCATCACGCTGGCGCTTAAACGCGGCGAGACGCTGGGGCTGGTCGGCGAAAGCGGCTCGGGTAAAACGACGCTGGCGCTGGCATTGCTGCGCCTGATTCATTCCGAAGGGCCGATTGTGTGGATGGCGGGCGACAGCGCGCAACGGCTAGATCAACAGCGCGGCGCCTCACTGCGGGCACTGCGCCACCAGATGCAGCTGGTCTTTCAGGATCCGTACGGCAGCCTCAATCCGCGCATGACGATCGGCGAAATCATCGCCGAGGGGCTGCGCGTGCACCACCCCGAATTCTCAAGCAGCCAGCGCGAGCTGTCGGTCGCCGCCATCTTGCAACAGGTCGGGCTGGAACCGCCGATGATACACCGCTTTCCCCATGAATTTTCTGGCGGTCAGCGCCAGCGTATCGCTATCGCCCGCGCCATGATTCTTAAACCCATGCTGGTGGTGCTCGATGAGCCGACCTCGGCGCTTGATCTGTCGGTACAGTCGCAGATCATTGCGCTGCTTAAACAATTCCAGCAGGAGATGGAGTTAAGCTATATTTTCATCAGTCATGACCTGCGCGTCATCCGTGCCATCGCCCACCGTATTGCCGTTATGAAAGAAGGCCGTGTGGTCGAAGCCTCGGCAACGCCGGAGCTCATCCAACGCCCGCAACAGGCTTATACGAAAACCCTCATTTCGGCAGCGTTCGATCAGGAAACCGGTGAGACCGTCACGTCGCCGGAGCCATTGGCATAGGCTCAGACATCGGTGAAGAAGATGGTCGCCCCCGTCGTCTGCCGGGACTCCAGATCACGATGGGCGCGCGCCGCATCCTTTAGATAATAGCTCTGTTTAATGTTGATTTTCAGCTTACCCAGGCTGACCATCTGCATCAGCATGGTGCAGGCGAGCAGATATTCTTCATAGTCCTTGATGTAATCGGTCAGCCGCGGGCGGGTGAGAAAGATGGATCGCCGGTTTTGCAGTTCATCCATACCGATCTTGGGCGGTATGCCGGATGACTGGCCGTAACTGACCATGAGGCCAAACGACATCAGGCAGTCCAGTGAGCGCATAAAGGTATCCGCCCCCACCGAATCATAGACTACGTTGCAGCCGACCCCGTTGGTAATCTCACGCACGCGTTCGACAAAATCTTCCTGCGTATAAATGATGGGAAACTCGCAGCCATTATTCGCAGCCAATTCAGCCTTCTCCGGCGTACTAACCGTGCCGATGACGCGCGCCCCAAGCTCCCTGCCCCATTGACACAGCAGCAACCCCACCCCGCCGGCGGCGGCATGCACGAGCATGGTGGTTTGTTCATCGACGAAAAACGTACGCATCAGCAGAAAATGCGCCGTCAGCCCCTTCAACATGATACCGGCCGCATGCTGATCTTTGATATTCTCTGGAATCCCGGCCAGATGGCGCTCGGGCAGTACACGGTGTTGGGCATAGGCCCCGATCGGTCCGCCCGCGTAACATACCCGCTGGCCGATCTGAAACCCGAATTCACAGTCCGGCCCCAGCGCTTCGACAACCCCCGCACCTTCCAGCCCGATAACGGCCGGATAGCCCGGCAGGGTGTACAGCCCGCTGCGATGATAGGTATCGATATAGTTCAGACCGACTGCGGTTTGCTTAATCAACACCTCACTGCCCTCAGGCTGCGGTGGCTCCTGGTCGCGCCACTGCAACACCTCCGGCCCGCCCGGCTGGTCCATCACCACGGCTTTACTCATCAGGTTATCTCTGGTGTTTCGGTTACAATATCGGTTATATGACACAAAAGTGTAATGAGCGTCATGGCAAAAACCAACGACAAAATCGATTCGGCGCCCGATATGACAGCGCTTCCGGCAGAGACGATTGCCGCTTTGGCCACACCACCGGGGCGCTCGGGCGTGGCCGTGATCCGCCTCTCGGGGGGCACGGTCGACGACATATTGGCAGCGCTGGGCATGACTTCCCTGCCCGCGCCGCGCGTGGCCAGCCTGCGCACGCTGTATCATCCGCATACTCACGAGGTGATAGATCAGGGACTGGTATTATATTTTCCGGCGCCGCACAGTTTCACCGGTGAAACGGTCGCCGAATTGCACGTACATGGCAGCCGCTCGGTGATCCGCAGCCTGCTGGACGCGCTCACCCAACTGCCCGCCTGCCGGCTGGCCGAGCCGGGGGAATTTACCCGCCGCGCCTTTATTAACGGCAAGATGGATCTGGTTGCCGCCGAAGGGCTGGCCGATCTGATTGCCGCTGATACCAATGCCCAGCGCGCCCAGGCCCTGCGCCAACTGCATGGCGAGGTGAGCGGGCACTATGAGGCCATGCGCGCGCAGCTGGTCCAGTCACTGGCGCTGGTGGAGGCCTATATCGATTTCCCCGATGAGGAAATTCCCGAGTCGGTATTACAGGATTTGCAGGCCACCGTATCGACACTAAAACAAAACATTGCCGAGATACTGGATGATCAGCATATCGGTGAGAAAGTCCGCGATGGCTGGCATTTGGCGATTCTCGGCGCGCCCAACGCCGGCAAGTCCAGCCTGCTCAACGCCCTGGCCCGACGGGATGCAGCGATCGTCTCGCCCGTTGCCGGCACCACGCGCGATACAATTGAAGTCGAGCTTGATCTGCAGGGTTATTCTCTGACTGTAATTGATACCGCCGGCCTGCGCGACAGTGACGATCCCATCGAGCAAGAGGGCGTGCGCCGCGCGCGGGCGCGCGCTGATCAGGCCGATTTTACTTTGGTGTGCTTCGATGCCACGCAATTACCCCTGCTGGATGAAACGAGCCGACAGCTGATAATGGAAGACACGCTGGTGGTCATCACCAAATCAGACCAGATGCAAACGCAGATCCCGGCGACGCTTGCGGCTTACCACCCGATCTCGCTGTCTGTTGTCACCGGCGACGGCCTCCCTGCCCTGCTCGCGCAACTGCAGGAACGCGTGACACAACAGGCAGCAGGGCGGGAAAACACCCTCATTACCCGGGCGCGGCATCGCCGCGCCTTACAGGTTGCCCATGAGCATCTGGCCGGGTTTCATCCAGATCAGGCGATCGAATGCCAAGCTGAAGAGTTGCGCCAGGCCGCCTTGCAGTTTGCGAAAATCACTGGCAGAATTGCCGTTGATGAGTTATTAGATGCCATCTTCAGTCAATTTTGTATTGGCAAATAGCGTCGGCGCTGGCCGGTCATGGATCGCAAGGATAACTAAATATAGGGGCGTGCTGTTTCACGTGGAACAATGGATAGGTTTTTTGACGTCATTATCATAGGCGGTGGCCATGCCGGAACGGAAGCGGCGGCGGCGGCGGCACGCCTCGGTGCCGATACGCTGCTGCTGACCCATCGCCGCGATACGATCGGCGAGATGTCTTGTAATCCGGCCATTGGCGGGATTGCCAAGGGTACGCTGGTGCGTGAGATCGATGCGCTGGACGGCATCATGGGCCGCGCCATCGACCGCGCCGGTATTCAGTTTCGTGTACTCAACCAAAGTAAGGGCCCAGCGGTTCGTGGTCCACGTGCGCAGGCTGATCGCGCACGCTATCGCGAGGCTGTCCAGTCACTACTGGCAGAATATGACCGGTTACGTATTGTCGAAGATAGCGCCGAAGATATTGTCCGCGATGACAATGGCTATATATGTGGCGTTATCGGGTCAAGCACTACTATATATAGAGCTGGCGCAGTCGTGATTACGACGGGCACCTTTCTGGACGGCGTCATGCATATGGGCGAAACACAAATCCGCGCGGGCCGTGTGGGCGAAGCGCCGGCGATTGGGTTATCGAAGACCCTGTACGGGCTGGGACTGCGTATGGGACGGCTCAAGACCGGCACCCCGCCCCGCCTCGACGGCAGGACAATCGATTGGTCAGCCACCACACCGCAGCCCGGCGACAGCCCACCGCGCCCGTTTTCGTATCTGACAGATCATATCCAGGTTCCACAAATCGCCTGTTATATCACCCATACCACGCCGCAGGCGCATGCCCTGATCCGTGATAATTTGCATCGCTCACCCATGTATTCCGGCCAGATCGAAAGCGCCGGTCCGCGCTATTGTCCCTCGATTGAAGATAAGGTGGTGCGTTTTGCCGAGCGTGAACGGCATCAGATTTTTCTGGAACCGGAAGGACTCGATGATGACACCGTCTATCCTAACGGCATTTCCACGTCACTGCCCGAGGCCGTGCAGAACGCGCTGATACGCCACATACCCGGCCTCGCCGCAGCTCGCATCATCCGGCCCGGCTATGCGATCGAATATGATTGTGTAGACCCGCGGGAATTAAAGCCCACCCTTGAGCTCAAAGCCGTTCCGGGATTATTTCTGGCCGGTCAGATCAATGGCACCACCGGTTACGAGGAAGCTGGCGCCCAGGGCATCGTAGCCGGACTCAACGCCGCGCTGTACGCAGCTGGATCGCCGCCCTTCGCGATTGACCGTTCGCAGGCCTATATTGGCGTGATGATAGACGATCTGGTAACACAGGGCACCACCGAGCCTTATCGTATGTTTACCTCGCGGTCTGAATACCGGCTGACCCTGCGCCCGGACAATGCCGATCTGCGCTTAACCCAACGGGCGATTGATTTAGGTGCCGCCAGCACTGCACGCCAAAAGCAATTTCTGAATAAAGTCGCCCGGCTTGAACACGCCCGGGCCTTTTGTCAGTCGCAGACGATCAGCCCAAACCAAGCTGCGCGTTACGAGCTTCGCTTGAACCAGGACGGGGTGCGGCGCTCGCTTTTCGAATTGCTAAGCTATCCCGATATGTCCCACACACAATTGGCTCAGGTTTGGCCGGAGTTGCAGGATATGTACGAAGATGTGCGGGAGCAGCTGACCATTGACTCACTTTACCGCAACTACCTGGCACGCCAGTCCGCCGACATTTTGTTGTTTCAGAAAGAAGAACATGTGCCGATTCCGACCAGTATTAATTACTGGCAGGTGGCCTCACTATCTAATGAGGTGCGCGAAAAGCTGGAGACAGTCCGCCCGCTGACGGTCGGGGCTGCGAGCCGCATTCCCGGTGTGACGCCTGCCGCTATCGCCGCCATCCTGGTCCATATGCGTGCCACTGCCGCTGCAGCCACCTCCTAGTCATGGACTATCAGACCTTCACGCAGCATATTGTTGTTCCACGTGGAACATTTGATGCGCTAGCTTATTATGTCGCCCAGCTGGAGAAATGGCAAAGCCGGCTCAACTTGATCAGCCCGAATACCGTCCCGGATATCTGGCACCGCCATATCCTTGATTCCTGTCAATTCTATCCGCACCTTGTTCCACGTGGAACAATGCCCGTTGCCGATTTTGGCAGCGGGGCGGGCCTGCCGGGTCTGGTGCTCGCCATACTGGGAATCCCAAACCTACATCTTATTGAAAGCGATCAGCGCAAGGCAGTCTTTTTACAGGAAATCGTACGGGCGCTTGAACTGCCGGCTACCATCCATGCGACCCGGATAGAGCAAACGCAGATTGCCCGACCGGGCGCCATCACTGCGCGTGGCTGTGCACCCTTAACGCGTTTATTATCATTAGCTTATCCGTTTTTGTGTGAAAACACGATTTGTTACTTTGCAAAAGGGAAAAATTACGCTACAGAGATAACAGAGGCACAACAGCACTGGGTGTTCCGGTGGCAGGCATATCACAGTAACACGGACCCACAAGCCGCCCTGTTAGCAATCTCCGACATCGCATTGAGGTAGGTTATGGCACGTATCCTTTCTGTTGTGAACCAAAAAGGGGGGGTGGGCAAAACCACCACCGCCGTCAATATGGCCACCGCCCTGGCGGCGGTGGGCAAAACTGTCTTACTGATTGATCTGGATCCACAAGGCAATGCCAGTACCGGGCTGGGGATAGACTCGCGACGCCGCCGCTTAACCAGCTATCAGATGCTGATCGAAGGCGCACGCGCCAGCGATGCTGCCGTCGAAACTGAAATCCCGCGCCTGTCTATTGTGCCTTCTACCATTGACCTATCGGCAGCCGAACTCGAACTGGTCACGATTCCCAAGCGTGAATACCAATTACACAATGCCCTGAAGGATGATCGGCTTCCCTATGACTATGTCATCATTGATTGTCCGCCTTCGCTGGGCCTGACCACGATTAATGCGCTGACGGCAGCCGATTCGGTGCTGATTCCCCTACAGTGTGAATTTTATGCGCTGGAAGGGCTGAGCCATCTGCTTAAAACTATCAAACTCATTCAAAGCAAGTTAAACCCGCCATTGACCATTCATGGGGTAATTCTGACCATGTATGATAAGCGTAATAAACTCACCGAATATATCGAAAACGATGTGCGCGGCTTTATGGGGGACGATGTCTATCAAACCGTGATCCCGCGCAATGTCCGTATCTCGGAAGCGCCGTCCTTTGGCAAGCCCGCCATTGTCTACGATATGCGCTGTGCCGGTTCGCAGGCCTATTTACAGCTTGCCAAAGAGTTGATTAAACGAGAGAAACGCTTGGTTCAGGCCGCTTAATATAGGGAATTACAGCAGATTATAGGAGCACTATCATGACTGCCATGCAAAAGGGACTTGGAAAGGGCCTCTCGGCTCTGATGGGAGAGGAGTACAGCCAGACCGCACCAGAACCCCGCCCGGCCGATAGCGGCCCGCCGGACCGGCTGCCGTTAGAGCAGATCCATAGCGGTAAATTCCAACCGCGCGCACGTTTTGACGAGGACTATCTGAATGAGCTGGCTGATTCCATTGAGAAAAACGGGGTAATGCAGCCCATTTTGGTGCGGGCGTCCACCGAACAGGCCGGCATGTATGAGATTATTGCCGGTGAGCGCCGCTGGCGTGCGGCAAAATTAGCCAAGGTAAGCGAGATTCCGGTTCTGCTGCGCGAGGTAGACGATCAACTGGCGTTGGAACTGGCCCTTGTTGAAAACGTCCAGCGGCAGGACCTGACGCCGCTGGAGGAGTCTGCCGGCTATCAACGCTTAATGGATGAGTTCGGCTACACGCAGGATGAGCTGGCGCGTACCGTCGGCAAAAGCCGTAGTCACATCGCCAACCTGCTGCGGCTGCTCACCCTACCGGAAGAAATTAAACAGTTTCTGGATCAGGATGAATTAACCATGGGCCATGCGCGGGCCCTGCTTAATGCCGAGCATCCGGAGAAGTTGGCGCGCGAAGTGGTCAAGCGTGGCCTCAATGTCCGTCAGACTGAAAACCTCGTGCGCAGCGGCGGGGCAGACTATTCCCAACCGCCGTCCAAGCCGCAGACGCCTCATGGGACGCAGTCTAAAAGCAACGGCAGCAGCCGGCCGCGCCAGGAAAAAGACCCGGATATTCTGGCGCTGGAAGAAACCCTGTCCGACAATCTCGGCCTGACCGTCAGCATCCATGATCAGGGCGGGCAGAAGGGCGAGATCGTCATTCAGTACGGCTCCCTCAGTCAGCTGGATGAAATCCTGCGCCGCCTGGGTGACAGTATTTAGCGCCTGCATTTAGAACCGAAGACTATGCCGCAGCGCGGGCAATACGCAACACGGTCTGTGCGCACAGGGTGGCCCCGAGTTCTCCGCCCCGTTTACTGTCGCGTTCAGCCTCCTGGGTCATCTGCAGGACCCGGTTGATCCGCGCTGTATTCCAGCGCCGCGTATGCGATGCCAGCCGCGGCTGATCTTTGAAGAAAACCGGCGGGCGCAATGCCTTGACCGCCTCCTCCACGGACCGCCCATGCCGGCGCATCTGCTGCTGAATCTCCCATAACCGACTGAAATGCCTGTGTAGGGCACGTAAAATCACCACCTCCGGCGTACCCTCCAATTGTAACCGGTCGAGCAGGCGGGCGGTATAATCCAGCTGGCCGGCAGCGACCGCGTGGCACAGCCCGTCAACCCCCTGGTCACTATTATCGCCTAATACATTGCGAATCGAATCAATAGGTATGGATTGTTCGCCAAAATGATACAATGCCAAACGCTCCAGTTCGCTCTCGACTGTCATCCGGTCACCAGTGATATGCTGCGCAAGATAGGCAATAGTTTCTCTATCAACCGAAAAGCCACGCGTTTTCAGCGCTTCCTCTATATATAGCTGGCGGTCCCTGCCTTCTTCCTGATAGCAGGGCAGGGCGGCCAGACGCTTATCACTTTCAAATAATTTGCGTAACGTCGAACGCGGCCCGCACTCCTCCGCGGTGACGGCCAGATAATGATGCATGCCAGCCTGTTCGACGGCTGGCTGAATTGCTGCGGCCAGCTTGTCCGAAGCATCCCGGATAACCACCACCCGCCGATCCCCGAACATACTGATGCTGGCCAGCTCGTCGGCGACGCTCACCGGGTCGGCCAGCACCGTCTCGCAGGCCAGATCCACCCGTTGAAACGGGTCGTTGGGATCGGGCAACAGGGCCTGCAGGATGTGTTGCAGCCGCTGCCGTACCTGCCCGCGGTCCGCCCCATAGATTAACGCGCCAACCACCGGCTGGCCTTTATAAAGGGTCGGCTCGGTGACGAACACCCGGCTGTCACGAACGGTTATTTTCATGTGCGTCCACGCTCACGCGCCATCAGTGCACTGATACGCAGTTTATAATCCTCCGCCAGTTCGACGACGACACGTCTCAGCGCATCCTGCTGGGCAACAAAGGTCGAATAGTCATTGTCTTCAGAGACGTTATAATTGACCTGACGGCGGACTTCGCCTTCGGCGATCACTGTATCGTCCGCCATGCGGGTGAGGGTATAGGGCGAAGTGATGGTGATGCGGTAACGCGAGGCGGTACCGTCGGGCTCGATAATGAACGGCTCAGACTGGCTTTGTATGGCGATTTTAAGCATAAAATCGAGTGGGGTGCTACGTGACTCCGGATTGAGGTGATCAAGTAACTCAGCGCGCAACAATTCGCCTTCACGCCCCACCGGGGTACTGATCTGAACACCGTTGAGGGCATCGCGAATGTCATAACGCTGCGGGTTATCGGCATAAATCGGCTGAAACCCGCAACCCACCAGCCATAACGGCAAAAGGATTATCCCCCATATAGCCCGTGCTTTCATGCCGCCACCACATTGACAATTTTATTAGGCACCACAATCACCTTACGCACCTGCTTGCCAGCGATGGCCTGGCTGACCGAGGGCAGGGCGAGGGCTTCATTTTCCGCGGCTTTGGCATCGATATCCCGTACCAGCTCGAGCGTGCCGCGCAGTTTGCCGTTGACCTGCACCGCCACCGTTACCATGTCATCGACCAGAAACCGCGGATCCGCTTGCGGCCACGGGCGATCACCTAAACAGTCACTATGGCCCAGCGTTTCCCACATCTCTTCGGCCAGATGCGGCATCATCGGCGCGATCAGATGGATCACCGCCTCCACACCCTCCTTATAAACCGCGCAGGCCGGAGCCTGGTCTAACGCCAGCGCGCTAAGCGTATTGGTCAGCTCGCGAATCCGCGCGACGGCCTTGTTATAATGAAACCCCTCAATATCTCTGGTGACGGTATCGATGGTTTTGTGAATCGCTTTACGTGTCTTAAGCAGGGACTCGTCGGCTATCGTCTCCGGCGCTGGCAGCTCGCCGTGCAGCCCCGCCAGCGGTTCGGCAACCATACGCCACAGCCGGTTGATGTAGCGCCAGGCGCCGTCTATGCCGCCTTCGGTCCATTCCAGATCGCGCTCCGGCGGGCTGTCGGACAGCATGAACAGCCGCGCCGTATCCGCGCCGTAGCTTTCGATTATCTGATGCGGGTCGACCGTATTACGTTTGGATTTACTCATTTTCTCCAGCCGCCCGGACGTAACCGGATCGCCGCTTTGGGCGTGAACAAGCCCGCCGTCTTCGGCTTTGACCACCTCGTCCGGATACAGCCAGCGACCCTGCGCATCCTGATAGGTCTGGTGGCAGACCATGCCCTGCGTTAGCAGACCGGCGAAAGGCTCCTTGAGATCGAGCAGACCGCAATGCGTTAGAGCCCGTGTGAAGAACCGGGCATATAATAAATGCAGGACCGCATGCTCAACACCGCCGATATATTGATCCACCGGCAACCAGGCACGCGCCGCCTGCGTATCGATTCCTTCTGTCGCGTGTGGCGAGCAAAAGCGGGCGAAATACCAGGAGGATTCAAAAAACGTGTCAAACGTATCAGTTTCACGTTCGGCCGGCTTGCCACAGGCCGGGCAGGGGACATATTTCCATGTCGGATGATGGGCCAGCGGATTGCCCGGCTGATCAAATGCAACATCCTCGGGCAGTGTGACGGGCAGATCGGAGGCCGGCACCGGAACCGCGCCGCAATCAGCACAATAAATAATGGGAATCGGGCAGCCCCAATAGCGCTGGCGAGAGACCCCCCAGTCACGCAGGCGGTAATTAATCCGCCGGTTACCGATGCCCTGCGCTTCGATGGCGGCAATGGCTTGTTCTTTTGCCTCGTCCACGGGCAGGCCATTGAGAAAATCTGAATTGATCATCACACCGTCACTGGTATAGGCATCGTTTTCAACGGCGAAATCCGGCTGGTCGGCCGGTGCTACCACAGTGGTGACCGGCAGATAATATTTTCTGGCAAAGTCCAGATCGCGCTGATCATGCGCCGGGCAGGCGAAAATGGCGCCGGTTCCGTAATCCATCAGAACGAAGTTAGCAATGTAAAGCGGGTGGGGCTCACCGGTGAAAGGATGATTTACCTGCAAGCCGGTGTCATAGCCTTTTTTTTCCGCCTTTTCGATGGCCTCCTCGCTAGTGCCCAGCGCATCGCAGGCTTTGATGAAGGCGGCCATCTGCGAATCATTGGCGGCAAGCTCCTTGGCCAGCTGATGATTGGGCGATATCGCCGCAAAGGACATACCGAAAATTGTCTCCGGGCGGGTTGTATATACTTCCAGCTTCTCGGCGCGGCCCACCACGTCGAAATGAATGGATGCGCCATACGATTTGCCGATCCATTTTTCCTGCATCAGCTTGACGTTGGACGGCCAGCGCTCAAGCGTGCGGATATCTTCCAGCAGCTCATCGGCAAACGCGCTGATCTTCAGGAACCACTGCGAGAGCTGGCGGCGCTCGACCGGTGCACCGGAGCGCCAGCCGCGCCCTTCCACCACCTGTTCATTGGCCAGTACGGTCTGATCCAGCGGATCCCAGTTGACATAGGATTCTCTGCGGTAAGCCAGACCCGCTTCCAGCATTTTCAGAAAAAAGCGCTGCTCTTGCCGGTAATAGTCGGGATCGCACGTGGCAAACTCGCGGTCCCAATCGTAGGACAGACCGATGAGTTTGAGTTGCTCGCGCATGGCGGCGATATTCTCATAGGTCCATTGCCGGGGGTGTATACCGCGCTCAATAGCCGCATTTTCCGCCGGCAGGCCGAACGCGTCCCAGCCCATCGGATGCAGCACCTCAAAGCCCTGCGCCCGTTTATAGCGCGCCAGCACATCTCCCAGCGTATAGTTGCGCAAATGGCCCATATGGATTTTTCCGGACGGGTAGGGAAACATCTCCAGCACATAATAGCCGGGCTTTTCAGGCCGATCGGAGCAGGCAAACGCGCGGCGCTCAGCCCAGCGCTGTTGCCATTTGGCCTCAACGGCACGGTGGGAATAACGGGTGTTAATCTCGCTCATGGCTTACGGGCCGCAGTGATCGGTTAGCGTATGCTTCTGACTTTCAATTCCCGCGCGCGGGTGAGAATCGTATCTTCAAGGTCACGTTCCAGCTTGTCGGGCACTGTCACGTCAATCCATTGGCTGTCTGGCATTTTTTCCTGTTTGAACAGCGAGACGTTAATGCCGTCCGCACGCAGGTTGCGATCAAGGATCAGGGCCGTGACCTTAAACCGCTCGCCGCGCGCGTTCGGGTCTTCATACCAGTCGGTGATGACCACGCCGCCAAACGGATCAGCCGAGGCCAGCGGCATAAAGGCCAGCGTGTCGAGCGTGGCGCGCCACAGGAAACTATTAACACCCAACGGGTTGGTGCCGGCAGCCGACTCATCGCCGCCGCCCAGGGTCAGTCCATCGCCGGTCAGCTTGCCGCGACCAGCCTGGCGCTCAATTTCCGTACGCTCAGGAAAACTGATTTCTTTTTCGACATCGCCGCAGGCACTTAATAACAGGGCGCAGGCGGCGGATAATAGTAAGATGGAAATACGCATGGCACTCTTCGGTTATGTTGTGTTCATACAATGGGGTTAATACTGCAATGGGTGTTAATACAATGAAAAAGGGCGACGCTACGTTAGCGTCGCCCTTTCCGTTAAGCAAGTGTTTCTAGCCTAAACTAGAATGCCAATTGCGTACCCAGGATGAACAGCGTGCCATCGTTTTCGTTGGCAGCACCCGGGGTTTCGAAATCATACAGGCTGAGTTCGGCATACGGGGTCAGGCCCGGAGCCAGCTTGTAGTCAGCACCGAAGACCAGGTTGCTGAAATCGTTATCACCGGCGCCGGTTTCAAACGACGAATCCAGCCAGGTAGCGGACACACCGAACGGGCCACCTTCATAAGCCGCCCCAAGGGTGTAGTAGTCGGACTCATTGTCCGAGCCCTGCGCCTGCAGGCTGTCGTCCCAGTCGCTGTACGAAGCAGCCACTTTGAAGCCTTCGTAACCGACATGCGCACCGATCACCCATGCGTTGAGGTCTTCAACACCGGTATCACCGTCTGCGAAGGTGTACACACCGGCAACACCCAGATTCACGCGATCGAACTCGTTCTCATAGTTCACACCGATATCGAACGCATCGCCGCCCAGACCGCCGACTTCGCTGCGGGTAACGGTCTGACCACGATCCGACAGATCCGGAGCATAGGACAGGCCTACCTGGAAGCCCGAGAAGCGGGGCGAATAATAGGTAATTTTGTTATTATTTACCAGGGTCTCATCATTCAGAATGGCGGTGTTACCATGCTCAACCGGCAGCGCAGCGTTACGGATGTAGCTCTGACCATTTGGGTTAGCAAAATAGCTCCAGGCGCCGTTAATACCGCCGGTTGCTACCGCGATATTGTCGGCATCGATACCCATGGTCGAACCGGCACCTTCGTTCGAACCCAGCTCAAAGCGGCCCCAGCCGCCATCCAGGTAAACATAAGTGCGTGATGCGTTTATACCTTCACCGTCCGCATCACCGGTCACGTCTGCTTCCAGATCGATGACCGCACCATAACCCAGACCGCTGTCGGACTTCCCGTCCACGCGAATGCTGACTTCGGTATCGTTACGGAAGCCATATTCGCGCTGGTTTTGATCCAGATCATCATCCACAAAACCGGCTTGGAAGTCGATGAAACCACCAACCGTTACTTTCGGAGTCTCAGCGGAAGCAGATGCCGCCAGCAGTGCTGCGCCGACAAGACCAGTTGTACCAAGAAGAATATTTTTCATAGTAAAATCCTTTTCTTTCAAGCACTTATTAACATAATTGTTAATGAGGTTGTTATTAACAAGGCGCACATGTCTTTGCGTGTGCTCCAAGCATTATCTATCACAACGGGGGGTATGGGTGGCAAGCCGGCAAATAGTAAATCTCTCCTCTGTTGCTTCTTTTGACCCTCTATGTTGCAGATTAGCCACAAGCCGGGCGCGGCGATTTTGCCCCCGTTGCTCTTGCCATTGATCCGCAATTACCCCATACCATTCATTTAGATCCCATGGCATTTCACGAACAGTTTCAGCGCATTCATCAAGATCTGGTCAACGCCTGCGAGGCGTCGCCGCTGCGCCCCGCTCCGCCGACGGTGATCGCAGTGAGCAAACAACAGCCGAGCGCGCGCATACAGGAGGCGCTGGCCGCCGGCCATCGTCACTTCGGCGAAAACCGCGTGCAGGAGGCGCGGGCGCGCTGGCCGGAGCTGAAATCGCTTTATGACGGGGTGATGCTGCATCTGATTGGCCCGCTACAGTCAAACAAAGTGCGCGAGGCCATGGCTTTATTCGACGTCATCCACACGGTGGACAGGGCCCGCCTGGCCGACGCCCTGCGCGCGGAAAGCGCACGTCAGGGACGGACGCCGGCCTGTTTGATTCAGGTTAATACCGGCGAAGAAGCCCAGAAATCGGGTGTAACACCCGATCAGCTCGCGACGTTGCTGGCGCATTGCCGCGCGATCGGGCTGGCCATTGAGGGGCTGATGTGCATTCCGCCTGCAAACGAGCCGCCCGCGCCGCATTTCGCTTTATTACATAAACTGGCTGAAGAGCACGGGCTGCAGACGCTGAGTATGGGCATGAGTGGGGATTATGAAACCGCCGCGCGCTTTGGGGCAAGCTATGTGCGCATCGGTACGGCGCTGCTCGGCGCGCGCCCGGGTGCGGCATAAGATAACCGGCTAGTATTTCAGCTTGTCTGCCATTTCCTGGGCCATAATCAGCGCCTGACTCGGGCCGGACAGATGCTGGCTGACCTGCGCGCTTTCGGACTCGAACAGATCAAGCACGGCCTCGTAGGGATCTATCGCGCCGGACGTGTCGCGCCTGTCCTGTTGATTATCCGGCTGCGCGTTTAGCTGTGGCACCGCTAATTGCGGCAGGGCCTGTAATTGCTCAATCGGCGTGGGCTCGAGCAGGGCAGGGGGGGCTTCCGCCAGCGCCGCCTCGATTTGCGGCCCGGTCCGGGCTGCGGCTGCGGGTTCTCCCTCGAACAGATTCACAATCTGCGAGCCCAGCGATGCGCCGCTTTGCTGGGTGATGAGGGCATCGACCGCTGAGCCGACAAATCCGGGCACGCCGCCGAGCAGGCCACCGGCAATCAGTTTCGGACCGGGGGCAATGCTATCGCCGGTAAGCTCGCGATAGATCGTGGAAACGCCGGGAATATGCTGCAGCGGATTGACCAGATCGAGCACGTCATCGAAGGTAAACCCGTCCTCGCCCCAAAAGGTGCCGTTGGCATTATCGCCCAGCGTCGCCTTTTGTATCGGCTTGCGCAGCCCGCTGTCATAGGCCTGATTGGCCGGCGCCGCCGGTTCGGGCCGGATGGTCAGGCTGGTAGCGGCGGGTGTGTTGAAATCAATAGCCATAGCATACATTAATGCAAATTGCAGGCCAGCCCGCCGCTTCCTTTCAACCGTTTGGGAAATAATAATTTACCAGCGCCGGCACCATCACAGCGGCGTGTTTTTGCCTAGCGCAACGCTTCAGCCAGCGCTTCGGCCAGAAAGACCCGCTTTTCATATTTGGCCTGATCGGCCGCCGCCGCCTGCGATAAGTCATGGCGGGCAATTTCCAGCTCTTTGTTGGCGGCCGCCAGATCAACGGCGGCCAGATCACGCGCATGTTCGGCCAGAATCGTACAGCCCTCGGTGTTCACCTCGGCATAGCCGCTGGGAATAAAATAACGGATATCGCCGCCTTGCGCGTCGTGAACATGAACCACGCCCGCGCGCACCATCGAAAAAAACGGGGCATGGCCGGGCAGCACGCCGAAATCGCCGAGCTCGCCGGGCACTTCGACCATGGCGACCGGCGCCGAGTGGGCGATGCTTTCGGGTGTTACTAATTCAAATGTCAGCGTATCGCTCATACATCACACACCACTGGTTTAATCATCGTTGACGCTACTTAGCATGCTTTCTCTGTCTCCATAGGCATCTTTTCCATGTCCACACTATGGATTACTCCCAGCATAATCAGCAGAAAACCACTGCGTCATGCCGCCGCCGCCAGCTTCTTGGCTTTCTCAACCGCCTCATCCATGGCGCCGATCATGTAGAAGGCCGCTTCCGGCAGGTCATCATATTTGCCGTCGACAATACCGCGGAAGCCGTCGATAGTATCTTTCAGCGACACCAGCTTGCCCGGCGAGCCGGTAAATACTTCCGCCACATGGAACGGCTGGGAGAGGAAACGCTGGATTTTACGGGCACGGGCCACGATCAGCTTATCCTCCTCGGACAGCTCGTCCATCCCCAAAATGGCGATGATATCCTGCAGCGATTTGTAGGTCTGCAGCACTTTCTGCACGTCGCGCGCGGTATTGTAATGCGCCTCGCCGACCACGCGCGAATCGAGAATCCGCGACGTGGAATCGAGCGGATCCACCGCCGGATAAATCCCCAGCTCCGCCAGGCTGCGCGAGAGCACGGTCGTGGCATCCAGGTGAGCGAAGGTGGTTGCCGGCGCCGGGTCGGTCAGATCGTCGGCCGGAACGTAAACCGCCTGAATCGAAGTAATCGAGCCTTTCTTGGTCGAGGTAATCCGCTCCTGCAAGGCCCCCATATCGGTTGCAAGCGTCGGCTGATAGCCCACCGCAGAAGGGATGCGGCCAAGCAGCGCGGAGACTTCGGCACCGGCCTGGGTAAAGCGGAAGACGTTATCCATGAAGAACAGCACGTCCTGGCCACCTTCCTGGTCGCGGAAATATTCGGCCAGGGTCAACCCCGTCAGACCCACCCGCGCCCGCGCGCCAGGCGGCTCGTTCATCTGGCCATAGACCAGCGCCACCTTGGATTTGCTCAGATCTTCCTGGTTAATCACGCCGGAGTCGATCATCTCGTGATACAAATCATTACCCTCGCGGGTACGCTCGCCGACACCGGCAAATACGGAAAACCCGCCATGCGCCTTGGCGATATTGTTGATCAGCTCCATGATCAGCACGGTTTTGCCCACGCCGGCACCGCCGAACAGGCCCACCTTACCACCCTTGGCGTAGGGAGCGAGCAGGTCGATCACCTTAATACCGGTTTCCAGCACCTGATCTTCCGTCGACTGATCGACAAACTCCGGCGCCTTCTGGTGAATGGCGCGGGTTTCCTCGGCGTTAACCGGGCCTTTTTCGTCGATCGGGTTGCCCACCACGTCGAGAATGCGCCCCAGCGTTTCGTTGCCCACCGCGGTAGCGATTGGCTGGCCGGTATCGACCACTTCCTGACCGCGCATGAGGCCGTCGGTGGAGTCCATGGCAATGGTGCGCACGCTGCTTTCTCCCAGGTGCTGCGCCACTTCAAGGACCAGTGTTTTGCCCTGATTGTCCACGGTCAGCGCGTTTAGAATAGGCGGCAGGTTGCCGGCCGGAAACTCCACATCTATCACGGCGGATATGATCCGGGTAATGATCCCGTTCTCGGTTTGTGGTTGTGCGTGTGCTAATGCCATGGTGTTTGCTCTCCTTCACATGATGAGCGGATAAACAGCTGATCGGGTGATCAGATGGTTAACCGATCGTAGCGTGTCGTTGTGATATCGTTTTTAAGAGATATTTATCCTCTTTCCGCAATTTTTGCCACTCCCTGTGCGTTGCTCGTCCGTTCATCTGATACCCCATATATCTAAACCGCTTCCGCGCCGGAAATGATCTCAATCAGTTCTTTCGTAATGGCCGCTTGTCTAGTGCGGTTATATTGCAGCGTCAACCGATCGATCATCTCACCGGCGTTGCGGGTGGCGTTGTCCATCGCAGTCATACGCGCGCCCTGTTCGCTGGCGGCGCTTTCAAGCAGCGACTTGAAAATCTGCATAGACAGATTGCGTGGGAGCAGATCGGCGAGAATGGTGGCTTCATCCGGCTCATATTCATACGGCACAGCTTCGGTCCGGCCGGCCTGCTCGACTGGTGTGTCCAGCGTCAGCGGAATGAGTTGCTGCCAGGTGACCACTTGCGCGATGACGGATTTGAAATGGTTATACACCACCCAGCAGACATCATACGACTCGGTTTCATACAGCGCGACCACCTGTTCGCCGATACGCTCGGCCGTCTCATACCCCAAATTTTTACGCCCCACGTCGCTGATCTGGCCGACAATCGCCTCGCCGTATTCGCCTTTGAGCAGATCATAGCCCTTGCGTCCGACGCAAAACAGCCGGACATCCTTGCCTTCCGCATGCAGCGCTTTGATCTTCTGGCGCACCGAGCGCACGATACTGCTGTTAAACGCGCCGCACAGCCCGCGGTCAGCCGTGGCCACAATAATCAGGTGTTTGTCGGAGCTGCCCGTGCCGCGCATCAGCAGCGGCGCCTGATCCATATTGTCAATCCCGGCGCTCAGGGACTGCACCATCCCCTCCATACGCTCGGCATAGGGCCGTGCGGCTTCCGCTGCCTCGCGCGCGCGGCGCAGCTTGGCCGCTGCCACCATCTTCATCGCTTTGGTGATTTTCTGCGTATTTTTAACCGACCCGATGCGGTTTTTTAGATCCTTGAGGCTGGGCATGCCACTCCCGAAGTTACGAAATTACGAAGTCACGTAGTCACGAATTTTATACAACATGCGTTGCACCTTATCGTAACCATCGTTGAAGGTTAACCATTGAGCGTCGGTAATATAACCAAGCTCCTTACAATAATCCAGCCACACCTGGGTTTCATACGCAGAACCCAGCGCCAGCATCATAAAACGGTTGAATTCGGGTCTGGAATATTGCTGCCGTCCAAACCCTTCCGCAATATTGGCGCAGATACTTTTGCTGGAGCGACGAATTTGATCGCTTAACGCATATCGCTCTTCTTTCGGAAATTGATGAGAAAGCGCATGCAACTCAAGTGATAATGAAAATGCCTCTTTATATACATTTAAATCACGGAAATGCGCAACAAACGACGCAGATCTGCTTTCTGCAAATCCCTCCGCGTGACTTCGTGACTTCGTGACTTCGAGCATTCGAAACCTACTTCATCAACTGCACGATCGACTCAATGGCCGATTTGATCTGGATTTCCAGATCATCGGACAGCACGGCCTTATCGCGTATGGTGGCCAGCAGCTCCTTGCGGTTGGTGCGCAGCTCGCGCAGCAGATTCTGCTCAAACTCACCGACTTTCTCCACCGGCACATCATCGAGATAGCCGCGCACGCCGGCGAAAATCACGCACACCTGCTCTTCCATCTGCAGCGGCGCGTATTGCGGCTGCTTGAGCAGCTCGGTCAGGCGCTGCCCGCGCGCCAGCAATTTCTGAGTGGCGGCATCCAGATCCGAGCCGAACTGGGCAAAGGCTTCCATCTCGCGGAACTGGGCAAGCTCAAGCTTGATCGAGCCGGCCACCTGCTTCATCGCCTTTTTCTGCGCCGATGAGCCAACTCGGGAAACCGACAACCCGACATTTACCGCCGGTCGTACCCCCTTATAAAACAACCCGGTCTCCAGAAAGATCTGCCCGTCGGTAATCGAGATGACGTTGGTGGGGATATACGCCGAGACGTCTCCCGCCTGGGTTTCGATAATGGGCAGGGCGGTCAGCGATCCGGCGCCCTGATCGTCAGACATTTTGGCGGCCCGCTCCAGCAAGCGCGAGTGAATGTAAAAGACGTCTCCCGGATAGGCTTCACGCCCCGGAGGGCGGCGCAGCAGCAGGGACATCTGGCGGTAAGCCACGGCCTGCTTGGACAGATCGTCATAAATAATCAGCGCGTGACGGCCGGAATCGCGGAAATATTCGCCCATGGCGCAACCGGTGTATGGCGCCAAGAACTGCAGCGGCGCCGCTTCGGATGCGGTTGCCGCCACCACCACCGTGTAATCCAGCGCGCCAGCTTCCTCCAGCGTTTTGACCACCTGCGCCACGGTCGAGCGCTTCTGCCCGACACAGACATAAACGCAAAACAGCTTTTCTTTTTCGTTACCGGACTCATGCGCGGGCTTTTGATTTAAGATCGTATCGATGGCGATCGCCGTTTTCCCGGTCTGTCGATCACCAATGATCAATTCGCGCTGGCCGCGGCCGATCGGGATCAGCGAATCAATCGATTTAATCCCGGTTTGCACCGGCTCATGCACCGATTTGCGGTAGACAATGCCCGGCGCTTTGACTTCGACCCGGCCGCGTTTCTCGCTTTTAATCGGGCCCTTGCCGTCAATCGGGTTGCCCTGGGCGTCCACCACGCGGCCAAGCAGCTCCTCGCCGACCGGCACGTCGACAATGCTGTTGGTGCGCTTGACCGTATCGCCTTCCTTCACGCTGCGGTCGTCCCCGAAAATAACCACGCCGACGCTATCCGTCTCCAGATTCAGCGCCATGCCGCGCATGCCGTTTGGAAACTCAACCATCTCACCGGCCTGTATCTGCTCCAGCCCGTAGACGGTGGCTACGCCGTCGCTTACCGAGACCACCTGACCGACCTCAGCGAGCTCCGCCGCGTCTTCATAGCCGGTGATCTGCTGCTTGAGAATGTCTGAAATTTCCGAAGGACGAATATCCATAATGTGCTCCTTGCTGTTAGGCTACCGCCGTGCGTAACGTTGCTTGCAGCCGTTGCAGACGGCCAGCCACTGAACGGTCGAGCAACAGGCTGCCCATTTTGATGGTGATGCCGCCGATAAGCGACGGCTCAGTCTGACGAATAAGCCGGACTTGCTGACCGGCGGCCGCCTTTAATTCGTCGGCGATACGCCGGGCCATGGCGTCGCTTAGCGGCGCGGCGGTGGTAACGGTCGCCTCGCGCTCCCCCCTAAAGGCGCGCAGCTGCGTTTGATAGGCCTCAACAATATCGGGCAGCAGCGCGATGCGTTTTTGCACAATGACAAAGCGCACCGAGCGGGTGGTAAGCGCTTGTGCGCCCAGCTTTTGCAGCAACGCGTCAAACACCGCAGCTTTATCTTTGGTCTCGATGACGGGATTAACCAGCAAGCGTTGCAATGGCTCACTGCGTGTTACGGCCTCGCCGAGCGCCTGCAGATCCTCGCCCACCTGCTCATGCGCAGATGCTGCCTGCGCAACATCGAATATCGCAGCCACATAACGGGAGGCGATGCGTCTGGACTCCGAACGGCTGAGTGACATGGCGAGCTGATTAATTCTGTTGTTACTAGCGGCGGCAACCTAGGCAAAAAAAATGGGGATGGCAACTCTTTTCATACGCGAGTCATACGCAAAGGGTGGCTGGGTGCATCACAAAAAGTAATAGGGGTCGATATCGACCTTAAGACGTACCGATCGCGGCAGCGGCGCGGCGGAAAGCCATGCACGCAGATAATGCTGCAGCGGCAGTTCGCGCGGCGCCTTGACCAATAAGCGGAATCGGTAGTGATCCTTTAGTTTTGATAACGGCGCGGGGGCCGGGCCAAGCACGCGCACGCCCTCCCGTTGCGGCGCATGGCGCACCAGCTCGCGGGCGGCGCGGGCGGTCACCTGTTCCTGTTTGCCGTCGAGCAACAGCGCCGCCAGCCGGCCATAAGGCGGCCAGCCGCCGCGGCGGCGCTGGGTAAGTTCCGCCTGCACAAACCCGTCGCGGTTGCCGGCGGCCATCGCCTGCAGCACCGGATGCTCGGGCTGACAGGTTTGCAACAGCACGCGCCCGGCCACCGATTCGCGCCCAGCGCGCCCGGCCAGCTGATGCAGCAGCTGAAACGTATGTTCACAGGCGCGTAAGTCGCCGCCGGACAGCCCCAGATCGGCGTCTATAATCCCCACCAGTCCCAGTTGCGGAAAATGGTGGCCCTTGGCGACCAGCTGCGTGCCGATGATGATATCGACCTCGTGGCGGATAATGCGGGCAATCTGTTCGGCAAGCCCGCTATCGTCGCCGGTCAGCACCGCCAGTCGCGCCTCGGGAAAACGCTGCGCCACTTCCTCGTGCACACGCTCCACCCCCGGCCCGCAGGCCACCAGCTGGTCTTGTTCTCCGCATTGCGGGCAGGCCGGCGGCATCGGCTGGCGGTGGCCGCAATGATGGCACTCCAGTCGCGGCGGGTGCTGATGCTGCACCAGCCAGGCCGAACAGTGTTCGCATTGAAAGCGGAACCCGCAATTGCGGCAGAGCACCAGCGGCGCATAGCCACGGCGGTTGAGAAAAAGCAGCGATTGCTGTCGGTTCGCCCAGCTTTCCGTGAGCGCCGCCAGCAGCGGCGGCGATAGCCAGCTTTGACGCTCGGGCTTGTGCTGACGGCCATCGATCAGCTCCACCGGCGCCGCGCCGTGCGTGCCGTGGCGCCGGCGCAGCCGGAACTCATGGTATTTACCCTGCGCGATATTGTAGACCGTCTCCAGCGACGGCGTGGCCGAGACCAGTATTGCCGGAACCTCTTCCTGGTGCGCGCGCGCCACCGCCATATCCCGCGCCTGATAGGGCACGCCCTCCTCCTGTTTGTAGGAGGTTTCATGCTCCTCATCGACAATCACCGCCTGCAGGTTACGATAGGGCAGATACAGCGCCGAGCGCGCGCCGACCACCAGCCGTGCCGTGCCGTTTGCGATGGCCAGCCACGCCTGTTTACGCTGCGCCTGACTCATGTTGGAATGCCAGATGAACGGGCGGGCCCCGAAGCGCGCCTCGCAACGGGCAAGCCACTGCACGGTCAGCACAATTTCCGGTAGCAACACGAGAATCTGCCCGTTTGCCCGGCGCTTCTCCGGCACCGTGCCGACCTGGTGAGACGGCGCCGCGGTTTGCTGCAAGACTGCCTCGATCACTTCAAAATAGACCTCCGTCTTGCCCGAACCGGTGACACCATCGAGCACATTGGCGGAGAACCCCCGGCCAAGCCGGCCCTTAAGCGCGGAAGCCGCCGCCTCCTGTTCGCCAGACAGGGTGGGCGAGGCGGCAAAGGTGAAGGATTGCGCCGCCGGCATGGCCGGCTCGTCGCGGGCGATCAACTGCCCGTCTTTCACCATGGCGCGCAGGGTGGCGGCACTGGCCACGTCGAGCAGCGCGTCGCGAGCCGCTGAATCACCGAGCCGGTCTATCACGCGTTGTCGCGCCGCCGACAGCTTCGCCGGTAATACGCCCGGCCGATATACCGTTCGCGTCGGCGGGTCGCTGAGCGCCTGCGGCATCGTCAGAAGCATTTTCAGGCACAGGCCGGCGGGTTGCAGATAATACGCCGCGCTCCAGGCGATGAAGCGACGCATGGTCTGCGAGACGGCCGGCACGTGGGTGTAGGCTTCGGCCACGGGTTTACACTTATCCGGCGCCCGCGAGCCCTCGCCCCACACCACGCCGGTCAGGTGACGGCGACCGAAAGGCACCCGCACATATTGTCCGCAAACCAACTGCATGCCGTCGGGCACACGGTAATCAAAGCCGTGGTCAAAGGGCAGGGGCAGCAGGATTTCAACTTGCATACCGGCAGAGTAGGTCATAGTGTTTTCATTAAAGCGCAAGCCCAAGAGGAAACACCATGAAATTTTTTGTCGACACCGCCGACGTGGCCGATATCAAGGAACTGGCCGAGACCGGATTGCTCGACGGGGTGACGACCAACCCCTCGCTGATCGCCAAATCGGGCCGAGATTTCAAGGATGTAGTGGCCGAGATTTGCGGCCTCATTGACGGACCGGTCAGCGCCGAAGTGGTGGCCACCGACGTGGACGGCATGATCACCCAGGGCGAAACGCTGGCCCAAATCGCCGATAATGTCACCATCAAAGTGCCCCTGACCTGGGACGGGCTGAAGGCCTGCCGGCATTTCACGGATAAGGGTATCATGGTGAATGTCACGCTGTGTTTCTCGCCGGCGCAGGCGCTGCTTGCCGCCAAGGCGGGCGCCACCTTCATCTCGCCCTTTGTTGGCCGCCTCGATGATATCGCTCAGGAAGGCATGCAGTTGATTTATGATATCTGCAGCATTTACCGTCATTACGACTTTGCCACGCAGGTGCTGGTCGCCAGCGTGCGTCACCCCATACATGTGGTCGAAGCCGCCAAGATGGGCGCGCATGTGGCCACCCTGCCGCCGAAAACCCTGCACCAGCTGGTCAAACATCCGCTGACCGATGCCGGTCTGGAAGCCTTTTTGGCGGACTGGGCGAAAACCGGGCAGGCGATTTGATGAGCAAAGAACCGTTACAGGCCGATACCTCGCTTCGCGAAGACGACGTACTGGCCTATCTGCGCCGGCATCCGGATTTTCTGCAGCGCCATCCCGAGCTGTTCGAAACACTGACCCCGCCGCAGCAACAGCTTGGTGAGAATATTGTCGATTTCCAGCATTATGCGCTGAACTCGCTGCAGCGTGGTATGCAGCATATGAAAGACCGCTTCGAAGGGCTGCTGGCCTCGGCGCGCGATAACATGTCGGCGCAGTCGCAGATTCACCGCGCGGTGCTCGATCTGGTCAAGGCGCACCATCTCGGTTCGCTGCTGGAAGTGCTCACGCAGGACCTGCCACGTCATTTCGATGTCGACGCTGTGCGTATCGTGATCGAATCCGACATGGCGGAGCTGTATGAGTCGGGCTATCACGACGTGACCTATTCGGGTATCAGCTTCGTGCCACGTGATACGGTGGATCTGGTGCTCGGCAAGGAGCAGGCGGCGCTGCTTATCGGCGACACCCAGCGCGATCCGCCCTTTGCTTTTGAAAGCATCTTTATCGACTGCGATCAGCTGATTCAGTCCTGTGCCTTGCTGCGCGTGTATTTTGAGCGGATCGACCGCGACGGCATTCTGGCTTTCGGCGTGCGCGAGGCGCATCATTTCAGCGCGCATCAGGGAACGGAGTTATTACGCTTTCTGGCGGATATCACCGCCGTGCGGCTGAATCACTGCCTAAGCGAAGACGAGGCTCTGGCGGTCATTTAGCCATCAGCGGTTTGCCTTCTGCGCTGCCTCACGCTGGCTGCTAACGGCTTATGGCTAACGGCTATGTTTGATACCCTGCCCATCGACAAAGGCGTACACGCCTTCCTCACCCAGTGGATGCACTGGCTGCGCCATGTGCGCGGCGCGGCGGAACATACCCTCACCGCCTATGCTATCGACTGCGCCGCCTTTATCACTTTCATGGCCACGCATCACGGCGATACGCTTTCGATACGAATATTAAAACAGTTAGAGGCGCGCGATTTCCGCGCCTGGCTGGCTTGGCGTGCGCAGCAGGGGTTCAGCAAAAGCTCGACCGCGCGCGCCCTTTCCGCCATCCGCCACCTCTATCGCTACGGCGAGCGCGAGGGAGTATGGAAAACGAGCGCCGTTTTCGATGTGCGCCTGCCCAAGCTCAACAAGCCGCTTCCCAAGGCGCTTTCCCCCGAGCAGTCCCTGCAGGCGATTGATGCGCTCAGCCAGTGGCACGAGGAACCATGGCTGGCAAAGCGCGATACGGCATTGCTGTTGCTGATTTATGGCTGCGGCCTGCGTATTTCCGAGGCGCTGAACTTGACGGTCGGCGAATTTCTGCGCAGCCAGCGTAGTCTGGAAGTGCGAGGCAAGGGCAATAAACAGCGGCAGGTACCCCTTTTGCCGGTGGTTAGCGCGGCGACGGTAGCCTATCTGCAGGCCTGCCCGCATCATCAGCGCGGCCGCTTGCACGCGCCCTTATTTGTCGGCGTGCGCGGCGGCGCGCTGCACCCCGCTCAGTTCCAGAAGACGCTGCGCCATATCCGGCAGTGGCTGGGCCTGCCCGATTCGGCCACGCCACACGCCTTCCGTCATAGTTTTGCCACCCATTTATTATCGCAGGGCGCCGATCTGCGCGACATTCAGGAATTGCTCGGACATGAAAGCCTGTCCACCACGCAGCGCTATACGCATGTCGACTCAGCACGGCTGCTGGCGGCATATGCGGATGCCCATCCTTTCGGCGAGGATTAGCCGCGCCACTGACCGATAATGTGGCGGTAGACGTCTTTGACATGCGCTTCCGGTTTCATCTTGCCGGTGGCCATGCTTTCGGCGACTTTTTTAAGTAAATCCTCGCCCGGCTCCTTGGGCAGGATCATATAGCCTTCCTCATCGATCACACGCAGCACCGCTTTCGCCTGCCGGTCGTAATCCTCAAAGAAATAGCGGCGATCAGCGCGTTTGATGGCGCGGGCAATGGTCTTGGTCAGGCTCATGGCCTCACTGTACGCCGGAAAGCTTTAAGATTAGGTAAATCAGTGCGCTAGACATTAAACCGGAAATGAAAGATATCGCCGTCGCGCACCACGTATTCCTTGCCTTCAAGCCGCATTTTGCCCGTTTCCTTGGCTTTGGCCTCGCCGCCGCAGGCGACAAATTCGTCATAGGCGATGGTCTCGGCGCGGATAAAGCCCTTTTCGAAATCGGTGTGAATGACGCCGGCCGCCTGTGGCGCGGTGGCATGACGCGTCACCGTCCAGGCGCGGGCTTCTTTCGGACCGACCGTAAAGAAGGTAAGCAGGTCAAGCAGTTGATAGCCGGTACGGATAATCTTGGCCAGGCCCGATTCGGCCAGGCCGACGCTTTCCAGAAATTCGGCCTTCTCCGATGGCTCCAGGCTGGCAATTTCCGCTTCGATCCTCGCTGAGACCACCACCACCGGGCGCTCGCCCGCCTGCGCTTTGACCGTCTCACAATAGGCATTGCCGGTTGCTGCCGAATCCTCTTCGACATTGCAGACATACATCGCCGGCTTGGTGGTAATCAGCCCCAGCCGACGCACGCGTCTGGCCTCGGCCTCGTCTTTGGGCGGATAGGCGCTGGCGGGCTTGCCCTCGCCGAGCACGGGCAGGATCGCATCCACCAGCGCCAGCGCGGCGATGGCCTCTTTATCCTGACCGCGCGCCTTTTTAACCAGTCCCTCGCGGCGTTTTTCCAGGCTTTCCAGATCGGCCAGTATGAGCTCGGTTTCGATGATCTCAGCATCGCGCAGCGGGTCAACCGAGCCTTCGACATGGGTGATATCGGGATCGTCAAAACAGCGCAGAACATAGACAATGGCATCCGTCTCGCGAATATGGCTTAGGAACTGATTGCCCAGCCCCTCGCCTTTGCTCGCCCCGCGCACCAGCCCGGCGATGTCGACGAATTCGAGCTGGGTCGCGATCGCCTGCGCCGACCCGCCGAGCCTGGCGATGGTCTGCAGCCGCTCATCGGGTACCGCCACGCGCCCGACATTGGGTTCGATAGTGCAAAACGGATAATTCGCCGCCTCCGCCTGTGCGGTGTTGAGCAAGGCGTTGAACAGCGTCGATTTACCTACGTTGGGCAGGCCGACAATGCCGCATTGAAATCCCATATCATCCTTCTTTTGATTGGAAATGGCGGTTTCTTATCATACAAGACAGGAATGACTAGTATATTATCGTGGAACATGTCCAGTACTGTGCCTTGGCTCCTTGCTATCTGGCGAGGCAGCGCCAGAGCATGCCATTGGCAATAACGGAGACGCTGTATGGATGAATCACTCAAACGCCGTATCCCCAACTGGCTGACCTATGCGCGCTTTGCCGCCGTGCCGCTGCTGCTGGTGGTATGGTATCTGCCCGGGATGTGGGGCGCGTGGCTGCCGCTGCTGCTGGTGCTGCTGGCCTGTATCAGCGACTTTTTCGACGGCTACCTGGCGCGCAAATGGGAGGTGGTATCCGAATTGGGCCGCCAGCTCGACCCCAACGCCGATAAACTCCTCATTGCCGCGGCACTGGTGCTGCTGGCCGGTGAGGGCATCGCCCCGGCGGCGGCGGTGATGCTGATTATCAGCCGGGAATTATTGATTTCCGGCCTGCGCGAGGCGCTGGCGGAAAAACAGCGCGTAATACCTGTCAGCCAGCTTGCCAAATGGAAAACCACGCTGCAGATGATCGCCGTTATCGTGCTGCTCATCGCCCACGGCATCGGTCTGAGCCTAGTGGTGGCGGATATGGTGCTGTGGCTGGCCACGCTGCTGACGCTGTGGACCGGATGGGAATATGTGTATCAGTCGATGATACGCCCCTCACGCTAAGCCTGATTCACCAGCGCCTTATAATCGCTCATCATCTGTTTAGTGATATCGCCGACGTGGTAGCGATGGTCATCGATGGCGCTGACGGGCGTCAGCTCGGCGGCGGTGCCGGTCAGAAACACTTCACTGGCCCGGCCGATTTCCTCCGGCATGATATAACGCTCCACCACCGTGACATCGCGCGCACGTGCGAGATCAATCACCGTGCGCCGGGTGATGCCGTCGAGAAAGCAATCCGGTGTGGGGGTATGCAACTCGCCGTCCATCACAAAGAAAATATTGGCGCCGGTGGCTTCCGCCACATAGCCGCGCCAGTCGAGCATCAGCGCGTCCTGATAGCCCTCGCGCTCGGCTTCGTGTTTGCTTAAGGTGCAGATCATATACAGTCCCGCCGCCTTGCTGGCGCACGGCGCGGTCTCCGGCGAGGGACGCTTCCAGCCAGCGGTTTTCAGGCGGATACCGTCTTCTTTCATGACATCTTTATACATATTCGGCCATTCCCAACAGGCAATAGCGACGCGAATCGTGTTATGTTGCGCCGAAATGGCCATCATTTCGCTGCCGCGCCAGGCGATACGACGGACATAGCCGTTGACCACACCCTGCTTGCTGACCGTTTCCATTGCCGCCCCGTCCAGCTCGGCGGCCGAATAGGGCAGATCGAAGCCCAGAATCCGCGCCGAGCGCACCAGCCGCTGGCCGTGTTCTGCCATCTTGAAAATGCGGCCGTTATAGACCCGCTCGCCCTCAAACACGGCGCTGCCATAATGCAGGCCGTGGGTGAGCACATGCGTACTCGCCTCGCGCCAGGGCATAAACGCGCCGTTCATCCAGATATGCCCTTCGCGGTCGTCAAAAGGGATGATGGTCATTTGTTATTCCTTATCATAATCACGCTCAGCTGCCGTCCATAGTCGGGCTCGCCGCGGTGGGTGGCGCGGCGATAGCTGAAAAAGCGCGTCTCGTCGCTATAGGTATCCATAGCAAGGCTGTCGTAGCGCTGCAAGCCGGATTGCGCGAGACGATGCGCGATAAAGGCCGGTAGGTCGAAGAAGCACGTGGCTTGCCGATCGGGATGAGCGGGTCTGAAGAAACTACCGTATAGCGCCCGGTGTGCCACGAATCGCTGATAAAACTCCTGGCCCACCTCATATGAGCCTTGTGCGATGCACGGGCCGATGGCGGCAATTATGCGGCTGCGATCCGCTCCCAGCGCAACCATCGCCTCCACCGTGTGTTCCACGATCCCGCCAAGCGCGCCCTTCCATCCGGCATGGGCGGCGGCGATAATGCGGGCGGTCGGGTCAGCCAGTAAGACCGGGCCGCAATCGGCGGTGGAGACGGCCAGCGCCAGCCCCGGCGTGGCGGTGACCAGAGCATCGGCCGTGGGGCGCCGCGCGGGCGCCGTGCGAAGCGTGAGCACATCGGCGCTGTGCACCTGATCGAGCGTGCAGAGTATGGGATGCTCATCCTCATCCGGCAGAAATTGGCTGCGCTGCGCATGGCCCAGCCCGCTCAAAATGCGCCGTTGATTCTCTGCGATATGGGCCGGATCATCCTGCGAACCGGGGCCGCCATTGAGCGTGGCGTATATCCCCTCGCTGACGCCGCCCTCGCGGGTGAAAAACCCGTGGGTGATGCCGGCGCACTCAGCCAGCGCTGTGGAATGTAGGTGCATAAAACCCCGCCGGCTCGATGCCATATTCGGACAGCACCGCGAGCACCTTGAACAGATCCCCCATCTGCGCCGGATCAACCAGCCGTTTGGCGCCGGTGATAATATGCTCCGCCTGCGCCTGGGTGGCGCCGGCAAGCAGGCGCTCGGCGCGCACATCTATGCCCAGCCGGCTTAAAAATTTACCCTGCTCAACCGGTCCATGCGCGGCCAGCCCCTGCGATTCGGCGACTTCGCGCAGCGTGGCAAAATCAACATGCGCGGTCAGATCCGCATCGCCCGGCGATTCAAGCGCCGGGTGATAAAGATGATCTTTGACAGCCTGCAGGGTATCCTGATGGCTTTCGCCCAGATAACCGTAATCAATAATCAGCGCCCCGCCGCCATATTGCTGCATATGGTCGCAAATGGTGCGCAGGGTCTCCTTAGCCGCCTGGCAGCTTTCGATAATGGTGCCGGGTGCGATCTGGCGGTCGCCTTTGGCCAGGCTGAGCCCGGCCTCACCGACGGTAAAAGTGAGTCCGTCGCCCGCCTCGTCGATCCCGATACGGCGCTCGCGAAGGCCGTCTTCGGTTTGCACATGCTGGCGGATGGGCAGGGCGTCGAAGAACTCATTGGCGATGAAAAAGGCCGGGTGCGTGGGCAGATCATCGAGCGTTTCCTCCCACTCCAGTCGCGGGTGCGCATCCTGCAGGGTGTAATATTGCGCGGTCTGCAGCACGGGGCTGCTTTCCACCATGCGAATGGTCAGCGAATCGTGAAAATCCTCCACCATCTGCGTGGCGCGCAGCGCATCCTGCATCAGCGTGCCGCGACCGGGGCCGAGCTCGACCAGTGTCGCCGGCCCGCCGCCCATGCGCGCCCACAAATCGGCGCACCACAGCCCGATAAGCTCGCCGTATATCTGGCTGATTTCGGGAGCGGTGATAAAATCTCCACGCGCGCCGAAGGGGTCGCGTTTGGTGTAATAGCCGTATTGCGGATGCATCAGGCAGAGCTGCATATAGTCTGCTACCGAGATGGGGCCGGATTCGACGATCCGATCCTTGATAATCGTGAGTAGTTCGCTCATACTGCCATTTTTCTGTTTTTTGCCGTGAGAATCAAGCCCAGCCCCAGGATAATCATCGGCAGCGAGAGGATTTGACCCATGGTGAGGTCCAACCAGAGCAGGCCGAGATGCGCGTCGGGCTCACGGAACAGTTCGGCGAAGGCGCGCGCCGCGCCGTAACCGGCCAGAAACACGCCGCCGAGCAGACCGGGATAATGGGGCGCGCCGGTGCGGGTGGCCAGCAGGGCCAGCAGGCCAAACAACAACAGCCCTTCCAGCGCGGCCTCATAAAGCTGGCTGGGGTGGCGCGGCAGACCGTCACTGCCGGGGAAAATCATCGCCCAGGGCACATCGCTCTGGCGGCCATACAGCTCGCCATTGATGAAATTGGCCAGCCGCCCGAAGAACAGCCCTATCGGCGCGGCGCAGGCGACAAGGTCCATCAGCGGCAGGTAAGGCAGCCGATGCCGCCGCGCAAACAGCCAGAATGCCAGCAGTACGCCAAGCATGCCGCCATGAAATGCCATGCCGCCCTGCCATATGGCGAGAATATCTTCCGGGTGCGCCAGGTAATAGGCAGGCTGGTAAAACACCACATATCCCAGCCGCCCACCGAGCAGGATGCCAATAATCGCCCAGACAATCATGTCTTCTAGCTGTTTCGGGCTGAGCAGCGCCGCCTGCCTGTTGAGGCGTTTGATCCAGCCATAGCCCAACAGGATGCCGGCGATATAGGCCAGCGCATACCAGCGGATAACAAGCGGGCCAAGCTCTACGAGCACCGGGTCGATTTCGGGGTAGGGCAGTAAAGCAAGTGACAGCATCAATCGGCCGCTCGTAGTTGACGCTGCCAGTCATACGGGATGAGGCGGCCACTGGCAACCCGGTATTAATAATATGGGTTGTCAATAATACGGGTCATCATACATCAGATATTGCGTGACATACTCTTTGATGCCGTCCTCCAGGCTGGTGAACGGCTCACGATAGCCGGCGTCGCGCAGTTTGTTGATTTTAGCCTCGGTAACATACTGGTATTTATAGCGGATATGCTCGGGCATTTCGATATACTGGATGGCGGGTTTTTGCTCGAGCGCGGCAAACACCGCGCTGGCGAGATCAGCGAAGCTGCGCGCCTCGCCCGTTCCCAGATTATACAAGCCGGACACGCCGGGGTTGTGAAGCAACCACTGGATAACGCGCACGGCATCGCGCACATAGAGGAAATCGCGTAATTGCCCGCCGTCGGAATAATCCGGGTGATACGATTTAAACAGCTTGGCCGGCCGCCTTTCCCGCGCGTGGGGGAATATCTGCGCCGCCACGCTTTGCTGGCTGCCCTTGTGATATTCGTTGGGACCATAGACATTAAAGAATTTAAGCCCGACCCACTGCGGTGGGAGATCGTCGCCGCGGCGGACACTGGCGGCCACGAACTGGTCAAACAGTTGCTTGCTCCACCCATACGCATTCAGCGGGCGCAGCCTGGTCAGATAGGCTTCGTTAATGTCGTCCAGGAAGCCCTGTTCGCCGCCGCCATAGGTGGCTGCGGAGGAGGCATAAATAAACGGTTTCCGGTTCTGCGTGCACCACCCCCACAGTTGACGTGAGAACGAAAAATTATTGGCCAGAATCAAATCGACATCGGTCTCGGTGGTCGAGGAAATCGCCCCCATATGAATCACCGCTTTGAGATTGTCGCAGTTCGATTCCAGCCAGTAAAACACCTCATCGGGGGCGATAATTTCAAAAATGCGGTGTTTGCTGATATTGCGCCATTTTTCGGTTTTGCCGAACTGATCGCAGACGACCGCGCGAAACGCGTCCTGATCTGCGATATCATTAGCGATGTTCGAACCAATAAATCCGGCGCCGCCGGTAATTAATACGCGTTCCATTGGGCTCCCCATCATTTACTTTTAGGATAGTTTGCGCTAAATGTAAGTGATTCACAAGTAAACTCTCATACGTTGTCGTGCTATGCAAAAAGACCATAAAATTTTCGATGATTTGTCCCGAATGGCCAGCGGCGCCGCCGGATCGCTGCTGGATATGAAGCGTGAAATCGAAGCCTCGGTCCAGGCTCAGGTGGAAAAAGTGATCGACCGGATGAATCTGGTTACCCGCGAGGAATTTGACACAGTCAAAGCCATGGCTGAGGCCGCACGCGCCGAAAACGAGGCGCTGAAAGCACGGATTGAGGCGCTGGAGCAAACCGCCGACTCTGCTGCGTAAATACTATCCATAGCGTTCTAACCCTCACATTTTTACCACATCTTGCAAAATTCTGTCCGCATGTCGGCGATTTCGTTTGGTGATTGCGCCGCATTTGGGTTTAATGCTAATAGGACATGAAATAAATGAGCTGATCCAGCCGGAAATGTTTCATGCCGAATGCGCTCCTGCTCATCTTACTGGGAGGTTTTGATGACCGCTTTTCTCACCGACTCCTTTACTAGCCCCGCTACCACCAACCCCCTTGACATCGCCGAAGAACTGATCGAATCGCGCGACTGGCTCTGCGATCGGCCGATGGAGGAAGAGCTGCTGGCCGAAATCGCCGGTCACTGGTGTAATTACCGCGTGTGGTTTACCTGGCAGCCCGATCTGGAAGTGATGATGTTTTCCTGCGCGTTTGATTCGAAACTGCCCGAATCCGGACTGAAACATATTTACCCAATCCTCGCCGGCATCAATGAAAAGCTGTGGCTCGGCCATTTTGGCGTGTGCAGTCTGGAACATACCATTATGTTTCGCCATGCGCTGCTGCTGCGCGGCGGCAAAGGCGCCACCGCCGAACAGATCGAAGATTTGATCGATATCGCCATCAATGAGTGTGACCGGTTTTATCCCGCCTTTCAATCCGTGGTATGGGGCGGCAATAGCTGGGAAGATGCGCTGAATATCGCCCTGATGGATACCGCCGGGGAGGCATGAATACCGACCACTCACGCGATCTGTTCAGCCCCGATGCCCCTTTAATCCTAATCGGGTGCGGCCATATGGGCCAGGCACTGGTGGAAGGCTGGCGCCATGCCGGCGTGCCTGCGGACTGCTTGCTCGTTATTGACCGCAACCGCGACAAGCTGCACGCATTGCATACCCGGCTGGGTATTTCCGGGTTTCTTTCCATGAATGAGTGGCCGGCCTCGCTTTTACCGGCGGCGATTATGCTTGCCACCAAACCGGCAGGGCTGGCTGATTTGCTGGCTCAGCTTTCCGCACGCAACCTGTCACGCCCGCCGCTGATTCTCTCCGTGGCCGCCGGCAAGATGCTCGCGTTTTACGAGGAACGCCTGTGGCCGCAAACACCGGTAGCCCGCGTTATGCCCAACACCCCGGCAACCGCCCGCGAAGGCATGAGCATCTGTATCGGCAATGACCAGGTGAGCGAGACGCATCGCCGGCTGATCAGCACGCTGATGGAAGCGGTGGGTAAGGTGTTGTGGCTGGACGACGAACAGCAAATGCATGCGGCCACGGCGTTGGCGGGCAGCGGTCCCGCCTATTTGTTTTATCTGCTGGAATGTCTGATCGAAGCCGGCATGGCCGAAGGGCTGCGCGAGGAGCAGGCAAGACAGCTGGCAGTGCAGACCATGAAAGGCGCCGCCTGCCTGGTGGAGCAATCAGGCGAGCCCATTTCGCAACTGCGAAATAATGTCACCAGCCCCGGCGGGACGACCGCCGCGGCGCTGGATGTCCTGATGCGGGACACGGCGCAGACCAGCCTTTCCGCGCTGATTAACGAGGCGCTGGGCGCGGCGGTGCAACGCTCTATCGCGTTAAGCCGGGACCGGAGCTGAGCGTATTTGTGCGATGCACAAAAATACTTGACCGGATCTGTTTTTTTTGGCATAGTGCATCGCAACACTGAGGTGTTGGTCCATTACTGTTTTTAAAAAGGAGAGAAAGATGGTTACCAAGAATCCGTATGGCGACTACATGAAAATGTGGAGCGACTTTCAAAACCCGAACTTCGATGTGAATAAGGTATTCAACATCAGCCGGCGCAATGCCGAGGCATTTTCCGCCGCCGGCAGCGTGGTAGCGGAAAGCGTGCAGAAACTGTCGCGTCATCAGGCGGAAAGCACCCGTTCGCAAGTCGAGCAAATGCTCAAAGCCACCAAGGATATGATGACCAGCGGTTCGCCGGAAATCAACACCACCAAGCAGGCGGAACTGGCTAAAACCATGTTCCAAAGCTCGCTGGATAATTTCCGCCAGATGTCGGAAATGATGACCCAGTCGATGTTTGAAGCTTCGGATGTCATCAGCCGCCGGGCTGCTGAAAGTCTGGAAGAGTTTGGTGACGTTAACCGCAAAGCAGCCTGACTGCCGTTGGTTTGTCTTTGCTAAATGTGTAAAAGGGCGCCCTCTGCGGCGTCCTTTTTCATGTCCGGGTTAACGCGGCAGGGTGATGATCACGCTCAACCCGCCGTGCGGGCGGTTTTCCAGTTCGATTGTCCCGCCATGCGCCTGCACCACATCGCGGGCGATGGACAGACCAAGCCCGGCCCCGCCGGTGCGGATATTGCGCGAGGGGTCAAGCCGGGTAAACGGCCGAAACACCGTTTCATACTCGCTTTCCGGGATGCCCGGCCCGTCATCGGTGATCGTGATCAGCCAGTGTTTCTTTTCTGCCTGCTGGGCGATGTCGGCTTTCTCACCGTAACGTATGGCGTTGTCGATCACGTTTTGCAGGGCGCGGCGCATGGCTTTGGGGCGGATTTCCGCCACGCCGTCTTCGGCGAGCTGCAGCGTCACCGGTTCTTCATGATGCTGGTAATCCACAACGATGTCTTTGAGAAACGGCGCCAGCATCACCGTCTCGGTTTGCTCGCGTCCTTCACCGCGGGCGAAATCCAGATATTCCTGAATCATATGCTCCATCGCCTCAAGGTCGGATTCGAGCTCGGCCCGGCGCGAGTCATCCAGCCCCAGCATCGCCAGCTGCAGGCGCAGCCGGGTTAAGGGGGTGCGCAGGTCGTGGCTGATCCCGGCAAGCATCTCGGTGCGCGTGCTGACCTGGCGCTGAATGCGGTCGCGCATGGTCACGAAGGCATGCCCGGCCTGGCGGACTTCAGTAGCCCCGCGCGGCGAGTAACCCGGCATGTCCTGCCCCATCCCGAACCGCTTGGCGGCTTCCGCTAGTTGCCGGATCGGCCGTATCTGGTTGCGCAGAAAGAGTATGGAAATAATCAGCAGAATCAGAGCCGAGCCCACCATCCACAACAGAAAGATATAGGTGGTGGAGCTGACCAGCCGTTTCTTGGTCATGTGAAACACCAGCGTGCCGTTATCCATCAATACGGCGATTTCGATATCGCCTTCGGGCGGGACACGCCGCACCATGAATGGCTGCGCGATCTGGCTGGAAAGCAGGTCATAAAACTCCGGATATTCCTCCGCCCCCTTGCCGGAGACAAACACACGCTCCTGCGAGCGATCGTAAAACACCCCGATGCCGAGCATTTCGCCAAGCGCCGTCACTCGCTTAACGCGTTTATCCGGCGGCTGTTTTTCGAACTCATGCACCAGCAACATCACCTCACCGGCCAGCGTGCTTGACATATTGCGCACGATCGAATCCCAGTGCCGTTCATAAAACATATATATCGCAAACAGCTGAACAAGCACCACCGGCAGCACCAGAATCAGCAACGCGCGGCCGAACAGCGTGGCGGGCAGGAACGTTTTAATGGTCTGCTTGATGCGGCCCATAATGCTCAATCGGTGTGTAATATATAGCCCGAACCGCGCAAGGTCCGGATATAAACCGGGCGGCCGGGCACGGGCTCGATTTTCTTGCGCAGGCGATTGATCTGCACATCCACACTGCGTTCGTTCTGGCTGTCGCCGCCGCCGACGCCAAGCGCCGCCAGCGCCTCGCGGGTGACCGCCTCACCGGGCTGCGCAGCCAGCACCTGCAACAACCCGGCTTCCGCCTGTGTCAGATAAACCGGCTCGTCCTCTTTATATAGGCGCCCGGTACTTTTCTCAAACCGGAACTCGCCGAAGCGAATCCGCTCTCCTGCCGCAGCCGGCGCGCCGGGCTGCCGCAACAGATTATTCAACCGCAAGACCAGCTCGCGCGGCTCAAACGGTTTGGTCAGATAATCGCGCGCGCCGATTTCCAGTCCGCGCACACGATCAGCCGGCTCGGTCATGGCGGTGAGCATCAGAATCGGCGGCTGATTCGCCTCCGGCAACGAAGCGGCCAGTTGCAGCCCGGTTTCTCCCGGCATCATCAAATCGAGCACCATGGCATCGAAGCGGAAATAATCGAGCGCTTCACGCGCGGCTTTGGCATCGGGCGCTGTGGAGACAAAAAACCCCTGATCGCTTAAGTAACGCTGCAACAACTGGCGCAGACGTTCATCATCATCCACCACAAGGATATGAATTAACGGCGTCATCGCTTCACTTTTTTCAATAATATCCGGTAAGCGCCCTCATCTTTGGGGGAAGCCCTGGCAAAGGCAAGTATAAAAGGCCGGAGCATCGGGTCATTCAGCCAGTGCGGTAACCGCGTTTTCAGTATACCCCCGCCGCTGCGGCCCTTGCCGGTGATCACCAGCAGCACACGCTGGCCGCGCTCGCGCATGGCTGCGATGGTTGCCACCAGCGAATCATAGGCTTCGGCCTGTGTTTTTCCGTGCCAGTCAAGCGTGTAATCCGCCGCCAGCTCGCCCTTGTGCAGGCGCTCAGCCAGCCGGCGGTCCAGCCCGGCATAATGGCTGGCCTGAAGCGGCGGCAGGGGGCCGGCCGGTGCAAAAGCGGGCGGTTGGGCTTTTTCGGCCCGGCCGAGCACAGGCGGCACGGGAGACTCCGGAGGCTTGTCCGCCGCATCGGCGCTGTCTTCATAAATCCGGTCATGGCGGGTGACGGTACGCCACAACCGCTCCTCTTCGGGCGTGACCCGGCGCTCATCTGGTGGCTTGGGCGGTTTCATCATGATGATCCTTAGGTATGAGGATTATCCACTCACCCCGGTATTTCTGGCGACCGGCGCGGGCTTCGGCGGCTTCTCCCTGGCCGAAAAAGATATCCCCGCGCAGCGGACCGCGAATGGCCCCGCCGGTATCCTGGGTGATCATCAGGCGGCGAAAATACTGCAGCTGATCGGGGTTCGGGCTGGTAAACGTATTGACAAAAACCGGCAGGCCATAAGGCAGCTGCTTTGGGTCGATGGCCAGGGAACGCTCCGGCGTCAGCGCCACGCCCTGCGCCCCCGGCGGCATTGACTGCACGCGGTTAAGGGCGAAAAAGATGTAGGACGGATTCGCCTGCATCACATCACGCGCCTGTCGCGGATGCTCATACAGCCAACGGCGAATGGTTTGCAAGGACAGCTTCTCCCTTGGGATGGCGCCGCGTTCAACAAGCACGTTGCCGATGGCAACATATGGCCGGTGGTTTTTGCCGGCATAGCGCAGCTCGAGCAGCCGGCCGTCGGGCAGGCGCACGCGGCCAGAGCCCTGTATATGCAGGAAAAACAGCATGACCGGATCTTCCAGCCAGACCAGTTCCTCTCCGCGACCGGCCAGCGCGCCGGCTTCGATCTGCGCGCGCGTTGCATAAGGGGCGGGTGCGCGCAAATCTGCCGGCACTGCGTATGCCGGATAGGCAAAGCGCGCATCAGGCGTGAGCGAGCCGTTTAGCACCGGGATGTAATAGCCGGTAAACAGGCCGCTGTGGCGCGTGTTGGTGTGTAGACGATAGGGGGTGAAATGACGCTCAAAAAACCGTCTTGCCCGGTTGTGTGAGGGCGATCGCCATTGCGCGGCTTCACGACAGGTGGCGGCCAGCACACCCGGATCCATCAGGGTCGCGATCGCGGAATCTGTTGGCTTGGGGCTAGCGCAGGAGCGGCGAAACGCAGCCAGCGCCTCGGCGTGGCGATCATGCGCCCAGCCAGGTATCTGTTCATATGCAACCGGCTGCCATTGCAGGCGTTCGGGTTGCACCGCACAGGCAGCAAGCATCAGACCGCACAGCAATACCGCCGCGCGTATCGTCCGCTCAGGTCGCGATAATCGCCCAGTTCGGGTTACGCGATTTAAGGTCTCGCTCAAATGTCCACTCATCGGCGATATCCTGAACCCGCGACGGATCGCCTTCAATGACGTTTTTCTCTTCATCACGCACCACGTGCACCTGTTCCGACAAGAATTGCACCGTGATCTGGGCGGCGGCTTTTTTCATTTCGGCGCCAACGATTTCGGCTTCCTTCAATGAAATCAGCGTGGTTTCCGTGGTGTGACTCTTTTCTTCCTGCTCCTTCATGCTTTCCTCGAACGACTCGTATACTTCCGGAGAAAGCAGCATTTTCAGGGTCTCGCGATCATGCTGGTTGAAGGCATCTATCACCATTTCAAACGCGGATTTGGCGCCGTTTAAAAATTCACTCACGCTGAACGCCGGGTCGGTCGCCTTCATCTTGTGAAGGGCGTTGGTGATCTGTGCATCTTCGAACTCGGGCAGCGTTTCTTCTTCCGGTTCGGCTTCCTGGCTTTCTGCAGGCTTTTTCTCCGGCGTGACTAACTTCAGTCCATCCTTATCGGTTTGGGTTTTGCTGAAATCATGCCCGGTTTTCTGCCCCAGGACACTGCGATAGCGCAGTATAATAAACAAAGCGATGGCGCCCAGTACGATTAGATCGCCAAAAGGTATTGATTCTCCCATGATAATGACATTCCTTCATGAAACAGCAACTCGGAACCCTAGCGGAGTTTGAGCGGCTTGTGAACCGATTTTGGATTTTTTCTTTTGTTCAACTAACGCATTTGATATAGAGCGTTTTTAATGAATTTTAACCCTCACCGGCGGAGATCCAATGAACGATACCCAAACCGACCAGCCCGCGGCACCTTCACTGCTGCTCAAGGGCCAGTATATCAAGGATGTTTCCTTCGAAAATCCGCGGGCGCCGCATAGTCTGCTCAACCTGCGTGAGGCGCCGGGCATCGATATCAGTGTCGATCTCAACGCCCAGCGCCTACAGGAAAACATGTTCGAGCTGATTATCCATATCGCCGCCCGTGCCATGCAGGAAAAAAACACCGTTTTTCTAGTTGATATTGATTATGCCGGAATTTTTGAAATCACGGGTATCAGCGACGAGGCAGCGCTGGAGCAAACTGTGCTGGTGGATTGCGCCTATTTATTGTTCCCGTTCGCCCGCCGGGTGATCGCCGATATCACGCGCGATGGCGGATTCCCCCCGCTGCAACTGGAACCGATTAACTTCCACATGCTTTACGAGCAGAATAAAAGCTCGATTACGCGCAGCGGCCCTGCTCAGGAAGAACCCGCCGTCAACTAAAAAAAGCCGACATATGCCATGGTCTCAATCGGGTGTATCCATTAAAACGGCTTAAAGATCACCAGGAACACGATCGCAATCAGCAGCACGGTCGGCACCTCATTCACGATTTTGAAATAACGCGCACTTTTGCGGTTAGCGTCAGCGGCAAATTGCTTAACCTGAACCGCCATCATACCATGCAGACCGGACAATATAACCACCAGTGTGATTTTGGTATGCAGCCAGCCCTGCGTCCAGGCGCTGAGCTCGGAGGTGACCCAAATACCCGTGACCCATGCCGCCAGCATCGCCGGAGTCATAATGAACCGCAGCAGACGGCGCTCCATCACCTTAAACGTCTCGGAGGTTTCCGATCCCCCGCTGGTTTGCGCGTGGTAAACGAACAGGCGGGGCAGATACAGCATTGCCGCCATCCATGCTATGACGGCAATAATATGCAGTGATTTGGCGAGTTCATAGGTCATGCGGCAATTCCTTGCGGGCATTTAATAAATGATTGTGGACAGATTCGCCCGCCGGCGTGTGAGCAGATGGTATGGTCGGTTTCTACCCCAGCGCACAACTCGGCCAGCGAGCGGATGAAATGGCTTTGCGTTCCCAACGCCGGCACCCGGAAATAGCCGGGCACGCCGGCATGGTCCGCCAGCTCGCGATATTCTATGTCCAGTTCGACAAGGGTTTCCGAATGTTCGGAAACAAAAGCGATGGGAATCACCACGATCGGGCGTTTATCGGCGCCGGCCCGTTTGATTTCATCTTCGGTTGAAGGACCGATCCATTTCAGCGGGCCGACGCGGCTTTGATAGCAGCCGAGGATCTCGCAGTCGTCGGCGTCTAGCTGCTGGCTTACCGCCTTGACGGTTTGCTCCACCTGCCATTGATAGGGATCGCCCTGCCGGATGATTTTCTCCGGCAGCCCATGTGCTGAAAATAACAGGCGCGGAGTCCCGTACTCACGCGCCTGGTTAATATAGGAGCGAATCGTCTGGACATGTGACGCAATAAACGGCTCACTCAACGGATAACAGCAAATGGTGGTATGCGGAGCGTGGATATCTGCTTGCTTCGCCACGCGGTGCCATTCCTTGATGGACGAGCCGCTGGTGGTGGTGGAAAACTGCGGATATAGCGGCAGCAGAATCACATGATCGGGTGCATAGGCTTTTACCCTCTGCGCCACTTCCTCGCTCATCGGGTGCCAATAACGCATGCACATAAACGCTTTTACCTGGCCGGCATCTGCCAGCGCCGCTTCCAGAGCATCGGCCTGTTCCTGGGTTTGTTCGACAATGGGAGATTTGCCTCCGAGATTTTCATATATTTCTCGCGCAACCGGTGCCCGCCGTGAAGATATAAACCGCGCCAGGCCATAACGGATCCATTTCGGCGCGCCGATAATAGCCGGATCATTGAAAAGATTGAATAAAAATGGCTCCACTGATTCCGGCCTGTCCGGCCCGCCCAGATTAAACAGAACAATGGCCGTTTTGGTTTGCGGTGTGATGGCCTTCATCTATTCTCCCCTGATGTCCCGTATGGTATCGCACAAGGCGTGAACATTTTCAATCGGTGTATGCGGCACAATGCCGTGCCCCAGATTAACGATATATGGCATGCCACGCATACTACTAAGCATCTGTTCGCTTTGAGAGATAACACGCTCGCGGTTGGAGGCGAGCAAAAGCGGATCCAGATTGCCCTGCATGGTTTGCCTCTCCTGCTTCATCGCCGCCGCCGATAGCAGGGGCATGGTGGTATCGATGCTCACTCCGTCAACGCCACTGCGCGCAGCATAGTCTGCGAGCTTATCACCCGCCCCGCGTGCAAAGCCGATAATCGGCACCGCCGGATGCTGCGCCTTGAGGGTGGAGACGATGCGTGTGGCGGGACGGATAACCCAGCGCTCAAACTCGTCCGGCGGCAGCAGCCCGGCCCAGCTGTCAAACAGCTGAACCATATCTGCGCCCGCTGTGACCTGCTCGCATAAATAGTTGGCGGTAGCTGTTACCAGCGTGTCGATTAATACCTGAAACAATTCCGGCTGACGGTAAGCGAACTGGCGCGTGGCGGCAAACTCCTTACTGCCCTCGCCATCTATCATGTAACACGCCACCGTCCACGGCGCGCCGGCAAATCCGATCAATGCCTTATCGTCCGACAGTTCCCGCCGGATGGCGCGCAGCGCCACAAACACCGGCTGTAAATGCTCTATGACGCGCTGGGAATCCAGTTGCCGGATCGATGCCTCATGTTCCAGCGGCGTCAGTTTCGGCCCATGTCCGGGCATGAATCGCACCTCCTGACCCAGCGCATCGGGAATCACCAGAATATCGGAAAATAATATCGCCGCGTCGCAGTCAAAGCGCGTAATGGGCTGTATGGTCACTTCACATGCAGCGTCGGGCGTATAACAAAAAGATAGGAAATCGGGGAAACGTTCACGTATTTTACGGTATTCCGGCAGGTAACGTCCGGCCTGGCGCATAAACCAATACGGATACAGATCCGGTTGCTTTTCGGTTAAGCTTAACAGTACCCGTTTGGCCATGGTTATCCTCCATAAACTCGCCGTCATTCTTCTATTAGATAAATTAAAAAAAAGAAATGGAAGTGTTTGTAGGGACAGTGGGATGCGGGGATTATTATTCCTGTAGCGAGATAATCAGCCCTTTATCCACGGCGACAGGCCCCGGCGAACAAAGGGCAGATAAGTGTGTGTATCATATCTTGTAAGCAATCAGACTTTCACGAAAAAAACGTCTGCGTGAAATTGGATAAAGGTAACAGTATATCGCCGCTTATACAGATAACCCGAAAACCGGGACCAGCAGACCCGCCGGCGTGGATAACCATGCATGGCTATAGGAGAGCAAACCGGGAGAACGTGAGACGCCGCGACAAGCACACACAAACCCCACGAATTATACTCGCGCTTATCCACCGGGCCCGCTACAATCGCGGCGATGAAAGAATTCCATTTACATTTAGTATCTGATTCCACCGGCGAGACGGTCAGCAGCGTGTCGCGCGCGGCGCTGGCGCAGTTTGACGATGTGATTCCACACGAGCATATCTGGTCGCTGGTGCGTACTAAGGGACAGCTGGAGAAAATGCTGGCCGGGCTTGATGAATATCCCGGCGTGGTGATGTATACGCTGGTAAATGAAGATTTGCGTACCATGATCCGCACCGAATGTCAGCGCCGTCAGCTGCCGTGTATTCCCGTTCTGGGTCCGGTGATCCGTGAATTTTCCGCCTTTCTTAACGAAGAAGCGCAAAGCCGGCCCGGCAGCCAGCATGAGCTCAGTGCCGACTACTTCGAACGGGTAGAGGCGATCAATTTCGCCCTGGCGCATGATGACGGGCAGATGCACTGGGAACTGAACCGGGCGGATATTGTCCTGGTCGGCGTATCGCGTACCTCCAAATCGCCCACCTGCGTATACCTGGCCAATCGCGGATATAAGGCGGCGAACGTCCCGTATGTGACCGGCTGCCAGTTGCCGGAGAATCTGTTCAGCCTGAGCGAGCCGTTAATCGTCGGGCTGACCATCGGCCTGGACCGGCTGTTGCAGATCCGGCGGACGCGCTTGAAATCGTTGAATCAGGAAGATAATACCAATTATATCGACAGCGAAGAGGTGGAAAGCGAAATCGAAACCTCGCGCAAGCTCTACCGCCAACAGGGATGGCCGGTGATCGATGTCACACGGCGCTCGGTGGAGGAAACAGCGGCGCAGATCATCCAGTACCGCCAGAAACAACAGGAAAGACGAAAGGACGTGCCATGATATCTGGACAAGCTAAGCTGGCCGGAGTGATGGGCTGGCCGGTCTCGCACTCGCTGTCGCCGCGGCTGCACAATCACTGGCTGGGGCTAGCTGCGATCGACGGCGCTTATTTGCCGCTGAAAGTGGCACCGGAGCATCTGGCTGAAGCCTTGCGCATGTTGCCCAAACTTGGATTTTCCGGCTGCAATCTGACCGTGCCGCACAAGGAAGCCGCACTGACAGTGATGGATGAGCTTAGCGAAAAAGCCCGCCGCATTGGTGCGGTTAATACGGTGCTTATTCGCGAGGACCGCTCGTTATACGGCAAAAACACCGACGCGACGGGCTTTATCGAGAATCTGAAAAATAAAATCCGGATAAAAGAGGAACACAAAGAACGGGCCGTGATATTAGGAGCGGGCGGCGCAGCGCGGGCGGTGTGTGTGGCGCTGATGGATGAGGGGTGGAAAGATATTGTTTTGCTCAACCGCACCCATTCCAAAGCGCATGCGGTCGCCGAATCGCTGGGTGAGCCGGTGCGCGCTGAACGCTGGGAGCGCCGCAACGGCTGGATGAGCCAGGCGAGTGTGCTGGTCAATACCACATCGCTCGGTATGAAAGGCCAGGATACGCTTGATATCTCGCTTGATACACTGCCGGAAGAAGCAATCGTGACCGATATCGTCTATCAGCCGCTGATGACGTCGCTGCTTATCAAGGCGCGCGCACGCGGTAATCCGATTATAACCGGGCTTGGCATGCTGATCCATCAGGCCGTGCCCGGCTTTAAGGCGTGGTATGATGAAACACCGGTAGTTGATTCCTCGCTCGAATCTTTTTTGCTCGAGGGAATGCAGACGCCGTGAAAATATTGGGAATCACCGGCGGCATTGCTACCGGCAAATCCACAGTAGCCGGCATATTCCGTGCGCAGGATGTCCCGGTTTTTGATGCCGATGCCGAGGTTCACCAATTGATGAGCCAAAGCGGCGCGGCGGTCGAGGACATCGCGCGACTGTTCCCTGAAACCGTGCGGAATGGCGCGATACAGCGCAAAACCCTCGGCGCTATAGTTTTTGCCGATAATGCAAAACTTAAACAGCTTGAAGCCATTCTTCATCCCAGGGTACGCGCTGCCGAGCTTCAATTCCTGGACGAGGCCCGCACACACGGCGCGCCGCTGGTAGTACTCGAAATCCCGCTATTATTTGAAACCGACGCCCATACGCTGTGTGATGCGGTGCTGGTTACGCATTGTGCTGAAGACTTGCAGAAAGAACGCATCATGGCCCGCGCCGGAATGACCGAGGATAAAATGCAACGAATTCTGGATCGCCAGATAGATCCTGCGTTAAAGATAAAGCGAGCTGATTATTTGATCGATACCGGCCGGCCAATGGCGCAAATTGAATCCGACGTAAACGCCATGATAGATACATTGTGCACATGAGAGAGATCGCCTTAGATACCGAGACCACCGGACTTGACCCCAATTCCGGCCATCGCATTGTGGAAATCGGAGCGGTGGAAATGATCAATCACGTCCGCACCGGCAACCATTTTCATGTCTATCTCAACCCTGAGCGCGACATGCCCCAGGAAGCCGAGCAGGTACACGGGCTGAGCATCGAATTTTTACATGACAAGCCATTGTTTTCCGATGTGGCCGCCTCCTTTATCGAATTTATGCAGGATTCGTTGCTGGTGATTCACAACGCGCAGTTCGATATGAAATTTCTCAATGCCGAACTCGCTCGCCTGAAACGCCCTGTTTTGTCCATGGAACGCACGCTGGATACGGTGCTTATGGCGCGCCAGAAATATCCGGGCCAGCCGGCCAATCTGGATGCGTTGTGCAAGCGTTTCAGCATCGATTTATCCGCCCGCAGCAAGCACGGCGCCCTGCTCGATGCCGAGCTGCTGGCCGAGGTCTATCTTGAACTGCGCGGCGGCCGGCAATCCATGCTCGGGCTGGAGGCGGCTGCTTCTCCGGTCCGGCCCGAATCGCCGGCGGCGCGGAAGCAGCAGACCGTCCCACAACGGGAATTCCCGCCCAGCGCAGAGGAGTTGCAGGCCCATCAGCAAATGCGGCAGGCGATTAAAGACCCGATCTGGGAACAGGACAAGGCAGCAGAACCCGCTTAAACGGTTTGACATAACTGGTAAAACACGTATTGTGAAATTCCATGTCACTCCTTGCACGCGTTTCTGTATACCCTTCAATATTCTCCAAATAATAGCTTTTTCAAGGACTTAATCACTATGCGTTTACAGGATTTAAAAGAAAAAAAACCCGACGAATTACTCGAGCTCGCCGAAGCCAATGAGGTGGAAAACGCCAGCTCCATGCTCAAACAGGAGATGATTTTCGCCATTCTCAAAAAAATGGCGGACAAAGACCAGGAGATCGTCGGCGAGGGGGTCATCGAAGTATTGCAGGACGGCTTCGGCTTTCTGCGCTCGCCGGAGGCGAACTATCTTGCCGGCCCGGATGATATTTATGTTTCGCCAAGCCAGATTCGGCGGTTCGGGCTGAGAACCGGCGATACCGTCGAAGGCGAGGTGCGCGCGCCGAAGGATTCCGAGCGCTATTTCGCGCTGGTGCGTGTGAAAACCATCAATTTCGAAGAGCCTGAAAAAGCCAAGCACAAGGTCGCCTTTGATAACCTGACGCCGCTTTACCCGGATCATCGCATCAATATGGAAAAAGATGATCCGACCAAAACCGATTTAAGCGCCCGCGTGATCGACCTCATTGCTCCGCAGGGCAAGGGTCAGCGCACCTTGATCGTGGCGCCGCCGCGTACCGGTAAAACGGTGATGCTGCAAAATATCGCACACTCAGTGATGGCGAATCATCCCAAATCGATTCTGATTGTCCTGTTAATCGACGAGCGGCCCGAGGAAGTCACCGATATGGCGCGTTCGGTAAAGGGCGAGGTGGTCAGCTCCACCTTTGATGAACCGGCGCACCGCCACGTGCAGCTTGCGGAAATGGTGATCGAAAAAGCCAAGCGGCTAGTCGAGCACAAGCGCGACGTGGTGATTTTGCTCGACTCTGTGACGCGTCTGGCGCGGGCCTATAATACGGTGGTGCCATCTTCGGGCAAGGTGCTCACCGGCGGGGTAGATGCCAACGCCCTGCAGCGGCCGAAGCGCTTTTTCGGTGCGGCGCGCAATATTGAAGGCGGCGGCTCGCTGACCATCATCGCCACCGCGCTGATTGAAACCGGCTCGCGGATGGACGAGGTGATTTTCGAAGAGTTCAAGGGTACCGGTAACTCCGAGATTATTCTGGACCGCAAACTAGCCGACAAACGCGTCTACCCGGCGATTGATATCACTCGCTCGGGAACGCGCAAGGAAGACCTGCTATACAGCAAAGAAGAAATGTCGAAGGTCTGGGTTTTACGCAAGATCCTCAACCCCATGGGCACGATGGACGCCATGGAATTCCTGCTGGAGAAGATCGGCGACACCAAAACCAACGATGAATTCTTCGATAAGATGAATAGCTAAATTTCGAAACTTGAGTTTTGCCCCCCGTTCGATTACATCTGGCGCTATCTGTTGATCCATGAGAGGTATCCTATGTCTTCACGTCCTAAAATAGCGCTGATCGGCGGCGGAATGATCGGTGGGACGCTCGCCCACTTGGTTTCCTCGAAAGAATTGGGCGATGTGATCTTGTTTGATATCGTCGAAGGCCTGCCGCAGGGCAAGGCGCTTGATATCTCGCAAAGCACCGCCTGTGAAGGCGCCGATGTCAACATTATCGGCACCAATTCCTATAAAGATATCAAAGGCGCCGATATATGTATCGTCACTGCCGGCGTGCCGCGCAAGCCGGGGATGAGCCGCGACGATCTGATCTCCACCAATACCAAGGTCATCCAGTCGGTTGGTGAGAATATCAAAAAATATGCGCCTAACGCATTCGTCATTGTCATCACCAACCCGCTGGATGTGATGGTCTGGGTCATGCAGCAGGTGACCGGCTTTAAGCCGCAAAAAGTGGTGGGCATGGCCGGCGTGCTGGACTCGGCGCGTTTCAGCTATTTCCTGTCAGAGGCGATGAATGTCTCCATAGACCAGGTGACCACCTTCGTGCTGGGTGGGCACGGTGATACCATGGTACCGGTGGTGTCCTATTCGTCGGTGGCCGGCATTCCGTTGCCCGACCTGGTGAAGATGGGCTGGATTTCTAAAGACAAGCTCAACGCTATCGTCAAGCGCACACGTAACGGCGGCGGAGAAATCGTCGGCCTGCTTAAAAACGGCTCGGCTTACTATGCGCCGGCGGCCTCGGCGATTGAAATGGCCGAATCTTACCTTAAAGATAAAAAGAAAATCCTGCCCTGTGCGGCGCATCTCAACGGCGAATACGGCGTTAAAGACATGTATGTTGGCGTGCCGGTGCAAATCGGGTCTAAGGGGGTTGAGCGCGTGGTGGAAATCAAACTCTCAGCAAGCGAGCAAAAGCAGTTCAATCAATCGGTTGATGCGGTGCGCGAGTTGATGCGGGCGGTTGACTTAAAGCCGGCAAAAGCTGCCGGCAAGGCAACGCCTAAGAAGAAATCAGCATAATTAGTAGCATAAAGGCGATACCATGAATATCCATGAATATCAGGCAAAGACGATTTTAAGTAAATATGGCGTGCCCGTACCGCGCGGGGGCGTGGCCTTCAAGCCGGATGAGGCCGAGCGTGTGGCGCAGGAGCTGGGCGGCAATCTGTGGGTGGTCAAGGCGCAGATACATGCCGGCGGTCGCGGCAAGGCCGGCGGGGTGAAGCTGGCCAAGTCGCTCGATGAGGTCAAGCAGCTGACCAAGGAGATGCTGGGCATGACGCTGGTCACGCATCAGACCGGCCCGGAGGGCAAGGAAGTCAAGCGTATTTATATCGAGGAAGGCAGCGATATCGGCAAAGAGCTTTATCTCAGTTTGATTATTGACCCTGCCACCAGCCGGGTAACTTTCGTTGCCAGCCAGGAGGGCGGCGTGGATATCGAGGAAGTGGCGGCGAAAAACCCGGAGAAAATCATTTCGGTTTCGGTTGACCCGGCCTGCGGCATCCAGCCGTTCCACGTCCGTGTGCTTGGTAAGGGGCTTGGCATCACCAAGGAGATGGCCAAGGCGTTTCACCAGTTCGTCTATGGGCTGTATGAAGCGTTTATCGATACCGACGCTTCGCAGGTTGAGATCAACCCGCTGGTGATTACCAAGCAGGATCGGCTGCTGGCGCTGGATGCCAAGTTTAACTTTGATGACAACGCATTGTACCGCCACAACGATATCCAGAACATGCGCGACGAGGACGAAGAGGATCCGCTGGAAATCCGTGCCGGCAAATTCGGCCTGTCTTACGTTAAGATGGACGGTAATATCGGCTGCATGGTCAACGGCGCCGGCCTGGCCATGGCGACCATGGATATCATCAAGCTGCATGGCGGCGAACCGGCGAACTTTCTCGATGTCGGCGGCGGCGCCAACAAGGAAAAGGTAACCGAGGCTTTCAAGCTGATCATGTCCGATCTGAGCGTGGAGGGAATTTTGGTCAATATATTCGGCGGCATTATGCGCTGTGACATAATTGCCGAAGGAGTGATTGCCGCGGCCAAGGAGGTCAATCTCTCGGTCCCGCTGGTGGTGCGCCTGGCTGGCACCAATGTTGAGCTGGGTAAGAAAATGCTTGCCAACTCCGGGCTGGCGATTACGCCGGCGGACGATCTGGCCGATGCCGCCGAGAAGGTGGTCGAGGCGGTGAAGAACAAAAAAGCAGCGTAAGGAAGGAAAGCAGCATGTCCATTCTTGTGAACAAACACACCAAAGTCATTTGTCAGGGCTTCACCGGCCGCGAGGGCACTTATCACTCTGAACAGGCCATCGGCTACGGCACGCAGATGGTCGGCGGGGTGACGCCGGGCAAGGGCGGCGCCAGCCACCTCGATCTGCCGGTGTTCGATACGGTGCACGATGCCAAAGACAAAACCGGCGCCAATGCCAGCGTAATTTACGTGCCGCCGCCGTTTGCCGCCGACGCCATTCTGGAAGCGGTGGATGCGCGCATCGAGCTGGTGGTGTGCATTACCGAAGGCATCCCGGTGCTGGATATGGTCAAGGTCAAGCGCGCCCTGTCCGGCTCGGCGACGCGGCTGGTCGGCCCCAACTGCCCGGGGGTGATCACCCCGGATGAATGCAAAATCGGGATTATGCCGGGCCAGATACACCGGAAAGGGAAGGTGGGCATTCTTTCCCGCTCCGGGACGCTGACCTATGAAGCGGTAGCGCAGACCACGGCCGCCGGTCTCGGCCAGTCAAGCTGCGTGGGTATCGGCGGTGATCCGGTCAACGGCACCAATTTTGTCGATGTGCTGGAGTTATTCCTGGCCGATGAGGAAACCGAAGCCATTATCATGATCGGGGAAATCGGCGGTACGGCTGAAGAAGAGGCAGCCGAGTTCCTCAAGCGCAGTAAGGTGAAAAAGCCGGTGGTCGGCTTTGTCGCCGGGCGGACGGCGCCTCCCGGACGGCGTATGGGCCATGCCGGGGCCATTGTCGCCGGCGGCAAGGGAGGGGCTGAGGATAAAATCGACGCCATGAAGTCAGCCGGTATGGCGGTGGCTGATTCGCCCGCCGCGCTAGGCCAGACCATGCTGCAGTTGCTAAGCGCCTGAGGCGGAAAAGGCGGATTTTACTTGCATCAGACATCAACTGCGCTACATCAGGTGTGTTGTAATTTTTCTATCAAAAAGCGCGCTTATGTCTGACGATTTGCTCAACGCATCCCATTTATATTCCGGAAACGAAGTATTCATAGAAGAGCTCTATCGTCGCTATATTGAAAACGCCTCGCTGGTAGACCCTAGCTGGCAACAGTTTTTCTCAGAAATCGGACGGGTGTCAGAGGCCAAGCCCAGCTGGGCGGAATCGCACACAGCGGTTATCGGTCAGGTCGGGCCGGAGCGCGCCGAAGCCGATAAAGACAAGCAGCGTGAAACCAAAACGCCCTCGCCCGAACAGGGGATGACGCATGCCAGCATGCGGGCGCTGATGATGATACACGCGCACCGCGTTCGCGGCCACCTGGCGGCTAATCTCGATCCGCTCAATCTGGAGACCAAGGAAGCCCACCCCGAACTCGAGCCGGCGACCTATGGCTTTACCGAGGCCGATTATGACCGCGAAATCCAGCTGGACGGCGTGCTCGGCATGCAGCGCGCTACGCTGCGCGAGATACTCGACACGCTCCGCCACACGTATTGCGATAAAATCGGTGTGGAGTTTATGCATATCCAGTACCCGGACCAGAAACAATGGATTCAGGAGCGCATCGAGCGCATGCGCGGCAACCCGAACCTGAGCAAAGACCAGCAAAAACAGGTGCTGGGCGAGCTGATTGAGGTGGAGGCTTTCGAGGAATTTCTGCAGACCAAATATCCCGGAATGAAGCGCTTTTCCATTCAGGGCGGCGACGCGGTCATTCCCGGCCTTGAAATGATTCTGGAAACCGCCTCCGACGAAGGCGTGGACGAAATCGTTATCGGCATGCCGCATCGCGGGCGGATGAATGTGCTGACCTCGATTATGGGTAAGCCCTATTCGGAACTGCTGTCCATTTTCCACGGCAATCTGGATTTTCCCGATTCAGTCAATAGTTCCGGCGATGTAAAATATCACCTGGGCGCGTCGCATGATAGGACAATGCCCAACGGTAAACATCTGCACCTGTCGCTGACCGCCAACCCCTCGCATCTGGAGGCGGTCAATCCGGTAGTCTCCGGCAAAGCGCGCGCCAAGCAGGACCAAAAAGGCGATAAAAACAAATCCCGCGTGATGGCGCTGACCATGCACGGCGATGCCGCCTTTGCCGGTCAGGGGTCGGTGGCGGAGACCTTATCACTTTCCGAGCTGCGCGGTTATCGCACGGGCGGCACAGTGCATGTCATCGTCAATAACCAGATCGGTTTTACCACAGCGCCCAAATATGCCCGTTTCACGCCATACCCTTCCGATGTTGCGAAAATGGTGCAGGCGCCGATTTTCCATGTCAATGGTGACGATCCGGAGGCGGTGGCGGTGTGCTGTAAGCTGGCCACCGAGTTTCGCCAGCAATTCAAGCGCGACGTGGTGATCGATGTGTTCTGTTATCGCCGCTACGGCCATAACGAAGGCGATGAGCCGATGTTTACCCAGCCGCTGATGTATAAGGCGATTGCTGAGCATCGCTCCCCGGCGAAAATCTATGCCGATCGACTGGTGGCCAACGGCGTGATCTCCCGCGATTATGTCGATCAACAATACAGGCAGTTCAATCGCCATTTTGAAGAAGCGTTTGAATCTGGCAGGCAGTATATCCCCAACAAAGCCAACTGGCTGGAGGGGAAATGGTCGGGCATGAGCCGTCCGGAAGAGGGCGTGAAGCCCGAAGTCGATACCGGCGTGGCGCGCGAGACGCTGCAGGCGCTGGGCAAAAGACTGACCGAAACCCCGGACGGCTTTAACCTGCACCGTAAGATCGGGCGCCAATTAAAAACTAAGCGGGAAATGATTGAAACCGGCAAGAACCTTGACTGGTCAATGGGTGAGACGCTGGCCTATGCCACCCTCCTTCAGGAAGGCTACCCGGTGCGCCTGTCGGGTCAGGATTCCGAACGCGGCACGTTTTCGCACCGCCACTCGGTGCTGGTCGATCAGGAAACGGAGGCGCGCTATGTGCCGCTCAATAATCTGGGCGGCGAGCAGGCGCATTACGAAGTCATCAACAGTTCCTTATCCGAGCTGGCCATTTTGGGTTTTGAGTACGGTTATTCACTGGCCGAGCCGGATTCGCTGGTGATCTGGGAGGCGCAGTTCGGCGATTTTGTCAACGGCGGGCAGATGATTATCGATCAGTTTATCTGTTCGGGCGAGATCAAGTGGCTGCGTATGTGCGGGCTGGTGATGTTGCTGCCGCACGGCTATGAAGGGCAGGGGCCGGAGCACAGCTCGGCGCGGCTGGAGCGTTTCCTGCAGCTGTGCGGCGAGGATAATATGCAGGTGGTCAATTGCACCACGCCGGCCAATTTTTTCCACGCCCTGCGCCGCCAGCTTCATCGCAAATTCCGCAAGCCGCTGGTGGTGATGACGCCGAAATCACTTCTGCGCCATAAGCTGTGCGTTTCACAGCTCGACGAATTTGAACCGGGCGGCAGTTTTCAGCGCATCTTCCCCGAAGTCGATGCCTTGACGGCGGATAAAAAAGTCAGCAAGCTGATCTTTACCAGCGGCAAGGTCTATTATGACCTGCTCGAGGCGCGTCGCGAGCGCGAGATCATGGATCAGGCTATTGTGCGCATCGAACAATACTATCCCTTCCCGTCGGCGGACGTGGCGGAACAGATGAAGCGCTATCCCAACGCTGAGATCATCTGGGCGCAAGAAGAACCGAAAAACATGGGCGCGTGGAACTTTGTGCGCGAATGGTTTGAAAATGAAATGGATAAACAACATCGCGGACCGCGTCTGCGCTATGTCGGCCGGCCGGTAGCGGCTTCACCGGCGGCGGGCTACCTAAAAATTCACAGCGCCGAGCAGCAGCGGCTGATCGACGAGGCGCTGGAGCCGGTCAAAGCAAACGGCGGCAAATCAAAAAAGCAGCAAAAAGCCTCATAAGTTGAATCGCAGCACAGGAGAGTAGCATGTCTGAATCCATCATCGTTCCCTCGCTCGGGGAATCGGTATCCGAAGCCACCGTCGCCAAATGGTTTAAACAGGTAGGAGAGCGGGTCGAGCAGGATGAGCCGATTGTCGAGCTTGAAACCGACAAGGTGACGCTGGAGGTCAATGCCCCGGCCGCCGGCGTGATTAAGGAAATCATCGCCAATGTCGATGAGACGGTCGAGGTCGGCGCGACGTTGGGTCATATCGAAGCGGGGGCGCAGGCCAGCGCCAATAGCGACGGCAAGCAAGCAGACGATAAAAAGGCCAAGGACGAGCCTAAAAAAGACAGTGAGGCGGAGGCGCAAAAGCAAGAAGAAAGCAAATCGCAGCCGAAACAGGAGGAGCCGGCCAAAGGTAAGGGATCGGAGCCTTCCGGCAAGGAGTCCGGCCCGGCCGTGAACAAACTGCTGGCTGAAAACCAGCAGGTAAAGGCCTCGAACGTGCCGGCTACCGGTAAGGATGGCCGCCACACCAAGGGTGATATTCTCTCCGCCATAGAGGAGGGCGATGGCATGGCTGTCAGCCCGGCGCAGGGCCCGCGCGAGGAGCGAGTGAAAATGAGCAAGCTGCGCCAGGTCATCGCCAAGCGTCTGAAAGAGTCGCAAAACACGGCGGCGATTTTGACCACGTTCAACGAAATCGACATGAGCAACGTGATGGCGTTGCGCAGCGAATATAAAGACGATTTCGAGAAAAAGCACGGCGTGCGGCTGGGCTTTATGGGCTTTTTCGTCAAGGCTGCGGTCAATGCCCTCAAGCAGATTCCGGAAGTTAATTCCGAAATCGACGGCGATGAGGTGGTCTATAAGAATTATTACGACATCGGTGTGGCCGTAGGCACGCCCCAGGGGCTCGTGGTGCCGGTAATTCGCGATTGTGACAAGAAAACCCTGGCCCAGATCGAAGCGGAAATTAACGAGAAAGCCAACAAGGCGCGCGAGGGTACGCTGTCGATGAACGAACTGTCCGGCGGCACCTTTACCGTTTCCAACGGCGGGGTCTATGGCTCGCTGATGTCCACGCCCATCATCAATCCGCCGCAATCGGGTATTCTCGGCATGCATAAAACCGAGAAACGGCCGGTGGTGGTGGATGATGAAATCGTTATCCGACCGATGATGTATGTCGCGTTGTCCTACGATCACCGCATTGTCGACGGCCGCGAGTCGGTGACGTTTCTGGTCAAGGTGAAACAGGCCATTGAAGACCCGCGGCGGCTGTTGCTGGGACTGTAATTGGGACTGTAATATGGTGCTGATGCATCAAAATATTATCTCTAAACGCGACGCGGTTATGCAGGTGTAGAAAAGGAGACGCATAATGACCGATTATGATTTGATGGTGATTGGCGGCGGGCCCGGAGGCTATGTCTGTGCCATTCGCGCAGCCCAGCTGGGGTTTAAGGTGGCCTGTGTGGAAAAGCGCGGCGCGCTGGGCGGCACCTGCCTGAATGTCGGCTGTATCCCGTCGAAAGCGCTACTCAATATTTCCGAAAAATATGAAGAGGCGCATCATCATTATGCCGATTTGGGCATCGAGGCCAATCCGTCGCTCAATCTCAAACAGATGATGGCCAAAAAAGACGAAATCGTGCAGGGGCTGACCAACGGCATCGAGATGCTGTTTCAGAAAAACAAGGTGGACTATATCACGGGCCACGGCACCATCACCGGGCAGCGGGAAGTCACGGTCGGTGATAACGCCTACCAGGCCGAACGGATTGTGATTGCCACCGGCTCGGATGTTATGCCCCTGCCCGGCGTGAGCATTGACGAAAAACAGATCGTCACCTCCACCGGCGCGCTGGAACTATCAAAAGTGCCCAAGGATATGGTGGTCATCGGCGGCGGCTATATCGGGCTTGAGATGGGCTCGGTCTGGCGCCGGCTGGGTGCCAATGTCACGGTGGTTGAGTTTTTAGACCGCATCACGCCGGGCATGGATAGCGAGGTCGCCAGGCAGTTCCAGAAGATTCTCGAAAAACAGGGCATGGCGTTTAAGCTGGGTTACAAAGTCACCGGCGCCAAGCCGGGCAAGGGGGGCGTTACCCTGACCATGGAGCCGGCAAAAGGTGGCAAGGCCGAAGAAATCAAAACCGACGTGGTGCTGGTGTCTATCGGCCGCAAACCCTATACCGACAATCTCGGACTGGACACCGTCGGCGTGGCCTGCGACGAGCGCGGCCGCGTCCATGTTGACGCGCACTGGTGCACCAATGTGCCTGGCATCTATGCCATCGGCGACGTTATCGCCGGGCCGATGCTCGCACATAAGGCCGAAGAGGAGGGTGTGGCGGTGGCCGAGCATCTCGCCGGACAATATGGCCACGTGAATTATGAGGCCATTCCCGGCGTGATTTATACCTGGCCGGAAATCGCCAATCTGGGCCAAAGCGAGGAACAGCTGAAGGAAGCGGGCGTGGAGTATAAGGTCGGCAAGTTTCCCTTTGCCGCTAACAGCCGTGCGCGCGCGGTGGCGCAAACCGACGGCTTCGTCAAGATTCTGGCCGATGCCAAAACCGACCGCGTGCTGGGTGTGCATATCATCGGGCCGGATGCCGGTACGCTGATTCACGAATGCTGCGTAGCGATGGAATTCGGCGCATCCTCCGAGGATATTGCGCGCACCTGCCATGCGCATCCGACGCTTAACGAGGCCGTGAAAGAAGCCGCCCTGGCGGTCGAAAAGCGCCAGATTCACGCATAATTTTCAGTTAGTACTACAGGGCCTAAGATGCGGCGCGGGCGAGCGCCGGATTCATCTCCTTGGCCAGCCGGTCGGCAACCAGTTCCATGAACTGATCGGTCGTCAGCCAAGGATGGTCGTCATGGATCAGCAACGCAAGGTCTTTGGTCATATCGCCGGCCTCCACGGTTTCCACCGTCACCCGCTCGAGCGTCTCGGCAAAGCCGATCAGGTCGCGATTGTCATCGAACTGCCCGCGATAGCGCAACCCCTGCGTCCAGGCGAAAATCGAGGCGATGGGATTGGTCGAGGTCGGCTGGCCTTGTTTCCACTGCCGGTAATGGCGGGTGACGGTGCCGTGCGCGGCTTCGGTTTCCACCGTGCCGCCATCGGGCGTAAGCAGCACCGAGGTCATCAGCCCCAGCGAGCCGAAGCCCTGGGCGACCACATCGGACTGCACGTCGCCGTCATAATTCTTGCACGCCCAGACAAACCCGCCTTCGGATTTGATGGCATAGGCCACCAGATCATCGATCAGGCGGTGTTCATACGCTAGTCCGTGCGCCTCGAACCGGGATTTGAACTCCTGCTCATATACGCGCTGGAAGATGTCCTTAAAGCGGCCGTCATAGGTTTTGAGGATGGTGTTTTTGGTCGAAAGATAGACTGGATAGCCCTCATTCAGCCCATAATTAAAGCAGGCGCGGGCGAAGCCGGCGATCGAATCCTCGAGGTTATACATGCTCATCGCCACACCGGCGCCTTCGAACTCGTGCACGGTCTGTGTCACGGGCTCGCCGCCGCCCTTGGGCGTAAAGGTGAGCTGCAGCGTGCCCGGCCCGTCGATATGCATCTCGGTGGCGCGGTATTGATCGCCGAAGGCATGGCGGCCGACGATGATCGGATTTTCCCAGCCTGGCACATAGCGCGGGATATTCTCGCAGATGATCGGCGCGCGGAAGATAGTGCCGCCCAGAACATTGCGTATGGTGCCGTTGGGCGAGCGCCACATTTTCTTCAACCCGAATTCCTCCACCCGCGCTTCATCGGGGGTGATGGTGGCGCATTTGACGCCGACGCCATAGCGCTTGATCGCCAGGGCGGCGTCTTCGGTGACCTGATCGTCGGTGTCGTCTCGATGCTTGATCGACAGGTCGTAATATTCGAGATCAATATCGAGATAGGGCAGAATCAGCTGTGATTTGATCTTGGCCCAGATGACGCGGGTCATTTCATCGCCATCAAGCTCAACAACGGGGGTGGATACGGGGATTTTGCGTGTCATATGCTGCCTCGCCAGTTTGTCGCAATGTTATTTCATCTTAAGAACCACCCACTATAGCCCGGGCAAGGGGGCAGAAGCAATATGCGGCGCAGCACGCCACATGCTGCAGCGCAGCGAGGGCGCGGCTTTGCTGGGATAAAAGCGTGGGATTTAACACAAATACGCGTGATTTGCCCGCAAAGCCAGACGCCCGGATGCGGGGCGGGCGATCTCTACATGACGCAACCGCTGCGTTATACTATAACTGAGCAAGCCATACGAACCGGCCCCGTAGCTCAGCCGGATAGAGCGACGGATTCCTAATCCGTAGGTCGTGGGTTCGAATCCCGCCGGGGCCACCATTAAGTGCTGTTATCAATGGCAAATTTCTTTATAATCTCCCCATGTTCCGCAAGCGTAAACAAACCACGCCGCCGCTTATGCGCACGGCGATCATATTGTTTATCATCTGGGCGGCAGTGGTCGGCTATCGCAACGAGCAGCGCGCCGATCAGGGCGATCCCGACGCGGTGAGCCTTAAGCGTTATGAAGTCATCCAGGAATTCAGCGATATTGACCGCTGGATGCGCATCGCCAACCCAGATTATAACCGCACCATCGAGGTGCAGGAACTCAAACCCGGCAGCGGCGACAAGGCCGCCTGCGGCCAGCGTGTCACGCTGGAAATTCATGCCCTGCCGCTGGAGGGCCAGACATTGCGGTCCGAGTGGCAGCCGCAAAAACCGGTGCGCTTTACCATCGGCCGCGGCGAGGTGATCGAGGCGTGGGACCGCGGCGTGCGCGGCATGCAGCTGGGCGGTGTGCGGCGGGTGATCGCCGGTGCGCGCACACTGGACCCGGACAATACCGATATCGACGCCAGGCCGACGGTCTTTGACTTCAAGCTGAAAGCGCTTGAGCCGCAGGCTACCGCCGAAGGGTCGGATTTTTATTATCAGATTCTCAATCCGGGCGTGGAGGATCGCCAGTTCGCTCTGCCGTTTAGCTGCGGCGGGCGGGCGGCGGTGCGGGTGATCAGTATGGAAAGCGCGGACGGCGCCCTGCTGTATGAAGGCGGGCCGGAAGATATCGAGCGCTTCACCTTAAGCAGCGGGATTTACGGCCACGGCTTTGACCGCGGGCTGATCGGCATGTATGCCGCAGAAATCCGCCGCCTGTCCATTCCGCCGGCCTATCAGCCGCAGGGTGAGAGCCCCCTGCCTTTCCCCAGGGATAAATTGGTGATTGTCGAAGTCCAGCGCGTTCCCTACAAGGAAGAAGTACCCACTGACATGTCATTGCCCGACGTACCTGAATTGCCGGATGATGGCCAAGCGCAAGGAGATAACCCATGAGTTTCATAGCCGACCGTCTGCAAGTGATTAAACCGTCGCCGACCATGGCGGTAACCGCCAAGGCCGCCGAACTTAAGGCCGCCGGGCAGGACGTTATCGGCCTGGCCGCCGGCGAGCCGGATTTCGACACGCCCGATCATATCAAGGCGGCGGCGAAAGCTGCGATCGATGCCGGACAGACCAAATATACCCCGGCGGGCGGCACCAAAGCGCTGAAAGATGCAATTTGCGACAAGCTCGCCCGCGATAACGGGCTGAGCTATGATCCGCCGCAAATCGTCGTCGGCAACGGCGCCAAGCAGGTGATCTTCAATGCCCTGCTGGCCACGCTCAATCCGGGGGATGAGGTCATCATCCCGGTGCCCTACTGGGTGTCTTATCCCGATATGGTGCAAATCGCCCAGGGCAGCCCGGTATTTGTCGACTGTCCGGCGGAAACCGGCTTCAAGCTGCAGCCCGAGGCGCTGTCGGAGGCGATTACGCCACAAACTAAATGGATCATTCTTAACTCGCCAAGTAACCCGACCGGGGCCGGATACAGCCGCGACGAACTGAAAGCGCTGACCGATATACTGACCGACCACCCGCAGGTGTGGGTGATGGCGGACGATATTTATGAATATCTGGTCTATGACGGGTTTACGTTTACCACGCCGGCGCAGATCGCCCCCGATCTGTATGCGCGTACGCTGACGGTCAACGGCGTGTCCAAAGCCTATGCCATGACCGGCTGGCGTATCGGCTATGGCGCAGGGCCGGAAGCGCTGATGAAACAAATCGCCTCCCTGCAGTCGCACAGTACGTCTAATGCCTGCTCGATTTCTCAGGCGGCCACCGTCGAGGCGCTAAGCGGCAGCCACGAATTTCTGAAAGAGTGGGTACCGGCTTTCAGGCGGCGGCGCGACCTGGTGGTGGAGCAACTCAATGCCATTGACGGTATACGCTGCGCCACGCCCGAAGGCGCGTTTTACGTGTTTCCCGATTGTTCGGCCTTTTTCGGCAAACGCACCCCCGGTGGCGAACTGATTGAGGATTCCGTCGGTTTCACCGGCTATCTGCTGGAAGAGGCGCTGTGCGCCGCCGTGGCCGGCAGCGCCTTCGGCAAGGAGGGGTTTTTCCGTATTTCGTATGCCACCTCCGAGCAGGCCCTGACCACGGCCTGCACACGCATCGCTCAGGCCTGTGCCAAGTTATCGTAAAAAAGCAAGTATAGCTAACTGACTTTATGCTACGCATAAAGACGCTCGCTACGCGGCGGAATCACGCTCTTGCGAGCGGGCTTCATAGTCGATTAACAAAGTTAATCGACAATATGAGGAGCGGATCACAATACAGGTCGCGGCCATCGACCTGCGCGATAAATAGTGCGCGTATGAGGTGGCAAAACACCGCCTCGAATAACCGGCGTGCATTAAAAAGAACCGGGCCCTGAAAACAGGACCCGGCCAAGCATAACAGGGAGGCTACCCGCCCGAAGAATCGGACGGCTGAGCATTGCGCTCAGGACAGTTTGGCCGGGAGGCCAAAACAGATCTACACTCGTGAAAGAAGTGTTAACCAAGTGCACATCAGAGCGCGCACTATATTAATCAAAATTAATAAGTCAACCGAAAAATTATCAATTTGTTAAAACTTATATTCGGCGATCTTGCGCTCGAGGAACGAGCGAAACACCGCGACCCGCCTGGAGTTTCTCAGATCGACGGGAAAGACATAATAGACCTGAATCGACGGGCTTTCGATATCGGCTAATATTCTGGAGATGTGCCGCGCGCGATACATAATATAATCTGGCAGGGCGGCAATGCCCATGCCGGCTTTGACCACCCGGCGCATGGCGTTGAGGCTGTTTACCTGAAGATAGGGCTTGATTCCCATTTGCTGCACATGCGGGATATTCATCAGCCAGTTAATATCGGGTGAAGGGTGCGGCATGTTTTCCGGATAGACAATCACCCGGTGGTTGCGTAGCTCGGAGACGGTTTGCGGCGTGCCCCGGTCGCGCAGATAATCGTTGGAGGCAAAAACTGAATTGGACAGCTCAATCAGCGGAATCTGAATCAGATCGGGATGGGTAGAGGGGAACATGCGGATCGCCACGTCGGCCTCCCGCATGGCCAGATCGAACTCCCGGTCTTCGACGATCAGGCTTACTTCGATGTCTGGGTAGAGTTCGAGAAACTCTTTGAGAATGGGTGCCAGCCAGATGTTGCCGAACGCCACGGGCGCGGTGATTTTAAGCGCGCCGCGGGGTTTCTTGCTGCTATCGGCGATAAAGCTTTCGGCCTGTTGAAGCTTGGCGACGAGCTCGCAGACCGTGCGATACAGGATCTCGCCCTGCTCGGTCAGTTTGAGCCCGCGCGGATGGCGGTGAAACAGGGGCGTGCCGAATTTTTCTTCAAGCGCATTGATTTGCCGGCTGGTGGCGGACTGGCTGGTGGCCAATAATTCACTGCCACGGGTGAGACTGCCCGTTTGCGCCACCGCATAAAATATCCGCAATTTGTCCCAATCCATGACATTTAGTCATAAATGGCTGAGGCGCGGCTGTACAGCGTTATGTGAAGCAGGAGCTAAGCGGTTGATTTCACGCAGCTTGTGAGGCGGCGTGTGCTTCTTCGGCGAGCAATTTATCGGCATCCAGCGCCGCCATGCAGCCAGTGCCGGCGGCGGTGACGGCCTGGCGATAGATTTTATCCTGCACGTCGCCGGCGGCATATACGCCTTTAACCGAGGTGCGGGTGGTGCCTGGCTCGGTGAGGATATAGCCCTCGGCGTCCATCTCAAGCCCGGCATCCCTGAAAATATCCGTATTGGGCACATGGCCGATAGCGACAAACGCGCCGTCGGCTTTGAGCTCCGAAGTCTCCCCGGTTTTGACGTTCTTGATACGCACGCCGGTTAGATTCGGCGGGTCATCGGTGCCGAGGAACTCCTCGACCACACTGTCCCACACTACGGAAATCTTGGGATTGTTAAACAGCCGGTCCTGCCCGATCTTTTCCGCGCGCAGCGCATCACGGCGGTGAATAAGCGTGACTTTGGAAGTCAGATTGGCCAGAAACAGCGCTTCTTCCACGGCGCTGTTACCGCCGCCGATCACGACGACTTCCTTATTCTTGAAGAAAAATCCATCGCAGGTGGCGCACGCGGAAATCCCGTGATTCTGGAATTTCTGCTCGCTTTCAAGCCCCAGCCAGCGTGCCGAGGCGCCGGTGGCAATCACCAGCGTGTCGCCGATATACTGATCGCCCGAATCACCGGTTGCCACAAACGGCCGCTTGCTCAAATCGACCGCGGTGATCAGGTCATGAAAAATCCGGGTGCCAACATTTTCCGCCTGCGCTTCCATCTGTTCCATCAGCCACGGGCCCTGAACCGGATCGGCAAATCCCGGATAGTTTTCCACGTCGGTGGTGATCGTCAACTGCCCACCCGGCTGCATGCCATGCACCATGATCGGTTCGAGGTTGGCGCGCGCGGCATAAATGGCGGCGGTGCAACCGGCCGAACCGGAACCTAGAATGAGAATTTTGGTGTTATGGGTCTGGGGTTCGCGGGCCATAGGGCGTCCTTTGCAGATAAAAAGCAGATAAAAACAAGCTACTGACCATAATAATGGGGTGCGTGGCGCGCAATTGCAAGATGCAACCCTGCGCAAGCAGGCAGCCTGCCATCCGGCTGCCTGCATTTAGGGTGCGGGATATGCCTTACAGGGCTTCGGCAAACTCTTTGAGATAGCTCGCGACGCCTTCGGCATTGGGCTGCATGCCTTTGTGGCCTTTCTGCCAGCCGGCGGGGCAGACCTCGCCGTGCTCTTCAGTGAAATTAAGCGCATCGATCATGCGCAGCGCCTCATCGACATTACGGCCCAGCGGCAGATCATTAACGATCTGGTGGCGGATGATGCCTTTTTTATCGATCATGAAGGTGCCGCGGAAGGCCACCGAATCATTGACCAGCACGTCATAATCGCGCGCGATGGACTTGGTCAAATCGGCAACCATCGGGAATTTTACCTGCCCGATCCCGCCTTTATCAACGGGGGTGTTTTTCCACGCCTGGTGGGTGAAATGCGAATCGACGCTGACGCCGATCACCTCGGCGCCGAGCTGTTTAAAACTCTCCATCCGGTTATCAAAGGCGATGATTTCCGACGGGCAGACGAAGGTAAAATCCAGCGGCCAGAAGAACAGAATACCGGTCTTGTCGTTAATCTGCTCCTTAAGGTTAAATTTCTCATTGATGCTGTTATCCGGCATCACCGCGGTGGCGGTGAAATCGGGAGCCGGTTTGCCGACGAGTACACTCATAATCTGTCTCCTTTATTGATTTGATGTACGGTGAATAACCGATGTATATATAGGGGCTTATGCTGCGTTTGCCAATCATTTCTCGGGGTTTTGGCGCAGGCGGATGATCAGCTCCTCAGCCACACGCGCGCTTTCATCGAGCGCCTGAGCCGGCTGCCAGTCCGGCGCCGCATCCGGCGATAACCATTGCGCATAGCCGTCCGTGACCAGGCGCGCGGCGAATTGGCGGTGTTTGACTGGCAGGGCGTTGCCGGGAGCAAAGATGCGCACCGGCCGGCCCGTCAGGCAGGCCTCCGAGAGCATGGAAATTGAATCGGCGCTGACCACCAGCGCATCGGCCACGCCAAGCAGGGCGCGATAGGGGTTGGATGCTGTGCTGTTCCAGTCATACAGCCAGTAGGAGCAGGTCAGGCGGCTTTTAAGCAGGGCCGCGGTGTCTTTGGGGCTGCGCCGGCTGGTGGTAATCAGCAGCGAGCCCCCGTCGCGCAGCAATTCCGACAGATCGGCGAGGCGTGCAATATCCGCCCCGCGCAGCCGGCCGCCAATGAGCACCGCCGTCCACGGGCGTGGCAGATGCGCCCATTGCGAGCGAAAGCGGGTAGCCTCGGCTTCGATCAGCGCAACACTCAGCGGGTGCAGCGCGCCCAGCGTACGCAGAATGCGCGGATCATCGGGCGCGCGGTCATGTTCGGGCACGATGATATAATCGAAGGGCGCCAGCCGTTTCGGCCACATCAGCTGAACCAGCCGGGTCTCGGGTGAGCGGCGCTTGATATGGCGCATCACCGGCACCAGCCGGCGGCCGGCGGCGATCACCATCGCCGGCCAGGGCGGGGCAATCAGATGGCGCGTATCGGCTTGCAGGTGCCACAAGCGCTCGCCCAGCAGCGCATTGGGCAGGCCGGCCAGCGCATTATAGGCCAGCGGCACTTCGCGGAAGGCGTCCCCGGCCAGTGCCTGCGCCAGGCCGATGCTTTGCGCGCGATGCCCGGCGCGGTTATCGCTCAGAACCCAAAGCATACTGATACGAGAAAGCGGGAAGGTGGTAATATGCCAATGGCATCATCTCGTATTCCGGTTAACCCGATTTCCATATGCCAGCCTTCAGACATACCGTACTGCTATCACTTCGTAATAACGGGTGCCTTTGGGCGTGGTGACCTCGATTGAGTCTTCGGCCTTCTTGCCGATCAGCGCGCGCGCGATGGGGGCGGTCACGGCGATGCGGCCCTCGCTTAAATTGGCCTCGTATTCGCCGACGATCTGATAGGTTACGGATTCTTCGGTTTCCTCGTCGATCAGCTCGACCGTGGCGCCGAATTTGATCGTCTCACCGCTTAAGCTCGTCGGATCGATAATATCGGCCAGCGACATCAGCCCTTCCAGCTCCTGTATACGGCCTTCAATGAAGCTCTGTTTTTCGCGCGCGGCGTGATATTCGGCGTTTTCCGACAGATCGCCGTGCTCGCGCGCTTCGGCGATGGCGTTGATCACCGCCGGGCGTTCGACGGTCTTCAGATTTTTCAGTTCGGCCTCCAATCGGGTAAAACCGGCTTGTGTCACGGGAATGCGGTCCATGAGCTGATCCTATTGTTCTTTGCAGGTTAATGGGTTTAAGAATATAACCGTGCACGATAAAAGGTTCTGACGTGTCGGGCAAGCAGGAATTTTGCAGTCGACAACACAATCCAGGGGGAGCGACGGGGACACAATAAAAAACTATTGTGTTCCCTCTGTCTTACTCCCCCCAGGTCGTGGCCCATCTTCACAGAGTTGGAAATCAAACAGGAACAGGCCTTGAGCCGCGCGCTGCAGCATGAGCGCGGCCACGCGCCGCAACGCGGCCATTCCCGCGGCCAGGAACGCATGGCCAACCCCTATGTGCGCTCGGTCAATGCCGAGGAAAGTCGCCAGCTCGATCAGCGCCTGCGCACCAGCGAGCAACCCCGCTCATTTGCCGGGGAAATCGCCGCCCGGCGTCAGCAGGCCGAGCTGGAGGCCGAACAACCCGCTACTGCCCGAACCTGATTTACGAATTAAAATACGCCTGCAGCGGGCGAACGCTTATCCCGCCATCGCTGCTATGCATGGCTTTCAGGGCCCGCGCCAGCGCCCGCGCCCCGGGCAGGGTAGTGGTATAGGGAATTTTGCCCAGCAGCGCCGTGCGCCGGATGGAAAAACTGTCGGCAATCGCTGCCGCGCCTTCGGTGGTATTGATGACCAGCGCCACCTCGCCATCCTTCATGCGATCGACGATATGCGGCCGGCCCTCCCGCACCTTATTCACACGCTGCACCGCTACTCCTTCCGCTTCGAGAAAGGCGGCAGTGCCGCGTGTGGCGATCAGCTCGAAGCCCAGCCCCACCAATTGCTTGGCGACCGGCAGCATAACCGGTTTATCGGTATCCTTCACCGAGACGAATACCGTGCCGCGTTTGGGCAGCAGGGTGCCGGCGGCCAGTTGCGCCTTGCCGTAGGCCAGCGAAAACTCGCGGTCGATACCCATCGCCTCGCCGGTGGATTTCATCTCCGGGCCCAAAATCACATCCACGCCGGGGAAGCGGGCGAAGGGAAACACGGCTTCTTTCACCGCGATATGCTCGCGCACATGGTCTTCCGGCGGCAGGGTGAAGTCCTCCAGCGTCTCGGCGGCCATCAGGCGCGCGGCGATCTTGGCGATGGGCACGCCGGTGGTTTTGGCGACGAAAGGCACCGTACGGCTGGCGCGCGGATTGACCTCGATAATATACACCTCACCGTCCTTGATGGCGAATTGCACATTCATCAGGCCGTTGACCTTCAGCCCCTTGGCCAGGGCCACGGTCTGCTGGCGCAGCTCGGCGACCAGTTCCGGACCGATAGAATAAGGCGGTAGCGAGCAGGCCGAATCACCCGAATGAATACCCGCCTCCTCGATATGTTCCATAATCCCGGCGACGAAGACCCGCTTACCGTCGCTTAAGGCATCCACATCCAGTTCGATGGCATCCTGCAAATAGCCATCCAGCAAAATGGGGCCTTCACCGAAAAGCTGGACAATTTCGGATACGTAATGTTTCAGTGACTCGGTATCGTGCAAAATCGCCATCGCCCGCCCGCCTAGTACGTAAGACGGTCGCACCACCACCGGGAAGCCGATCCGCTCGGCCTGCATCATCACTTCCTCGCCACTGTGGCAGATGTGATTTTCCGGTTGTTTGAGGTCGAGCGAAAACAGCAGGCGCTGGAAGCGTTCGCGGTCTTCGGCCAGGTCAATCGAATCGGGCGAGGTGCCGATAATCGGGATATCGGCAGCGGCCAGCGCTTTGGCCAGTTTGAGTGGCGTTTGCCCGCCGAACTGCACGACCACGCCGTGGACAAAGCCTTTTTTCTGTTCTTTGCGGATAATCTCGATGACATCCTCGGCAGTCAGCGGCTCGAAATAGAGCCGGTCGGCGGTATCGTAATCGGTGGAGACGGTCTCCGGATTGCAGTTAATCATGATGGTTTCATAGCCGGCGTCCTTGAGCGCATATGCCGCGTGCACACAGCAATAATCAAACTCGATGCCCTGGCCGATGCGGTTGGGGCCACCGCCTAAGATCACGATTTTTTGCCGGTCGGTCGGCCGCGCCTCGCATTCCGGTTCGCTCACGCCGTCGCCTTCGTAACAGGAATACAGATAAGGCGTCAGCGCCTCGAATTCGGCGGCGCAGGTATCGACGCGCTTGAAGACGGGGTGGATATCCAGATTATGCCGCCAGGCGGTGACCGCATCTTCCGACAGGCTGGACAGTTCGCTTAAACGCCGGTCGGAAAAGCCCAGCTGCTTCAGTTTCAAAAAGCCGACCTTGTCGGAGGGCAGGCCCTGGGCCTGAATGCGCTGTTCAACGCTGACGATATTGGCTAGCTGGGCAATAAACCACGGGTCGTAATGGGTGATGGCGGCAATCGCTTCCGGGTCCATCCCAAACCGCAAGGCCTGCGCGATTTTAAGCAGCCTGTCGGGGCTGGGCTGGGCGAGCACGGCGCGCACCGGGTCCAGGTCGCCGGCGGCCGGGTCATAGCCGTCGATCGGGATCTCATTGAGCCCGCTTAAGCCGGTTTCCATTGAGCGGAAGGCTTTCTGCAGGCTTTCGCAGAAATTGCGGCCGATGGCCATGGCCTCGCCGACAGATTTCATGGCGGTGGTCAAAAGCGGCTCGGTACCGGGGAATTTCTCGAAGGTGAAGCGCGGGATTTTGGTGACGATATAATCGATCGTCGGTTCAAACGAGGCGGGTGTGGCCTTGGTGATATCGTTGAGCACCTCGTCGAGCGTATAGCCGACGGCGAGCTTGGCGGCGACTTTGGCAATGGGGAAGCCCGTGGCCTTGGAGGCCAGCGCCGAGGAACGCGATACACGCGGGTTCATCTCGATCACCACGATACGCCCGGTCTGCGGGTGTACGGCGAACTGAACGTTGGAGCCGCCGGTATCCACGCCGATTTCGCGCAGCACGGCAAGCGAGGCATCGCGCAGGCGCTGATATTCCTTATCGGTCAGCGTCAGCGCCGGGGCGACGGTGATGGAATCGCCGGTATGCACCCCCATCGGGTCAATATTTTCGATCGAGCAGATGATGATGCAGTTATCCGCCTTATCGCGCACCGCCTCCATCTCATATTCCTTCCAGCCCAGCACCGACTCGTCGATCAGCACCTCATGCGTTGGTGAGGCATCCAGTCCATTGCTGACGATATGTTCGAACTCGTCGCGGTTATAGGCGATGCCTCCGCCCGAACCGCCCAGCGTATAAGACGGGCGGATAATAGCCGGCAGGCCAATACGCTCCAGCGCCTCACGCGCCTCGTCGAGGCTGTGAGCGATGGCGTTTTTCGGCACATCGAGGCCGATTCTGACCATTGCCTTATTAAACAATTCGCGGTTTTCCGCTTTGTTGATCGATTGCAGATTAGCGCCGATCAGTTCGACCTTGTATTTTTCCAACACGCCGCTTTCGGCCAGCGTTTTGGCGCAATTGAGCGCTGTCTGCCCGCCCATGGTCGGCAGCAGGGCGTCGGGCTGTTCGGCTTCGATGATTTTCTCGACAATCTCCGGAGTGATAGGCTCCACATAGGTGGCGTCCGCCAGTTCCGGATCGGTCATGATGGTCGCCGGATTGGAATTGACCAAAATGACGCGGTAGCCTTCCTCTTTCAGCGCCTTAACCGCCTGCGTACCGGAATAGTCAAACTCGCAGGCCTGGCCGATGACAATTGGACCGGCGCCGATGAGGAGGATAGAGGACAGGTCTGTGCGTTTAGGCATGGGCGCCTCGGCCAGCTTTCGATTGGTTCATCGTCTCCACGAATTGCTCGAACAGGTGGCGACTGTCATGCGGGCCGGGCGAGCTTTCGGGGTGATACTGTATGCCCACGATCGGCTTATCCGTCACGCGCATGCCGGCGATCGTCCCGTCAAACAGCGACAGATGCGTCACCTCCAGCTTGGCGGGCAGATTGGCGTGGCTGACGACAAAGCCGTGGTTCTGGCTGGTAATTTCGACTTGTTTGTCCGCCTGGCACTGAATCGGATGATTGGCGCCGTGATGGCCCTGATGCATCTTCTCGGTTTTAGCGCCCAGCGCCAGTCCCAGCAATTGATGCCCCAGACAGATGCCAAACAGGGGAATATCGGCGCGGATCAGCGCCTTAATAACCGGCACGGCATATTCCCCGGTAGCCGCCGGATCGCCCGGGCCGTTAGACAGCAACACGCCATCGGGCTTGAGTTTGAGGATCGCTTCGGCGCCGGTGGTTGCCGGCACGGCCGTGACCCGGCAATTGAGGCTGGCCAGCGAGCGTAGGATATTATGTTTGCAGCCGTAATCGACCACCACGACATGGAAACGAGCCTCCGGGGAAGGCGATTCAGGCGTATCGGAGTATTCGTTGCCCCATTCCCATCGCCTCTTTTTCCATTCATACGGCTGATCGCAAGTGACCCCTTTCGCCAGTTCCATTCCTTCCAAAGACGGCAATTTCGCCAGCCTGTCTTTCGCTTCCCCCACCTGATCCGCAAATTCCGAATCCTCATCCCGGAAGATGATCGCCACGTTACATGCTCCGTCCAGCCTGACGCGGCGTGTCAGGGCGCGGGTGTCAATGCCGCAAATGCCGGTAAGGCCGTGTTCTGTTAGCCAGGTGCCGAGGCTTTGCTGCTGGCGCCAGTTGGAAGGCCCGGTAATGCCCTCGCGCAGGATCAGCCCGGCGGCGAAAGGCCGGCGCGCTTCAACGTCTTCCGGATTGCAGCCAACATTGCCGATATGGGGAAAGGTAAAGGTGATGATCTGGCCGGCATAAGACGGGTCGGTCAGGATTTCCTGATAGCCCGTCATTGCCGTGTGAAAGCAGATCTCACCGAGGCCCAGGCCGGGTTTGCCGATGCCGTAACCGTAAAACATATCCCCCGTTGGCAGCAGCAGGGCTGCGTTATAGTCAGCGGGAAGGCTTTCGGCGTCGCGCATGCAGTGTCCTTGCACTTGTTATTGGCCTGCCGGGTTGCGGGCAAATTGACGGGAACATAAGGAATGCGAAGGGGGCGGTCAAGCGCTTTTGATGGCTCGCGCCGCTCCCCTTACCGGGTGCCTTTCAGATGCCCGGTAAGATATTTATGTAAGACGCTGGCGGCCAGGGTCTGATAGGGCAGGCCTTCTTCCGCCGCACGCCGTTTGAGCATGGTCAGACCGGCGGAAGACAGGCGGATATTAATCCGCGCATCTTTACGCAGATAATGACGTGCCGATTGTTTTAATGGGCTTTTCGATCGGGATACATGGCAGGATTGGAATGTTCACGCATAGTGATAACGGCTTCCGCTTCAATCAGCATAATAACCTTTTGTCTCAGATGCATAAATCTATAAATATGCTGAGGAAATGGTTAACGATGGGCTTCGATCCACTCGGTGATCACCGGGCGGACCTGTTCGCGATAGCGGCGACCGTTGAAAATCCCGTAATGACCGACATTTTTTTGCAGGTGATATTTTTTCATCGCATCGGGCAGCCCGCTGGAAATAGTCACCGCCGCCCGCGTCTGGCCAACTCCGGAGATATCATCCAGCTCGCCTTCGATCGCTAAAATCGCCGTTTTGTTGATGGCTTCGGGTTTGACCAGCTCGCCGTGATGCACCAGCTCACCTTTGGGCAGGGCGTGTTTTTTAAATACTTCCACGATGGTTTGCAGGTAAAATTCGGCGGGCAGGTCGGCCACCGAGAGATATTCATTGTAAAACTTACGGTGTGCCGACGCCGAGTCACCGTCGCCTTGCACCAGATGTTTAAACAGATTGATATGGGCTTCGACATGGCGGTCGAGATTCATTGTCATAAAGCCGGTCAGCTGCAGGAAGCCGGGATAAACCCGCCGCATAAAGCCCGGATAGTTAAACGGCACCCGCGTGATCACATTGCTTTCAAACCAGTGAATCGAGCGCTCCTTGGCCAGCCGGTTAACTCCGGTGGGGGCCTCGCGCGTATCGACCGGCCCGCCCATCAGGGTCATGGTTTTGGGCGTGCACGGGTCATCATGCTGGGACATCAGCGCCACTGCCGCATAAAGCGGCACCGCGGGCTGGCAGACCGCCATAGCATGCGTGTCGGGGCCAAGGTGATGCAGAAATTCGATCAGGTAATCGATATAGGTGTTCAGCGTGAACTCGCCAGCGGCCAGCGGCACATCGCGCGCATCAAGCCAGTCGGTGATATAGACATCATGATGCGGTATCAGCGCCTGCACGGTGCCGCGCAGCAGGGTGGCATGGTGGCCGGACATCGGCGCCACTATCAGTAGTTTACCGGCATCGTGTTTGTCGCTGCGCTTGAAATGCCGCAGCTTGCAAAACGGTTTGACCAGGGCGATCTCCTGTTCCACATCAATCAGGCTGTCGTCCGGCTTTTTCACATGCCGGATACCGAATTCCGGCTTGGGATATTTTTTGGTCAGCCGCTCGATCAGTTCGCTGGCGGCGGCCATGTGGCGGCCATAATCTGTGTAGGACAGGGGGCTCAGCGGATTGGTAAACATGTATTTGCTGGCGCTAGCAAAAGCGCGGATCGGCGCCATGCCCACCGAATGCATCTCGTGGAACGAATACAGATGGCTGTTTTCTAGGTACGGATACATGATCTCGTTTGCGCTGTAGGGTTCATAACAAAAGTAAGACGGTGTATTCTTGTTCTTTCGCGGTTCTGCGATAGCCAACATGCCAGTCACTCCTTATTATTATACGCAATCAATGCTAAATAAATGATTAATCAGCATTTCCGGAAAATGCAGCGGCCCGTTCCCCCGATAAAAGTGCTTTTATAACCATATATCTGGTATGATTATGGTATAAATATCACAATATACGGGGAATGCCCAGTATCGAGACAAAGTTGTGCACAGCAGCAAAAATTCCCGGTGTGCGCCAATTAAGGGCATTTCAGCGCTTTTCGGCGTCGCGCAACTTGCTGAGTTCCTCACCCATACGCCGGAGTGAGTCGCTACAGTCTTCGCGCGGCACGATTACCTCAATCACCCACATGTCCGGCGAGGCAAGCGCCTGGCCGATTGCTTCATCCAGTGCGCCGATGGTCTGCACCCGGGCCGATTGGCCATAGCCAAGCAGCTCGGTGACTTTGGTATAGTGCCACGGATGGATATTGTTAAACGGCCCATCAAGAATATGACGCTGCGTACCGTAACCGTCATTATTGAGAATAAAAACAATCGGCGCCATGCCGTATTTGGCGGCGGTGGAAAGCTCGGTGCCGGTCATCTGGAAGGCGCCGTCGCCGACAATGCAGAATACGCGCGAGGCCGGCGAGGCCGCCATCGCCCCGATGGCGGCGGGCACGGCAAAACCCATCGACAGGTAATACGCATCGGAGAGGAAATTATTACGCTTGGCGGTTTTCAGCCCGATAGCGCCCAGCAGGGCATCGCCGGTATCGCAGATGACGGTGGAATCTTCGCCGATATGCAGCCCCAGCACGCGAAAAAATTGCTCGATAGTCAAGTCGCGTTCTTCCTCCTCCGCGGTAACGGGCTGCGGTGCCGCTTGCGGTCCGGGGCGGGGGTGGTTGGCGAATACCGGCAACTCACATTGTACGAATTGTTCGAGAAAATCCTTAAAGCGCACATCATCGAAGGCGCGCAGGCCAACGCGGATTTTTTCACTGGTAGCCAAAATGGTGTGCTTGCGGGTGAGCTTGGCCGTGTTCATGCCCATAAAAACATCGGTAATGAATGCCCCGAGCATCAGCACGCAATCGCTGGATTCGACATAATCACGCACCTCGCTTTCCGATAAGCCGCCACTATACACGCCGAGATAATGCGGGTTGTGTTCGCTGATGACGCTCTTGCTGAGCAGGGTGGAGGCAATCGGGATATTGGCCTTTTTGGCAAGTTGAACGGCCAGATCGGTCAGTCCGAAGCGGTGCAGTTCGACATCGGCGATAATCACTGGCTTGCTCGCCTGCTTAAGCAAGGCTTCGGCGTCGGCGATGGCGGCATCGAGCAGCTCGGCATCGCTTTGCGGGGCCGGGATATTGCGCCGCGAAGGGATGCTGACCGGCATATCCACCACATCATACGGCACCTCGATATAGCCGGGCCGGCAATGCGCCTCCACCGCATCGATCACGCGCAGGATTTCCTCGGCGGCGTGTTCGGCATCGAGCAGCACGGTATTGGCGCAGGTGACCTCTTCATAGATGCGCCGTTGCGTATCGAATGTGCGCACCTTGTGATGCAGCAGCGGGTCAGCCACCCGATCAGACGGGGAGGGGCCGCCGGAGATCACCAGCAGCGGGCTTTTCTCGGCATAGGCGCAGGCCACCGCGTTAAGCATGTTCAGGCCGCCGACGCAATAAGTGATACAGGCCACGCCGATGGTGTTGGTCATGCGCGCATAGCCGTCAGCGGCAAAGCCGACCGCGGGTTCATGGGTCAGTGTGATCAGTTCAAGCGGCGACTTATCAAGCCAGCGAAAGGTGGGCAGGGCAAAATCGCCGGGAATACCGAACGCATGGGTGACACCGCGGGCATATAGCGTATCGAACAGAAACGAACCGACGGTGGGCAGACGCGAGCTGTCAGACATGCGCCAGCAATAGCAAAAATCCGCGATGGCGACAATACCGATGTGTGACCCATCGCCGCAGGCCCGGTAACCCCATCACAATAACGATCTAGACTGTTGGATTTATTGAATAATAAAACGGGAAAAAAATGACAACAGCTCCTGAATTTGTTAAAATAATATTAATAAAACCGATGGCATGATAGAGACATATGGGAGAGGCAAGCAGACAGACGCAACCGGCGGATGCACCTTTGACACCGCAAGCTCAACAGGCGTCGGTATTGGGGGCATATGCGCAGTCAACCGGCCCGGTAAAAGGTCCGGATCCCGCCGTGGTTGCCGGCCACGCCCTGACCGAGCGTGGTGTGGCGCAGCAGACCGGCCCGTCAATAAGTTAAGCGCGTTTCAGGGTATGTTTGTGCGAGAAATAGTTCGTGCCGGCCGCGATGCCGAACAAGGCCAGCGCAATGCCGCCAAACAGCAGGTCTTTATGCAGCAGCAGCGGCACGGCGGCGAAAAATAACACGCGCTGCCACCAGGTGATTTTATGAAAGGCATAGGCCTCCAGCGCAAAAGCGAGGCTGAGCACCAGCGTCACGCTATACAGGCAGGCCAGCAAAAACCCGTCCCAGGTGACGCTGTCGATAAACAGCACGTCGGAATAAATCATCATCACCGGCAGGGTGAAAAACCCGTTGGACAGTTTCATCGCTTCCACCGCCGAGCGCTGCGGCTTGGCGCCCGCCACGCCGGCAGCGGCAAACGCGGCCAGCGCCACCGGCGGCGTGATGTTGGAAGTCTGGGAAAGCCAGAAGATCACCATATGCGCCGCCAGCAGCGGCACGCCCATATTCTCCAGCGCCGGGGCGGCCATCACGGCGAGGATGATATACGCCGCGGTGACGGGCAGGCCCATACCGAGGATAAAGGCGGCGATGGCGACCAGAATCAGCGCCCAGAAGACATGCCCGCCGGACAGGGAAATGACGAATTCGGTGAATTGCAGGCCGAGCCCGGTCTGGCCGATCACGCCGACAACGATGCCGGCGGTGGCGCAGGCGGTGGAAATCGGAATCATCATCACCGCGCCGTTGCGCAGGCCGGCCCAGATATGGCCAAGGCCGATGCGGGTGTGTTTACGCAGCAGACAGGCGACGATGATTGCCGCCGTACCGGCCGCGCCAACCAGCGTCGGCGGATAGTTCAACAGCAGCAAAACAGTAATAAATATCAGCGGTAAAATGAAGTGAAAGCCGTAGCCGACGATTTCCTTTACGCTGGGACGGTCCTTGATGCCTTCCATGTTCAGTTTGCAGGCCATCAGATGCACATACAGCAGCACTGAGGTAAAATAGAGCAATGCCGGCACGATGGAAATCAGCACGATATCGCGATACGGCGTATTGGTGAACTCCGCCATCACAAACGCGCCGGCGCCCATAATCGGTGGCATGATCTGCCCGCCTGTGGAGGCCGATGCCTCGATGCCTGCCGCCTGCTCGGATTTATAGCCGAGCTTTTTCATCATCGGGATGGTCAGCGCGCCGACGGCGACCGCATTGGCAATCGCCGAGCCCGAGATCGAGCCCATACCGGCGGATGCCAGCACGCACGCTTTGGCCGGGCCGCCGCGATATTTACCGGCGGCGGCATAGGACAGATCGATCAGGAATTTGCCCACGCCGGTGGATTCTAAAAACGCGCCGAACAGCACGAACATAAATACGGCCGTGGCGGCAATGCCCAGCGGCGCGCCATATACCCCTTCGGACGTGAATACCTGAAAGCGCACGATCCGCTCAAACGAAAAGCCGGGCGTGGCAATGGCGTCGGGCAGCAGGTTGCCGAAGGCAGCATAGGCAAGAAAGATCAGGCCGATCAGCGCCATTTCCCAGCCCACGGCGCGGCGCGTGGCTTCGATCACCAGTAGCAGCAGCGCGCCCCCGGCGATGAAATCGGCGGGTATCAGCCCGTAAAGCAGATGGTCGATGCCGGCATAGTCAAAACCGACCGCCGCCAGCCCGGCATAAATAGCCAGTGCGCAGGCGGCCAGATCCACCAGCCGGCCGGCGCCGTAAAAGCGTGAAGCGGGCTGTTTTATCAGCGGGTATTTCATAAAGGCGAGAATCAGAATCCAGCTTAAATGGATTGGCCGGAAAAAGGTCGAGCCCAGGCTGGCCATCACCGCTTCATGCAGCTGAAACAGCGACAGCGCCACCGCCAGCCAGAACATGGCGGGCATGATAAGCCGGTCGATGGCGTTGGTGGCCGGTGCTGTTTCCGCCTGATGCATGGTCAATGCGTCTCCTTATCCCCCTCCTCCGCACGGGAGGAGCGGCCCACCGCATGCTGCAGCCACCGCCTGGCCGCCGGATGTAAAATACCCTCGGCGTATTTCAGGCTGTTTTCCGGTGTCATAAAGCGCGCTGATTTGGTGACCCCCAGCATTTGTTTCTGATTGGCGAAAGCCGCCTTGATCAGCCGGGTCGCCATCTGATCGGGCACATCGCGATGCACCACCAGGAAGTTCCACAAAGTCACCGTCTGCAGGGGTGCGCCGACTTCCTTATATACGCCTTCAGGGATATCGATCGCGGTATAGGCCGGGAAAGCGTCGTGAATCCGCGCGATCTGGGCATCGGAAAATGCGATTAATGTGACGTCAGTGGTCAGGGCCAGTTCCACCAGCGCGGCCAAGCCCATGCCGCCGACCATGAATCCGGCGTCAATCGTGCCGGTTTTCAGGCTTTCGGCGGTTTCGGTATAACTCAGATACTGAATGTCGATTTCGTCTTCGGCGATGCCCAGCGTATTGAGGATATTCATCGTGGTGATCGCCGTACCCGATCCCGGCGCGCCGACGGATACGCGCTTGCCGCGCAGGTCCTCGATGGTGTCAATATCGGCCTGCGGGGTGGTGATGGCGTGCACGATGTTGGGATATAGCGCAAACAGCGCGCGTACGGGCAGGGGAAACGGGAAGATGCCTTCGCCGGCCACGGCGTCGCGCAGCGCATCGCCCTGCGAGATACCGAACTCGCTTTCCCCGCGCGCCACCTGGATGATATTTACCGCCGAGCCGCCGGTGACTTCGGCCTTGATATTAATATCAGGATAGGTTTTCGACCAGATCTGCGCCAGGCCGCCGCCGAAGGGATAATACAGCCCGCTCGGGCTGCCGGTGGCGATCGACATAGTGTCGCGCGGCGCCTGATAAGCGAACTGGCCATCGCCCGCCCACGCGGCCAGTGGCAGACATAACAGCCAGACAAGCACCCCTACACGCACCATGAACGCGAGCTTAGGCGGATTCGCCAACGGATGCAAGCGGGCCAATCATGAAGCGGTATAGTAGAGGTCGTTTTTTTGTGCTGCAGCGATCAGTGCTTTATCCAGAGTGGCCAGTGGTACGCGCCATTTCATCGCAACGGACAGAAAACAGGAATCATATAAACTTAAATGATGTTGCTCAGCCAGTATTAATAATTCGTTCAGAGGATGTGTTTGTACAGTTTGGGCAATGAAACGATGCAGACTGTCACAATATTTTTGGTACCACTCGGAACTGATACGGCCGCGCCGTTTGGTTAATAACAAGGTGTTGGCTGTTTCCAGCCAGAAGATACGCGGCACTAAAGCAGTTCCGTCTTGCGCATAAATTTGCCGTAATGCATGGTCAGCATATGCGCTGTATTCATCATTATAGATAAAGCTGATAAAGCAAGATGAATCAACGACCAGACGATTCATTACATCCGGCCTTCATTCTTCCATTCCATCAATTCCTCGAACGACGCATTGATCGGCTGTTCATTGCGCAGCTTCTTCAGTTCATCCAGCACGTTGATTCCCTCTTTTCCCTGGCGTGGGGTAGACGGTGCTCTCAACTCTGCGACGACCTGACCACAGCTGGTCAGAGACACTTCCTCGCCGGCCTGTACACGCTGGACCAGTTCCAACAGGCGCGACTGCGCCTCTTCCATCCCAATTTCAATCATGGCAATCTCATACTAGCAAAAAATATCCTTTTCATCATAGCATGAACGACCTGCCGGTCAAAGCGTTATGCCATATTGCCGGCCGTTGCAGCGCGGCTCAGGCGGCGGCTTTCAGTTTCTCAATCTCATCGCGCAGCCGGGCGGCTTCTTCAAATTCAAGGTTAGCCGCGGCCTGCAGCATATTGTCGCGCAGGCGGGTGAGATAGGTTTCCCGGTCCTCGCCGGTTTTTGAGGCGTTATGACGGCGGGACGCTGCGTCTTCGCCCTGCTGCTGCCGGGGCAGGTCATCGGCAATGGCTTTGCGGATGGTTTGCGGCGTGATACCATGCGCCTTGTTATGGGCAAGCTGAATCGCGCGCCGGCGCTCGGTTTCCTCGATCGCGCCTTTCAGCGAGTCGGTCATGACATCGGCGTATAAAATCACCTTGGCGTTAACATTGCGCGCGGCGCGGCCGATGGTTTGAATAAGCGAGGTCTTGGAGCGCAGGAACCCTTCCTTGTCGGCATCAAGAATCGCCATCAGCCCGCATTCGGGGATATCAAGCCCCTCGCGCAGCAAATTCACACCCACCAGCACATCAAACGCACCCAGGCGCAGATCGCGAATGATTTCCACGCGCTCAAGCGTATCGATATCCGAGTGCAGGTAGCGCACTTTGACGCCCACCTCATCGAGATAGTCGCACAGCTGCTCGGCCATTTTCTTGGTCAGTGTGGTGACCAGCACGCGCTGGTTACGTTTGACCTGCGCCTGCGCTTCGTGAATCAGATCGTCCACCTGGCTTGCCACCGGCCGCATGATACATTCGGGGTCCACCAGCCCAGTCGGGCGGATCACCTGCTGCACGTACTCCCCGCCCGTCCAGCCCAGCTCGATCGCTCCTGGCGTAGCGGAGACATGAATCGTCTGCGGGCGCATGCGGTCCCATTCCTCGAATTTAAGCGGGCGGTTATCCATACAGGAGGGCAGGCGGAAACCGTAATCCGACAGGGTTTGTTTGCGGGCGCGGTCGCCGTTATACATGCCGCGCACCTGCGGCAGCATGACATGGCTCTCATCGACGAACAAAATGGCGTCTTCGGGCAGATACTGAAACAGCGTCGGCGGTGGCTCGCCCGGCTTGGTGCCGGCCAGAAAGCGCGAATAATTCTCGATACCTTTGCACATGCCGGTTTCTACCAGCATTTCGAGGTCATAAGTCGTGCGCTGTTCCAGCCGCTGGGCCTCAAGCAGCTTATTGCGGCTGTGCAGCCAGTCGAGGCGCTGCTTTAACTCCTTTTTGATTTCCCGAATTGCCTGATCAAGCGTCGGTCGCGGGGTGACATAGTGGCTGTTGGCATAGACCGTGACACGCTCCATATCCCCGGTACGCTCGCCGGTGAGCGGGTCAAACTCGATGATTTTCTCAAGCTCGTCGCCGAAGAAGGAAAACCGCCAGGCGCGTGCTTCCAGGTGAGCGGGAAACAGATCGATCGTATCGCCGCGCACGCGGAACGTGCCGCGGACGAAATTAAGATCATTGCGCTTATAGAGCAAATCCACGAATTGCTGCAGTAACTGCCGTTGTGGCCAGCTATCGCCGATCTGGAGTTTCAGGGTCATCTGTGAATAAGTCTCAACCGAGCCGATACCGTAGATACAGGAGACCGAGGCGACAACGATCACGTCCTGGCGCTCAAGCAGGGCGCGGGTGGCGGAGTGGCGCAGCCGGTCAATCTGTTCGTTGATCGAGGAATCCTTTTCAATAAAGGTATCGGTGCGCGGCACATAGGCTTCTGGCTGGTAGTAGTCGTAATAGGAGACGAAATATTCCACCGCATTGTCAGGGAAAAAGCTTTTAAACTCGGAATATAGCTGGGCGGCGAGTGTTTTGTTGTGCGCGAGTACCAGTGCCGGACGTTGCAGCCGATCAATCACGTTGGCCATGGTGAAGGTTTTGCCCGAGCCGGTTACCCCCAGCAGCACCTGATCACGAACGTCGCTTTCAAGCCCGCGGCATAGCTGGTCGATCGCCTGCGGCTGATCGCCGGCGGGGGTATAATCAGACATAAGCTGGAAGGCATCGGCCATACATGCACACATAGGACAAAAACCGGGGATTAACCAGTATGACGGCGTCAATTATGGCGGACACGCCATTGCATCAGTCGGCCCTTGTTTAATTCCGTCATGCCCGCGAAGGCGGGAATCTGGTGAGATCAGATACTTACTTGGATGAGGCCCCCGTTTTCGCGGGGATGAGGCGCTAAAAGCCGACATGGGCAATGGCCTCAATGGCATTTTAACCGCCGCCGAAAATGCCGCCCTGATTGAAAATGCGCACCATGGCCGGGCCCATGATGATCATTACGAAAGCCGGCATCAACAAGAGAATCAACGGCACGGTAATCAAAACCGGCAGACGGTTAGCCTTGTTTTCTGCCATCAACAAGCGGGTTTGGCGGTAATCGTCGGACAGCACGCGCAGTGTGTCGGTAAGGCTGGTACCGAATTTCTCGGTCTGGATCAAGGCGGCTGCCAGCGAACGGAAAGGCACAAGATCGGTGCGCTCGCCCAGATTCATCAACGCCTGGCTGCGGTCATTCAGTAGCGTCAGTTCCATGCGCGTACGGTTCAATTCCTCGGCAATTTCAGGGTGGGCCCGTCCCAGCTCGCGGCAGACCCGGTTAAAGGCTGCATCCAGCGCCAGGCCGGATTCAACGCATACGAGCAACAAATCAAGCGCATCGGGAAAAGACCGCAGCAGGGTTTTTTTCCGTTTCTGAACAATATTTTCCAGATAAAGTTGCGGGCCGAACAGCCCCAATACAATCAGGATAATACCGGCGAAGATATGCATTAAAAACTTGGTACCACTGGCGTCGCTTAGCAGCAGAGGAATGCTCAGGAATATGACTAGTATCGAAATAACACGCTTAGCGAATAGGTAAAAAATGGGGGTGTTGGGGCTGTAAATCCCCGCCTGACGAAACCGTAATTTGAGTTCATCGACGTTCTTTTCTACGTCAATGCCCATGCCTTTCATGATACCGGCGAGCGTTCTGGACAGCGGGCTACGTTTTTCTTCAAGGGAAAGCAGCTCACTGCCTTCATCAATCGCCTCATAGCCTTCTTCCTGCTCTTCTCCCATGATACGTTCTGAAAGCTCTTCCGACTGGCGCTTCTTGCCGAAAAACAAATCAAGTGCGAGATAGCCGATAAAGGTCAGAATCGCGACCAGAGAAGCTATGGCAAGGGTTTCAGGATCAAAATTCATAACGTATTGCCTAAATATCGATATCGATCATTTCGTTTACGATCCACATACACAGAATGACCAGTCCCGCACTGGACGCAAAAATGATTTGGCCGTTGGGATCAGTCCACAATGGTTCGAGATATTCCCGCCGCATGAAGTACAGAATAATGAAGACAAACACGGGCAAGCTGCCCAGCACGATACCGGTTGCGCGGCCCTCCGATGTCATGGCGCGGATTTTCATCCGCAGCTGTTTACGTTTGCGGATAATTTCCGACAGGTTAGAGACCACTTCGGCAAGGTTTCCGCCGGTTTCCTGTTGAACGGACAGCACGACAACGAAGAAATTAATATCCGGTTCATTAATCCGTGAGGCCAGCCGGTGCAGGGTTTCGTTGATGCTGCGACCGGCGGCAATTTCATTCACGACCAGTTCAAATTCCTCCTTTACGGGAGATTCCATGTTTTCCGCCACCATCTTAAAAGCGGTGGTAATGGGAAAACCCGAGCGTACGCTACGGACGATCATATCAAGCACGTCAGGGAATAAATTAATAAATGCCTGGTTACGTTTACGTACCTTGGAGGAAAAATATTTCCGTATCGCCAGATAGCCTAAAATAATGCCCAGGGGGAAGCTGAACAATCCGACCCCCAGCATCTGAAGGAGGACGGTAAATAACACCATCAGACCCAGAAGGATAAAGATAACAAGTTCAGCTTTGCTTTGATACCCGGCCTGCACTTCTTTTCGATACAGCGCGTGCATGAAAGGCAGCGAATACACCATACGTACGAGCGGTGACTCTCCCTGAAATTCCTCTTTTAAAATAGAGTCACCCTGGCCGGCCTGCTCGTCGCCGGACTGCCCGGCCTGCATCAAGTCTTTTAGTGCCTGGCGCGTGTGAGACGTATCATCTTCTGGGATAGCTTTGGGGAATATTAAAACAAAGCTAAGATAACCAATAATCGCTAACCCGATCGCGAATAGAAATAATTCCATGGGCGCACGTAACCTTTTTTTATCTATAAGTTACATGGCGATATTCAAACATTCAAGCAGCTCTTTATCACGCCCGTAATACTCGGCGCGACCAAGCATTTTGGGGCGAATGCCATGACTGATAAATTCACCATCAAGCGTCGCTTCACTCGTTAACCCCTTGGAACGGAAACTAAAAAGGGTCTGTGTGGTATATATATCACCCTCCAGCCCAACAATTTCCTCGATAGCGACGATTTTACGGCTGCCATCCCGCATACGCTCGATCTGCACGATCAGTTGGATGGCGCTAACCACCTGCCGGCGCAGGGAATTGATATCGATTTTCACATCGGACATTCCCACCAGGTTTTCCAGCCGCGAGAGGCAGTCGCGCGGGTTGTTGGCGTGAATGGTGGCCATTGAGCCATCATGGCCGGTATTCATGGCCGACAGCACATCAATCACCTCATCGCCGCGCATTTCGCCGAGAATAATGCGATCCGGCCGCATGCGCAGGGCATTTTTGACCAGCGCACGCTGGTTGACTTCGCCGCGGCCCTCCACCGAGGCCGGCCGGGTCTCCAGCCGCAGCACGTGCGGTTGTTGCAATTGCAGCTCAGCCGCATCTTCAATCGTGACGATACGGTCCGTATCCTCAATACAGCCGGACAGCGCGTTCAGCAGCGTGGTCTTTCCGCTGCCGGTACCGCCAGAGACAATGATATTCAGGCCGATGGAACTGCATATCTCAAGAAACTTTGCCATGTCGCGGCTGATGGAGCCCATTTCGACATATTGGCTGAGCGGCATTTTGTTCTTTTTGAACTTACGGATCGAGACCAGGCATCCATCCAGCGCCAGTGGCGGGATGATCGCATTGAAACGCGAGCCGTCGGGCATGCGCGCATCGACCATCGGCGAGGCTTCATCCACGCGTCGACCGACACGCGAGACAATGCGCTGGACAATTGTGAGCAGGTGCGAATCGTCCATAAAGTGCACGTCGGTCAGCTTCACTTTACCATGTTTTTCAATATAGACCTTATACGGCCCGTTGATCATGATATCGGCGATATCCGGATCAGCTAGCAGCGGCTCCAGCGGGCCGAAACCAAACAACTCATCCAGGGCTTGATTTTTTATGGTACTGACTTGATCAGCATTTAAAGGAACAGGAATATCAGCCAGTATTTTGTCGCAAAACTCAAAGACTCGCTTACGCTGAACATCTTCTCCGAGTTGGTTGAGGCTAATAAAGTCAACCTGTTCTACCAACTGCTCCAGCAGTTTCGCTTTGGTTCGCTTAAAAGTGTCGGTTTCCAGCTTGACGTCAATATAACTTTCAATACCGGACTCAACTTTCTGTTTCAATGCGGAGAAAGAGTGAGCCCGCTTGGCGCCGACCAAGTCCTGAGCAGGGTCTTTTTTTTCCACTTCAGTTGACCGCACAACAGCCGGCACCTGCTCTGCTTCAGAGGAGTCAGGCGACTTGCCGGAAGGTGATGGGGGGGTAGTGGAAGACGGGTGGGGTTTATTACCGAACATGTGCGTTACCCTGTTAATTTGGTCAGCGACTCACTGAATTTAAGTTTTGGCTTAGAACCGCCCAGACCGCTGTCGCCTCCCGGCTCGTGAATATTCCGAACCGAAGCGGCAATTTGTTGAATATCGGAGGCGAGCTTGGACTTGCCTAACTCGATAATGGTTTTGCCGATATTCTCAGCATTGACGACGGTTTTAATATCGTTGGGCAAAAAGAATGATATTTGTTTATTGCACACGCGCTCGAAATCCTTGGTGGAAATGCCCTCTTTGTATTTGGCTCCGCTACGGTTGATGATGACATGCGCATTATTGACGCTGATGCCCGTCTCCCGCCAGACGCTGAGCAGCCGGGAGGCGTGCGTGACCGATTTTAGCCAGAGTTGCGCCACCAGCATAATGGCGTCGGAATGGTTAAAAGCAGAGGCCACCCACGGCGACCACACATGCGGCAAATCAAGCACTACAAACTGATATTTTTCCTGTAGCGCAAAGAGCAATTCCCGGATGATTTCGGGACGCAGATCGGGCATGAATTTCAATTCGTTGGGCGCGGCGATAATATCAAGATTATTGTTGTAGCCCACAACCATTTTCTCAACCAACGTCATATCAATGCCCCGATCGGGGTGATCGAACAGTTCTTTGATGCCGTAAGGCGAACTCAAATCCAGATTTTTCGCCGTCATGCCGAACTGATAATCCATATCGACGATGATGGTTTTGGCATTAAAGTCCTTGGCAAGGGAATAGCCTACGTTGAGCGCGACTGTACTGGAACCATCGCCGGCGGCGGCGCTCACGAACGAGATGATTGAACTGCTGCCGGGCTGGGTGGTCTTGCCGTGCCGGGTGAGCGCCTGGGCAACTTGTTCGGCATTCACCGGCAGGGTGAAATAGTCAGTGACACCGCGCTCAATTAGCATGCGGTAAAACTGAATGTCATTAACTTCACCGGCAATAACAACCTGAGTGCCTGCCACGCAATGTTGTGCCAGCGCACCCAGCTCATCCAGAATCGACTCTCGCCGGTTGCCGATTAACATCAATATATAAGCGGGATTGACCTCATTAGCTGAGATGTATTCAGCGGCAGCATGGCCATCACCAATCACAATGTGTGAAAATGAATAGCCAAGCAGATTAGCCAGTTGATTACCGACGGAACGCTCGGATTCATCAGAAATAATGGTAAGAACCGGACTTTGTTGATCCATAGACGGGCGAACCTATGTTATTTCTTTCATGTATCAGACTATAACGCGCCGGGCGGCGTTATTCAACTTGCGATTCTTCCAGGAGACTATCCTGAATGCCTGCAGGGTTGGCATCAATCTCCCGCGGCTGTAGGTAGTTATGATAGGCTTGAACGGCTTTGCGGGCGTCCATCGGATCACGCAGGTTAGGCCTGACAAATTGATGTTTATCGGTAACCATCTGCACCATGTTGACCGAAGTCGAGCAGCCGAATGTCGGATGATTCAAGTTATAGGGGTTGATGCTGTTATCAATATAGCGGTTTTCGCAATCACGGGCCAGCACACGCTCGTAAACTAAAGAGACCAGCTCATCCCCGGAGGGCATGACCAGAGTGGGGACGCCGTATAAATCCAGCACATCCTGAGCTTGCTGGCAGTTATCACTGGCCGGCTCGCAATAAAGTTCCGCGCGCGAGGGCTGATCTTTTTCAATCCAGCGTGTTAATTCCTGGATGCTGGGTTGAGAGGAGACCGGCAGATTGACCACTTCGGATGAGACATCCAGCAGGTTCTCCGGTTGGCCGCGATTGTAGTAACTTTCCGGCGGCATGGTATCACACGCTGCCAACCCGAATACCACGCTCAGTAAAGTTAACGTTTTGCACTTCATAACTAATCCACCATAAACCCGATCGGGCCTTCCAGACTGGGAGTTTGCGAAAGGCGACGCTCACCGTGTTGTTGCGAAACAAGCGCACCGTAAAAGAAGGATTCCATCACACTGGCCGGGCGAAAATCATCGGTAGGCAGCCGGACATCGGATGATTTCAACGGATCCACGATGTAAGGCGTTACCGCCAGTACCAGCTCGGTTTCTTCACGATCAAACGTCGTATTGCGGAAAAGCGAGCTGAGGATGGGAATTTCATTAATTCCGGGAACCTGGTTGATATCAGAGCGCACCGAATCCTGTAATAGGCCGGCAATCATAAAGCTTTCCCCCGGCGCTAATTCCACGGTGGTGCTGGCGCGGCGCACATCAAATGCGGGGACTATGGCACCACTGTTGCCCAGCGCAATCCCATCACCGTCGTTACGTTCAGAGACTTCAGGTTGCACCTGAATACGGATACGGTTTTCGCTTAACACGTACGGGGTAAATTTTACGGACACCCCAAAGGGCTTGTATTCCACAGAAATCGTATCATCGGCCTGTGCGATGGGGATCGGCACTTCGCCACCGGCGAGAAATTCGGCTTCTTCGCCGGAAAGGGCGACCAGATTCGGCTCAGCCAGAATCTTAAAGAGATTATCGCGCTCCAGCGCATCAATCGACGCGGAAATGCTGTTGGCACCATTAATGTAACTACCGGTTAACGAGGCCAGCGGATTGGCAATGCCTCCGTTGGATAATACCTGGAAAGGCAAATCGCCGGAACCCTTGGTAGCATCGAACCCGATGCCAAGCTGTTTCAGCGTACCGCGCTGGATTTCGCCGACACGGATGCGCAGCATTACCTGCTGACCGGACGTAACCCGCATCAGATTGATGATAGCATTAGTGTTTTCCTGGGCCTGCTCGCGTTCGCTTGAGGACACGAGATCTTCCGGAGTCTGGCTCGGCAGAACAAACTGCGTCGCGATTTCAACCGCGGACTGTGCCGCCTGAGTGCTTGAGGCCTCGCCAACAAGAGCTACTTTAGTATTCACCATTTTTACCCCGATATCCTCAAAGGGTAAAAACTCATGCAGGGCCTTGCGGATGGCGGGCAGATCATATGTAACGAATACGTTCAGCTCGCGCACCAGGCCGTTTTGTTCATCCAGCAGGCGCACAGTGGTCTCGCCAAGGGCTTTGCCGATAACCGACACTTTATCTTTTCCATGCACGTAGATATCGGCCACATTGGGATTGGCAACGATCACCTCACCCAGTGGCACGGAGGCGTTGATCACTTCCGAACGGTTGATCGGGACGTAAAATTTACCGGCATCTGCCTTAACTGGCGAGGGAACACTCAATGCCAAAAGCAAAGCAAGGCAAATAAGCGCCCCGGGCATAGAGAAAAAACGCTGCATACACGTACCTACGTTCATATCTACCTGCATCATCTCTGTGCCAAAAAAGGCATGAATTTAATATTCGCCGGTTTCGAAGTCATTATCATTGACTAGATCAACTTGATCCATTTCTAAAGTTTCAAGCTCCACGCCACGTACAATTTTAACCGGTGCATCGGCGCTACGATTCATGATGTCGGAAGCGTCAAATTGAGATAAATCAGATTGACGGGTGATTGCAACCGTTTCCATGCTGTCTTTATCTTTCAAAGAACGCAGTGAAAGCGACAACTGCCCTAATTGCCGAGCTAATGCAATGCGTTGCGCATCTTCAGGGTCCACTTCCAAGGAAACAGACTTGGGGATAATTATGCCGTTATCCTCATCCGCGCCCCCGGTGCTTCGCTGATCGACCGCCATCACGCGAATATTACCAAGCAAACGCTCTGACACCGTTTCATACACCTCATCCTCGGGTAATGTTTCGATGCCGTGCGCGCTCACACCCTTTTTCAATACCCGGTGGTTAATCAATACGTCGACGCGATCGCCGGGAAAGACAAAGCCACCCACACCACTGATTTCATCAGTTCGAACCGTCACCACGCGTTTCCCTTTGGGCAGCTCACCCGCCAGGTAATTTGGGTCATCCGGATTCACCACTTTATTGCTCATAATGGGTTCGAGCGCCTGGAACGAGGCGCGCGCCACTTTTCCGACAAGGGTGCGTCCCTGCTCCGGGCCGACCACAAAACCGTCAACCAGAAGGTGATTGGGCCAGGGCTGAACGGTGAGCATATTTTCTTTGATTACCGAGCCGATGGGAATATAATTCGCGGCAACATAAACATTGACAGCATCAACCTCAGACTCTGCCTGTTCACTGACCTGCACTTGCTTGGCCTGTTGTTCACTGTCTCCGGAGAGTTTAAGCACCATGAACGCGGCAACGATTGCAGCCACGACGGCAACGACAATACCAACCCATTTCATAAGCGTACCTTTTTTAATAAGACGATGTGCGTCAATAGTTATTAGTTCATCAATACCTGAATGCGAATCCTAAATACACCCAAAAAATTAAATTTACGGCCATTATTTTAATAAATGTCGCACGCAAACGAAATGGGTTTGACATTTTTGCCACAAACGGTCCATCTACAACCCCATGCAGCATGATCGTCTTCTGATTATCGATTTCGGTTCCCAGGTCACGCAACTGATCGCGCGGCGTATCCGTGAGTGCAGCGTCTATTGCGAAATCCGTCCGTGCACGGTGAGCGAAGACGCCATCCGCCAGTTCGGGCCCAAAGGCATTATTCTCTCCGGCGGGCCGGCCTCGGTGGGCACCGAGTTCTCGCCGACCGTGCCGGCTGCGGTTTTCGAATTAGGCGTGCCGGTTCTGGGGATCTGTTACGGCATGCAGTGGATGTGCGACCGGCTGGGCGGTGCGGTTGCCGGGGCCAAACAGCGTGAATTCGGCCGCGCCACGATCGAAGTGGTTAAAGACAGCACCCTGTTCGGCCCGGTCTGGCCCGGCGGTGCCACGCCGCAGGTCTGGATGAGTCACGGCGACCGGGTGGACCGCCTGCCGCCCGGCTTCGAGGTGATTGCGCGCACCGATTATGCTCCCAACGCAGCGATTGCCGATGAATCCCGGCGGTTTTACGGCGTGCAGTTCCACCCCGAAGTGGTGCACACTCCGGACGGGTCGGCGCTTTTGCAGCGTTTTGCCCTGGCTATCTGCGGGTGTGCCGGCGACTGGACGATGGCTGCCTTCCGCCGCGAGGAAATCGAGCTGATTCAGCGCCAGGTCGGTGACGGGCGCGTATTATGCGGTGTGAGCGGCGGGGTGGATTCCACGGTGGTGGCCACGTTGCTGCATCAGGCGCTGGGCGATCAGTTGCTGTGTATATTCGTTGATACCGGTGTGCTGCGTGCCGGCGAGCCGGAGGATGTCCGTCATTACTTCAAAGACGTGCTCAACATTCCCTTATTATACGTTGATGCCAGCCGCCTGTTCCTCAACCGTTTAAAGGGCGTGAAAGACCCGGAGCGTAAACGCAAAATTATCGGCGAGACGTTTATCGAAGTCTTCGAACAGGAGGCCACCCGCTCCGGCGGCGCCGATTTTCTCGCGCAGGGCACGCTATATCCCGATGTCATCGAGTCGGTCTCGTTTCATGGCGGGCCGAGCGTGACCATCAAATCGCATCACAATGTCGGCGGACTGCCCGAGCGCATGCGGCTGAAACTGGTCGAGCCGGTGCGCGAATTGTTCAAGGACGAAGTGCGCGCTCTGGGCAAAGAACTCGGCGTTTCCGCGGCACTTCTGGGGCGCCATCCCTTCCCCGGCCCGGGGCTGGCCATCCGCGTGCCCGGCGAAGTCACCCGCGAGCGGCTGGATATACTGCGCCAGGCCGACGTCATCTATCTTGAGGAAATCCGTAAAGCAGGGCTATATGAGGAAATCTGGCAGGCATTCAGCGTGCTGTTGCCGGTGAAAACCGTGGGCGTTATGGGCGACAACCGAACCTATGAGTTTGTCTGCGCGCTGCGCGCGGTGACCTCCACCGATGGCATGACCGCCGACAGCTACCCCTTCACGCATGAATTCTTGAGCCGCACGGCCAGCCGTATTATCAATGAGGTGCGCGGGATCAACCGCGTCGTCTATGACGTAACCAGCAAGCCGCCCGGCACCATTGAATGGGAGTAGCCCGTGGGAGTAACCGATGAGTGACGATTTAATTCGCGAAATCAACGAAGCCGTTCAGCGCGAGCGGCTGACAGGCCTGTGGAAGCGCTATCATAACCTGATCTTCGGACTGCTCGCCGCGCTGATCGTTATCGGCGGTGCAATAATGTATCTCAGCATGCGCGACGAGGCTGCCGAGCAAATTGCTACCCGCCATTTAACCGACGGGCGCGAACAGTTTAACGCCCGGCAATACGAGGCGGCGATCGAGCATTTCCGCAACGCCCGCGAACAGGGCACGGCGCATGCGGTGCTGGCGGCGCTGTGGGAAGCCAAAACCCTGGCCAAACGTCGCCAGCCGGAACAGGCCGCCGATCGCCTGGCCGAGGCCTTACCCGAGGCGGAAGAACCCTATCGCAGCCTGTTATGTCTGCACGGGCTGACGGTCGCGCCGGCCGATGCGCGATTTCGCGATTGCCGCGAGCAGGCCGACAGTGCGTTTGCGCCTGTATTGCAGGAACTGGCCGTGATGCAGCATCTGCGCGCCGGGGAACTGGCCGCCGCCAGGGCGAGCCTGCCGCAGACGCATGCCAGTGACGAACAACGCCGGCGGTTGGCGGATGTGAAAGCCTATATCGATTCGCAACGGCCAGATACGGCCTCATCGACGGACTCATCAAATGATCAGACGCAACCATAAGGGCTGGTGGCTGGCCGCCTTGTCGCTGCTTTCGGCCTGTAACGCCGCCGAGGAATTTAACCTGCCCGACTGGATGGGTCGGCCGGATCAGGAGGTCAAGCTGCCGGGTAATCGCATCGCTGTGCTCGAATATCGCCGCAAGCTGGAGCCGGACAGTGATCTGGCGGCGGCGCAGATTGAGCTGTTGCCGGCGGAGACCAATGCCGACTGGCGGTTCGACGGCGCCGTGCAACTGGCCGGTTATGAAAACCTGGCGGTCAGCGATTTTACGGTGGCCGAACGCGTCACCGTCGGTGAAGGCGAGGAGTGGGAAACAGTGCTGGCCACGCAGCCGGTGATCGCCGATGGCAGGCTGTTTGCCATGGATGCCCACGGCCATATCAGCGCCCACGAAGTGCAGGCGCCGGATACCGTTTTGTGGCAGTCGCAGGCTGCCACCACGCCGGAAGAAGAAGACGTCACCGGCGGTGGGCTGGCTTATGGCGACGGCCGGCTCTATGTGACCACAGGGCGCGGCGTGTTGCTCGCACTGGCGGCTTCCGACGGCGCCCTGTTGTGGAAACAGCAGATGGACGTGCCGATTCGCGCCGCGCCGGTGCTGGAAAAAGAGCGCGTATTCGCGGTGACGATTGATAACCAGCTGCTGGCGCATGATGCGGCCACCGGCACGCCGCTGTGGAGCCATCGCGGCATCAAGGAACAGGCGTTGTATCTGGGAACGGTCTCGCCTTCCGTGGCTAACGGGATCGTGATGGCGGCTTATACTTCCGGCGAGCTGTATGCGCTGCGCGCCGAGGACGGCTCGCCTTTATGGTCGGATACGCTGATCGTCAATCGCCGCACGTCGGCCACGGCCGCCCTGACCGGTATCGACGCCACGCCGGTCATCAAGGGTAATGTGGTCTACGGCCTGAGCAACAGTGGCCTGATGGTGGCCAATCTGCTTTCTAACGGTCGTGGACTGTGGGATCTGGAAATCAGCGGCCACCTGACGCCCTGGGTGGCCAGCGATTATTTGTTCGTGATCACCTCGGACCGTCAGTTACTGGCGGTGCATCGCCGCGACGGCCGCATCAAATGGGCCACCGATCTGCGCGCGCAGGAAGAAGACGACACCCCGCCGGGCCTGACCGGCCCGATGGTTATTAACGGTCAGGTCGTAGTGGCGACCCATGACGGGGAGTTGATGCTGTTTTCGGTGCAAGACGGCAGCCTGCAACAGGTGGTGGAGATACCCGACGCGCTGGCCACCGATCCGGTGGTGGCCAGCGGCGCCATGTATCTGCTCACCCGTGATGCCACCCTGCACGTCCTGCGCTAGCAACGAGGCGCGTCATGCCAGGGAAAAAGAATCAAGCAGCAACAGCCAGACGTTCACCGCGTTCACAAAAACCGCAAAAGACGGAGCGGGAAAACCGTAGGGTGCCGGCCGATTCAGCGCCGGTGCCAGGGTGGGAAGGGCACACGCCCACTGTGGCCATCATCGGCCGGCCCAATGTTGGCAAATCGACCCTGTTCAACCGCCTCACCGGCACGCGCCATGCGCTGGTGGCCGATACCCCGGGTGTCACCCGTGACCGCCGCGAGGGGGAAGCCGCCATCGCCGATCTCGCTTTCACGCTGATTGATACCGCCGGGCTCGAAGAGGCCGAGGAAGACAGCCTGTCGGCGCGCATGACGGCGCAGACGCTGGCGGCCATCGAGGCGGCCGATATCATCCTGATGATGATCGACGCCCGTGCCGGCCTGCTGCCGGCGGACCAGCATTTCGCCGGGCTGGTGCGCGAAAGCGGCAAGCCGGTGATTCTGGCGGTTAATAAGGCGGAAGGCCGCGGCATACAAGGGGCTTCGGAAGCCTATGCGCTGGGGTTTGATACCATCGTGCCGGTCTCCGCCGAGCACGGCGAAGGTATGGGCGGGCTATATGATGCGCTGGTGCAGCATATGGAATCCAGCGCCGCCGACCTGTCTCCGCCCGTTACGGATGCGGCGGGCGGGCGCGATGAGCCTGCAGCAGCGGAAGAACCGCTCAGTGCACCCATCAGTATCGCCGTCGTCGGCCGGCCCAATGTCGGCAAATCGACTTTCATCAACCGGCTGCTTGGGGAAGACCGCGTGCTCACCGGCCCGGAAGCGGGTATTACGCGCGATGCCATCGCCATCCCCTTTGCCTGGTCGGGTCATTCCCTCAAACTGGTCGACACCGCGGGGATGCGTAAAAAATCACGGGTGGTGGAGGATAAGCTCGAGGTGATGGCAGTCAACGACACACGCCGCGCCATTCAGTTCGCGCATGTGGTGGTGCTGATGATGGATGCCACCCAGTCCCTGGAAAAGCAGGATCATCAGATCGCCGCACTCATCGCCGAGGAAGGTCGCGCCTGCGTACTGGCGCTGAATAAGTGGGATCTCATCCCCCCCGGCGAGCGCGGCGCCCTGCTGGAGGAGATTCGTCACCAGTGCCATCATCACATGCCGTATATGCGCGACGTGCCGATTGTGGCGCTGTCCGCCGAGCGCGGCAAGGCGATCGATCTGGTAATTGCCGCCTGCCTGCAGGCGCATGCGGTGTGGAACCGGCATGTTGGCACGGCGGCGCTCAACCGCTGGCTGGAAGCGGCGCTGGCGGCGCATACGCCGCCGCTGGTGGATGGTAAACGGCTCAAGATCAAATACATCACCCAGGCGAAAAACCGCCCGCCGACGTTTACCCTGTTTACCAATCGCCGGGTGCCGGAGACCTATAAGCGTTACCTGATCAACGGCCTGCGCGAGGCGTTCGACCTGCCGGGCGTGCCCATCCGGCTGCTGACGCGGCGCGGCAAGAATCCCTATCACGACGCGGGTTAATAGGTCAGGATACCGCTGCGGCGCAGGCGGAAAAACTCGTTATATAGCCGGTCGTCGGAGATATAAATCTGCTGTTTGTCCGCCATCAGCACCTCGCTTAAATCAATGCGATCCAGCGATTGCGCGGCGATCTCGGGCAGGGGGGTGTTGCCCTCCCATTCACGCAGATCCGCCTTTACCAGGTCCGGCAGTCCCGCCAGATACGACGTGGCATCCAGCCGGTCGATCGGCGTGTCGGAGGCGAGAATGTGCAGTCCCCAGTTCTCGATCGAATCGAGCACCACCACATGCTTGAAATGGCGCTTGATGGCGTTGACCACGGCATGGGTGAGCAGCGCATCGCCAGCGGGCAGCCAGTGGGCGAGCACGCCGCCCTGATTGAGCCGGCTTTGCAGCAGGCGGATAAATTCATCGGCATAAAGCAGGCCGCTGCCGGCGGTGCGGATCGGCGGCGGCGGATCGATGGTGATCACGTCATAGCGGTGGTCCGTGCGGTTGAGATAGCGCCTGCCGTCATCGATGATGATCTCCACGCGCGGGTCATTCAGCACGGCTTTAGCATCCGCATGAAAATACGGCATGAGTTCGGTCACGCCTTCGCTGAGCTCCACCGAGTGGATCGTCTCCAACTGCGGCCAGCGGGTCAGTGAACGCACTGTGGTACCCATGCCGAAACACACCACCAGTGCCGATCTGGCCTCGCCGTGATGGGCCACGGGCAGGTGTGTCATGTTCTTGGTGATGGTGGTCAGATAGGTCATCCCGATGCCGTTGAGGGTCAACAATTTGTCCATGCCCTCACCGGTGGCACCGACATAGCCGACATGGTCGCGCTCCAGCCGGCCGCGTTCGCGGATATCGTCCTCAATGCTGGGCACCAGCCAGACAATCAGCAGCGCCACCGCAAAGGCCGCCCAGGATTTGCCCACCGTCACGCGTCGGGGCAGCAAGAACCAGGCGGCCGGCAGTAACAGCAGGGCATAAAAAATAAGCGAGCCTTTAAGCCCCACCGCCGGGAACAGCGCATAGGTCGTAAACAGCGGCCCCAGAATACAGCCGGCGAAATTGTATCCGTAGGCGATGGCGGTGGCGCGCGGCTGGTTATGGCAGTTGGTATCGATCAGCCGCGGCGTGATAAAGCCGAAACAGATACACACTGGAATCATCGCCACCAGCCCCACCCACTGGATGGTCTCAAGTGCCGGCAGGGAACTGCCCAGAATTGGCAGCAGCGCGGCAGCGGGCATCACGAAAGCCCAGTGATTGGCGCGGCGGGCCACCCGTTCACCGGCACGCAGATACAGCCAGGTGCCGGCGAAGCTGCTTGCCAGGTAAATCGCCAGAATACAGGCAAAAGCGTATACCGTCGTGCTCAGCGCCGGGGTGTAGGCGCGGATCCAAACCACTTCGCTGCCCAGCGCGACAAAACCGGTGACAAAGAGGATAAAACGCACCGAACGCGGCAGAGCGGGCGCGGCGACGGATGTGGTTTGCGCCGTTTTCCCGGCTTCGGCGGCGGCCGGTTTGGGACGCAGCAGCCACACCGCGGCGATGATCGCCACCGCAATATTGGCCGCGGCGGTTAGCTGTAGCGCGCCGGAAAAGCCCCACAGTTCGATAAATAATAGCGGTGCGCCGCAGCCGATCAACGCGCCGATCAGATTGGCGAAATATAAAAAGCCGAAATTGCGTTCATCGGCGGCGTGCGCTTCGAGAAAGCGCATGATCAACGGCAGGGTTGCCCCGATTAACGTGCATACCGGCAATAAAATGGCGGTCATAATGGCCCAGGAGGCCAACAGGTAATCACCTGAGGCCTGCGAGCCGACACCAAGCAGCGCCTGATAGCCGCCTTCAAAGGCAAACGGCACCAGGTTGGCGAGCGCGGCAATCGCCACTTCCACGATGATATAGCCCATTACCGCCGCCTGCGGGCTCAACCGCCGTGCAAATGCACCGAAGGCCAGCGTGCCGACCGCCAGGCCGAGCATGAAGACCGACAACACGGTGGAGATCACCGGCGTGATCACGCCGAAATACGTCATCGCCTCGCGCAGCCAGATGGTCTGATAGCTGACCGAGGCCATGCCGGAGAGCACGAAACAGATGCAGGCGATAAAACGCAGCGAGCGGGTCATAGGGCCTTCCTAAGCATGGTATCGTCTTAGCAGCCCATCGGTAGGCAGGAAGCACGTCCGCGTCAAGCAGAACAGCCGTTGCTTCTTGATAAGCACGCGCGTCGGCCCATATAATGTTTTATGACACCCCCCGCCATTGCCATCAACCAGCTGCACAAGACCTATCGTGACCGCAAGGGCAATGCGGAAAAGATCGCCCTCAACGGGGTCGATCTGGAGGTGCCGCGCGGTTCATTTTTTGGCTTGCTGGGGCCGAACGGAGCGGGGAAGTCGACGTTAATCAATATTCTCGCCGGGCTGACCATCAAATCCGCCGGCATCGTCGCCATTTACGGGCACGATATCGATCGCCAGCCGCGCGCGGCCCGCTTGTCGATCGGTGTAGTGCCGCAGGAGCTGGTGCTCGATACATTTTTCACCGTGCGTCAGGCGCTTGATATCACCGCCGGTTATTACGGCATTCCAGCGCAGCGGCGCCGTACGCAGGAAATTATCGACGCCATGGGGCTTGCGGACAAGGCCGATATTAACGCCCGCCGTTTATCGGGCGGCATGCGCCGTCGCCTGCTGATCGGCAAGGCGCTGGTGCATTCACCGCCGGTGCTGATTCTCGATGAGCCTACCGCCGGGGTCGATGTCGAGCTGCGTACGCAGCTGTGGGAGTATGTACGCCGGCTTAACGAAGCCGGCACCACCATTTTGCTGACCACGCATTATCTGGAGGAAGCCGAGGAGCTGTGCGACGAGATCGCCATTATCAATCACGGCGATATTATCGCGCGCGACCGCAAGGATGCGCTGATGCGCGAGGTGGACAGTAAAGAACTGGTGGTGACGTTTGACCGGCCAATGGAACGCGTGCCCCGGCGTCTGGCGGACTGGCAGCCCAGCCTTAAAGACGGTAAGCTCATCGTCAAATATCAGCCGAGCAAGGTGTCGTTTGAGTCCATCATCAACGACCTGAGAGACGCCGGCTATACCATTACCGACCTCACCACGCACGACGCCGATCTGGAAGACATCTTCCGCGATCTCACCCGCGCGGCGTAGCACCGTTTCTTATCGGATCGCTCGCCGCGATCACCCCCGTTCCAGGTAACAAAGCTACAAATTATCCGCGATTTGCCCCCTGATTGACACAATTTCGTCATCATGTTTGCGTATGATGGTGAAATGCAATCTGAAATCTTTGATTTATTCCGCGGCCACGAGGCGTTTTTACGCAGCAATCCGGACAATCTGGCCGCCGGGCAGGATCCGCGCCTGCTGGTGATTTCCTGCGCTGATTCGCGCGTGCCGCCGGATCTGATTTTAAACGCCGAGCCGGGCAGCCTCTTTTCTCACCGCAACATCGGCGGGTTTGTCGCCCCGGAAGGAACCGAGGATCCCAGCCTGCAGGCTTTTTTGAATTATCCGTTGACGACGTTCGATAATGTCAAGGCGCTGACCATCATGGGCCATACCAACTGCGGCGGGGTCAAGGGGTTGGTGCATGCGATCCTGAATGAAGCGAATCCACAACAAAACGACGTCACCGGCTGGGTGCAGTTGCAAACCGACGAACGCCTCGAAAAGGCTGTCCGCGACGCGCACGCCAACGGCGCCAGCGTCGAGGAGATCGCCCGCGTGGTCGAATATCTCATGCCGGTGGTCTCGGCGATGCGGCTGATGCAGCGTTCGATCACGGTTGACGGGCAGTCCAGGCCGGTAGGCGAGTTCCTTGACGAAAAAGGCATTACGCTGGTGCCTGCCGTGTATGATCTTGATACCCGCCAGATACAGTTATTTGACCCGAAAAAGCTGCAATATCAGCCTATCTCGGACATTGAACTGATGGATAAACCGGCCCGGCCTGAACCGTCCCGCTGGGCCGAGCGTTTATGGCCCAACGGTGACCAGCTTGGCGCGCCGTCCCCGCCCGCGCGGTTAGCGGACGGCCACAGCCCGGATGAGCGCTCGCCCCGCCCCGAAGAAAAGCGCCGGCAGCCCTTTGCGCCGGGTAGTACGGTTAGCATGGGCGCTGCCCTCACGCCGCAGCAATTGGCGCAAGGCTTTCAGGTCGGCCTCAACGAGCTACGCCGTCTGGGCCGCCGTACCGAAGCCGCCCCCGTCATTGCCTGAGCACCTCGGGTTGAGCGTCCCGCCCGGCGCGGTGAAAAGCCCTTTTCATCCGCTGCGAGTCGGGCTATGGTGCGCGCGCATTATGCGTCGCGGTCCCGTAGCTCAGCTGGATAGAGCGCTGCCCTCCGAAGGCAGAGGCCACAGGTTCGAATCCTGTCGGGACCGCCATTAAATAACGGTCCATTCTGGACACACACAGGCTATAGCTTATACCGGAGCATGGGTTACACAATGTTTGGCATGAGGAGGGTATTCTTATGCCATTGAGGGGGTGTAATCGTATTTAGCGTTT
>CAZMBI010000004.1:0-57579 GCA_964564675.1 uncultured Azospirillaceae bacterium
TGGCGGACAGGGTGGGATAGACTCGGGGCTTTCTAGCCCCTCGCCCTTCGGGCGTCTCGCGTTGCTCGACGTCCAATTTTTCTTCCTGAAAAATTGTCGAACCGGTGCGTTCTCACCTGCCATCCACTCACCACGAAAAAACCCGGCGCAAGGCCGGGCTTTTTCGTGGCGGACAGGGTGGGATTCGAACCCACGATACGGTTGCCCGTATATCGGTTTTCGAGACCGACGCCTTCGACCGCTCGGCCACCTGTCCGCAATTACAAAGAATCAGGCATTAGGGAATAGGGACTAGGGGCGCAGAAGTCAAGCATGGCGGCGCGGCGATAGCAGGCGGCCGGCACTTGCACCAGGCAGACGCACGCCCTTACGCCGCCAGTGCTGAGGGCTCCTGCGCCGCAGCCAGCCGATCGATAATAGCCTGAATATCGCTCAGCGATTGCGCCGTCGGGGATAGTGAAGCGGCATTATCCGCCGAAGCCACTGCCTCGGCAAGCAGGCCGCAGACCGGTGAATTCAGCGCGCCGGCCTGTGGATAGCCTACGCATCACTCAGCGCCGCCTGAGCGGCGGCCAGGCGGGCGATGGGCACGCGGTAGGGCGAGCAGGAAACATAATCCAGCCCCAGTGTGTGGCAAAAGCGGATAGAGGCGGGGTCGCCGCCGTGTTCACCGCAAATGCCAAGCTTGAGGTCGGCTCGGGTGGCGCGGCCGCGCTCGGCGGCGAGCCTGACGAGTTCGCCGACCCCCTCCTGATCGAGCGTGACGAACGGATCGGTTTCAATAATCCCCTTGCGCTTATACGATTCCAGGAACGAGGCGGCATCGTCGCGGCTGATACCCAGCGTAGTCTGGGTGAGATCGTTCGTGCCGAAGCTGAAAAACTGCGCCTGCCGGGCAATATCACCGGCACGCAAAGCGGCGCGCGGCAGTTCGATCATGGTGCCGACCAGATACGGCACCCGCGTCCCGGTTGCTGTAAACACCGCTTCCGCTGTGTCATCGACCAGTTGTTTCAGTATCACCAGTTCGTTCGGATTCATCACCAGCGGAATCATGATCTCAGGCATCGGACAGCTGGCATCGGGTATCGCAGCACTCGCCTCGTTACCGATTCCGGATGCCTTATCCCTCTCGCCAACTTGTGCGACAGAGCAGGCCGCTTCAAAGATGGCGCGGGCCTGCATGGCATAAATTTCCGGATAGGAGATGCCCAGGCGGCAGCCGCGATGGCCAAGCATGGGGTTTGCCTCGTGCAGTTGTGCGGCGCGCGCCTTGACTTCCGAAACGGCCACGCCCGCTGCCTCGGCGACTTCCTGCATTTCGCTCTCGCTGTGCGGCAGAAACTCGTGCAGCGGCGGGTCCAGCAGGCGGATGGTCACCGGCAGGCCGCGCATGGCTTCGAAAATCGCCTGGAAATCCTGGCGTTGCATGGGCAGCAACCGGGCCAGCGCCTGCTCGCGCGCGGACTGACTGTCGGCGACAATCATCGCGCGCATGGCGATAATCCGTTCGGCCTCGAAGAACATATGCTCGGTACGGCACAGGCCGATGCCTTCCGCTCCGAAGCGGCGCGCTGCTGCGGCATCCTGCGGGGTCTCGGCGTTGGCACGCACATATACGGTGCGCACACCGTCGGTCCATTGCATGATTTTAGCGAAATCCCCCGACAGGTCGGGCTGAATGGTGGCCACCTCGCCGAGCATGACCTCACCGGTGGAGCCGTTGAGTGTGATGATCTCGCCCTCTTTAACGGCATGCTGACCGATGGTCAGTTGCCGCGCCTGATAATCAATGCGCAGCTCACCTGCGCCGGAAACGCAGCATTTGCCCATACCGCGCGCCACCACGGCGGCGTGGCTTGTCATCCCGCCGCGCGCGGTGAGAATGCCTTTGGCCGCATGCATACCATGGATATCTTCCGGACTGGTTTCGAGCCGTACCAATATCACCGGACCGGTTTTCGACTGCGCCTCGGCATCATCGGCCGAGAACACCACCCGGCCGGACGCGGCGCCGGGAGACGCCGGCAGGCCGCGCGTCATCACCACCGTATTGGCATCCGGATCCAGTGTGGGATGTAATAACTGATCCAGCGCCGCCGGATCGAGCCGGCTTATAGCCTCTTCCTTGCTGATCAGGCCTTCTTCCACCATGTCCACCGCGATGCGCAGCGCGGCGCGGGCGGTGCGTTTGCCGTTGCGCGTCTGCAGCATCCATAATTTGCGGTTTTGCACGGTAAACTCGATATCCTGCATATCGCGGTAATGATGTTCCAGCGTGTGATAAATATCCACCAGCTGTTGGTAGACATCGGGCATCACCTCTTCCATCGCGGGCAAATCGGCGCCCTGCTCCTGCTTACCGACAACGGTGATCTGCTGGGGCGTGCGAATCCCGGCGACGACGTCCTCTCCCTGGGCGTTGACCAGATATTCCCCGTAAAACTTTTTTTCACCGGTGGAAGGGTTGCGGGTGAACGCCACGCCGGTGGCGCAATCCTCGCCCATATTGCCAAACACCATCGCCTGAATATTAACTGCCGTCCCCCATTCGGCCGGGATATTGTGCAAGTTGCGATAGGTGTTGGCGCGCGGATTCATCCAGCTGTTAAACACGGCGCGGATCGCCCCGAGCAGCTGCGTGTTGACATCCTGCGGAAACGTCTCGCCGGTTTCCTGTTCGACGATTTCGAGAAAGCTCGCCACCAGCGAGCGCAGGTCGGCTTCGCTGAGCTCGGTATCCAGTGTGATATCCCGATCCTGCTTGAGCAGCTCAATCTGGTCTTCAAACAAATGGTGCTCCACGCCGAGGACGACATCGGCATACATCTGGATGAAGCGGCGGTAGGAATCATAGGCAAAGCGCGGATTGTCCGTTTTGGCGGCCAGTCCCTCGACAGTTTCGTCATTTAGACCCAAATTCAAAATGGTGTCCATCATCCCCGGCATCGAGGCGCGCGCGCCCGAGCGCACCGAGACCAGTAGCGGGTTGGCCGCCTCCCCAAAGCGGGTGCCGACCAGCCGTTCCATCTCGCGCATGGCAGCATCGACCTGCTCGCGCAAGCTATCCGGCAACTGCTTGCCGTTTTGATAATAGGCAACGCAGACATCGGTAGTGATAGTCATCCCCGGCGGCACCGGCAGGCCTAGCGATGACATCTCGGCCAGATTGGCACCCTTGCCGCCGAGCAGGTTTTTCATCGCGGCGCTGCCTTCGGCTTTGCCGTCACCGAATAAATAGACGAACTTGGGCTGGGCTTGCGCTTTTGTAGCGAGTGCTGTCATATGTACCTCTTGTAGAGGTTTCCGGATTCAGGATTCAGGTTTCAGAGAAAACGCCCTGAATCCCGAAGCCTGATACAAGAAACCTGATCACCCTTCAATCACACCAAAATCGACCACCTCATCCATGCGCGTGCGGATGAGATTCAGCGTATAAAGCCGGTTGGCGCGGATATCGGCGTCAGCATCATTGACCAGCACCTCATCGAAATAGCGATCCAGCGCCGCCCGCAGATGCGATAATTCGCGCATCGCCGTTTCATACTGTTCGTCTTTTAACGCCTTTTCCACCGGCTTGGCAACCGCTTCGAGCGCGCTATACAGCGCCTCCTCGGCATCCAGCTCAAAGCGATCGGCATCCGGCCGCTCATCATAGCGGGTATCATCCTTTTTCTCTTCGGCTGCCAATATGTTACCCGCCCTGCGATAGGCCGCAAGCAGATTGGTGCCGTCCTCGGTGACCAGAAAACCGCTCAATGCCTGCGCCTTGCGCACGATCAGCACCAGATCGTCTTCGTCGCCGTCGGCAAACACCGCCTGGATGATATCGTGGCGGATGCCCTCGTCCTTGAGGATGACACGCAGGCGGTCGGCAAAGAAATGCAGCAATTGCACCACCACATCGTCTTTAGCGGTCTTAAAGATCGCACGCGGATATTGCGCCGCCGCTTTATCGAACAGGATACGCAAGGGCAGCCGCAGGCCGTTATGAAGGATGATGCGGATGATACCCAGCGCAGCGCGGCGCAGCGCGTAGGGGTCCTTGGAGCCGGTCGGCTTTTCACCGATGGCAAACAGGCCGACCAGGCTGTCGATGCGATCGGCAATCGCCACCGTAATAGATACCGGCGCGGCGGGCACTGCATCGGTGGCGCCGGCGGGCCGGTAATGATCACGGATGGCATCAGCGACTTCCGGATCCTCCTGCTGCTTTTGCGCGTAATAGCGGCCCATCACGCCCTGCAGATCGGGAAACTCGCCAACCATGCCTGAGACCAGATCAGCCTTGCACAACTCGCCGGCGCGGGCAACCTTGGTCAGGTTGGCATGCGGCACGAAAACGGCCAGCAGTGGCGACAGGGCGGCGATACGCTCAGATTTATCGTGAATCGAGCCAAGCTCGGCATGGAAAATCATGCCCGAGGTGGCCCGGGCAAATTCGGACAGCGGCGTGTTGCGATCCTGATCCCAGTAAAACTGGCCATCTTCCAACCGCGCGCGCAACACCCGCTCATTGCCATGCACCACCGCCTGACCGTTATCATGGGGTTTCATATTTGAGACGATAAGGAAATGCTTGGACAGCACGGATTCGGGATTCCGGTTTCGGGATTCCTGCACCTTCCCACCCGAATCCTGCACCCCGTCCCCCGATTTCTTCTTCAGGGCGAAATATTTCTGGTGATGCCGCATCTCACTGACCAGCACTTCGGGCGGCAGTTCAAGGTAGCGCGCGTCGAACTCGCCCATGAGAATCACCGGCCATTCGACCAGTCCGGTGACTTCCTCCAGCAGCGCTTCGTCCTCCACCAGTTCATAGTCATTATCCAGCGCGCGGCGCTTGAGTTCACTTTCGATCAACGCCTGACGCTGGGTATGATCAACCAGCACGCAGGCATCTTCGAGCTTTTCCACGTAATGCCCGGGATCGGTGAGCACAATTTGATCCGGCGCCAAGAAGCGATGGCCAAACGTGATGTTGCTGGCCTCCAGATGGCCGAATGCTAACGGGATGACCTGCTCTCCCAACAGGCAGGTGATATGCCGCAGCGGTCGCACCCATTGCAGATCCGTATCGCCCCAGCGCTGGACCTTCGGCCAGTGAAAATCATGCAGCAGGTGTTCGATCATCGGTTTGAGCGCGTCAGCAGCCGATTTGCCGGCTTCCTCAATAACGGCAAAGTAACAGGCGTCCTTGCCCACGGTGCGGGTTTCAAGCTGTTCCGCGGGAATACCGGTGGATTTGACAAAGCCGTCAATCGCCGCCTGCGGCGCGGAGACTTTCGGCCCCTTGCGCTCAATGGTGCGATCCGGCTGGCGCTCAGGCAGACCGCGCACGATAATGGATAAATGCCGCGGGCAGACAAACGGCTGCATGCCGGCATGTTCCAGCCGCAACGCGCTGAGCCCCTCCTCCATGCGCGTGTGCAGCTGCCTGGCGGCGGCCGGCTGCATCCGCGCCGGAATTTCTTCGGAAAACAGTTCGAGTAATAAGTCTGGCATAATGTCTCAGGCATCAGGGGGAAGGCATCAGGGAGCAGGAGCAAACTGATGCCTGTTGCCCGATGCCTACCCTTTCACGCTATTATCCGCATTCATCTGTAATACCGTCGGCTGCCAAAGGCGGGCCTCATCCTCGCTCATGCTGGCATACGCGCAGACGATAATACGATCGCCCACCTGCACCTGACGCGCCGCCGGGCCGTTAATCGTCACCGCTTGCGAGCCAGGCGGATACTCGATAATGTAGGTGGTAAAGCGCGCGCCGTTGCTGACATTTAAAATATCCACCTGTTCGTAACGCAGCAGGTTGGCCAGATCCATCAGATCGCGCGGCAGCGTGATCGAGCCCTCGTAATGCAGGTGGCTATCGGTCACGGTGGCGCGGTGGATTTTGGATTTTAACAAGGTTAACTGCATTACTGAACTCTGAATTCTGCACTGTGATCATATTCTGTGATATACGCTTCGCAACACGCCTTGGCCAGCGTCCTGACCCGGGCAATATAGGACGCACGTTCGGTGACGCCGATCACCCCGCGCGCATCGAGCAGGTTAAAGGCATGGCTGGCTTTAATGCACTGGTCATATGCCGGCAGGGTCAGCCCGTGTTCCAGTAGGCGCATGCACTCGCTTTCGGCGTCATTGAAGTGGCGCAACAACAGCTCGCTGTCGGCATGCTCCAGATTATAGCCAGAGAATTCCACCTCGTTGCGATGAAACACCTCGCGATAGCTTACCGGCACGAAAGGCGATGGGAGGGAGCTGTGCGGATGCGGCTTGGCTTGGTTGCCCTGTCCGCCGGTGTTGGCGTAATTCCAGCCCAGATCATAGACATTTTCCACCCCCTGAATATACATCGCCAGCCGCTCCAGGCCATAGGTCAGCTCACCGGAGACCGGCCGGCATTCGATGCCGCCCACCTGCTGAAAATAGGTAAACTGGGTGATTTCCATGCCGTCGCACCAGACTTCCCAGCCCAGCCCCCAGGCGCCCAGCGTCGGGCTTTCCCAGTCATCTTCCACAAAGCGGATATCGTGGCAGGCGGGGTCGATGCCCAGCGCCTTCAGCGATTCGAGATACAGCGCCTGAATAGCATCCGGCGAAGGCTTGAGAATCACCTGAAACTGATAATAATGCTGCAGGCGGTTGGGGTTTTCGCCATAGCGTCCGTCGGCAGGGCGGCGGCAGGGCTGGACATAGGCGCAGCTCCATGGCTCCGGACCCAGCGCCCGCAGCGTAGTCGCCGGGTGGAAGGTACCCGCGCCCATCTCCCCGTCATAGGGTTGCACAATGACACAGCCATGGCTCGACCAGTATTGCTGTAGCGTGACGATAATATCCTGAAACGACCGACTCATAATGGCATATTTTTTAATGGCATATCTTGTCCTGTGCGTTCTGACAGTACGTGTTAGAGGGCAAGCTTGTAGCGATTTTTGCCGCTGTTTCAATGGAAAAGTGTCACCCGCCGGGTTGCCAGGGCCAGATCTTCATCAAATCGTCACATTCGCGCGCCGCCAGCTTTGGTATAGTATTTTGAATATAGCAAAAACACAGGTACCCATCATGGCTTACGAGGACGGCACGCAACTACTTACCCTGGCAGAATTCAATGCACTCTCCGGTGGCGAACACTCACCGCCTGTCCCGCTTGAAACACAGTTTGCCATCAACGCGGTAGAGGAAGCCTGTACATATTTAAGTGAAAACGCCCAGAAACTAAACACGCAATATCAGCATGCCGCCCCCGAGCCGGTGACTGAACCACAGACAGCACCCGCAACTCCCAAGGTCGTTGAATCCGTTAGTAAGGGCTCAGCCAAAACGGTCTGACCGCACCGCGCCCTTTTCTTATCCCTGTTCGCTTTGCCGTTGCCTTTACCGGCCGTAAACGCTAGCGTGTGAGCACTTGGATGAACCTTCAAGGGAGTCTATCATGACGCTTGAGCAAAAATGCGTTGATAAAGGCCTGAAAATGACCGAGCAACGCCGCATCATTGCGCGCGTCCTGTCGGAGGCAGAAGATCACCCGGATGTAGAGCAGCTCTATCAGCGCGCCTCCAGGATTGATTCCAAAATCAGCATCGCCACGGTCTATCGCACCGTGCGCCTGTTTGAGGAGGCCGGTATCATCGAAAAGCACGATTTCGGAGACGGCCGCGCGCGCTATGAAGAGGCCACCGAAGAACACCACGATCACCTGATTGATCTGCGCTCGGGCGATGTCATTGAGTTCACCAACGAACAAATCGAAACATTACAGGAAGAAGTGGCCCGCAACCTAGGCTACAAACTGGTTGATCATCGACTGGAGTTGTATTGCGTTCCGCTTGATGATAAATAAGCGGGTATATGGTGTCATCAACGTTTCCATCCATCTCCGCCGGCCACCTTTGTGTTCGCCTGGCGCAGGACGCATCCGAAATCACTGCTTCGCAACAACTTCGCTACCGTATTTTCTGCCGAGAGATGGGCGGCAGCGCCTCGCCCGAGATTCAGGCGGCTGAGCGTGACTTCGACGCGTTCGATGAGGTGTGCGATCACTTGCTAGTGATCGATAACGAAAAACAGGGGGCGGCGGCGATCGTCGGCACGTATCGTCTGCTACGGCGTGAGCCGATGCAGCAAATGGGGCATTTTTACACGGAAAGCGAATATGATATCTCGGCGCTGCGGGATTACCCCGGCGAGCTGCTGGAATTGGGGCGCTCCTGTGTAGATGCCGCGTATCGCAACCGTGCGGTGATGACGCTGTTATGGCGCGGCATCGGCGCCTATGTCGCCTTGCACCAGATCAAGCTGATGTTTGGCTGCGCCAGCTTCACCGGGGCCGATCCGGACCGGCACGCGCTGGCGTTATCCTATTTATATTATCACCATCTCGCCCCCGAATCGGTGCGCCTCAAAGCCCTGCCCGAGCATTATGTCACCATGGAGCGTATCGCACGCGAGGACGTGGATGCGCGTGCGGCGCTGCGCGAGATTCCGCCGCTGATTAAAGGCTATTTGCGGCTTAACGGCGTGATCGGTGACGGTGCGGTTGTCGATGCCGCATATAATACCACCGATGTGGCCATTGTCGTGGAAACCGAAAAATTAACGGATAAATACTTCCATCGCTACGGCCAGGCGGGTGAGGAATCATAGTCTGCCGGCAACCCGTTGATGACTTATCGTCGCTGATCGATTATGCATAATGCCATGCGAGCAGTGAGCCGATTCCTGATTATGGTCGTGTTCGTGCTGGCGGCGACCATTCCCGGCACGCTGCTTTATGTTGGCGCACCGGAGCGCTGGCGGCAGGCGTATGTGCGCTGGGTGTTTCGTTGCCTGTGCGCAATTATAGGCATGCGCGTGCGGGTGCATGGTCGGCTCGATACACACCGCCCGCTCCTGCTGGTCAGCAATCACACGAGCTATCTCGATATTTTCGCCCTCGGCGCCGCCGCGCCGCTCAGCTTTACCCCCAAAAACGACATCAAGGCCTGGCCGCTGGTCAATCTGTGCTGCGTGTTATCAGGCTGCGTATTCGTTGAACGTAAGCCGAGTAAATTGCCCGCCACACGGCAGGCGATTCACCGGGCGCTGCAAAACGGCCGTGTGATATGCCTGTTCCCCGAGGGCACCACTGATGACGGCCACCGGCTCAAACCGTTTAAAAGCAGCTTTTTAAGCCTCGCTGAGGCGGAACCCGGGCTTAAGGTGCAACCGGCCTCCCTGCGTTATACGCATCGCAACGGGCAGGCGCTGGATGCAGCGGGACGGCGCGCCATCGCCTGGATTGACGAGCTCGCCCTTATGCCGCATTTGATGCGGGTATTATCGGCGCGCCGCATTGATGTGTCGGTACGATTCCACGAACCGCTCACCCTGGCGCGCTTCGCCTCACGCAAGGAGCTGACGCAGGCCTGCGAGGCGGTTGTCAAACAGGACATAGAGGATTAGTCTCAACGGGCATTACAAAGGAAAGGCTTATGCCGAAACTCGTCAATATTTTACCGCCTGAATACGACGTCGTGCTCGATCTGCGCTATGCCACGGCCAATAATTTCACCGGCGCGCCGGTTTATGCCGCCGCCAATTGCCTGTTGCATCCGGAAGCCGCAAAGAAGCTGCGTGAAGCAATCCGGCTGGCCGCCATTCAGGGGCTGCACCTCAAGCTGTTTGATGCTTACCGCCCGCCGGAGGCGCAGTGGGCATTGTGGCGTCATACGCCGGATCCGGAGTTTCTGGCGCATCCCGAGCGCGGTTCGCCGCATTCGCGCGGCGTGGCGGTGGATCTCACCCTGGTCGATGGCGTCGGCAGCGAGCTGGATATGGGAACCGGATTCGATGCGTTTACACCGCGCTCGCATCACGGCAATGCCGAGATCAGCGCGGCGGCGCAGCGTAATCGGTTTTTGCTGATGGGCATTATGATCACCGCCGGTTGGGATTTCTTTCGCAATGAATGGTGGCACTATCAGCTTTTTAACAGCCGCGATTATCCGTTAATTCCCGATGCCGAATGCGGCGCGCCTTTGATGGAGTGAAGCCGTCACCAATCCAGTTGCCCATACAAACAAAAAGGCCTCTCCGGGGAGAGGCCTTTTTTGCTGGGATGGGAGATTTCAAATTATCGAAACGCGGGTTATTCGTCAAGGCTTTCTTCGATTTTTTCTTCTTTTGTTTTGCGTGCGCGTTTGTCTTGTTGTTTGACCTTGGCAAGTTTGCCTTTTTCGGCATCCCAGCTGTATTGATAGACGATGGTTTTAGTGCCAGTGGTCACGATATCGCCATTTGCCAGCTGCAACACATCAAACCCCTTTTGCAAGGCTTCATTGATTAGCGCGGAGGACTGGCGCAGATAGTCCGGATCACTCATCAATTCGGCTAAATCGGATTCGTTTTCGGAGTCCATGGTCGCGATTTCCTTTGTCGTTACCGGTACACTGTCTATAGCGGGCCAACGGATCCTGATCTATCCCGTTTTTCTGCTGACTTCAACTACCAGCGATACCTTAGTTAGTCTGGCAAAACAATGAATTTTTGCCGTGTTTTTTCAATCTGCATGTCATCAAACGGTATTGATTCGACCAATTGTTGATGAAACAAAACCGCTTACTAATGATGCCTTAACACAGTATTCGATGATAACAAGCCTATTTTGCAGCGCATCGCAATATTTCACATCACTGTCATATTAGTCGGTATCCATGCAGCGCGCGGCGAAAAAAAACCCGGCTCCACCATCATGATGGAACCGGGCCTTTCAAGGAGCTAGACGACGTAACCCGTCCGAATCGGACGCGGTTATATCCGGTTAAGCTCTTCCAGCAGCTCATCGGTCACGCTGACGACCCGCGTATTCGACTGATAGGAACGCTGCGCCACGATCATATCGGTCAGCTGCTCGGAGAGCTCCACATTTGACTGTTCCAGCGACGCGCCGACGACGTCACCCACACCATTGGTGCCGGCTTCCCGCAGGTTCACGGTGCCGGAGTCCCGCGTCTCCGAGAAGACGTTGCCGCTGATGGCGCGCAAGCCGTTGGGATTAGTGAACTCAGCAATCGGCAGTTTATACAGGCTCTGGGTTTCGCCATTGGTATAACTCGCGATCACAAAGCCGTCTTCATCGATGGACACACTAACCAGCTCACCGACGGGCGCCCCATTCTGGTTGGCGAAGCGGACATTGTAATCGGCATCAAACTGGCTGAGCCCGTCGGTATCGCCGATCTGGTCCACATCCGGCGTACCGAACGGGAAGCCCGCCGTTCCCCAGTCCAGAGTGACCTCACTGGGCTCGGCGCCGTTGGTCCAGACGATATCGATGGGCTGATTGAGGCCGGCACTGACACTGCGCAAGCTGCCATCACCATTAAAATTGATGGTGCCCACGGCAATCTGGCCATCCGGTAACGGCGAGCTCACTTCGTCCGGCGGAATGGCATGGACTTCAACCGCCCACTCATTCTGATCGATTTTGATGAAGCTGTAGCGGATGTCATGCCCGGCACCGAGCCCATCGAAAATCCGCACATTTCGGCTAAATTGCGCCGTAATGTCTCCGGAAGCCATATTACCGCCGGGCGGGCCGCCGGCCGCATTATAGGCCGGGCCTAATACGCCGGTATTCTGGGGCCCGGCCGTCGGATAGTTCAGCGCCGTGGTCGAGGTGCTCAACGGGTCGACCAGGCCGAGTTCGGCGATCAGCGAGCCCTGGTTGCCTTCACCGACCAGCGACACGGTTCCGGTATCGTCACCGGCGATAGTACCGCCGCCCAGTGCAGCATCGGCGGCCGAGATATATTGTCCGGGAATGGTAAATTCGACGATGTTACCGCCCGGCAGACCGGTCACTTCCCAGCCGCTAAAGCTGTTCGCGCCGTCGCTCGCCAAACCGGGCGTATTCGGTAAAAAGCCGGTGAGCACGGTCGGGTCCGTGGTCAGGTTCTGAATATTGATCCGGCTGCCGAGTTGATAGCCCAGCGTCAGCGGGTCAACACCCAGATCCAAGCTGACCGTTAAGTCCGTCCCGGCTGTTGGAGCCGGCACCGTTAACCCGGCCCCGCCGGAAGGAATGACGCTCGGCGCCGGTCCGACATCACGGAACTGAATCGTATCGAGCGGATCGTCAACGTTTAACTCCATGGAGGCCTGCGATAGCGGGTTATCCACCCGCGCGCTGACCCCTTCATCCGCATCAACCAGCGCTTCCAGGCCATTAAGATTGCTGAAACGGCGACTGCCAGCCGTGATGTCCTGCAGATCCAGTTCAGTGATCCAGTCAATGCCCACCTGCGTGCTTGAAAATGCCGTGGTGTTGGGGTCGCTGCCATTGGTGAAAGTAATCCCTTCATTGGCGTCTTCAGCGCCGACCGCCAGGCGGCCATTGGCGATGCGCGCGGTTAAGCCAACCACCTCGTCAATCGCCTGAGCCAGCGTGGTCAGGTTGTTAAACTCTCCGGCTAGCACATTGGGTGAGTCGCTGTAAGTGAACGTATGGGTGTCGCCGCTGGTGCGCGTAATGGTAAAGCTGAGCGCAGCTGTGGTAAAGCGGCTGGTGCCGCCTTGCACCTGGCCGAAAAAGGCCTCGTTTTCGTTGGTGGCATCGAAAATATTACCGGCAAAAGGATCGAACAGGACCTGCGAGGGCGTACCCGGGTTGGCGATATCAAGCGCACCACCCGTGCTGTTAGCTACCCCCGTTGGGTAAAAGATACGGATGGTATCTTGATCCTGAATATTCGACGCATTCAGCGTGTAGTTGATGTTGGGATCGACCACGCCGGCCGGACCGCCGCCATCCGGATCGAACGTATCAAACCCGGTCAGCGTAACCTGATTGCCTTCGACCAGACCGTGGTTGGTAATGGTCAGATCAAAAAAGTTGTCGCCGTTGGCAATCGAGGCATCGGCCGCAGCAGCCGGCTGATATAACCGCGTATTGTCGGTAAATCCGTCACCGACATTGCCGGATGTGACTTCGCGACCCAGCGTAAAGCCACCATATTCATATTCATAATTCAGGCCGTTACCGGTCAGCACCTCAAATCGGTCCCCGCGCATCAAGTCATTGACGTTACCCAGCCCACCGGTGGTGGAAATCTCATCCGGCGCAATAATGCCATCACCGGACAGGCCGAAATTGACGCTGTTAGTGTCGGTGAAATCAATCGTGCCCGCCTGCCCCGGGAAAATCGATTGCCCGGCATCCAGATTGGCCCCCAGCTGCACTTCCGTCGTCGCTTGGGCGATGCCGCTTGCCACCTCAATATTAACCGTCTCCAGCGAGTCCAAATTGGCGGCGGCGACCTGGTTCAGGTTACCCGGCTCGCCTGGCAACCGCCCTTCGCGATCCAGCGGCCAGGCCTGCAGATAAAACCCCTGGGAATTGACAAAATTACCCAGCGAATCTTGCCGGAACGAGCCCGCGCGCGTGTAAAGTGGCTGGCCGCCCCCATCAATCTCCGCGTTGACGGTAAAAAATCCGGCGCCGGAAATGGCGATATCGGTCGGCGTTTCTGTGGACAGCAGCAGCCCCTGACTGTCGACATTCATACGGCTTTCGCCTCGCACCCCGCCTGTTTGGTAGGATACTGTTGTCGTGGAGTTGACCACGAGCGTTTCGAACAGCGCCTCACTTTCTTTGTAGCCGACGGTGTTCACGTTGGCGATATTATCGGAGATGACCCCAATCTTGGAGCTTTGCGCTTTTAACCCCGAAACGCCCCCAAATAACGCACCATATATACTCATAACGACTCTCCTTTGGTAACCTGACTGTTTATCCCGTTATTCTATTGCACAAGGCGATTAACCCTCATTTGGCTGTTGCGACGGATCATCTCCATCCAAATCGGCCGACGTATCGCCTCCGCCGCCATCAACCGGTGGGGTGCCGCCATTACCCTGGAACTGAACAGGCACGCGAATACTGTCCACATCGGAAAGCTTCACATCCGTGCCGGCCACCTGCAGCACCACCTCTTCACCGCTTAAGCGGGCGCTGCTGACCACGCCAGTGGTAAAGGTGTTTGATTCAACGGTCTGCCCGGTGGCGGTCTCGGCCACGACATTCAGGAAATAGGTGCCTTCCGGCTCCTGTGCGCTGTTAAAGCTGTTGACGCCATCCCACACCAGACGGTTTTTACCCGCAGAGGTCGGACCGCTGCCGCTGAACACGGCCCGGCCCGCACCATCGGAGATCACGATGTTGACACTGTCGGCGGGCGTGTCGAGTTCATAAGCAAACGAGGCAAACCCGTTGGAAAGCTGGCCGGCATTGCCTTTGGCGTCTACCGCCTGGCCGATATATTCCACCGCCGAGTTCAGCTGATTGCTTTTTTGCGCCGCGATCAGCTCTTCCAGATTCTGGTTGGTTGCCACCGATTGTTCGGCGATGCTGAACTGCACCAGCTGATTGGTAAATTCATTGGTATCAAGCGGCTCGGTCGGATCCTGATTTTCCAGCTGCGTGGTCAGCAGCAGCAGGAAATTGTCAAAATCCTCGGCCAGCTTCTGCTCCCCGATTTCCGACTTGGAGGGGTTTTCATTCTGCTTGATCAGATCAAGTTGCGTTTCGGCTGTGCTGGGAACTTCCATAACTGCTATCCTTTTGTTTAGACTCTGATGTCGACGCCGTCGCTTAAGGTAATCGTGTAGCGTCCCGTTAGCGGATCAATCACCGCGTCCGTCTCGGCTGACAGGCCGGTCGGTCCGCCTATTGCCTGATCGGCATGCGCTTCCCGCTCGCTGTGCTCATCCTGACCGTCTGATTGCTGATTCAAGGTGAACTCCATGTCCGAACTGTCCGCATCTATACCCGCTTCCTGCAAAGCCCGTTCCAACTGCCGGGCATCGCGCTGCAACAAGTCCAGCGTATCGCGGTTATCGGCGGAGAAAATCACCTGATTGCGCCCATCCACGTTCAATTCGATGCGTACATCGACCCGACCCAGATCCGGCGGATCGAGCTGAATGGTGACACGGTCCATCCCCGGCCTGAAGGCCTGACGGATCGTCACCTGCACCTGCTCACTGGCGGCATTTTTTGCCTCTGCCCCGGTGGCGTTAGATTTCACCAAATACAGCGGATGATCCTGGCTGTGTTGCGCCGAGGCGGAATGCGCCGCCGATGTCGAACCTGAAACGGTCAACTGCCAGCCATCCGCCGACTGCCCGTCTGGCCTCAGCGCCGCATCCAGCATACCCGGGGCTTGCGACGCCAGCGGGTTTAACAGCGGCGACGGCGCGGCCGCCATAAATGTCTGCGATGTCAGCTGAAACACGGTGGGGCCGCCGGCGCTTCCCGGCCCGTTATCCGCTGAAAACGGCGATACGGCGCCACTTGACGCCGCCGCATTAGCTTGTGGCGTGGCCGTGCCCTGTTGCATCTGACTGACCAGCCGCTCGACCCAGCCATCCAGATCAGCCGGCAACTCGGGCGCGTCGCCGCCGGCTAGCTGGGCCAGCATCTGCTGAAACGCCGGGCTGGCGGGGCCGGCAGAACTGTTAGGGCCGGAGGAATCGGCTTGACCGGCCAGCAGCATCATGGCCTCGCCACCAGCTGTGGCGGCAGGGTGAAAGCCGGCGACATAGCCGGAGGTGGTCACAAGCTGCGTGAGCGTCAGCCCATAAAGCGGCAATCCACTATGCTCGATATCCGGACCATCTACAGGGGCACGTGCATCAGCGGAAGCATCATTTATACGGGAAAAAAACTGCCCGCCGCCAGCCGGCAGGCCTGTTACCATCGCGCCGGATAAACCTTCCGACGACACGGCGGCATCCGTAACCGGCTGCATCTGCGCCGCCGCCAACACTGCATATACCGTACTTGAGACGGCTTCAGCAGACAACGGGGCCGTCATTGGCTCCGCCCCAACAGGCTGAGCGGTTTGCTTCGCTTGTGCCATTTGCGCCGTCAATGCCGGACTGGTCTGCATGGTCTGAAAATATAGTGCCGGCATGACCGCCGCCCCCTGATCCGAAGCGAATGCAGCGACCCGGCCCGCCGCGGCCGACGGCGTCAGTTGCGATAGATGCGATGTGAGTGCGGCGCGTTCCGCCTCGCTCAGATTGAATGTGGGGGCACCCTGCAATGGCGACAATGCCCCGCTTTGCTGCACCATACTTTGCAGCGCGTTACCCGCCACTTTATGTTGCGACAACTGTAATGCGGGCGAACCGCCCGCTCCCTCACTGTTTGCGCCGCCCTGCAACAGGGTAACGGCCGCAGCCAAAACCGGGGCAAAGGGCTGTTCGGGGGCCGGCCTATTCGCCTGATTAGCCAAATTACCGGCTACCGGCGACGACGCCTCTTTGGGCGCAAGCAAAGACAGAACGGATGACGGCATGGGTTATCGCTTCATAATAATCGCTACTATGGCAAAGTAGCAATTCGCATGCCAACTTAAAGCCGGCGCCACACGCCGCCGCTTCGGGAGCGCGGCCGAGCGTTTGCAGCACCAGGCGGCCGGGCGGGGCTGGGGCATAATGTTGATATAAAACGTGGCAACAGAAAGGCCGAATTACGCAGAAAATCCAAAAGCCTGACCGGCTATGCCGAGTGATAACGGAGCGGTGGCATGGCTGGTGGTAGGCGGTTGCGAGCCAGCCCCCTGAGCGGATACCGGCTGGGTAGCCTGATCTTCGTCAGCGCGCACCGCGTACGCTGTGGCTTCTTCTGATGCATCCCCCTGATCGACCGGCGCGCTGGGTGTTACCACCCCATCGTCACCGACGGCCCCGACATCAATACGGTGCCACAATTCGCGCCATTGTTTGATTTCCTGTATGAGGGCATCACACGCGACGATATCGCCGGTACGGTGCAGCTTCGCCACCTGGGATTCCAGATAGGCATACATGTCAAACAGCATGGAGGCGGTTTGCCGGCCCTGATCAAAATCGAGGCTCATCTGCAGCCCGGCAAGTATTTCCGAAGCACGTACGAGCTTGTTAAACCGCAATTCCACCTGCTGGTTGGCCATTGCCTCGCGGGCATGGTTTAGCTGCCGGATAATTTCGTCATACAGCATGACCACTTGGCGGGTCTTGGGTACGGTATAATTGGCGCTGCTATAGGCTTGATACGGGTTTTTCATCGGTCTGCCATCCTTGTTCGTTAAACGGTATATCAGCCGCTGGCCGCTATCCGCGCATCAGACTGAGCTTTAAGCGTCTGCAACAGGACATTGGCTTCGGAAATAGCCGATTCCAACGCGCTGAATTCACGCAGCAGTTGCTGGCGGAAACGTTCGACCATTTCGTCAATCCGACGAATCTCATCCTGCATGCGTGTATTGGTTTCACTAATATTTTCCTGCTCAACCGCAACTGCGCCCGTATCCTTGTCGAGCAATGTATCGATGGTGTTATACAGGCGGTCCCCGATGCCCTGGGTGAGGTCCAGGTTGACGGTTGCATCGTTGGGGCTGGAGAAAATCAGCACCAGCCCCTCCAATTCCGTGCCTTCCTGCCCCTCCAGAATCACGCCGGTTCCTGTGGTGATCGGCGTCGCGTCCAGCGTCACGGTGGTGGGGCCGCCGCCATTATCAAATGTAGCCTCATAGACGCCGTTCGTCTGATCGATATTAAGATCAATCGACGTAGCATCCAGCGCGTTCGTGCGTGAAAACACGGCCAGATTGGGATTATCGCTGACCGCATCGAATTCGAACACCTGGCGCACTCCGTTAAAGTCGGTTGCCAGCGCGGAATCCAGCGCCGCCTCGTCGACATTGAGAATATTGCGCACTTCCGGCGTTTCTTCATCGCCCGGGAAATCATTAAACGTAATACCCAGCTGCGCCAGTTGATTGGGGCCGCTGGTGATACCTTCCACAATCCCGTTGATTTCATTATTGACGCGCGTGGTCACCGTGCGCAAGGTGGTATCGGACGCCAGCAGCGCATCCTCCGTAGGCAGACCGTCCTCACCGATTTCGGTTTGCTTGGCTTCAAAGATACGAAATTCATTGTAGGCATCCACGAAACTGAAAATGGCTTCCTTGACCAGTTCGGTGTCTGGCTGGAGATTCACGGTCAAGGTGTCACCGACCGGCGTTTCCTGCAGCAGGTTGAAGGTCAGCCCGTCAATCACATCATCGACGCTGTTGCTGGAGCGTGTGATTGTTGTGCCATCGATCGTAAACTGCGCATCCAGCGCATCCGTTTCCAGTGCATAGCCCACACCCAGCGCCGGACTGGCATAATTAAGCGCGGCACCGGTTTCCGTGGTTTTAAGCGATAGACGAAAATCACCGGGCGCCACCTGAACAATCGTGGCAGCCACCTGGCTTTGATCGGACACGGCGTTGATTTTGGCGGCGACCTGATTGAGCGAGTCGCCGTCATTCAACGTCACAGTTTCGCCCGATGCGCCAACCGATATGGTTCCGGCCGCCAGCGGAAAGCCGGCGCCGACTGCCTGATCGTCGGCGTTAATAACACTGTCGCCGTTGGTATCGGTCAGCGAAAACGTATTGGTTTGCTTGACGTTAAAAGTCGCCCGCTGGTCGACCGTCACATCATAACTGGAAACATCGGCTCCCGGCTCGGCGGTAACCGAGAGGAAATTACTGCCGGCCAGCGCCCCGTCATTACTAACTGAGGCGGTGCGATATTCAAATATATTCTCATCATCGTTTTGAAATCCGGGTGGATTACGTAAAAAGTCCGCTGCATCGCGAAACGTGGTCAAAATATTTTTAAGCTCGCTGTAAGCGGCCGATGTTTTGGTGTTCTGATCAATCCGCTCTTCCAGCTGTGTGGCCGGCAGGCGCTTAGCTTCCGTTAAATCTTCAATGAGCGCTTCAGTATCGAGCCCGCCTGATGACGAGCCGGTGACGACCGTTTTGCCGTTTTGTTGTGAGATATTGCCGAGCTGAATAGACGTAACCATGACACCTCCTTAGGATGCCACATGCGCGGTGGCATCGGGGTTAATAATGCAACAATCGTGCCGCTGCGATATTTCGGCCGGCCTCAGGCGTTGATTTCCACGAAAGACTGATTGTCACGCGCCTGTAATTGCACAATTTCCGGTTCCGGAATATAGGTCACCGACCCATCACGCAAATTGGTGAAGCGCGTCACAAACTGGCCGCTGCCGTCTTTATAGATGGTGAAGGTCGTATCGCTGACCACATAGCCATCATTGATAAACGACTGCGCCGCCCGGCGCACGGCATCAAACCGCCGGTCTTCCGATAAACGCACATCGGCCTGTTCAACCGCGGGCACCTGTACAGGCCCTTCCTGAACATTGGATGTCCGTATCGCAGGCACGATCACGCCCCGGCCCTGCGCCGAAATGGCGCCGTTTTGCTGTGCCGCATTCGCCGAATTCATTACTCCGATATCCACGTCTGCCTCCGCTGTCTATCCGCCCGGGAGCGGAGCGCGATGCCGCAGCACCGCGCTCCTTACCCCAAGACTGATTAGCCGATCAACTTCAGGAGGTTCTGCGGCAACAGATTGGCCTGCGCCAATACCGCAATACCAGCCTGCAGCTGGACCTGAGAGGTGGCAAACGAGGTGGACTCGGCCGCCACATCGGTATCCAGCAGCACGCCGCGCGCGGCATCCTGATTCTGGATCGAGCTTTCGATGTTTGCCGCAGCAAAATCGAAACGTGACTGCAGTGCACCGACATCGGCCCGCAGACTGGTGACCGTATCCAGCGCCGCGCTCAGCTTGTCGATAGCAAACGAAGCAGACGGCTGATCAAGCACGTTGAGATCCTCATTGCCGTAGAGGAAGCCCGTGCGCGAATCGCCGATTTTCACCGTCAGCACATCCTGCGATGTGGTGCCGACCGCAAAGTTCACCCCGGCTGAAGCATTCGCAAACGCCCGGTTCAGCCCGTCGACGAAGGCTTGCCGCTCATCGAGGTTGGCAAAAATGTCGATGGCCAGTGCGGTACCACCGCCGGCGCCGGTTAAATCCAACGACAGCGCTTCTCCGGCACTGTTGGTAAAATCGATGATGTCGCCGGCATTAACGGCATCGACCACGCCGGTGGCGGTGTAGGTCTCGCCGCCGACATCAACGCCGAGGACGTTGGCACCGGTCGCCGCGTTGATGACACGGAAATTGCTGATGGTCGCATTTTCCGGATCAAGGCTGCGCAGCAGGGCCGGTCCGCCGGCACCACCGGTGACCCCTTCGAAAATGGTGCCTTCGAAATCCAGCCCATTAACCGTGGAGGTCCGCGAAATTTCAATCCCTGCAATGTTGGAAGAAATCGCGCCGGCACGGGCATTGGCCGCCGTGGCGTTTGCAATATCACCAGCCGCGAATTGCTGGCCGATGATACGGATGCGATCATCCCCGTTTCTTAAGGTATAATCCGCACCGGCCGCCGCAGAACCCGTGAAGGTCACACCGTTGATCTCCAGACTGACATCAACCGAAACCGTGGGATCGATACCGATGACCTGCAGCGAACCGACATCCCCGAAAATCGCCGGGTTGACATCTTCGAATTCGCCGTTGGTCAGCTGCGTTGTGCCATCCGCACCCACGAACTGGATAACCGCGTTCGCCGTGGTCCCGGCGTTGTTACCGGCACCGTCGTCACCGCTTTCGTTATAAAACGCTTCGATGGCGGTCGTGCTGGCGCTTGCCGCGTTACCATTCGTACCGATACCAACCAGTGCCGCGATGGCATCGGTGGAAGCCAGCTGCAGGGATGAACCCAGCGTGCCGTTCAGCAAGCTGACCCCGTTAAAATTGGTGCCCTCGGCCAGACGGTCAATCTCTTCGGTGAGGGCCTGGAATTCCTGATTCAGGAAGCCACGCTCGGCCGAAGTCAGCGAACCGGAAGAGGCCTGGGTGGCAATCGAAGCCTGACGCTGCAGAATGTCGGTGATCTCCGCCAGCGCGCCGTCAGCCACCTGCAGCAGCGAGGAACCCTGCGAAGTGTTCAGCGCCGCAATTTTCAGGGTGCTTACGTTCGTGCGCAGCGAAGTACCGACCGACAGGGACGCCACATCATCAGCGGCACGCACAATGCGGTCCCCACTGGACAGACGCGAAATCGACGACGATGCCGCGGAATTGGCATCATTGATGTTGGCCTGCGCAGAGAACGCCGCAATATTGGTATTAATAGAATTGAGAGAAACCATGATATATCTCCTACATGGACTAAGTTAATAATACGAGCTACATGCTCACGCTAGTAAACCAGACTCATACTAAGCCTGAATTATGCTACATTAACAGATTATGGTTAATAACCGGTTAATGCATGATGATCGATGCTGGCATTCGGTTATTTTCGGTAGCCTCCCAGCACGCGATCTATTGTGGAATAATACCACATGTTGGCTTATGCCATATTTTTCCGGATAAGTCACCTAAAAAAAAGCGGGCTTATCCGCAACCATGCAGCCGCCGCCCGGCTTATGCATCGCACACCAGCGCGCGCAACCGGGCCTCACGCGTCCACCCGGTTTCCGCATAAATCTGCAGTGACAGGGTGGGATCGGCCAGGTGATCCATAAAGCGCGCCAGCGACTGAATAATGCGCACAATATCCGCCTGCGGCGGTGCGGCGCCGTGCTGCGCGCAGGCGCTCATCAGCGCCAGCTGGATGGTGGCAAAGCGCACACCGAGAATGGTGACGCGATCGGCCAGCGTGTCCCCCAATCCGGCATAGGGAAACAGCATCACGGCCAATTGCCCCTGCAGCCAGCGGCGCAGCACCGGCGCCATCTCGGCGGCGCACTGCGTCTGCCAGCGTTGCTGCATGCTCAGATAAGCCTCTGCACTTTGCGGCGAGAGCTGAATACTGACCCGGTCCCAATCCAGGGTGACCGCCAGCGCCTCGCTCATTATGCGGATGGTCTCCTCCAGTCGCGGGCGCGGCGTCTTGCGGGAAGCCGCAATCAGGCCTTGCAGCGCATGCAGCAGATTGAACGGGTCGGCCGCCTGCGGCTCCGGCGCCGCCAGGCGGTGATCGGCCTGGCCCAGATAAAACGGCACAGCCTGCGGCCAGCTGGCCACCGCCAGGCGCGGCAGGGAATCCGCCACCGAGCGGATGCGCATCAAAGCGCGCTGCGGCGTGATGGCTGTATCGGCCGGCAGCTGCAAAAACGCCTGATGCACGGCAGTCGCCTTGTGTGCGTCAAGCCCCTCGGGCAGATAGTTTTTAAGCGAATCGGGCAGCCGGTCAGCGGCGCCTGTTTGCATAGCAAAGGCATCTTCGTGGTTGAGCATCAGCCGTACCACTTCGGGACAGGACAGGCTGGCGGTCATCAGGTTCTGCTCGCCCATACGCCGTGTCACACGCGGGAAAAAGTGACAGGCATCACCCAGATAGTCCGTGCCGTAATCGCGGTGAATACCACACCAGCCCTGATCATATTTAACGCAATAATCCGTATCCGGGTCGCGGCGCATGATATGCTCCGCCTCGCCGCCGGTCACCGCCTCGAGCAACTCGGGCGCCTGCTGGCGATATTTGTCGACGGTGGATTGGGTCAGCTGCATGCCCCACCCTTTGCAGCACGTGTCTTCGCACTGATCACCCAGGCATTCAAAGGAAGACAGGAAAGCGGTTCGCTGGAGTAGGTGTGCGGTGGCCATGATCCTACAACGTAATCATGTGCTGAATGTCGTATTTATTATTATGGAAGACGTATTGATTGGCCACGCGACGCGGCGTATTCACACAGACCGGCGCGCGCGCATTCACCGAGAGCTTTATGCCCGTGGGCAAGCGGTGAACGGTGACGATAAGTAACAGGGTCAGATTCTCCATCCGGATATCCAGATCCTTGCAGGCCACGGCGATATCGTCCTGCTCGATGATCGGGTTATTGACCTCAAGCGGCAAGGTAATAAAGGACAGCTCCAGATCGTCCAGCGACTGCAATAGCTTAAAGCGCGCCAGCTTATCGCTGGGCAACTTGGTCAGGCAATATTCGAATTTGTCGGGCATGCCCAGCAGGCCGTTGGGGAACACAACGGGGTCTTTGCGATAAATGGTGACTTCGCCGAACCGCGTATCGATCACTTCCGGGCTGTGATCATCGGCAACCGGCTCAGGCGGCACCACCGCGCTTTCACTTACCATGCGTTGCATCTCCTGCTGGCTCATACTGCCTCCCTATTGCTTTTCCCCGCCGCATTGCGGCCCGTCTCGTTGTGTTGCATTGTGTCTTTATAGGGCCTTATCAGTTTACCCCGCCTGCTGCCGACATGCAACCGTTACCATGCCCTCCAAAGCACCGCATTTACCGCAGGAAGTCAGATAAACGCAGCGCGTTGATCGAGGAAAAAGACTGAAACGACGCCTGCAGCACCGCCTCATCCACTGCCACCTGCGTGGAAGCCGCGACGACGTCGGTTTTGGCCAGATTCTCCGTGACACCCTGCCAATAAAGCTGCAGCGACTTATGACGCCGGTTAATATCCTCCAGCGCAATAAGATTAGAGTCATTATTCGCCTTCAGCGCGATTAAGTCCTGAATCGCGGTTTGAATCTGGTCGGTGGCATCCGCCAGCAACACGTCCTGATCGGCGGCGTCGCCTGAAAGCGCCTGAAACGCAGCGCCGAACAGGTTCTGAAAGGCAATGTTATCGGCGCGGATATTACCCTGAATGGTCACGCTGTCACTGGCGCGCAGGGTAATATCTTCCGTGCTGCCCTGATAATAGCTGGCATCCGGTTGCCCAAGACTGTTGGGTCCGGGAATGGTGGGTTCGGTAATCACCGGCGGCACGTTAGTACGTGTTCCGCCAAAAATATACTGGCCTTCAAACTGTGAGTTCAATTCGGCGGCAATCGTATCCAGCTTGGAGCGCATTTGCTGCTCAAAGGCAATATCGTCTTCAATTCCCGGGTTGCGGCGCAGCACGATGAGATCTTCGATTTCATCGGCGACATCGATAATCTGCTCCAGCGAAATATTCGCCGTGCGCAGCCGGGCAACGTTCTGCGCGTTATTTTCCTGATAGGCCTTGGCCTTCTTGACGCTTGCCTCCAAAAACGTGAACTGCTCTACCTGCCCCTGCAGGCCGGAGAATTCATCGGTTTTCAAGCCGCTGGAAATCTGTTCCTGCAGGTCAAACAGATTGGCCTGGGTGGTATTGACGTTATTGAGCGTATTATTGAATACGGAAAAGGTGCTGATGCGATTAATCACTGCCATAAATCCCTGCCTTCGGTTAGACGATCCCTAACAACTCGTTGAACAATTCATCCGTGGTCGTAATCACCCGGGCGGATGCGGTATAGGCGTTCTGGTAAATCACGGTGTTGGCCAGTTCCTCATCCAGATTGACCCCGCTGATCGCATCGGCCCGGGTCGTAAAGCCCTCCAGCAGGCTTTCATTATCAGCCAGCCGGTTTTCCGACAGCACGGTTTGTGTCGCGGTATAACCGAGCACTTCCCCGATATACCCGTTAAAACTGATATTATTCTGGGGAATTCCGCCAGCCGGATCGAACTGGATGGCGTCAATTCCCAACCCCGCCAGGTCCTGGGCCACCGAATTATCCCCCGCGAACCGTTCATAGGTGTAAAGCGGGGCTTGCGCCGGGTCGGCCGGTTGCGTCGAACGCTGCAGGTTGCCGGTTGCAATCAGGCTGGGATTATCAAGCAGGCGCTGCTCAACCGCCAGATTGACCGCACTGCCGTCCACCGAATCCCCAGTATCGGTCGGCTGGTTACTAGCGAAGAAATTGTTCAGCTCGTAATAATGCGAAAATCCGCGATTCGTCCCCGGCTCGTTCGGCGTGGTGGTCAGCTTGCCCTGCTGCTGGCTGTCCAGTTGATCGATGGCGATCGTGAAGTCCTGCCCGTTGAGCGGGTTCGCCGTCAATTGCAAAAAGCCGGTCTGGTTGCCGTAACTGCCGTTAATCTGGGGCAGTTCATTGCCCTGCTCGTCAACCATCCGGGCGAAAATATACTGATGGGGCGTAGTCGGCGTGACCAGTCCGCTGTTACCGGCAATATTGGTCTCACCGCGCGCATCAAAGCGGTCGTTCAGCAGATTGGCGCTGTTATTGAACACCCGGTACGTGACCGTTGACTGGCTGGTCTGCGGGTTTGACGGATCATTATCAAACACGCCGACCGTGACTTCGATATCATAAAACGCCGAGGCGGTATTACCGGTAAAATCAACGGCGATATTACCATTTTCGCCGGTACGGGTTTTCTCACCGGCCGCTACTTCCTGATAGGGCGGAAAAATGTCGAAATCACTGCTGGCGGCGAACGTACCGCCACCCGCCGCGGGCGGACCGGTATAGGTAATCGTGAACTCATTGCCACCGGGGCCGACGGATGCCACCTGGAAATAACCTTCCAGATCGGTACTGTCCACCCCCGTGCCGCCGATATTCACCTGCAGGGGCCCGGGATTCAGATAGATGGTGTCTCCCGCCTCGAAATCGTGGTTGCCATCGGTCTGGATGACCACGTCGTTACTGCCGCCGGTGAACGTATAGGCGTTGGCCTGGTCCACCGAGACGGCGGGCACGTTCAGGTTGACCCCCGTACCACCGCCCGAGATATCCGCTCCGCCGTCATCAAGCACGCGCACACCGGTCACGAACGTATCCGCCTGCGTGGCGGAAATGTTTTCGACGTCCAGATCAAAATTAAAGATGGGCGGCGATTGCGGCAGAAACGCCGTTTGCGAGGCGATCTGCACATTGTTCAGATTGCCCACCTGCGCCTTGATCGGCGGCGCGTTGAAGTGGTTGTTAATTTCATCGATGATGGTTTGGGTGGTTGGAATGCCCTCACCAAAGCCGCCGTTGAGCTCGCCGAAATCCAGCTCAAGCGGCCGATAGCCGGTATTTTGCTCATCCGGATAGGTGCTGCGGGCGGGCGTGCCGTCTGGCTCGAGCGCGGCGATGCGTACCGCCCCGTCCCAGTTGAAGGCTTCGCTGGCGCGCACTTCCCGCGTGCCGGTGAGCTCTTCGGCCGGCGGAAACGCCGAACCGGTATTGTGCAGGGCGTTGACCTCATCGCGCAGGCGAGAGCTCAGCATATCCAGCTGCGACAGGATATCCGGAATCAGCACATCGCGTAATTGCTGCAGCGCCTGCACGCTGCCGCTTTCCAGTCGGCTGGTGACGCCGCCTTCCACACCGGCGGAGATTAACTCATCCGGCTCGCGTATCTGCTCGCCGTCTTCGCTGAAGGTCAGCACCTGTAGCGGGTTGACCGCGTCATTTTCGATAAAACTATCCACGCCGGGCGCGGGACGATAGGACAATTCATGGATTTGCTCATCGACCAGCGCCACCCCGTTGGCGGTAAACACATTCACCGCCCCGCTGTCTTCGAAAAAGACCTCGATATCCATATATTCGGCGATTGTCTCAATCGCTTTATCGCGCTCGTCGAGCAGGCCGGCAACCGGCGTTTCCAGGGCTGCGGCGCGATTGATGGCCACATTCAGATTATCGAGATTGCGCAGTTCATTATTAATTGCCGTGACCGCTTCCTGAATTTCCTGATCGGCCTGGTAGCGCAAATCCTCCAGTGCGGTCGCCAGGCCTGAAATTTCGCGCGCCAGCGTTTCCGCGGCATTCACCGCCGTTACCTGAAACGAAACTTTTTGCGGATTTTCCGCCAGCGACTGCAGGCCGTTGAAAAAATTTTCAGTATATTCGTCGATACTGTTTTCGGCGCCGGGCTCGCCTAAGAGAATCTGAATCCGCTGGTAAAAATCGGCGATGCGGTCCGCTTCCCCGACATTGGATTTTTCCCGCTGGATCGAGCGCTCCAGATAGGTGTCGATCTTGCGCGAGATATCGTCAATCTGCACGCCGGAGCCCTGCTCGCCCAGCAATCGCGCCGACTGATCGACAATCTGTCGCGAATAGCCCGGCGTGTTGGCATTGGCGATATTGTTCGACAACACCGACAAGGCGAACTGATTGACGTTGAGGCCGCTTAAGGCATTATTCAGTGCAAGGGTCAGGCTCATGAGGGTTCCCTGTATTGATCCGTTTGGCGCAGGCGAAAGAGGCTACACGCGTTCATTCAGTGTGACCGATACGTGGTCGATTCCCGGCCTGCCCGACTGACCTTTTTGGTTATACGTATCATTGCGCGCCGATTCCTGTGCCACTTCGGTGATCGCTTTGACAATTTCCTGATTAACGGCGCGCGCCATGGCCAGTCGCCGGTAATTCTCTTCCAGTATCTGATTGAAGATACCGACCACCTGCACCAGATCCTCACGCTCTTGCTCGTCCATTTGCTCAAGCATTTCAGGGTGCTTGCTGACATGTTTTTTGACCGAAGCCAGCGCCCGGGTCAGCATGTTTTTCTCTTTTTGCAGGCCGGCTATCTGCGATACCTGCATGTCATCGAGATAATCCGCCTCCTGGGCAAGCAACTGGGCCAGCCGGGCGGTCAGGGAAATGATATCCGGAATCCCCACGCGGTTGACATCAATGGGCGTATGCTCATCAAGCGTCTGCTCGTCAAGCTCCAGCTCAACGGTGTCGGGTTCGTTAAAGTCCTGCTTGCGTGCCATTACTCAACCTCCTGCAATTTTAACATTTCCTGCCTGACCTGATCCGCCAGACCGATACCACCAGCGCGCGAAATCAGCTTGGCGTATTCATCCACCAGCATCGACTGATAGACGTCTTTGGACGCCCCGTTTTCGACCATCGGACTCATATCGACGCCGGCAAACATATGCTGCAGCATCTGGCTTAAGAAAACCGCCTCGAATTCTTGCGCCGCCTCATCGATCTGAGCGGCGGATGCTTTTGCTTTCAGCGACCGCTCCGTACGCTTGACCTCCGCCACCCGATTACCCTGATCCAGGATCCGCACGTCCTTCACTCCTGCACTAATCAGCTCGCCCATAGTACTACCGCGTTTTGATGTCCGCCTGCAGCGCACCGGCCGCTTTGATGGTCTGCAAAATCGTAATCATATCGCGCGGGCCCACGCCAAGCGAATTCAGGCCGCGCACCAGCTCGCCGAGCGTCGCAGCCTCTTCGAGCACGGCCATCTGATTCCCCTCATTCTCATCCACTTCGATTTCTGTGCGCGGCACGGTCACCGTCTGCGCCCCCGCCGGCGCGAATGGGTTGGGCTGCGATACCTGCGGGGTCTCTTCCACCTTCACCACGAGATTCCCCTGCGCCACCGCCACCGTGTCGATACGCACATTCTCGCCCATCACGATTGTGCCGGTTGCCTCATCAATCACGATACGCGCCGGCTGATCGGTTTCCACTTCCAACTTCTCCACATCCGCCAGCAGCCCCACCACATCGCCCTGATAGGTTGCCGGCACCGTCAGCGCCACCGTTCCCGGATCCCGCACCTTGGCGGTGCCCGGTCCGATCTGATAATTCACCGCCCGCGCCACACTGTGCGCGGTCGACACGTCAGGATTACGCAACGCCATATTCAGCGTTTGCATATCATTCAGGGCAAAATCGATTTCCCGTTCGATAATGGCACCGTTGGAAATGAACCCGTTCGTCGGTACGCCCTTGGTGATCGCCGTGCCCGACTCGCCCTCAGCATCAAACCCGCCGATTGTCACCGGCCCCTGCGCTACGGCATAGACATTGCCGTCCGCTCCATACAAGGCGGTGGCCAGCAGCGTGCCGCCCAGCAGGCTATCAGCGTCACCCATGGCCGCGATACTGACATCGACAGTGCTGCCCGAGCGGGCAAATGCCGGCAAGCGACCGGTCACGGTGACGGCCGCCACGTTTTTGGAACGCAGCTCGGTACCCCGCGTGTTCACACCCTGCCGCTCAAGAAAGGAGACCAGCGACTCCTCCGTAAAGCGGTTGTTGCGCAGGCGATCACCCGTACCATTCAATCCGACCACCAGACCATAGCCGATCAGCACGTTATCCCGTATCCCCTCAAAGGAAGCGATGTCCTTGATGCGCGCCGCCTGCGCCGGTATTGCCGAAGTCACCACCAGCACCAGCAGCGAAACAACCCATATACTACGACGAATGAACATAAACATCTTTCATGCGAATAATGTGCCAGCCGAAAGCCCCGATATTATAATTTCATTCCAGCACGATAACGTTTTGCATCCGCAGATCCCGGCAGCTCTGTCGCCACGGCGCGGAAGATTTTGCCGGGCGCGCGGTGCGCTGATGCAATCACGGGTATTGTTTGCACAATTGCCGCAGCACGATTATAATACAAAATTAGTATTGAGTCGTCAGTTTAAACCGGCATTGGCAACGGCAACATCATGGTGATCGTTAATCCTGTCCATCCACAACCTTTCACGCAGGTGGAGCGCAAGCGCAAAAAAGACGCCGCCGGTGAGGGAGCCGATTTTTCGGGCTTTGTCTCTGCGGGCGAGGAAACACAGAGCCGGCAGACGGTGCACAACACGGGCGGCACTGCGCCAGTGGCCAATTCACTGTTATTTCTCCAGGAAGTCCACGAATACGATACTACCGAGCAGCAAGCACTCACACAGGCCGAGCAGACCTTGGGCGCGCTGGAAAATCTACGCGACGCCCTGCTTGGCGGCAGCCTGTCTCACGCCGCGCTGAAAGAACTCGAAAGCGTGGTGCAGCAGCAACGCCGGCAAGACCTGTCACCGGCATTGCAGTCGGTGATTGATGAGATTGAGCTGCGCGCGGCGGTTGAGCTGGCCAAAATTGAAAGAGCAGGTTCACGATGAGCCACCGCGCAATCACCGCTCGCCAATCCAAGCAAGCGCGTGCATTGCTTAAATGGAACATCAGCGACCTGGCCAGCCGCACCAATGTCCTGCCAGACCGGCTGGAACGCTATGAGCGCCAATCGATCCGCCTGACACTACCGGAGAATAAGGAATTAAAGGCCGTGTATGAAAAAGAAGGGATTGTCTTTGGCGAGAACTTGGACGTGACGTTAAAAAAACAGGAAAACAAAACTGCGCATACGCAGGAACAAGAGGTTGTCGACGGCGAAGCCATCGAAGAAAAGTTCCGTCAATGGCGGCGGCAAACGGAGCAGGAATATCAAAAAGATGATAAATACGGTCACTGAGCGTGTGCCACGCGCTATGCAGCCTGCCCGCATTTACGCTTGCCAAATGTCGGCGTATCCCCTATAGAGATGTCTTTAATTTTTGTTAAGCATCTGGAGAATATGGGATGTCTGTTGCAACTGCCAAAAAAGAAGTCACCTTGCCCAAGGGCTATAAACCCACGGCCAAAGAGCCGTATATGTGCCCGGAGCAGCTGGCCTACTTCAAACAAAAACTGCTGAACTGGCGTCAGGAGTTGCTGGACGAATCGCGCGAGACGCTGGAGCATCTCAAGGAAGAAAACTGGCACGAAGCAGACATCGCCGATCGCGCCTCGATTGAGACCGAAGCCGGCGTCGAACTGCGCACGCGCAACCGCTATCTCAAGCTGATTTCCAAAATCGACGCGGCCCTGCAACGGATTGAGTCGAGTGAATACGGCTATTGCGAGGAAACCGGCGAACCGATCGGCCTCAAACGCCTGGAAGCCCGGCCCATCGCCACCCTGTCGATTGAAGCGCAGGAGCGGCACGAGCGTCTGGAAAAGCAATATTCCGACGAAGACTAAACGCGTCGTCGCCTCCTCCCCCGCCCCGTTTTGAATCGCCATTCAGCCCCGTCGCCGGAAAAGGACGCCGCTGCGCACTTTAAGTTTTATTGATAATGGGCTGAGTCACAACCATTAATTGGGATTGTCTCGCATTTATCGCGTATTTAACGTTTTTTTTACTTGTTTTTGCGATATTAGAATCATAACAATTATATCGCATAACAATAATAATCATTCGGCATTAAGTTAAAAGGAGCGGCAAGCATGACACCTTCTCACGAAGCACAGCATCCCGTAGCCGAAACCGGCGGCGACGATCTCGGGCTTGAGCAATTTGCTACCTCGATCGCCGCGCTGGCCGGCGAGGAGACCACCCCGGTCAGTGCGTTGGACAAGGCGGTGGAAGACTTTGTTGCCAATCTCAATGCGGCGCAGGGCGGCCATGGTTATAACAAAGACCGCCTGTTACAGGAGAAAGCCGCCTCGTTGGGCTATCGGGATGTATCTGAATTCCGCCGCCGTCTGGAATGGCTGATCGGTGAACGCATGATTGAACTGCATGTCAGCCGCCTATCCGTCGCTCAGCGGGTGGGCCGCAGCGCCGCTTAATCATTTTTAACGACTTGGATTCTACTGGCATTTCAGGTACACTCATATCCATAGGATGGATTACGATCGCTACACAGATAGCAGCCAACCGGGGAGCGTACCGCAGGCATGTATTTACCCGCCAACATCACATTAGAACCCGGCGATTCAGGCGATTACGTCAAAGAGTTACAGCGCCGCCTGATGCAGCGCGACCTGCTGGGCGAAACCAATATCACCGGCTTTTATGACGGCATCACCACCAACGCCGTGAAAGCCTTTCAGTCACTCAATGGCCTGAAGATGGACGGCATCGCCGGGCCGGACACCATCCGCCGCCTGCTCAGTTTCGGCGCTTACGGCGATAACGCCGCTTCCGGCAGCAGCAGCTACGGCGAAGACGAGGAAAAAGAATACAGTCTGGAACGCGAGGACGTGCGCCAGGAGCTGTATGAATCCGCCGGTCTGACCGGTTACGACCGTGCCCTGTCCAACGACGCCGTACGCGATCCGCTGGGTGAACAGGACGGTGACACGCCCGAGGAACTGCGCGCGCGCGGGCTCGAAGAAGGCGAACAAGACCGCGATCAGGGCTTGTGGCGACACAGCCAGGAACAGCAGCAAGGCTCGCTGGAGCATGAAAAGCTGGCGGAGGAGCAGCTGGCCACGCGCCAGATGCAGCGCCAGCTTGATGCTCAGCACGAACACTTCACGGAACAACAGGCCGAAACACGCGAGCAGCTAATGGCCCGCGATGGGCAGGAACATCGGCCGGACCGGCAAGGTCTGGATGCCCAGCAGGCCTTCACGCGGGAGCAAACAGTGGCGCAGGATGCGTTAGAGGCCCAGCAGGCCACCACGCGCGATCAGATGGTTGACCAGGGCAATGCAGGTTCGCAGAACGATCAGGAAATCCGTATCGATCCCAATCGTCTCGGCCAGGAACGCGGCGCGGCGCTCGGTCAGCAAAATGGCCAGCAAAATGGGCAGGTAAACGGCGCACAAGCCATGCGCGATGCCAGCGGCCAGCTGACCGATCCTTCTATGCGCCGCACCGAAGCCCAGCTCAACGGCGCCTCACGTACGGAAAGCCAACAGGAGGGCCAGCATTTACAAAGCCGCGGTGTACGCGATATCGGCCTGCCGCCGGATGCCAATCTGGGTGAGCTCACCCCGGCGCAAACGCCGACGGTCGGCCGCGGCCAGGAGCTGGGCATGAGCTAGACGCGGCTGCCCCCTAACCGCGTGACAGTAAAAACACCCCCTGCTCTCCGAACAGATTGGCCAGCACCGCACTGCCGCCGAAGCGGGAGGGCATGCCGCCTTCTTTAACGATGATCTCCTTTTCGATGGCGATATCCAGTTGCGCGCACAGCCGGATAAAATCATCAAGCGTACAAAAATGAATATTGGGCGTGTCGTACCATTCAAAGCTTAAGGTTTTGGTCACCGGCATACGGCCCTTCAGCGCCAGATAGAGCCGGTTGCGCCAGTGGCCGAAATTGGGCACCGACACAATCGCCTTGCGGCCGATACGCAGCAGCTCATCGAGCACTTGTTTCGGCTGAGCCATGGCCTGCAGGGCCTGACTTAACACGACGTAATCATAGGCCTTGGCCGGATAATCGACCAGGTCAGCATTGCCGTCTCCTTGAATCACCGACAACCCGGTAGCCACCGCTTCATAGACTTTTTCCGGGTCAATCTCAATCCCACGGCCATCCACTTGTTTATTCGCCGCCAGCCAGGCCAGCAACGCCCCGTCGCCGCAGCCAATATCCAGCACTTTAGCGCCCGGCTCTATCAGCTCGGCGATAATTGCAAGATCCGCGCGTAACGTGTCTGTTTGCATCATAGATCCCTCAGATTCGCGCAGCCGTCCAAAAAGCCGCGTAGCGCGGTTTTAAACGCCGGCACATCGAGCAGAAAGGCGTCGTGGCCCTTGTCGGTGTCAATCTCGCTGAAGCTGACATTGGCCGCTACCGCATTCAGCGCGCGCACGATCAGCCGGCTCTCCGCCGTCGGGAAACACCAGTCACTGGAAAACGCCATCAGGCAAAAACGCACCGGCGTGCGGGTAAATGCCGCGCTTAGATTGCCGTCAAACTCGTCGGCCAGATCAAAATAATCCATTGCCCGCGTGATGTATAAATAGGCGTTAGGATCAAAGCGTTCGACGAAATTGCGCCCCTGATAGCGCAGATAGCTTTCCACGCGAAAATCCGCCTCAAAGCCGTAACCGAGCTGATCGCGATCCTGCAGGTGGCGCCCGAATTTCGCCCCCAGCGCCACTTCCGATACATAGGTGACATGCGCCGTCATGCGCGCCACTGCCAGTCCTTTGGCCGGATAGCGCCGATGGCGGTGATAATCACCGTCACACCAGTCCGGATCGGCCATAATCGCCTGCCGCCCGATTTCGTGAAAGGCGATATTCTGCGCCGAATGGCGTGACGCGGTGGCGATGGGGATCACCGAAAACACCCGGTTTGGATAATGCACCGCCCAGCTGAGCGCCTGCATCCCGCCCATCGAGCCGCCGATCACCGCGAACAACTGCGCTATCCCCAGCGCATCCAGCAGCTGAACCTGGGCGCGCACCATGTCGTGAATCGTCATCACCGGAAAGCTGAGCCCGTAGGGTTCGCCGGTTTGCGGGTTGCTGGTTTTCGGCCCGAACGAGCCCATACAACCGCCGATTACATTGGCGGCGATAACAAAAAATTGATCGGTATCCACCGGCTTGCCCGGCCCCACCATTTCTTCCCACCAGCCCGGCTTGCCGGTCACCGGGTGGGTGGTGGCCACATACTGATCGCCGGTGAGGCCGTGGCAAATCCAGATGGCGTTGGTTTTATCCGCATTCAGTGTGCCATAGGTTTGAAAGGCGATGGGAAATTCGGCAATCTCCGCCCCGCTGTCGAGCTTTAAAGGCTGCGGCGGCCGCAGGGTGGCAATATCGCCCACCGTGACCGGCTGATAGTCCGGCCCGAAGGGCGCGGTTAGCGTGGTGGTTTCAAGCGTCATGCCTTGTTGTCCTCAGCTTTGGGGTGCAAGTCAACCCGCATCTTTTCTCGTTGCAAAATCGGGCCGGCTTTGCCATACCGATCCTGCTTATTGATAAATGGAACTTTACGACCGATGGATGCTGCCCACACAACAGACGCGCTGGATGATTTGCGCGGCCGGATCGATGCCATCGACGACGAGTTAATCCGCCTGCTGAAACAACGTATTGACGTGGTGGATCAGGTGGGCAGGCATAAGCTGCGAAACGGCGAGCTCGGCCTGCTGGTGCGCTCCGGGCGCGAAGGCGCCATGCTCAGGCGCGTGTTTGATGCGTTTGCCGACAGCGCTTTTAACGCCCAGGCCGCTGCGGCCATGTGGCGGCTGATGATCAGCGCCTCGATTCATCATGAATCGCCACTGTCGCTGAGCGTTTACAGCACGCCGCAGGAGCCGCATCTTTTCTGGCTGGCACGCGAATATTTCGGCGGTTTCGTACCCATCTCCTCGGCCGGTCACAGCGGGCAGATACTGGGCGAGCTGGGCAGCGGCCGCGCCACCGTCGGCGTGGTCCCCTATCCCGATGATACCGCCAATTGGTGGGCGTCGATAACGCACGAACAGGGCGTAACCGTACGCATTTTCGCCCATATACCGGCCGTGATCGGCAATCTGCCGCAATCGGTGCCCTACGGGCTGGCGCTGGGTTATCTGATTCCGGAAGCAAGCGGCGAGGATCAGTCCTATTTCCGCCTGACGGTGAAAGATACGGTAAGCACCTCGAAATTACAGACCTATTTCCAGCAGGCCGGGCTTGACGTCACCATCATGCAGGCGATCACCCATCCCCCGATGCGTTCCCTACTGTTGCGTATAGACGGGTTTTACACGCATGAAAGCGACGCCATCCGCCGGCTGGGCGAGACCATTAAAGACAGTGACTGGTGCTGGCTGGGCGCACACCCCAAACCCATCACCGCATAAAGGCCCTGCCATGCCCTTAGCCGTGAAACCCTATCTGGAGGCGATTACGCCGTATATCGGCGGCAAAACCTGGGCCGCCGGCGATCGGCCGGTGATTAAGCTCTCCTCGAATGAAAACCCGTTCGGGCCGAGTCCGCAGGCGATCACGGCCTTCCGGCAGGCCAGCGATCAGTTGCACCGCTATCCCGAAGACAGCGCCACCACCCTGCGCGAGGCGCTGGCGGCGCAGCACGGCATCGCAGCCGAACAGATTATCGGCGGCGCCGGGTCCGACGAAGTCATCGGTATGATCGTGCATGCCTATGCCGGTCCGGGTGATGAGGTCATCTTCACCGAACACGCCTTTTTGATGTATCGTATTTACACGCAGCTGTTCGGCGCCACGCCGGTGGCGGTGCCGGAAACAAACCTGACCGCCGATGTCGACGCCATACTCGCCGCAGTGACCAAGCGCACGCGCATCGTGTTTCTGGCCAATCCCAACAACCCGACCGGCAGCTACTTGCCCGCCGACGAACTGGCGCGCCTGCGTGAATCGCTACCGCCAGATGTGCTGCTGGTGATCGACGGCGCCTATCACGAATATGTCGACGCCGCGGACTATTACGACGGGCGATTGTTCGTGGAGGAGGGCACCGCCACCGTGCTCACCCGCACGTTCTCGAAAATTTATGGCCTGCCCGCCCTGCGGCTGGGCTGGGGTTATGGCCCGCCGGGCATCATCAACGACCTGTACAAGGTACGCGAACCGTTCAACATCACCCAGCCCGCCATCGCCGCTGGCATCGCCGCGCTGGCCGACAGCGCGCACATCACTGAATGCGCGCGCATCAACCGCGAACAGCGCGGCTGGCTGCACGAGCAGGTGGGCGCGCTGGGGTTGACGGCATCGCCGTCGCAGGGCAATTTCATCCTAATGCACTGTCCGGACACCGCCGGCCTGCGCCCCAGCGAGCTTAGCGCCGCCCTGCTGGATGCCGGCGTCATCGTGCGTGAGGTTGCGCGTTATGGCCTGCCGCACGGCCTGCGGGTCAGTGTCGGCACGCCGGCGGAAAACCAGGCGTTCATCACCGCGTTGAAGGAATGTGTGGGCCGATGAGCGAACCGGTATTTTCCCATGCGCTGATTGTCGGCCTCGGCCAGATGGGCGCGTCGCTGGGCCTGGCGCTCAGGCGCGGCGGGCTGGTGCACACCATCAGCGGTTATGACCTGCATCCCGATCACAGCGCGACCGCCTTGTCCATCGAGGCGATCGACCATCTCGCACCCACGCTGGAGCAGGCCGCGCCGCAGGCCGATCTCATCATTTTATGCACGCCCGTGGGCGCCTATGCCGGCATCGTGCAGGTGTTACAGCCGCTCGTTCGGGCCGGCGCCATTGTCACCGATATCGGCTCGATCAAAGCGCAGGCCATACGCGACATCACGCCCTATCTGCCGGCGGAAACCATACTGGTGCCCTCGCATCCGATTGCCGGCAGCGAGCAGGTCGGCCCGCAACATGCGCGCGCAGACTTTTTCGACCGGCATCTGTTTTTGATCACCCCGGTGGATGAACGCCATGAAGACGCTATCACCCGTATCGGCGAGCTGTGGCGTTCCACCGGCGCCGCGGTGGAGGTGATGAGCGCTGAGCTGCATGATCAGATCTATGCCTATATGTCGCATCTGCCGCAGTTGCTGGCCTTTGCCGCCGCCCCCGTGCTGGACACGGTGGGCATGCGCGTCAGCGGGGACGATACCCTGTTTAAGCGCTTTGTGCGCATCGGCCGCTCCGATCCGGAAATGTGGCACGACATCATGCTGGAAAACGCCGACAATATCGTCGCCGCGGCGGCGCAGTTGCGCCATGTCCTCGCACACATGCAGGACGAACTGCGCAGCGGCACCGCCGGCGCCGAGTTGCCCGCGGCGGAGCAGATGCCACGCCTTGTCAAGCAGGCCTGGCCGAAATTACTGGCCTCGGCGCTGGTCAACAGCGTCCAGCTCGCCGAACGCCAGTTTGAGCGCAAGCTCGCGCGCTATGCCGCCGGCGGCTTTATCGACGTGTCGTGCCCGGCGACCGAATCGCCCGAACCGGACCTCGAACTGGTCTCGCAATATGCCAGCTTTATCGCCGATTTACTGGCGGCCTATCTTAGCGAACATGACCGCATCATCGGCGCGCTGGAAGCCGGCGACGCCCCAGCCCTGCTGTCGCATCTGGCGACCGCGCAGGCCTCCGCCAAGCGGCTGATCGCCACAGTGCATTAAGGCACGGCAACATCATCACGCCAAGGCTTTGCTGATCAGCGACTGCAAATCCTCATGGTTACGCACGTGATGGCGAAAGGGAAACCCGAGATAATGTCCGTCATCCGTATCGACCGCGCCGTATAACACCGGCGTCGTGCCGGTATTTTGTGCGCATTCCAGATCAATAATCGTATCGCCGATGAACCACACCGCTTCGCCTGGCGTCACGGAACTGGTCTGCAAAGCCAGCTGCACCGGGGCCGGGTGCGGCTTGTCATATTCGGCATCATCGGCGCCGACCACCATGTCAAAATAAGCTTCCCAGCCCAGATGCACCAGCTCCTGTCGCAGATTGACCCCACGTTTATTGCTGACCACCGCCACATATACCGGCTGCTCACGCACCATCTGCAACATCGCCTCGGCGCCTTCCAACGCCCGCAGATTACGCAGATGAATCGAACGGTAATAGTCCTGATAGGTTTGCGCCGCCTCTTCCCAGCGCTTTCCGAACAGTACGGGAAAGGCCTCGCGCATCGATTGTTTCACTTCCGCCTTGACCTGCGCCAGCGACCATTCGGGGTGCTCCATGCGGCGCAGCGTATGATTCAGCGCCTCGTGAATCGTCGGCCAGGTATCAACCAGCGTATTGTCCCAGTCGAACAACAGGGCTTGGGGCTTTGTCATAATAGATTACACTTTCTTTCTGTTTTCCTCGTGACACTCACCACAGCGCGCTATGCCGGCCGCTTTCCCGTTTGCCGCCGGACCGCTTCGTCAAACGCTTCCATCAGCCGGCCGGTTACCGGTCCGGGCGCACCATCCCCCACCGGTTGGTCGTCCACGGCCACCACCGGCGTGATAAATGCCGAACAGCTCGATTGGAAGGCCTCCCGCGCCTGTGCAATATCGGCAAGGGTAAAGCCGTGTTCCCTGACTGGGATACCCAACTCGCGGGCCAGCTGCAAGGTACGTCTGCGGCGCACCCCTCCCAGAATATGCGTATCCGCCGGATGCGTATGCACCACGCCGGCCGCATCGACCAGATAGGCATTGGCCAGCGTGCCTTCGGTGACCACCCCATCGCGCACCTGCCAGGTTTCTTTCGCGCCGGCGCGGTGGCTTTCCATCCGCGCCATCACATTGGGCAACAGCGCAATCGTTTTGATATCACAGCGCGCCCAGCGTAGATCGGGGCGTGTGATCACGCGCACGCCCTCGGCGCGCTCCTGCGCAGTGCGCAACCGCGTCGGCAACAGCGACAGGCTAAGCACCGGTTTGATCGCGTCCGGATAGACATGCGCCCGGCGCGCCACGCCACGTGTCACCTGAATATAGATGACCGTATCGCAGCGCCGGTTACGGCGCATCAACTCGCCGATGACCTGCCGCAACGCGGCCTCACTCATCGGCCGGGCAATATCCAGCTCGCGCAGCGACCGCTCCAGCCGTTCAAAATGCCACGCACCGTCAATCAACACCCCACCCATCGCCGCCATGGCTTCATAAACGCCGTCGGCGAACTGATAGCCGCGATCCTCCATCGCCACGGCGGCCTGGGCGACAGGCACATAACGGCCGGAAACATAGGCAATACGCGTCATGCACGCTGCATACGGCAAAACCGCTGCTGAAATCAACTGAATTAGTTTTTCAGTTGTCAGTTGTCAGTTGTCAGTAAAATGATTTTTAAGACTGACGACTGACCACGGACGACTGAGCATTCGTAACATACCACGCCACCGTCTGCTGCAGCCCCTCATCCAGCGACTGCGGCGGCTGCCAGCTGAGCAACGTCTGCGCCTTGTGGGTATCAATGCGCAGCGAACTGCAGATACTGTGATAAAACCGTTCCTTGCGCAACAGCCGCGCGCCGATCTGGAGTATCCATACCGGCACCGGCACCAGTCGCGTGCGCACGCCCATGGCGCCGGCCACTTTACGAATCAGCGCCGGGGTAGAAACCGCCTGCCCGTCCGCGGCAAGCAACACTTCATTCGCCGCCGCCGGATGATGTATACAGGTGACAATCAGGCTGCACAGATTGCTCACCGAGATAAAATCGCGGGCATTATCGACCAGCCCGAACGGCAGCGGCTTGCGCCGGGCAATGGCATACATCAGGCGGTGGAAATTAGCTTTCACGCCCGGCCCATACACCAGCGGCGGGCGCAGAATTACCACTTCCAGCCCTGTCTCATGCGCCACTTGCAGCAATTGCTGTTCAGCTTCCAGCTTAGAGGCGCTATAGGCGTTGGAGGGATTCGGTGTATCGCTTTCACGCATCGGGTATTGGCTGTAATTGCCCAGCACCCCGATCGTGCTTAAAAATATAAACCGCCTGGCACCCGAGGCATGGGCCTGGCGCGCCAGGTTGAGAGTCGCTTCAACATTAATGTGCCGGAAGGTTTTCACCGGATCGGCGACCGATTCGTACAGCACATGCACCCGCGCCGCCGTATGCACCACCGCCTGCACGCCGGCCAGCGCCGCCCGCCAGTCGGTGGCCCCGTCGATATCACCCATGGCGAAGGTCCGCGCCGCGGGCTGCTCGGCCACGCGCACCACGCGGTGCACGCCATAGCCCGCCGCCTCCAGCCAGCGGCTGACATGGGAGCCGATAAAGCCGCTGGCGCCGGTTACCAATATGGTTCCCTCCCCCTTCAGGGGGAGGGTTGGGGAGGGGGTGGCACCCTCCCCCTGCCCCCTCCCTAAAGGGAGGGGGTTTTTATCCTCCATCACCACCATTTCCACCCCCATTTCCGGTAATGATACCTCATCGATTGCAGCATCACCTTGAACAACCGCCAGCTCTGATGCGACCCGCGCGCCCAGTGATGGGTGATGACCGCTGCGGGCGTATAGACGACGCGATAGCCCGCCTGGCGCAGGCGGATAGAGATATCGGCATCTTCCAGATACATGAAATAGCCTTCATCAAAGCCGCCGATGCGCTCCAGCGCCTCGCGGCGAAACAGCATGCAGCAGCCGCTGGCAAAGGGTACATCCACCTCGTGGTCATAACCGACATCCAGCATGATATAACGATCCATCTTGCGCTTAATGAACGGCAGGCGCTGCATGCCGCGCGGCAGGAAGCGCCGGGCGAACAGGTTGAACACCGAGGGCAGGCATTTATTCAGCGGCTGCAGGCGACCGTCGGGATAGCGCACCTGCGGCACCAGCAGGCCGATTGCCGGGTCTTCGTCCATACGCGCCGCCATCGCCTCAAGCGCCCCCTCGTGAATCACCACGTCGGGGTTGAGCACCAGATGATAATCCGCCGGCGGTGCCTGTCGCCAGCCGACATTATGGCCGAACCCGAAACCCTTATTGGCGCCGCTGTCGATAACCGGGCAATTGATCGACTGGCCCAGCTGCGCGCGATACGCCAGCCCGGAATCATTATCGACCACATGCACGTGATGCGCCAGTCGGCAGCGCGCCAGCGAGTCCAGCGCGGCGCCTAGCTGCTCTAGGTCGCTGCGATAGGTGACGATGCAAGCGGTGAGGCGAAGGGACATGAAAGGCTTATGGTTCCTTCAGGTTTTAGCTTTTAGGTTTTAGGTTTTAGCGCTATTGATTGTCCATTATAACCTAAAACCTGACATTTGGAACCGATGCGCCACATTCTCCTGATTATTTCTGGCAGTATCGCCGCCTATAAGGGCCTGGAGCTGATCCGCCGCGGCCGCGAGCGCGATTATCGCTTCACGCCGGTTCTCACCGCCGGGGCGCAGCAATTCATCACTCCGCTGGCCGCCGCGTCGCTGGCCGAGGCGCACTGCTATACCGATTTATTCTCTCTCAAAGACGAAACCGAGATGGGCCATATACGCCTCTCGCGCGAGGCAGACGCCATCCTGATAGCCCCGGCCTCGGCCGATCTGCTGGCGAAAATGGCGCAGGGACGCTGCGACGATCTGGCCTCCACCGTCTTGCTGGCCACTGATAAGCCAGTATTCGCCGCGCCGGGGATGAATCATAAAATGTGGGCCCACGCTGCCATGCAGCGCAATCTGCAACAGCTCATTCGTGATGGCGTCACCATCATCCAGCCCGAAGCCGGGGCGTTGGCCTGCGGTGAAGTCGGCACCGGGCGCATGGCGGAGGTGATGACGATTCTTGATTTTATGGATGGATATTTTAAGAACGTTCCCTCCCCCGTTTACGGGGGAGGGTTAGGGAGGGGGGAAAATGACGCTTCGTCTTCCCCCCTCCCATCCTCCCCCCGCAAACGGGGGGAGGGGGATGCCCCCCTCGCCGGCAAACATGCACTGGTTACGGCGGGGCCGACACGTGAGCCCCTCGACCCGGTGCGCTTTCTCAGTAACCATTCCTCCGGCAAGCAGGGTTACGCCATTGCCGAAGCGCTGGCGCAGGCCGGCGCGCGAGTGACGCTGGTCAGCGGGCCGACCGCCCTGCCCTGCCCGGCGGGCGTCAGCCGTATTGACACCATCACCGCCCACGACATGCTGCAGGCATGCGAGCAGGCCCTGCCCGCCGATATCGCCGTGTGCGCCGCAGCGGTCAGCGACTGGCGGTCAACGCATGAAGAAACCGCAAAAATCAAGAAAATGCCCTCTCCTTCAGGGCAGGCAGGCATGACGCTCAGCCTCACCGAAACCCCCGACATCCTTGCCACCCTCGCCGCCCATGCGCAGCGCCCGGGGCTGCTCATCGGCTTTGCGGCGGAGACGGAAAACCTGCTGGCGCATGCCCGCGACAAACGTATGCGTAAGGGCTGCGACTGGATGCTCGCCAACGATGTCAGCCACGGCGTGTTCGGCGAGGAAGAGAATCAGGTCAGTATTATTACCGCTGAGGGCGAGGAGGCGCTGCCGCGCCAGAGCAAGCAGGTGGTGGCGCAGACGCTGGTGCAGCGAATCGTAGCCGCCGTGCCCGCCTCCTGAGCCGATGCCATCAGGCGGTCATGCCCATGCTGCGACCGCCTCTCGTCAGTCCCGCGGTGAGCCCATGCCCAAGCTCCTGGGCCTCGGTCATATTGGGGCTCGGATTATTGGGATCAAGTTCCACGCCCGCTTCCAACATACATGCCCCACAGGCTTTGGCCTCTTCCGGAGGCTTGCCGCCGAACAGCCCGCTCAGCGCCGCTGCCGCACCCATCATCATCTGCTGGTGTTCGGCAGGTCCTTTTTTGGCTTCTATAAGTGAGGCTTTAACTCCCTCTAAATACGCAGGTACGCGCACCCCTTCTGCGCTTGCCGAGCTCGCCGCCATCGAAATCTGCTCTACGACACGGTTAACTTCTTCTACTGCGGCCTCAACATTCTCCCGGGTGGCTGGCCGTGCCCGTATCTGCACGGCTTCAAATGCGGCGTCGCGAGCAAATCCGGGAAGCGCGGCACCGGCACCGTCAAATAACTGTTGTATCTGTTGCTGACTGAGTTCAGTTGTATTTTCCGAATAGCCCCAGCCAGCGCCGGGCGTCATGCCAGGTCCTCCATTCTGCTGTACGGGCGTTAATGCCATAATTTACCTACACTCCTCCATCCTCCAGAATAGCAGGCAAAGGTTACGATTGTGTTACGATTGGGACAGCAGGGCGCTAATTTATGCCATGAAATCAACAAACATAGCGCCAGTTCAGAACGCCGGGCCACGCTGGCTCAGTCGAACAGGCTGGAAACGGAGGTTTCCTCACTGATCCGGCGGATGCCTTCGGCCAATAGCGGGGCGACCGTGACCACGCGGATATTCTCCGAGGCCTTGACTTCCGGCGTGGTGGCAATGGTATCAGAAATCACCAGCGATTCCAGGCAGGAATTGCCCACCCGCTTGACGGCATCGCCCGACAGCACCCCGTGCGTCACATAGGCCGAGACCGACTTGGCGCCCTTGTCTTTTAAGGCCTGCGCCGCGTTGCACAAGGTGCCCGCCGAATCGACGATATCATCGAGCAGCACGCAATGGCGGTCGCGGATTTCGCCGATAATATTCATCACTTCCGAATCGCCGGCGCGTTCGCGGCGTTTATCAACAATCGCCAGATCGCAATGCAGGCGGCTGGCCAGCGCCCGCGCGCGCACCACCCCGCCGACATCGGGGGAGACGATCACCAGCTCGTTGGGATCGGGGTATTGATTGCGCATATCGGCGATAATCACCGGCCGCACGAAGAGGTGATCAAGCGGAATGTCGAAAAATCCCTGAATCTGCCCGGCATGCAGATCGAGCGTTAAAATCCGGTCGGCCCCGGCGGAGGTGATGATATTGGCGATCAGCTTGGCGGAAATCGGCGTGCGCGGACCGGGTTTACGGTCCTGCCGGGCATAGCCGAAATAGGGAATCACCGCCGTCACCCGCCGCGCCGAGGCGCGTTTGAGCGCATCCAGACAGATCAGCAGCTCCATGATATGGTCGTTGGCCGGGTAAGACGTCGACTGGATCAAAAACACGTCTTCCCCGCGCACATTCTCCTTGATCTCAACAAAAATTTCCATATCGGAAAAACGCCGCACGCTGGCATCGGTCAGCGGCACGCCGAGATAGTCGGAGACGGCCTGGGCCAATGGCAGGTTACTGTTGGCGGCTAATAGCTTCATGGTGAGCGTCCTCGTGATGGTTATGGTGATCGCTGTGTTAGCAGTGCCACCCGCACTTGTAAACGCTTTCTGCGTCCCGCGGCAACACAGAAGCCGCATGACTTGCCGCAGCGGGCGGATTACAGTATGGAACTATTACAAAGTGAGGCAGGGATGGCTACCGAATCCGAACACGCCCTTTTCATCACCGGCGGCGCGCAACGAGTAGGCAGCGAGATCGCGCTATTTTTCGCCCGTCGCGGCTGGCACATCGCCGTGCATTACAATCAGTCGGCGACGGCCGCCGCCGAGGTCGTCGCCCAATGCGAGGCGCTGGGCGCGCGTGCCGTGGCCGTATCAGCGGATTTCAGTGCGGATTTTGATGCCGCGGCCCTGTTGCAGCAGGCGCATGAGACCGTCGGCCCCCTCACCTGCCTGATCAATTCCGCCGCCATCATCGAAAAAGACAGGCTTGACAGCCTGACTCATACCGGCTTCCACCGCCACCAGCAGATTAACTGCTTCGCCCCGCTGAAACTGATTCAGGCGTTTGTGGCGCATGTAAGCACGCACGGCCAGACCGACCCGTCGATTATCAATCTGGCCGACGGCATGCAGGGCTGGAGCCTGTCGCCGCTATATCTGTCCTATGCGATGAGCAAATACGGCGTATTCGCGCTCACCGAATGCCTAGCCGCCGAGCTCGCGCCCGTCATCCGTATCAATACCATCGGCGTCGGGCTGACACTGCCCAATAGCCATGACGGCCCGGACACGTTTGAACGGCTAGCCCGGCAGTTGCCGTTGCAACGCCCTAGCACCCCGCGGGAAATCTGCGAGACGATCGCTTACCTGCTCGCCGCGCCCAGCGTTACCGGGCAGCATATCTTACTGAACGGCGGCAAACATTTGCCAGACTGACGGTGTTTGTATAAAATTTATACGATTTGCCGCATCGGCCGGAAAAGTTATGCACATGGCACGCCGCTATGGCATTTTGGACACGTTGCCGCAAACCGAACCCGAAATCATCGGGTAATTTGTTGGTTGAACAGTCATTCACAACAGTGAATCAATGGCTTACGTGAATTGCCTAAAATATAGGCAGAGCAAAAAATATGCTGGTTTTTGAAACACAGGCGATGCATTTCCAAGTCTTTCCCACATCGTTATCCACAGCTTTCGTGGATAGCAAGACGAACCGTTGAATTTGTTACATTTTAAAACGATGGATGCGCAACCCCCGACTCACCCAGACGACCCCCCGACCGGCTCCGAGGCGATCCGCGCCGCGCTGGCGGATATGCCCGCTGAGCCGGGCGTGTACCGCATGCTCAATGCGCAAGGCGACGTGCTGTATGTCGGCAAGGCCCGGCAGTTGAAAAACCGGGTGAGCAGCTATGCCAGCCCGCGCCAGCTGACCAACCGCATCCTGCGCATGATCGACCAGGTGGCGCGCGTGGAATTCACCGTTACCGGCAGCGAGGCCGAAGCGCTGTTGCTGGAGGCCAATCTCATCAAAAAACATAAACCGCGCTATAATATCCTGCTCAAGGATGATAAATCCTTCCCCTATCTGTTAATCGATAGCGAGCACGATTTTCCTCGCATTGCCAAACATCGCGGCGCCCGCCATGGCAAGGGCGAATATTACGGGCCGTTTGCTTCCGTCGGCGCGCTCAATGAAACGCTGGGCATTCTGCAGAAAGCCTTTCTGTTGCGCCCTTGCACCGACTCGGTCTTTCACAACCGCACCCGCCCTTGCCTGCAATATCAGATCAAACGCTGTTCGGCCCCGTGCGTAGGTTACATCAGCCGCGAGGAATATGCCGCTGCGCTGGCTCAGGCGCGCGATTTTCTGCGCGGTAAAAGCCGCGAGGTGCAGGAGGCTTTCGCCCGGCAGATGCAGGCATACAGCGACGCGCAGGAATATGAAAAAGCCGCCGCCCTGCGCGATCGCATCCGCGCGCTCAACCGCGTCCAGCAGGAGCAGGCCATCCGCGCTTCAGGTCTGGAGGATGCCGATCTCATCGCGCTAGCCCGCGCCGGTGATCAATCCTGTATACAGGTGGCATTTTACCGCGGCGGCAGCCATTTCGGCAATCTCAGCTTTTTCCCGCGCCATGCCGCCGACAGCACCGGGGAGGATATTCTCAGCGCCTTTCTCGCGCAGTTTTATCAGACCCATCTGCCGCCGGGCGAGGTGCTGGTGAGTGATGATCCAGCCGGGCATGCCGTGCTTGAAGAAGCCCTCACGCTGCAGGCCGGACACAAAGTCAGCCTGCGCAAACCGCAGCGCGGCGATAAGGCGGGGTTGATCGAGCAGGCGGCTGTCAACGCCAGAGCAGCACTGGAGCGTCACGTCGCCGCGCGCATGCGTGAAAGCAAACACCTGGAAGGTGTCGCCCGCCTGTTCGGGCTGGCCGCTGCGCCGCAACGCATCGAGGCCTATGACAACAGCCACATTCAGGGCCGCTACGCGCTGGGCGCGATGATCGTCGCCGGCCCGGAAGGCTTCAATAAGCAGGCGTATCGACGCTATAACATCCGCAGCAACGAGCTTGCCGCCGGTGACGATTACGCCATGCTGCGCGAGGTCTTCACCCGCCGGTTCGGTCGCCTGCAAAAGGAAGACCCCGAACGCAGCCAGGGGCACTGGCCCGATCTGGTGCTGATTGACGGCGGCGCCGGGCAGTTGGCGGCGGCGCGCGGCATCCTGGCCGATCTGGGGATTCATAACGTGGCGCTGGCCGCCATCGCCAAGGGGCCGGATCGCCATGCCGGGCGCGAAACCTTGTTTCTGCCGGACTGCCAGCCTTTCACGCTGCCGCCTGACGATCCGGTGCTACATTACCTGCAGCGCCTGCGTGACGAGGTGCACCGCTTTGCCGTCAGTTCGCACCGTGTCCGGCGCGCCAAGTCCTTAAGCGAATCCACGCTGGATGACATTCCGGGCATCGGCGCGACACGCAAACGCGCATTGCTGCATCATTTCGGCTCGCGCGCCGAGGTCGCCAGGGCAAGCCTGTCGTCGCTCGAAGCCGTGCCCGGCATCAGCAAAGCGCTGGCGCGCACGATTTATGATTTTTTTCACGGGTGAGATTAGGGCTCAGTATTTGGTGGATACCGGCGAGCACCTCCAGCGCAATGCCCCCGTTTTTCACCAAATATTGTCGATTAACCGTGTTAATCGACAATGAAGCCCGCCGTGAGGCAGGATTCCGCCGCGTAGCGCGCGTCTTTATGCGCAGCATAATGTCAGTTAGCTATACTAAATACTAATCAGCCACCAGCGGCACAAAGCGCACCGCAGTAATCGGCGTTTTGACAAAGGTCTCACCCTCGCGGGTCAGGCGATACAACACCTGATAGCCTTCGCTTTCCTCAATGGGAATGACCATGATGCCGTGCGCAGCGAGTTGCGCCAGGAGGGCATCGGGCGCCTCGGAAAAGGCGGCGGCGGTGACGATGATGCGATCATACGGCGCCGCGTGCGGCCAGCCTTTGCTGCCATCGCCCAGATGCGCCGTGATATTGCGCAGCTTCAGCTCATCAAACAACGCCCTGGCCTGTTCATGCAGTGCCCGGTGCCGCTCAATGGTGTGCACGCGGCGCGCCAGTCTGGCCAGAATCGCCGCCTGATACCCCGAACCGGTGCCGATCTCAAGCACCGTCTCGCGTCCGCTCAGTCGCAGTTCGGCGGTCATCATCGCGACGATGGTCGGCTGGCTGATGGTCTGATCCCGGGCAATGGGAAGCGCCACGTCATCATAGGCGCGATCCTGAAACTGTTCGCTTACAAACAGCTCGCGCGGCACCTGTTCGATAGCAGAGAGCACATCGGCACCGGTGATGCCGTTACGCCGCAACTGCATGATCAGGCGTATTTTATCGGCATCGTGCGTATGTTTGACGGCGTGCATTCTGTTCCTTCGCCATTCCCCGAATGCGCGTTATCCAATGCTACGAGAACCGGGGTTTGATACGGCTGAGCCGACCAGCACCACCTGCGATTCGGGCAATAACGATGATAATCTATCACTACGCCGCGTCTTCCGCTTCAAAATGTTCGCGGATGGTCTCCAGCACCTGGTAATTCGTTAAATCCAGATGCAGCGGCGTCACAGTAATATAGCCTTTCCGCAATAACATATAATCCGCTCCCGGCTTGTCGTCAAACGGCTCCAGGCTCGGCCCGCCGATCCAGTAATAGGGCCGGCCTTTCGGGTCGTGACGCTTCTCAAGCTTTTCCGGAATTTTGCGCCGGCCCTGCGGGCAGACCCGTATACCGCTGACCTCATCCGGCCCCTGCGCCGGAAAATTGATATTGATCAGATTGCCGTCCGGCCAGCCGATTTTCAGCAACCGGCGGATAAGATCGGGCGCGAAGGAGCGCGGCGTCTCCCAGTGCGCCATACGTTCGGGCTCGCCGAGTTGCGGCGGCTGTTTGCGTGATGGGTCTTTGGGGGTCAGATGCGTGCTCAACGCCATCGCCGGAATCTCCAGCAAGGTGGCTTCCATGGCCGCAGCGATGGTGCCCGAATAGGTCACATCTTCGGCAACGTTCATACCCCAGTTGATACCGGAGAGCACGAGATCGGGCCGGCGGTCGGGCATGATCTGCATCACCGCCATCAGCACCGAATCGGTCGGCGTGCCGGCAATGGCGAAATGGCGCGGGGCGATTTGGCGCAAGCGCAGCGGCTCGTGCATGGTCAGCGAATGCCCGGCGCCGCTTTGCTCGGTCTCGGGCGCCACCACCCAGATATCGTCGCTGAGCTCGCGGGCAATCTCTTCCAGCACGCGGATCCCCTCGGCATGGATACTGTCGTCATTGGTGATCAGAATACGCATGTTCTCCCCCTAAAAGACAAAGTCACGAAGTCACGAATTTTTGTTCGTATTTTCGTGTGTTCGTCTTTTCGTGACTTCTATCTTCTCCACTCCGTCCATATACCCGCGCAGCACCTCCGGCACAACCACACTGCCGTCTTGCTGCTGATAATGCTCCAATATGGCAATCAGCGCCCGGCCCACCGCCACGCCGGAGCCGTTGAGGGTATGGACGAATCTGGGTTTCTCACCGCCTCCCGCAGGCTGCGCCTGCTTCCCTTCCTCTTCAGGGGAAGAGTCAGGGAGGGGGCGCGGGCGGAACCGTGCGTTCATCCGCCGCGCCTGAAAGTCCCCGCAGTTCGAACAGCTTGAAATTTCGCGATAGGCCTGCTGCCCCGGCAGCCACACTTCCAGATCATAGGTCTTGCGCGCGGCAAAGCCGGTATCGCCGGCGCACAGTAGCATGCGGCGATACGGCAGGCCGAGCCGCTCGAGCACGGTTTCGGCGCAGCGGGTCATCCGCTCATGCTCCGCTTCCGAATCATCCGGATGCGTGATGCTCACCAGCTCGACCTTGGCGAACTGATGCTGGCGGATCATCCCGCGCGTATCCTTACCCGCTGCTCCGGCCTCCGACCGGAAACACGGCGTATGCGCCGTATAACGCCGCGGCAGATACGCTTCGGCCAGCATCTCATCCGCGACGATGTTGGTCAGCGACACTTCGGCAGTGGGAATCAGCCAGTGATCGCCGGAGGTCTGATACAAATCGTCGGCGAACTTTGGCAGCTGCCCGGTGCCGAAGAGGGTATGATCCTTGACCAGAAACGGCGGCGCGCACTCGGTATAGCCATGCTCACCCGTATGCACGTCGAGCATGAACTGCGCCAGCGCCCGCTCCAGCCGCGCCAGCGGCCCGGAAAGCAGCACAAAGCGCGAGCCGGCCATTTTAGCGGCGGTCTCAAAATCCATCCCACCCAGCGCCTCGCCGATGGCCACATGATCGAGGGCCTCAAAGTCAAATACCGGCGGCTCGCCCCGGCGGTGCGATTCCACATTGGCGTTTTCATTGGCGCCGTCGGGCACGTCATCAGCCAGGAGGTTGGGCAGATGCTGCAGGCGCAGCCCGACACGGTCGAGCGCCAGTTCCTCCTCGAGCTGTGCCATGTGTTCTTTAATCCTGGCGACTTCCGCCATCATGGCCTCAGCTTTGGCGTCATCCCGCTGCTTCTTGGCTGCCCCGATCGCTTTTGATGCCTGGTTGCGGCGGGATTGCAGGTCATTAAGCTGAGTCTGCGCCTCACGCCGCTGCTTATCGAGTGTGAGTATCTCACTGCTTACGCCCTCAAGCCCGCGCCGCTTGAGCGCCGCATCAAACGCCTCCGGGTGCTCACGTATCCATTTTATATCGTGCATTGCAATCGCCGTCAGTGGTTAGTGGTCAGCTGCAAGTTAGCTGCTGGCAGCCGCCCGCTTCTTCTCAATCGCCCCGCAGGCCAGTATGGACATCTCATAAAGCAGATAAAGCGGCAAGAAAAGGCCAATCTGGCTGATAATATCCGGCGGAGTCAACGTGGCCGCCGCGATCAGCAAAATAACCACGGCATATTTGCGGCCCGTGCGCAATGTCTGCGTTTTCAACATCCCGGTGCGCACCATCAAGGTGAGGATGATCGGTAGCTGAAACGACAGGCCGAAGGCAAAGATAATCTGGATGACCAGCGAGAGATATTCGCTGACCTTGGCCTCCAGCTCGATCGGCAGGCCCGCCCCGCCGCGCGGGGCCTCAAAACTGATGAAAAACTCCCACGCCACCGGCATTACGCCATAATAGGCCATGGCCGCGCCGGCGAAAAACAACAGCGGGCCGGCGATCAGATAGGGCAGCAGCACCCCCTTTTCATTTTTATACAGGCCCGGTGCTAAAAACAAATAAGCCTGCGTGGCTACCACGGGAAACGCCACGATCAACCCGGCATACAGCGCCAGCTTGATGTAGGTGAAAAAGGTTTCGGTGAGGCTGGTATAAATCAGCCGGCGTTGCTCAGCACCGGCGAACGACTGTGCCAGCGGCTCGACGAGGAAGCCGTAAATCGGTTCGATCAGGAGGTAACACCCGATAAAGGCGAGCAGCCAGGCCGCCACCGCCACCATCACGCGCCGGCGCAGCTCTACCAGATGCGCGATCAGCGGCGTGCCGTCCGCAGATGTATCCGATTGCGTCATTGTACCATCGTCATTCCGGCGAAAACCGGAATCCTGTTAACCGCCGGCACATCCGGAAAGGCAGGCGCGCCGCGGGCGATCACTGATCGTGCGTGGCAACGCCTTGGGTTATCGATCCTCATCGAACAAATCCTTCTCACGCAGGATTTTGGTTTTAGACGTGTCCTGACTTTCAAGAAACTCGCTGATATCATAGGTTTGTTGCACGTTGCCGTCCTGATCGATGATGGTGTTCATCTCGCGTCTGGTTTCCTCCAGGCCTGATTCCTCGGCGATCTGGTTGACGCCGGCGCGCACTTCCCCCACCAGCGACTGCACCTGCCGCCAGGCGCGCACGATGGCCGACAGCGCCTTGGGCAGATCGCGCGGGCCGATGACAATCAGCGCCGCAATGGCGATAAACAGCAATTCTATCAGGGAAAGTTCGAACATAGTTTGGGTACGGTGTCATCTGCCCCTTATACCTGCGGGACAGGGTTTCAGGTAAGGTGCAACGGTTATTGTTTGCGGTCCTTGTCGTGTTCCACCTCAACCGTGGTGCCGGGCGTATCCTGATGCAACTGCTTGGGAGACTCCTGTTTGCTGTCGCCTTGTTCCTCGTCGCTCTTGAGCCCTTCGCGCATCGAGCGGATGCCGCGGCCCAGATCACCCATCACGCGCGGCAGCTTGCCGGCGCCGAAAATGACGAAGACGATCACCAGGATCAATAATATTTGCCAGATGCCAATGCTCATATACGCTCCTATCGTGATTGGCGTTACCTATTGCCGATCATTATTGACTACTTCCAACCGCTGGCTGCACTGCGCCAAGCGCCGTTTCTATTCCCCTGTCACAGGGAAAGCTCAGGGATCGGCCATGCCATGCTTATCGCTCATTGCACGATGCCCTGCTCCGCTCAAGACATATAGTAGATGCTAAAATAAAGGAAATTACCAAATTAGCAAAAGAATTACGCGGCATAGGTCTCCGGCAGCACCTCCTGCAATTCGGCCAGCCACGCCTCGGGGGTAGCTTCGGAAGGCTTCGTCACGACGGCAAACGCCCGCTCAAGCCGGGCCTGCCCGGCCGCCGACAAAGGCGGCACGCGCTCGGCGATGGCGGCCATCGGCGCCAGCTCGCCGCTGCAATGCAGCACGGCATCGCATCCGGCCGCAAGGGCGCGGGCGGCGTTGTCGCCGATATCGCCGCTGAGCGCCTTCATCGCCAGGTCATCGGTCATCAGCAGGCCGTCAAACCCCAATACCTCGCGGATCAGCGCCACCACCCTCGACGAGCAGGTCGCCGGCTCCTGCGCATCCAGCGCGGTATAACGGATATGCGCCGTCATCCCCATCGGCAGGTCGGCCAGCGCCTGAAATGGCACGAAATCCTCAGCCTCAAGCGTCGCCCGCGGAGCCTCGACCACCGGCAGCTCGTGGTGGCTGTCCACCGCGGCGCGGCCATGTCCGGGCAGGTGTTTGAGCACCGGCATCACGCCGCCGGCGAGCAGGCCCTCGGCCTGCGCGCGCGCCAGCATGATCACGCTTTCCGCATCGGTGCCAAAGGCGCGGTCGCCGATCACGTCATGCGCGCCGTGCAGGCGCAAATCCGCCACCGGTGCGCAATCCGTATTAATACCCAGGCTCGCCAGATCATGCGCGATCAGCCGTGCGTTGAGATAGCAGCAGCGCGCCGCCCGTTCCGGCTCGCCCACCGCCAGCTCGACAAAGCGCCAAGCCGGCGGGTAGGCCCGCCAGTGCGGCGGTTTGAGCCGCGCCACGCGTCCGCCTTCCTGGTCGATCAGAATCGGCACCTGCGCCTGTTTAACACAGCTTTTCAGCGCCATGATCAGATCGGCAATCTGTTCGGGTGAGCCGCAATTGCGCGCAAACAGGATAAACCCCAACGGCTGAACGGCTTCGAAAAACCGCCGCTCTTGGGCACTGAGCGTGGTGCCGGCACAGCCAAAAATCGCCGCGGCTGGTTGGATCATAGGGTCTTGTCCTTGGCGCGGGGTCGGACCATCCGTCATTTCACCACGAAACAGGCCTGCTGGCGTTTAGACAGTTGCTGGCAGGTGGCGCCTGCCACCGCCTGTGAGGCAAAGCCGCCCGCCCGCAGGCGGTAATAAATGCCTTTTTCCCCCAGATCGGCGCGGATAACGGTATGTTCCAGCCCGCCAACAATATCCGGGTGCTGACGCCGCAGCTTTTCCCAATGATCGCGGGCGTCCGCGCGGGAGCGGAAGGCCCCCAACTGCACCAGCACGCCGGAAAGCGGCTGCGCCGAAGGCGCCCTCGCAGCCGGTGCGGGCTCGGCTTGCGCTTGTGGTTCGGGTTCCGGTGCCGGTTCCGGTGCCGGTTTGGGTTCGGGTTCAGGCTTAGACGCCGGCACGGCCTGCCCGCTTTCCTGATGGCGGGCGATGTCGCGCTGCGTATCTTCCACCGCCTTTTTGATAATCTGCGCCACTTTGCGATCGGCCGCCTCAGACTGCGCCGGCTCTCCTTCCGGACGGTCGGGCGCCTCCGGCTTGGGCATCACCCTGACGTCTTCCGCCTCCTGCTGTTTCGGGCTTAACACGCGATAGATTGTTTTATCCTGATGCGGAAACTCCATCCCGCCGCGATCCTCCGGGATTTCTTTCACCGACCGGTCATCGGCCTCAATCACCACCACTTCGCCATCGGCGCGATGATCAGAGCCGGTTTGATAGGCATACCACGCCAGCGACAAAAACCCCGCCACCGCCAGCAACAGCACGATCAGCGACACCCAGCGGAAATTGGGATTCTCATAATTCTCGATTTCGTCAAATTCGCGCGGCGGCATGCATTCTCTCGTCTCGTTGCGTTTTTGACCCCTTCGTCCGGGGAAGAAGGGATGCAGGCGCGGCAAGCCGGGTGCGGACTATAACGCATCCACGGGCTCAACGCCTAAAATATACAACCCTGAGGCTACACCGACGGCAACCGCGCGGGCAAGCGCTAATCGTGCGGTGGTCAGCTGTGTATCGTCGCGGATCAGAAAGCGCAGCGAGGCCTCGCCGTGGCCGAGATTCCACAAACCGTGGAATCTGGCCGCCAGTTCCTGCAGATAATAGGCGATGCGGTGTGGCTCATGGGCGATGGCGGCGGCTTCGACCACGCGCGGAAATTGCGCCAGCTCGCGGATCAGCGCCAGTTCGGCGTCCGTATTCAGCAGGGCCAGCACGTCCGGTGCCGGCTGCGCCGAGGCGGCGGCGGCCTCCGGCATTTCCGCCTCGCCGATACGCAGCAGCGACTGCGCGCGGGCATGGGCATACTGCACGTAAAACACCGGATTGTCCTTGGATTGCTCCTTCACCTTTTCCAGATCGAAATCCATCACCATGTCGTTTTTGCGGGTGAGCATCATAAAACGCAGAATATCTTTGCCCACCGCCTGCGTGACATCGCGCACGGTCTCAAAATTGCCGGCGCGTTTGGACATTTTCACCGGCTCGCCGCCGCGCAGCAGGTGCACCAGCTGGCACAGCTTGATATCGGCCTGCACCCGGCGCTCGCTGAGCGCGGCAATGGCCGCTTCCATCCGTTTTTTATAACCGCCGTGATCGGCGCCGAGCATATAAATCAGGCTGTGATAGTCGCGTTCGATCTTATCGGCGGCATAGGCCAGATCGGCGGCGAAATAAGTATATGAGCCGTCGGATTTTTGCAGCGCGCGGTCGATGTCGTCACCATAATCGGTTGATTTAAAAAGCAACTGCTCGCGTTCCTCCCAGTCATCGGGGCGTTTGCCTTTGGGCGGCTCGAGCACACCGTGATAGACCAGATCCTTGGCACGCAGTGTTTCAATCGTACGCGCCACCGCGTCCGCCTCATGCAACGCCTGTTCGGAGACGAACACCTCGTGGAAAATTCCCAGCGCCGCCAGATCGTCCCGGATCCGCTGCATCATGGCGTCGATGGCGAACCGTTTGATGATGCCCATTATCTCGCCCGCATCGCTGTCGCTATTTGGCGCCTGCTCACCGGGAGCGGGTAAGAAACGCTCACCGTATTGCGCCTTCAACGCCTGCCCGACCGGGATCAGATATTCCCCCGGATACAGGCCTTCCGGGATATCCACCGGCTCACCGCAGGCCTCGCGGTAGCGCAGCCAGGCTGAGCGCGCCAGCACATCGACCTGCGCGCCGGCGTCGTTGATGTAATATTCCTTTGTCACATCATAGCCGGCTTTAGCCAGCAGTCGCGCCAGCGCGTCGCCATAGACCGCGCCGCGGGCATGGCCGATATGCAGCGGCCCCGTCGGATTGGCCGAGACATATTCGACATTGATGCGCTGCCCGGCGCCGATGGTGGAATCCCCGTAATCAATGCCCGCTTGCAGCATCACCGGAATCACCTGCTGCCAGAAACCGGGCGCAAAGCGCAGGTTGATAAAGCCGGGCCCGGCGATATCGGCAGACAGAAGCGGCAAAACGCCCTCTCCGCCTGGGAGAGGGCTGGTGAGAGGGCTGGGGTGAGAGCTGCTTGCGGCTAGGCCCTCTCCCGCAATAGCTGCACTGCTGGCAGCTGCGCTATTTCGACCGCTCCCAATGGGAGCGGTGTTAAGTGCCTCCACGATCAGCTCCGCCACCTCGCGCGGTTTCATCTTGGCCTGTCCGGCAAGCACCATCGCCGCGTTGGTGGCCACATCGCCATGCGCCGGATCGCGCGGCGGCTCCACCGTAATCGCGCCGGTATGCAGGTCCGCAGGCAGTGTTTCCGCCGCCTGCAGGGCGGCAACGGTGCGCAACAATTCGGATTTAATGATAGTAAATAGATTCATTGCCGTCAGCCATCGGCAGCTCGCCTGTTTTGCTAACGGCTTCCCGCTAAAGGCCAACTGCTTTTATGTTCTCTGCTACGTTCTCTGCCCCGGATCGAAAATCCGCGCGTGCTCTTCTAGCGCAAAGCGATCGGTCATGCCAGCGATAAAATCGGCGACGACTTCGGCGGTTTTCCGCGTGCCGGCGCCGTCGGTAGAGGCATACCAGGCCGGCGGCATACAATCCGGCTCGTGGAGGAAAAAGCTAAACAATTCATGTACCACACGCCGCGCTTTGCTGGTCATGCGGTTCACCTTGAAGTGGCGGTACATATATTTCATCAGAAACGACTTAATCGCCGTATTTACTTCGTACATCTCGGGCGAAAACGCCGCCACCGGCTTATCCAGCGCACGGATCTCGTCGGCGCTTTGCACGCCGGTGGCCTTTATATGGCGTTCGGTCTGCGCCACCAGATCGCTGACCATGCGGTTAATCAGGCGGCGGATGACTTCATGTGTGACGCGGCGCTCGCTTAAGCGGGGATAGGCCGCGCTCACCTCGCCGATCAGCTCGCTCAGCAGAGGCAACCCGGCCAGATCCTCCAGCGTAAAGAACCCGGCGCGCAGCCCGTCCTCGATATCGTGATTATTATAGGCAATATCATCGGCCAGCGCCGCCACCTGCGCTTCGGCCGAGGCATAAGAGTCCAGCTGCAAATCGGCCAGCCCCGTGTAATCGCGCATGGCACGCGGCGGATCGGCCACCGGGCCGTTATGTTTGGCGATGCCCTCCAGCGTTTCCCAGGTCAGGTTGAGCCCGTCAAAATCGGCATAGCGCGCTTCCAGCTGGGTGAGGATGCGAATGGTCTGGGCATTATGGTCAAATCCACCGAAATCGGCCATCGCCGCATTAAGCCCCTCTTCTCCGGCATGGCCGAACGGGGTGTGTCCGAGATCGTGGGCGAGCGCCAGCGCTTCCGCCAGGTCTTCATTGAGCCGCAGCACCCGCGCCATCGAGCGCGCCAGTTGCGACACTTCGAGGCTGTGGGTCAGCCGTGTGCGGTAATGATCGCCCTCGTGATTGACGAATACCTGCGTCTTATATTCCAGCCGGCGAAAGGCGGCGGAATGGATAATCCGGTCGCGGTCACGCTGATGGGGCGAGCGCGTGGCGCATTCGGCCTCCGGGAACAGCCGCCCGCGGCTGGCATTCGGATGGCAGGCATAAGGGGCGAGCACGGTAGAGACCATAATGCGGTGGTACAAATTTTTGGTAAGCAAGACAATACGTTTATCTTACGGCCATACCATTTTATGGCTGGCCATTTTATGGCTGGCCATGCTTTGTTGACACCTCCGCCCGCTGGCTCCGCTGCGCGCAGCCCCGATAAAATCGCTTCACAAATCGCACAAAATGATTATGGTTCCCCGCATATTGCATGGTCGCACCATCGACAAAGGGCGGTTAGCTCAGTTGGTTAGAGCGCTACGTTGACATCGTAGAGGTCACTAGTTCGAATCTAGTACCGCCCACCACCTGTTGCAGCCATATAGTTGCGGTAAATCGCCTGCACCCGTCCGCCCTGCCGCATATCCGGCCCCGCCAAATTATGACACCAAATATGACAATTGTGTGACAATTGCCTTTTAGCTGAAAAAAACGCTGACTTTTATGACGGTTGCGTTACAATGTATTAACAGAAGTTAATAATAATTCGCCGTAAAGGGATATCGCTTCACGCGATTTGCCGGCTCGCCGCATCATCAGCGTGATCCCCTTTGCCGCCGCTGACGGAACGTGATGGGTTTTTTAATGGATATTTAATGGTTTATGGGTATGGTTAATCC
>CAZMBI010000004.1:57679-87383 GCA_964564675.1 uncultured Azospirillaceae bacterium
TTATACGGGGAGCAGGACGGTAAAGATCAGGCGCCCACCAATTTAAATGAAATCGATGATGATTTCATTAAAAGCGCGCTGCAGGACCGCTGGACCGTTAATGGTCTTGTTGGTATGGGCGTGCTTGAAGTTGATAAGGACACCGGTGCCATTAAAGCGGCGGAAGATGACATGACGGTGGTGGATGCCGTGGGCGGCTATCTGGTCAGTCGGGCCGGGAAACTGAAAGACGCTGGTCAAATTGACGCCAGCGATATCCAAGGCGTGGTCCGAAGCGATGTGAAAGGGATTCAGCGTATGTTGAATATGCAGGAGGACACGGTTTACGGAGTCGACGGCAAGTTCGGTGAAGAGACCCGGGCCACCATGATTACTAGTGGAAGAAGCGGGGAGAAACTTTTGGGTACGATGATCGACTCGGAAAAAGCCGTGTCAGAAAATTCAGAAGGCCGGGCCAAACATTCACCGGAAGGCGATGAGCCAAAGCCGGGGGAATTAATCCCAGATGCTCACGGCCAAGTGCCTGGAAGAGGGACAGGTGAAAGAATAGCTTAATCCCCTGACCTCTCACGCGAGAGGGCCCAACGGCGCCATGCCGCCATTCATGACAATTCCATGACATTTCACGGGAAAACGCAGCGTTTGCTGGCGCTTTCGCCGGCGCGGGTGGTATTCTTAGGGTTAGAGTATTTTAGGGAGCAGGTCATGCAAGAAGCGTGTCAACCTGAGCAAACCCGCAAAGTTAGCAACGGATCGCTCGCATAACAGGATGGAATCCGTGACTTTCGGCTCAGGATGACAGCCCACATTCTTATAAAACCTGCAACCTAAAACCCGAAACCCGAAACCTGAAAGCCATGGCCGCACCGCCCGCCATAGACCCGATCAGCCGCCGCGCCCTGCCCGCCTTTGAGTGGCTGGCGGAAAACGCCTATATCGCCCCGGGCAAACATCGCTTTCTCACCGCGTTCGGGTTGATGACGGGGCTGGCCGGCGGCCACGCCATGATGAACGTGCTGACGGGTCAGGACTGGGAAGGCAAGGCGGTCACCAAACAATCCCTCATCCCGCCGCTGCAGCCCTTCCACGGCTTGCTCGCCTATAACATGCACGACGACAGCGTAAACGCCAAATGGCACAAGGTGGCCGATGCCTTTGTCCCGTTCATCTGCGGGGCGTTCGGCGCGATGGCCGGGGCGAGCGCCTTTTCCCGCGGGCTCAAACTGATCGATGAGGTGCAGATCGGCGCCTCACCCGTGCATAAGGCGCTGCAAAAAGACCTCGAATCCGGCAAATTCTTTCTCCAGCACGCCGATATGCTCAGCAACCGCGAGCACTCGCGGCTGTTCAACCAGCTGTCCGGCTTTGGCCTAAACTGGGGCAGCACCACCGGCATGCAACTGGCGCCCAACCTGTTTTCCGCCTCCACCAACGCCTTTCGCTTTCAGCTGGATCAGGGCAAAAACATCATTTCGCCGATTTTGCGCACGTTAAGCGGCAATCGCGGCCATAGTTCGCGCAATTTCTTCACCGCCCTGCCCGATTTCATCAAGTGGACGGAAAACGCCGCCGCCCATTACAAAGGCGCCAAATGGGTGGATACGGCCAGTGAGGCGCTTATCGAGGAATCCAGCCAGATCACCCAGTACGCCAAGGATATGCTGCAACTCTTCCGCCAGGTGACGCCCGCCCAGCAAAAACTGGTGGAAGAGCGCATTGCCGAGGTCTGTCGTCAGCTCGATCAGGTGGCGCGGGAGACGGCGAAACAACAGGGCGTCTACGGTGACGAACTGGTCAAGGCGCTGGATCGGGAAGGCTCGACCTTCCGCCAGGTGGCCGATCAATTCGCCACCAAAGGGCTGGAGGAAACGTTTATCGACGCCGGGTTGATCGATCCGATGAACAAGGCCAAAACCATGGATAATCTGGCCATGGGCGATCACGGGATAATTTCGGGACTGCTCAAGCCGTTTGGCATCCGCAGCCGCGTGGCCCGGCACAACGAACTTTGGTGGGAGGCGCTGCAAAAACGCCAGCGCGGGGAAGCGCTGGGCGACATGTCGCACCTGATGCCCGATGACCGGCCGTCCCTGAAAGTCGCCGGGGCGGCGGTGGCCGGCGTGGTCGGTGCCGGGGCCATTTTCGGCGGCGTCGGCAAAACCCATACTTCCAAACCACCGCTGCAGGGTGCGCTTTCGCCGGAGGCTCTGGCGCAACTGCCGCGTCACCGGGCCGCCCGTCTGGTGCATGCCGAACATGACCGCATGGAAGATCACAGCGGGCTGAGTGGATTCATCAACCACCGCCCGCTTGATGCGCTGCATTTTCTGTCCACTGTCACGGTGGTGCCTCCTGGCATGCACCGTTTTATGAATGCCGCGTTTTTGAGTGTGGGGCTGTTGGCAGGGGCGCGCTTTTCCTGTGCGCTGGCCGGACGCGGCCTGCGCGGCGAGCACATGGCCATCGACAACCCCAAAATCTGGCCGATCTTCAAACCGCTATACGGTAAAATGGCGTTTAAACCGGCCTCGCTGGAAACGCCCGATCGCTGGAAGCGCGCCATCCATCAGCTGATCCCGGTTTCCTTCGGTGCGGTAGGCACCTACACCGGCAGCCGCACCTATTTCGGCGAGCGCATCCAGCAAGCCGAGCACGCAGAATATCTGGAAGACTACACCGATAAGGTCTCCATTGACGAATCCGAAAGCTATGCCCGCGCCACCGCCCTGACCTCCGTCCTCAATACCGGCTCCGGATTGCATCTGGTGCCCTTTCTCGGTTATCCCAGCCATCTGCAAAACCGGTTCTTGATGGCCAAGGGCCAGCAGGTGGCCACACCGCTGCTTGGACGCTGGTGGTCCGGCAATCCCTCAACGTATCCCTATCATGTCAAAATGCTACTCGGGCGGATGATCAGCTATGCTGTGGAAAACCCGGATCAGTTCCCGCGTCAGTTCGACGATATGGCGCATGCGCTGCTGGCCAAGCTGTATCCCGATCTGCCGCCCGCAACCTTGCAGGAAAAGGAAGACGCCCTGGTCGATACGCTCTACGAAGTGCGCGATAAATACTGGCAGCCCGGCGGCATCCCGCCCGACCGGCAGGACGAGTGCCGCGCCGAGCTTGAGACCCATTTCCGGCGGGACGGACTGGAGCGTACGCTGGTTGCCATCGGGCTGAACCCGATCAACGCCACTATCGACAATAACGGCGCCAGCGGCCGCTTTGCCAAATTCATGGGCGCCAGCGGTCGGGTCGCGCGCGATGTTGCCGAATACCGCGAGAAAGCCGCCGCCCGCCTGCGCGCGTTGCAGCCGGTGAATGATAACCTGCCCCAGGCGCCCGATACCAAAATCCCCTCCCCGGCAGAAACCGTGGCCATGGATGCGCAACGCGCCAAAAACGCGGCCCGGCAGGTCTAGCGGGCGAGTTGGCGAGGAGGCCGCCTATTAAACACTTGCAAATACCGGCCATCTTCGTTAAGAACACATCAAGTTTCGCTTTAAGTGCTAACTATTCACACACGAACACGGCAGAACCCTGCCCTCCGGTGTTGGCTGAAACCAATCACAGTTCGTGGCGGATGAACCGGTAAATAGGAGTCTATGCATGTCTATCCCTGAATTTTCTATGCGCGAGCTGATTGATGCCGGCGTGCATTTCGGTCATAAAACCAAGCGCTGGAATCCGCGCATGGCGCCGTTTATTTATGGCGAGCGCAATAACGTCCATATTATCAACCTGCAGAAAACCGTGCCCATGCTGCACCGCGCCCTCACCGTGGTGCGCGATGTGTCCGCAAAAAACGGGCGGATTCTGTTTGTCGGCACCAAGCGCCAGGCCTCCGATATCGTTGCCGAAGCTGCCAGGCGTTGCGGCCAGTACTATATCAACCAGCGCTGGCTGGGCGGTATGCTGACCAACTGGAAAACCATTCAGAATTCCATCCGCCAGCTCAAGCGTATCGAGGAGACCTTGGCCGAAGAGGATTCCGGCTTCACGAAGAAGGAAATTCTGAGTATGGCACGCCAGCGCGACAAGCTGGAGCGCTCGCTGGGCGGTATCCGCGATATGGCCGGCCTGCCCGATATCATTTTCATCATCGATGTCATGCGCGAAGACCTGGCGGTGCATGAGGCGCAAAAGCTCGGCATTCCGATTGTTGCCATCGTCGATACCAATGCCAGCATCGATGGCATTGACTATCCGATTCCCGGCAATGATGATGCCACGCGCGCCATCAATCTGTATTGCAAGCTGATTTCCGATGCCGCCCTGGACGGCATTCAGGAAAGCATTACGCTGTCTGATACGGATTTCGGCGAGGCCGAAAAGCCCCCGATGGAGGAAATCGCCGAAGAAGAGCCGGTGGAAGCAGCCGAAGCGGCGGAGTCGGCGGATGGGTCGAAGCGCAAGGCCACCACCAAGCGCGAAGCCTATGCCGAAGCCGCCAAAAAGGCCGCCAAGCAAAAACAGGCTAAAGAAGTGGCGGATCAGGTGAAAACCGATGCCGACGTGTCGTCTGACAGCTCGGAAGAAGGCAAGTCCCAACCGGAAGCGGATGAAAAGCTGGCATCCAATGGATAACCAATGGTCGGGCCCTTCAGCGATGTGCCGGGTAGTTGAGTCCCGGCGCCCGACGCTAACCATTAATCGTATATAGGAGTAAATCATGAGCGTCTCACCCTCTCAAATTAAAGAATTACGTGAGAAAACCGGCGCCGGAATGATGGATTGCAAAAAGGCGCTGAGCGAATCCGATGGTGATATGGATGCCGCCATTGACTGGTTGCGCACCAAAGGGCTAGCCCAAGCCTCCAAAAAGTCTGATCGCGTGGCCGCCGAAGGGCTGGTTGCCGTCAAACAGGCGGAAAACCGTAAACAGGCGGCTGCCATTGAACTGAACTCGGAAACCGATTTCGTGGCGCGTAACGAGCAGTTCCAGACCCTGGCCGATGCCTTTGCCGGCTATGCGCTGCAAGCCGGCGGCGATGTCGAACAGCTTAAGGAGCACACCTGCTCGCAATTCGGCAAGCCGGTTAAAGAGGTCATTACCGAAGCGATTGCCACCATCGGCGAAAATATTCTGCTGCGCCGTGCGGGCATGCTGCAGGTGGAAAACGGCGTGGTGGCCACCTATACCCACAGCGCCGTCAAGCCCGACATGGGTAAAATCGGGGTACTGGTGGCACTGGAATCCGAAGGCGACCAGGACGCACTTGAGCAGTTCGGCCGCCAGCTGGCGATGCATATCGCTGCCGCGCGCCCTGAGGCGTTAAGCCGTGACGAAGTCAAAGCCGAGCAGCTTGAACGCGAGCGCGCCATCTTTAAGGAACAGGCGATAGCTTCGGGAAAAACCCCTGAAATCGCTGAAAAAATGGTCGAAGGCCGGATGCGCAAATATTACGAAGAAATCGTCCTGCCCGAGCAGGTTTATGTGATTGACGGCAAAGCCCGCGTGTCAGAGGCGGTTGAGGCCTTTGCCAAAGAGCTTGGCCAGCCGGTCACCATCGCCGGGTTTGTCCGCTTCGCCCTCGGCGAAGGCGTGGAAACCGACAATGGCGACGGCGATTTCGCCTCAGAAGTGGCCAAAATGGCAGGCGTCGCCTAGCACCATTGACTACATGCGCGGATACCGTCATGCCTTATATCCGCTCGCCCGCGCATGCGCTGCGCACCGCCCACAACAAAAATTCCCGATTGCCTTTCGGTCCGCTGATCGGGCTGTCGGTTATGGCCTGTACACGCCAGCCCATGGCATCTTCCAGCCAGCGCGTAATATCCTCGCACACCGCCTGATGCAGCGTTGCGTCTCTGACGACGCCGCCCTTGCCGATTTGCGATTTTCCCACCTCAAACTGCGGCTTAATCAGCGCAATGAGCTGTGCGACCGCATCCGCCGCGCAGCGATTAGCCTCCCCGGCCAATGCGGGGGGCGGCCCGGGAGCGGCCAAGGATAACGCCGCCGGCAACACCGTCTTTAATGAAATAAAACTGGCATCACACACCACCAGATTGATCGCCTCCGGCACCTGCTCGCGCGTCAGATAGCGTGCGTTGGTTTTTTCGCACACCACCACGCGCGCATCGTTGCGCAATTTCCAATCGAGCTGGCCGTGACCGACATCCACGGCATAGATCCGGGCCGCCCCGCGGCTCAGCAGCACGTCGGTGAAACCGCCGGTTGACGCCCCCACATCCAACGTAATTGCATTTTTCACATCGATGGCAAAGGTGCTAAGTGCATGATCCAGCTTGATTCCCCCGCGCGAGACCCAGGGATGGACCGGCCCTTTGATTGCGACTTCCGCATCGCTTGGCACCGGCTGACCGGCCTTGTCGACGCGCTGCGTGCCCACCAGCACCTGACCGGCGAGTATCAATGCCTGCGCTTTGGTTTTCGACTCGGCTAGGCCGCGGTCGACGAGCAACTGATCAATGCGGATTTTCATATCACACGACACCCGGTCCGGGCCCGTCCTAACTTTTTCGGCTGACCACATAATCCGCCAGGGCACGCAGGCGGTCGGCCTTTTTGTCGAAATGGCGCAGATATTGTTTGGCCTGATCGGCGAGGATATTGGCCTGCTCGCGGGCGCGCTCGGGACCGAGAACGGACACCAGCGTTGCCTTGCCGACCTCCTGATCTTTGCGTACTTTTTTGCCGGTTTCCTCGCGGGTTCCTTCGACATCGAGCAAATCATCGACAATCTGAAAGGCCAGTCCAATATCATGGGCATAGCGTTTCAACGCATTGCGCAGCAATTCCGGGGCTTTGCCGAGGATCGCCCCAGCCTCGCAGGACACGGCAAACATTTCTCCGGTTTTCAGGCGCTGCAGGCGGATCACCTCGTCGGCATCCATTGCCTCACCCTCGGCATCCAGATCCATCATTTGCCCGCCGACCATGCCGCGCACGCCTGCGGCTTTGGCGATCACGCGGATCAGTTCGCAGCGCACCGCCGTATCGGCGTGCACTTTGGAACTGGTCAGCACCTCGAACGCATAGGTCAGCAGGGCATCACCGGCTAAAATAGCGGCGGCCTCGCCGAAGGCTTTATGGCAACTGGGCTTGCCGCGGCGGAAATCGTCATTGTCCATCGCCGGCAGATCGTCGTGAATCAGCGAATAGGTATGGATAAATTCGATGGCGGCGGCGGTGGTCATGGCCGCATCGGAACTCACCCCGAACAATCCGGCGCATTCCACGGTTAAAAACGGCCGGATACGCTTGCCGCCGCCAAAGGACGAATAGCGCATGGCCTCGATGATTTTATGTTCCCCGCTATGGGTTTCCGGTGGCTCTTCGTCGCTGGCGACACCGCTGGTTAAGGAAATGACTTTGGTGGAAATACCGGCCGTTGTCGGCAGGATGTCATCCATTGCTTCATCAACTTGCTGGCTATTTTCCGAAAGCGCCTGTTGAAGATCGAACACAAACCCACTCTTTTTTATCATTTATGATTTAACCTGGCACGTGAAGTCGGGCCACACGCTTAGCAGCCGGCGGCATGCGCTATCCTCACTTACCAGCCGGACATGACACGTCATCCCCACACACGGCGTCAGCTTTCCCCTTCAAATGCTTGTGTGGTCGTCTCACCCTCCTGGTTCTGCATAATCTTTTCGACTTTCAGCTTCGCCTGGTTGAGTTTTTTCATGCAATGGTCTTTCAACTGCGTACCGCGCTCATAATCGGCAATGGCTTTTTCCAGATCGCCCTGTCCGGATTCCAGCTCGCGCACGATTCCCTCAAGCTCGGCCAGCGCATCCTCGAAGCTCAGGCGGTCGATTTCCTCTTGGTTGGCTATGGGTTGAGTCTGTGACATAGCCCCAGAAGTTAAGCAATTTGCGCCCTCAGAGCAAGATGAATATCATATCGCCTGGGGATTTCTCTGCGCACCAGGGCACCGGCCGCGCGGGCGTTCACCTTGACGCCACGCGATGCGGCAACCGGCCACCCCCTGCCCGTTAACAGGATCGTTGCAGGCGGTTGATGCCGCCCGGGCTGATGCGGTTATACACACAGACGGCATCTGATAAAAAAGTTATTGCAAATAATTCTCATTTTCACTATACGAACACTGATTACTGTGTCTCTCACTAGACGCCGCCGGGATGAAAATTCCGGCGGCTTTTTTTCTTGGTTACAGGCTCGGCCCGCCGCCTCTGCCCAGCGGCCGATTAAACTTATTTTGAGCGATATCCCAGCATTCCTGCATATTTTGATGAAATTCCTGCTCATAATCTTTAACATACAGTCCCATAAGCGACTTGAATTCCTCGCTCGGGTCCAGCTTGTGCCCTTCGATTCTACGACTCAGATTGTGAACCATCGGCTTGCGGCTGTCGTGCAGCCGTCTGGTGAACTTTCCTCCTATCCGAAACACATCCGGCTCGGTGTTCGGCGGGTTCAGCTGGTCCAATGCACTGGCCTTTACCGCCTCCTGCCATGATTCCGTCAGCAGTTGGCGGTAGAATTGTTTAGGAAGACCAGCGCGATGCCGATATTGACTATCCGTGAATGCATCCAAGCGGCTGACCAACTGCATCTGTGCCAGATTCTGCAGTAATAACAGCCTATTGAGAGCGTCTTTCCCAAGCACTTCCCGGTCACCCTGCTCAAACGGATCTTTGTCAAGGCCGGCGCTTTGCAGATCCCCTGCCGCTATATTTTGCGCCTCCAGCCCACCCGGATAAGGAAAGTTTTCAACCTCTTTGATCAACAGGCCGAGGAATCGGCCATTCCCGCCGGGGATATTGTCGTTATGAGCCATACGATTCGCTATGCCTATGTTTACGTGATTCTTGTTTATTTTTACCTGTTATTGCATTATGCCCCATTGGGCGCCAAATGGTTATCCGATTAACATGAAGCTTTTGTGATATGCTGTATGTTTCAGTCTCTGTCCGATAAACTCACCAGCGCGCTTGATAAACTCCGGCGCAAGGGCACGCTGAGCGAAGCCGATATCGACGCCGCCATGCGTGAGGTGCGCATCGCCCTGCTGGAAGCCGATGTGGCCCTGCCCGTGGTCAAGGAGCTCGTCAAATCCCTGAAAGAAAAAGCCGTGGGCGAGGAAATCATCGCCAGCGTGTCGCCGGCGCAGATGGTCATCAAGCTGGTACAGGACCATCTCGCCGAGCTGCTGGGCTCCGAGCATCAGGCGCTTAACCTCGCCGCCGCCCCGCCGGCGGTGATAATGATGGTCGGCCTGCAGGGCTCGGGGAAAACCACCTCCACCGGCAAGCTGGCCCATCGCCTGCGCGACAAACACAACAAGAAAGTGCTGGTCGCCTCGCTCGATGTGCAGCGCCCCGCCGCGCAAGAACAGCTCGCCACCGTCGCCGAACAGGCGGGGGTCAGCTCGCTGCCCATCGTGGCCGGCCAGCCGCCGGCGGCGATCACCCGGCGCGCCATGGAAACCGCGCGGCTGGAAGGGTATGACGTGTTGCTGCTGGATACGGCCGGTCGCCTGCAGATCGATGAGGCGCTGATGCACGAGCTGGCCGAAGTCAAAGCACTCGCCGCACCGATTGAAACCCTGCTGGTGGCGGATGCGCTGACCGGCCAAGACGCCGTCAATATCGCGCGGGGCTTTCAGGAGCGTATCGGAATCAGCGGTATCGTGCTCACCCGGATCGACGGCGACGGCCGCGGCGGGGCGGCGCTTTCCATGCGGCAGGTCACCGGCCAGCCGATCAAATTCATTGGCGTGGGCGAGAAAATCCAGGAATTCGAGCCGTTTTATCCGGAGCGCATCGCCCAGCGCATTCTGGATATGGGCGATGTCGTCTCGCTGGTTGAGCGCGCCGCCGAATCGGTCGATCAGGCAGCGGCCGAAGATATGGCCAAGCGCTTTCAGGAAGGCAAGTTCGACTTCAACGACATGCTTTCCCAGATGCGGCAGATGAAGAAAATGGGCGGGCTGAGCTCGATGCTGGGCATGATGCCGGGCGTGGGCAAGCTGAAGGACCAGCTGGCCGGCGCCAATCTCAATGACGGCATGATGAAGCAGACTGAGGCGATTATTCTGTCGATGACGCCCAAGGAGCGGCGCTTCCCCAAGTTGCTGAATGCCTCGCGCCGCCAGCGCATCGCCAAGGGGTCGGGCACCACGGTGCAGGATATCAACCGGCTTTTTAAGCAATATCAGCAGATGGAAAAAATGATGAAACAGATGAAGAAAATGCACAAACGCGGCAAAATGCCGAACAACATGGACGAGTTGATGCGTACCATGCGGTGATTATGTGTTTTCATTAGATTGAGAAAATCTTGGGCCGCAGGCCCTCACCCTAACCCTCTCCCAGTGGGAGAGGGAAGCGCGCGTTGCGCGCGGGAGAGGGTATCAATCTAATGAAAACACACACAATCAGCGTCCGATCACCAGCGTCGCCCAGCCGCCACCAATAATCCGCTCGCGCAGCATCAGCCCGTGGCAGCGATGCGCCCACAACACCATGCGCTCCTGCCGGGTGAGCAGCCCCGACAGCACCGCCACGCCGCCGGGCGCCAGATGCGCCGCCAGCTCACCGGCCATATACATCAGCGGCCGCGCCAGAATATTGGCGATGATCAGATCATAATGCCCGCGGGCCACACGATAACCGTCGCCCGCGCGGCAGGCCACCGCACGCTGCACGCCATTGACAGCCATATTCCATGTCGCCACACGCACCGACATAGGATCAATATCCACTGCCTCAACCCGCGCCGCGGGCCATAGCCGGGCCGCCGCAATGGCCAGAATCCCCGAGCCGCAGCCCATATCAAGCACCCGCTTAAACCGTCGCCGGCGCGTCAGCCCGTCAAGCGCCAGCAAACAGCCAGTCGTGGTCTCGTGCTCGCCGGTACCGAAGGCCGCGCCGGCATCGATACAGATGGGAATCCGCCCCGGCGCCGGGCGCTGCTCGATATGTGAGCCATGCACGAAAAAGCGCCCGGCATCTATCGGCCGGAAACTCGCCTGCACCTGCGCCACCCAGTCGCGCGCGGCCACCGGCACCGGCGCGGCATGGGCAATATCGACCCCGTACGCCGCGCGCAGAATCGCCAGTCGGGTGCGGATTTCCGCCAGTTGCGACGCATCGGCAAAGACTTTAAGCCGCCACAGACGCTGCGCCTCATCCACCACCACGCAGGTGCTGGCCAGCGCCAGATCCTCCAGCCCGTCGGCAAGCCAGGCGGCCTGCTCCTCAGGCAGCTCCCAGCTGAGCTCGGTCAGTTCCTGCGCCTGCGCAAACGGGTTGGTCATGCTTTCTCCCTGTTATTCGGCCTGGCTCATCCGTAGCCATTCGTCCTCGCTCAATACCGTCACCCCCAGGGCTTCCGCCTGTTTGCGTTTCGATCCCGCGGCCTCGCCGGCTATCACATAATCCGTTTTAGCCGACACCGAACCGGAAACTTTGGCGCCCAGCGACTCGGCGCGGGCCTTGGCCTCGGCGCGTGTCATCCGCTGCAGGCTGCCGGTAAATACCAGCGTTTTGCCGGCAAGCGGTGAGTCGCCGCTTTGCGCCTTTGCATCCTCAATGATGACCGCCGATTCCAGCGCCTCGAGCACCTCGCGGTTGTGCGGTTCGCTGAAAAAATGCTGCAGCGCCTGCACCGCCGCCGGGCCGATACCATCAATAGCGAGCAATGCGTTTACACTCTCATTTTCCTCATTGTTCGCTTGTTCAGGGTTTTCCGCCTCCTTCAGGGAAGGGGGCGTGATTAATGCACACATCCCCTGCTTCCATTTGGCATAGCTGCCGTAATGCCGCGCCAGTAATTTGGCGCTCTCCAGACCGATATGGCGAATGCCCAGCGCATAGATAAACCGCGCCAGCGTAATGGTGCGCGACGCCTCGATCGCAGCAAACAGGTTGGCCGCCGATTTTTCACCCCAGCCTTCGCGGTTTTTAATCGGCGTCAGGCGCTTGCGATCGCGCTGCTGCAGGGTAAACAGATCAGCCGGCGCGGCAAGCAGCCCGTCCCGCCAGAAGGCTTCCACCTGTTTGGCCCCCAGCCCTTCAATATCAAACGCCGCGCGCGAGACGAAATGTTTGAGCCGCTCCACCGCCTGCGCCGGGCAGATCAGCCCGCTGGTGCAGCGGCGCACCGCCTCGCCGTCCTCGCGCCGCGCCGCACTGCCGCAAGCCGGGCATTCGGCGGGGAATACGTAAGGCGCGCTATCCGCCGGGCGCTTTTCCGTCATAACGCGCACCACCTGTGGGATAACGTCGCCGGCGCGCTGGATCACCACCGTATCCCCTTCGCGGATATCCTTGCGCCTGATTTCGTCTTCGTTATGCAGCGTGGCATTCGACACCACCACCCCGCCAACCGTCACCGGTGTCAGCCGCGCCACCGGTGTCAGCGCGCCGGTGCGGCCGACCTGGATATCAATCGCCTCCAGCACAGTGATGGCCTGCTGCGCCGGAAATTTATGAGCAATCGCCCAGCGCGGCGCGCGCGCGACATAGCCGAGGCGCTGCTGATAATCGAGCCGGTTGAGTTTGTAGACCATGCCGTCGATATCATAAGGCAGCGCGGCGCGTTGTTGCTGGATCGCGTCATAATGGGCCAGGAGGTCATTATTCTGTCCCACGTCCGCCGCCGGCGGATACGGCAGCGGCTGAACGCGCACACGTCGCATTTCAGGGTTGACGTTAAATCCCAGTCTTTCCAGCCGTTTGACTGCATCATACTGCGTCTCGGCCAGTCCCTCGCTAAGCTCGCCCCAGCCATAAACAAAATAATGCAACGGCCGCTGCGCCGTGACGTTGGGGTCCAGCTGGCGCAGCGAACCCGCCGCTGCATTGCGTGGGTTGGCAAAACGTTTGCCGCCCTTTTTCGCCTGCGCGTCATTGAGCGTGTCGAAATCGCGCTTGTCCATATAAACTTCGCCGCGCACTTCGAGCACCTCGGGAACGTTTCCCTCTTCCTTACAGGAGGAAGAAACCGTTAAAATCTCAGGAAATCCATGCACCGTGCGGATATTGGCCGTGATATCCTCGCCCACCTCACCGTCGCCGCGGGTGGCGGCCTGTACCAGCCGCCCCTGCTCGAAGCGCGCCGAAAATGACAGCCCGTCGATTTTCGGTTCACAGACAAAATCCAGCGCCTCATCCGGGCTGAGTTGTAAAAACCGTCGGATGCGTTCGACAAAATCGCGCACCTCCTCGCCGGAAAACGCATTATTCAGCGACAGCATCGGCACGCGGTGGCGTACCTTGGCGAACGCCTTGGCAGGCGCTGCGCCCACCTGCTGTGTTGGGCTTTCGGGCGTTACCAGTTCCGGATGCGCCGCCTCCAGCGCTTCGAGTTCGGCACGCAGCGCGTCATATTCGGCGTCTGAAATTTCCGGCGCATCCTGTTGATAATACAGCGTATCGTGATAACGTATCGCATCAACAAGGTAGGCATGGCGCATGGTTGAGTCCTTGGTCATGAACCTAATATATACTGGACGGGTCCTGCCGGGCATAGCGGAAATGCCGGCTTCCGTGAACCGCAGCGGCGTGTACTGATGCGCACATGCGCCGCGCACCCGCATCAAGTTGGCTTTGGCAGCACGCTATAGCAACAAGACCTAACCCGCCGCCTCGAGCAATTTACTCGCCGCTCCGCGCGCCTCGTCGGTTACCGCCGCGCCGGCCAGCATTCGCGCCAGCTCTTCCCTGCGCTCGTCCACATCGAGCGCACGCACGGCCGTTTGTGTGTCCTGGCGATGCGCGGCTTTTTCGATGAATAAATGCTGGGTGCCGCGCGCGGCGACCTGCGGCAGGTGGGTGACCACCAGCACCTGCGCCGTATTGGACAGCATCGACAGGCGCGCGCCGATGGCATCGGCCACCGCCCCGCCGGTGCCGGTATCCACCTCGTCGAAAATCAGCGTCGGCGTCGATTTGACACTGGACAGCACCACTTTCAGCGCCAGCATAAAGCGCGAGAGTTCGCCGCCGGAGGCAATTTTGTGCAGCGGCGCAAACGGCTGACCGGGATTGGTCGCCGCCTCGAAATACACGCTGTCGATCCCGCCCGGGCCCCATTGCGTCTCCTTGAGCGGCTCCACCACCACTCGAAGGCGGCAGCGGCCCATCTTCAGCGGCTCGAGTTCCTTGGCCAGCGCTTTTTGCAGTTTGGTGGCGGTTTTGTTGCGGGCGGCCGAAAGCGCCTCCGCCGCCTCGTAATAGGCGGTGCGCGCCGCACTGACCTGCGTCTGTAGCTGAGCGATGCGCTCGCTTTGCGTATCCAGCGTGCGCAGCTTTCCTTCCACCTCCGCCAGCAGGCCGGGCAGCTCATCGGCGCTGACCTGATATTTGCGGGCGGCGGCTTTCAGTGCGAACAGCCGTTCTTCCAGCCGCTCCAGTTGCTGCTGGTCATAGGGCAAGGCCTGTTGCACCGCCTCCAGCCCGCCGACGGCTTCCTGCAGCTCAACCTGGGCGCGCTCCAGCGCATCAATCGGCGCCTGAAACTGCTCAACAGCGCCGGTGCGGATCAACAGCCGCTGCGCGGCGTGCAGCTGCGATTCGGCATCCGGCGTGCCCTGCAACGCCGCCAGTGCGTTGGTAATGGTTTCGCTCAGTTTTTCGCTTTGCATCATCTGCAGGCGCTGCTCGGCAAGCTCGGCCTCTTCCCCCGGCTGAGCGGCCAACGTGCGCAGTTCCTCGGCCATATGCTGCAGATAATCCTGTTCGCGCTGCGCTTCGGCAATCGACAGGCGCACTTCCTGCAGTTCCCCGCGCAGCGCCTGCCAGTTAAGATAGGCTTCGGCCACCGTGTGCGTTTTGTGGCGACCATAGGCATCCAGCAGGTGCAGATGGGTACGCATATCCAGCAGGCCGCGCTGATCGTGTTGGCCGTGAATTTCCACCAGCGTCTCGCCGAGGCGTTTCAGCGCCGTGACGCTGACCGGCTGGTCGTTGACGAAGCAGCGGCTTTTGCCCTCGGCGCTGAGCACGCGACGGATGATCAGCATATCTTCAACGTCCAGTCCCAGTTCTTCGAGTTCAGCGCGCGGCGTTTCGCAGGCGGTGATATCAAACGAGGCGGTGACGCTGGCCTGCGGCTGGCCGCTGCGCACCAGACCGCTCTCGGCGCGTTTGCCCAGCGCCAGGCCAAGCGCATCCAGCAGGATGGATTTGCCCGCCCCGGTTTCGCCGGTGAGCACGCACAGCCCCTCCGCGAACGCGATATCCGCGGCTTCGATCAGCACCACGTGGCGTATGGACAGATGGGTAAGCATCAGCGCCGTTCGTTATTAGCGGTTAGTCGTGAGTCGTTAGCGGTTAGCTAACGGCTATATCACCAGTCCAGCCAGCCCGCGTCCACCGCTGCTTTCGGGTTCACCTGGCCGTCCATCAGGGCGTAGCTGTATTCATACCATTTGCTGCCGGGATAGTTATAGCCCAGCACTGCGGCGTATTTTTTTGCCTCTTCCTTGACGCCCAGCTGCAGATACGCTTCAACCAGCCGATGCAGCGCTTCGGGAACGTGACTGGTGGTCTGAAACGCGTCGATGACGTAGCGGAAGCGGTTAATCGCCGCCAGATATTCCGCTCGCTCAAGATAATATCGCCCGACCTGCATCTCCTTGCCCGCCAGGTGATCTTCGGTCAGCTCCAGCTTAATCGCTGCATCACGCGCATATTCCGTCCCCGGAAAGCGCGAGACCACCTCGCGCAGGGTCTGCTGCGCACGCTCGGTCATTTTCTGGTCGCGGCCGACATCGGTGATGCGGTCATAATGGCATAATGCACGCAGATAATAAGCATAGGGCGTGCGCTCATTATTGGGGTGCAGCTTGACAAAACGCTCGAGGATCAGGGCCGCCTCGTCAAACTCCTGCGCGCGGTAGGCGGCATACGCCGCCATAACCTGCGCCCGTTTCGCCCATTCGGAATACGGATACTGGCGGTCCACCTCTTCGAACTGTTCGATGGCCTTTTTATATTCCTGCGTCGCAAACGTATCATAGGCCTGTTGATACAGTTCCCCCACCGACTGGCTTTCCTCAACCACCTCGTCCACCTCGTCCTCCGTCGTGCTGCAGCCTACCAGCAGCCAGATCACGAACGCGCCGGTAATGATGATGGAAATCCGCGTCCACCAGGAAATCATTTGCATGGGAACATCCCGCATGTTGTTTTTTTATTTTATAGCAAGCCCGGCGTCACCAGGCAATCGCTTGTCGGGGCTTATCCCGATACAGCGGCTAGCTAAATGTTTAGCTAAAAATTACATAAAATATGTTTGTTTTTCAATATTATATTAATGTTTTTTTAATCTTTTTGATATAGTGTACAATGTAATAAATAATAATATAGAACGTGTGATAACCGTCGGCGTCTGGAAAGCAAGGGAGCAATCCATGAATACTGTTATTGAATATGATGCAATCGTCGAAACCCTCGAACACGCCACCGGGTTAGTCTGGCACCGCCCGCCTGAGAAACCCTCGTTTTTGCGCAACGGCTATTATACCGAGGTGCGCATGATCGAAGCACCATTTATCGTACGCCGCCTGCAGGATGCCGCCATTACCGGCACCGGTCGGCCGCGCGCCATTGTCTTTAATGCCTGCCGCAAAGGGTGGGCCGTGATTAATATTCCGTGTGAGGTGGCCGAAGCAGCCGGCTTTCAGCATGTGCTCAGCCGTATGCAGCGCGAAACGCGTTATCAGCCGGCACCCGCCGCGGTGCCGGAAGCACCGATGGCCGGTGCGCACGTTTAACCCGATACGCGTTTGTCATGAACGATGTCTTGAAAGGAAGCTCGCTGGCTTCTTTTTTTATGCTATGCGTTAAAAAGCCGCCGCAAGCTGTTGTTCTGCAACCGCTTTTACCGGCGTCAGCGCTGTGAAGTCCGGCTCCGTGATACGGTAATTACGAGCATCGGCAAACAGGGTGCGCATCAGGACATTATTGATATGGTGGCCGGGACGCAGGGTCGTCACCGCGCCGCGAAGCGCCATACCGCTTAGGAAATAATCCCCGATGCAATCCAGCGCTTTGTGCCGTACGAACTCATCGCCATAACGCAGCCCCTCATCGTTGAGGATGGACTGTTCGTCCAGCACGATGGCATTGCGCAGCGAACCGCCGCGCGCCAGGCCAGCCGCGCGCAGCGCTTCCACATCTTCGGCAAAGCCGAAGGTGCGGGCCCGGCACAGCGCCTGTTTGAATGTGGTCTCACTGAAATCATAGCGCGCTTGCTGGGTGCCGATGCGCGCATGGTCAAAATGGATGGTGACATCGAGCAGAAAATGCGGCGCCGGCGTCAGCACCGCGGTGGCCCCGTTATCTTCCACCGCCACCGTGCGCAGCACCTCTATGCTGCGCCGCGGCGCATCCAGCGCTTCAATGCCGGCGCATTCAATCAAAAATACGAACGGCTCAGAGCTGCCATCCATAATCGGCACCTCCGGCCCGTCGAGCTCAACCAGGCAATTATCAATACCACAGCCCCACAGCGCCGCCATGAGATGTTCCACCGTCATCACTTTGGTGCCTTGGGCGTTGGCAATCGTCGTGCCCAGCCGGGTATCGACCACCGCATCATAGCGGGCCGGCACGCGCGACTTGGCCGCGGCCACATCGCGCCGCACAAAAACAATGCCATGATCGGCCGGGGCGGGCTTCAGGCGCATTGTCACCTGGGCGCCGCTATGCAACGCCACACCGGTGCAGGTGACGGGATAATTCAGCGTACTTTGAAACGGGTCTAATTCAGGATTCATCGTAACCGCACTCTCTTCTTCGGGTTATTGATCTGGATAGTATAGTTGGCCTTAACGACAACTCTGATGCATAACCTAATCAGATGGCGGCACGGTGGCAAATCACAGTTTGTTACGGAGTGTTACAAGAAAGCCGGCAGGAAGTAGCTGCCGCAACGCGTTCACTATTGTCGATTAACTTTGTTAATCGACAATGAAGCCCGCTCGCAAGAGCGGGATTCCGCCGCGTAGCGGGCGTCTTTATGCGAAGCATAAAAGTCAGTTAGCTATAACGGCTGATTAGACCATTGCATCGGTCGGCCCCTGCATCATTCCGTATTCCGTGATTCCCGCGAGACCTGACCCATTCCATCATTCGCATTCGGCGAAAGCGGGAATTCTGTGAAGTCAGGTGCATAATTGTATGCGAGCCCCGCTTTTGCGGGGGTGATGAGCGAAAAAAGCGACCGATCCAATGATCTCGCTAACCGCTAATTCGCCTGTCTGCGCAAAAAAGCGGGAATATCAAGATATTCTTCATCTTCCGAAAATTCCGGTGCGGCTGATTCTTTCACCTGGGCACGACTGCGCATTTGCTGCTCGGGCTCGTGCTGAGCCGGTTGCCGGGCGGCATCCGCGGCCGGCTCCTGCAATACTGGCTCGTGCTCGCGTACGGGCGAGTGCGGCGCATCCGGACGCTCTTTGCCGGCAAAAGCCTTACCAACCCCGGCGATCTTCTGAAAGAAATTCAGCCCGGCGGATTCATCCGCTTCGGCCGGTTCGTCCTGCATGGCCGGCTGGCTTTGGGCGTAGGTGCGCTGCCCCGGCTGCTCCGGACGCGGCGGCACGAAGACCGGGCCATCGACCTGATCCTTTACTTCACCCAGGCGGAACGGTTTTTTGCGCTCCTCACTCATCGCCGGATCGGTGTGCAGTAACGGCTCGTCGATCGCCAGCTGCCCCTGCGTATAATCGGCTGCAGGCTCAGAGGCTTCGACCGGGCTGTCCTGATGACGGGCGGCGGATGGTGTCGCCGCCGGTTGTTGCGTTTTGGCTGTGGCCTGCTGCACCGGCTGGGATGCGGCGGTATGGTTGCTGTATGATGCCGCCGCTTCCGCGGCTTCGATCCGCCCCGACTCACGCACGATATCGGCTGCCGTACGTTCGCGCTTGAAATCCTGGCGCGGCTGAATGTTGATATGCGTGGCGGTTTTGGCCGCAGTCGGTTTATCGATTTTCTCCGGGTGCCGGCCCGGCGCCGGATAGTGCCGGGTAGTCGCCGGCTCGGCTTCTTTGGTGGCGACGCCGCCTACCGTTTCAATGCCGGTGGCGACCACCGAGACCCGCATACGGCCCTCCATGGCATCGCTAAAGGTGGAACCGAAAATAATATTAGCATCGGGATCGACCTCGTCCCGGATGCGGTTGGCGGCCTCATCCACCTCAAACAGGGTCATATCCGGCCCGCCGGTAATATTGATCAGTACCGCCCGCGCGCCTTTGAGCGACACGTCGTCCAGCAGCGGGTTGGAGATCGCCGCTTCTGCGGCATCGATGGCGCGACGATCGCTTTCGGCCTCGCCCGTGCCCATCATGGCTTTTCCCATCTCGCTCATCACCGCGCGGATATCCGCAAAATCGAGATTCACCAAACCGGGCTTGACCATCAGGTCAGTGACGCCGCGCACACCCGAATGCAATACTTCATCAGCCATACGGAAGGCATCGGCAAAAGTCGTTTTCTCATTAGCCACCCGAAACAAATTCTGATTGGGGATGACAATGAGCGTATCGACATATTGCTGCAGATCGTCGATGCCGCGCTCGGCGATTTTCATGCGGTGGGTGCCTTCGAAATGGAACGGCTTAGTGACTACGCCCACCGTCAGCATGCCCTGCTCGCGTGCAAGCTGAGCCAAAACGGGGGCGGCACCGGTACCTGTGCCGCCGCCCATGCCAGCCGTGATGAACACCATATTGCTGCCGCTGATAAATTCAGCGATGTCATCAAGCGCCTCTTCAGCGGCCGCCTGGCCGGTCTGAGGATTGGCGCCCGCACCCAGGCCACGGGTCACCGATACTCCCAGCTGAATGGTCCGATCGGTTAGCGCGCTCTCCAATGCCTGTGAATCAGTGTTCGCAATGACGAAATCAACCCCTTCCAGGTTAGCGGCGATCATATTATTGACCGCATTGCCGCCAGCACCGCCCAGGCCGATGACCGTAATCTTTGGCTTCAATGTTTCGGTTTGCGCAGGCAGATGCAGATTGATCGTCATAACGTCTCCGATCGGCATTAGTGGATGTGACACAACATATGGTGATATTTACAGTATCTGGCCATACAATTGTATCGATACTACCATATTTGGTGGGATTCAACCCCAGTTTGCAAGTTGTACACATGACAGGGATCAGGGTGGGCGGCGGCTCATCCCCAAAATCTGAAACCCGTCTCAAAAATGCTCACGCAGCCAGTTCATAATTTTATCCTTAACCCGCGCCATACCGCGCCCGCTGGCGGCATTGTGCATCAGGTTGTCTTCCCAATTGCGTTGCTCCAGGCTTTTAATCATGCCGATGGCGGTGGCAAAGGAGGGGCCGGTGGCCATTTCCGCCTGACCGGGCACGCTGACCGGCTTACCCTTGCGCACCTGTTTGGCCAGCAGGCGGCCGGCCAGATCGCCCACACCCAGCATTTGGCTGCCGCCACCGGTGAGCACGCAGCGCCGCCCGGCGATCTTATCCACGCCGGCGGCTTCCAGCCGGGCGCGCACCATTTCGAACATTTCCTCCATGCGCGGGCGCACCACGCCGATCAGCATTGAGCGCGGCATCTGATGGGTGTCGTCGTCGTCCTCCTCCTCGCCCAACTGCGGCACGTCGATCATGACCTCAGCATCCTTGGCCGAGCCGATGGCGCTGCCGTGAATGGTTTTCAGCCGCTCCGCCTGCGCCAGCGAGGTGGACAGCCCGCGCGCAATATCGTTGGTGACGTGGCGGCCGCCTAGCGGGATCGAATCGCTGAAAATATTTTTGCCACCGAAAAACACCGCAATATTCGTCGTGCCGCCGCCCATATCGATCAGTGTAACGCCCAGCTCCATCTCGTCTTCGTTGAGCGCCGCCAGCGCCGCCGCATGCGCCCCCAGAATGTAGGCGTCGATATTCAGGTGACAGCGCGCCACGCAGTTAAGCAGATTGCGCAGATAGGTATTACGCGCGGTCACGATATTCAGCTCCGCCCCGAGCAGCTCGCCGATCATCCCGCGCGGGTCAGAAAGGCCCTTGCTGTTATCGAGATAATACTGAATGGGAAACACATGCAAAATGCTGTGCTGGCCGTCATCGAGACTGGCGCAGCCTTCCTGAATCAAATCCACGATATCCTGATCGGCCACCGTGCCGGCGGTAATCTCCAGTTCCACTGAGACGCTTTTCGACTGAATCTGATTGCCGCCGACACTGACGACGACATTTTCGATGGTTTCGCCGGCCATCTGCTCGGCGGCATTCACCGCCGCCAGAATGGACGATTCCACCTCGCCGACATCGACGATCACCCCGGCGCGCATGCCCTTGGCCAGCTGGTGGCCGATGCCGGTGATGTGAATCTCGCCGGAATCCCGCACCTGGCCGATAAAGCATACGACCTTAGTGGTGCCGATATCAAGCACGGCGACCGATCCGGGGCGATGGTGAATGGCTTCGTGACGTTTCATAAAAAGCTTTCTCAAATATCTTTTGCTGCGACCGGCATGTGCGAAAGCAGCTCATGCTGCACAGCATCATCAAGCGTGACAATGGCGCGGTCCTGCAGCCGCAAATCGAGGCTAGCAATAGCGCGCTCCAGCAATTGCCGTTTATTGACCAGGTGCGCCAAACGCTGCCAGGTTTCATCCGACGGCGTCTGCGGCAGTTTAATCAGCATGCCGTTTGTCAGGGTCAGGTTCCAGCGGCGCTGGCCGATACGCTGCGCGCTTTGCACGGCCTGCCTGAGGGCGGGAATCTTTTCGAGCCTCGCAAACAGGGAAGCCGCATGCTGCGGCGCATTATCACCAACCAGCACGATATCTCCGGCATGCGGGGCGCGGGTCCGATGCGACAGCACCGTGCCGTCACGATCGATCCATTGCTGCGTTCCCGCATGCTGCCACAACGCATAGGCTTCACGCTCATGGATGATGATCACCACCTGATCGGGCAGATGGCGCTCGATACGTGCATCGCGGATTTCCGGCAGGGCATTGAGCCGCTGGCGCGCATGGTGCACATCAAGCTGCAGCAATGGATCGCCGGGAGCGATTTGCGCGGCTTTAATGACCGTCATCGCGGGCAGGATATCAGCGCCTTCGACGCGGATCTGCTGCACCTCGAAACCGACGCGGCGGGTTAGATCATAGGCCCAGAAGCTGATCGCCTCCCCGGCCTGCGACAGATCACCCGAACGCCACAGCAACCAGCCGCCGACACCGACATAACTCAGCACCGCCACCGCCAGAATCATCGCGATACGGCGCTTAATCCCGCTCCAGCGTTTGGCTTTGGCCTTCTGACGGCTGATCTGGGCGCATTCCGCCTGCCAGGACGAGCCGCGCCCTTGGTGCGGTGCAGCATGTCGTGTCGTCTGTGACATTCTATGCACCAAGTCGCGCTCCTTTCACCAGTCGGTCCACCAGATCATTAAACGAAATGTAGCAATGCACCGCAATTTCCGGAGCCAGCGACAGCGGCGTCATCCCCGGCTGGGTATTGACCTCCAATATATAAAACTGGCCGTCTCCCGCCTCGTCAAAGCGGAAATCGCTGCGCGTCAGTCCGCGGCATCCCAGCGTGCGATGCGCCGTCACCGCCAGTTGCAGTACCTCATTGTAGCGCGCCTCATCCAGCGGCGCAGGCATCAGATGTTCGGCCTTGCCCTCGCTGTATTTGGCTTCGTAATCATAAAACTGCCCGCGCGGTTTAATCTCGATGGCGCCCAGCGGTTCGTCATCGAGCACGGCAACCTGAATCTCGCGGCCGGGAATATACTGCTCGACCAACACAGCTTCGCTGAAGGTCCAGCTATCGGCATCAAACGGCAACGCATCGCCCGGCGTGACGATGGTGACGCCAACGCTGGAGCCCTCATTCAGCGGCTTGATAACATAAGGCCGCGGCATCGGCTCTTCGCGCAGCATATCGTATTTGCTCACGACGCGCCCCTGCGCGCAACGCAGCCCCGCCTCGGTGAACAGCCGGCGCGCCATGGGCTTGTCCATCGCCAGCGCCGAGGCCAGCACGCCGGAATGGGTATAGGGAATCTGCAGCCATTCGAGCACACCCTGAATGGTGCCGTCTTCACCGAAGCGGCCATGCAGCGCATTAAACGCCGCATCCGGTTTCACCTCAGCTAAACGCTCGGCGATATCGCGGCCGACATCGATGGCGCTGACCTGATAGCCCATGGCGCGCAGGCCGGTTTCCACCGCCGCGCCGCTGGTCAGCGACACCTCGCGTTCGGCCGATATCCCGCCTTTTAGTACTGCAATGTGCATCATGCCTTTCGCCCTAAGCGCCCGGCGCTTTGTCCTTAGCGTTCAGCCCGCCTGCAGCTGACGGCCGCGCGCTAACGGCTGATTTTCTTGCCGATCCGTTTGATTTCCCACTCTAATGTGATGCCTGAGCGGGCTTTGACCCTGTCGATAACGGCATCCCCGAGCGCTTCGAGCTCGGCCGCCGTCGCCTGGCCGGTATTAATCAGAAAGTTGCAGTGTTTTTCGGACACTTGCGCACTACCAAGCATCATACCACGAGCGCCGGCATCGTCAATCATCTGCCACGCTTTGGCCTGCGGCGGATTTTTAAACGTGCTGCCGCCGGTGCGCATGCGCACGGGCTGGGTTGCCTCTCGCGCCAAGCCGATTTCGGCCATACGCGCCTCGATAGCGGCGCGTTCCCCCGGCTCGGCGGCTAGCAGCGCCGCGGTGAATATCCAGCCCGCGGGCAGACCGCAATGGCGGTAGCGGTAACCGAGCGCCTCCACGCCCAGACGATGCATCCGCCCCTGCGGATCGACCGCCTCGGCTTCAATCAGCACATCCTTGATCTCGCAACCATAGGCGCCGGCATTCATCGCCAGCGCCCCGCCGATGGTGCCGGGTATGCCGCACAAAAATTCAAGCCCAGTCAGCTCATGTTGCGCAGCAAAATGCGCGACATTAACATCGAGGCTGGCCGCGCCGACGCGAACGGCTAGCACGTCCCGCTCGCTGCGCTCGCCTTCCCGCCCCGATAAGAAGGAGGGTTGAGGCAACGGCATTGTGTCCATCTGAGTAAAACCGCGTCCCAGCCGGATCACCACGCCCTCAATGCCGCCGTCGCGCACAATCACATTGGAGCCCACCCCCAGAACCGTCACCGGCACATCTTCTGGCTTATGCCGCAGAAAATGGGCCAGATCCGCCGCATCGGCGGGCTTGAACAATATCTCCGCCGGCCCGCCGACGCGAAACCACGTGGTCTCCGCCAACGCGGCGCGGGCGCGGTATTTGCCGCGTACGTTTGGCAGGCGCGCCATCAGCGAGAGCGAGCGATCATCAGGCCGGGGGATCGTATCGGGAAGCGCCATCATACTATCCTGATTGCATGGTTCATCCGCTCTTGCGGTTTTGTTTCAGCAGCGCCGCCAGTTGTTCGGGCAGGGCCTGCGCCCATTTGGTGACGCTGCCCGCGCCCAGGCAGAGCACATAATCACCGGGCCCGGCCAGCGCGGCCACATGCGCGGCCAGCGTTGCTTCCGATTCCAGTGCTTCGGCATGTTTATGACCGTGACACTGCAGCCCTTCAACCAGCGTATCGCGGTTCACACCCTCAATCGGCGTCTCACCCGCCTCATAGACAGGAGCAACCAGCACAATATCGGCATCATTGAAACAGGTGCAAAATTCCTCGAACAGGCTGGCCAGACGCGTGTAGCGATGCGGCTGCATCACCGCGATCACACGCCCGCCGGCAGCCGAGACCGCCAGCCGCGCCGCCGCCAGTGTTGCCGCAATTTCCACCGGGTGGTGAGCATAATCATCAATCACGGTGATCCCGCCGGCCTCCCCGGTTTTGGTGAAACGCCGCTTTACCCCGCCGAAAGAGGCAAAACCGCGCATCATCGCCTCATCGGGCATGCCGAGCTCACGCGCCACCGTAAGGGCGGCCAGTGCATTGCTGACATTGTGCTCGCCATGCATGGGCAAGAACACATCGCGCAGTTTATGGCAGTCGCCGTCCTGGCGGTCGGTCATTTCCACATCAAAACACTGCCCTTCGGCCTGCGTGCGCAGATTCATCGCGCGCACATCCGCCTGCGGCGACAGCCCGTAGGTCAAAATGCGGCGATCGGTGATTTTGGAAACCAGTGACTGCACTTCCGGGTGGTCAATACACATCACCCCGAAGCCGTAAAACGGAATGTTATCCAGAAACTGTTTGAACGCGGCGCGCACACCCTCAAAATCGCCGTAATGGTCGAGATGTTCGGGGTCGATATTGGTCACCACCGCCACGCTGGAAGGCAGGCGGATAAACGTGCCGTCGGATTCATCGGCTTCAACAATCATCCACTCGCCTTTGCCGAGCACGGCATTGGTGCCGTAGGCATTGATGATGCCGCCGTTAATCACCGTCGGGTTGCGGCCCGCCGCTTCAAACAGTGCGGCCACTAGCGACGTGGTGGTAGTTTTGCCGTGCGTGCCGGCGATGGATACGGTCATTTTCAGATGCATGAGCTCGGCCAGCATCTCGGCGCGGCGCACCACCGGCAGGCGCAGCTGACGCGCTTCCTGCACTTCCGGGTTATCGGGTTTGACCGCCGAGGAGATCACCACCACCGCCGCGTTGCGCACATGCTCGCCGGCATGGCCGATAAAGACCTCCACCCCCAGCTGCCGCAGCCGCTCTACATTCGGGCCTTCGGCGATATCCGACCCCTGCACCTGATACCCCAGATTGTGCAGCACCTCTGCGATGCCGCTCATGCCGATACCGCCGATACCGACAAAATGCAGCCGCCCCACATCCAGCGACATGGTCTTGCTCACGGGAAACGGGCGAATGGTCGGGGTGTGCTCCATATATACTCCTTGTCAGCCGTTAGCGCTCAGCCGATAGCGGCCAGCCGCTCACGACTGCTGGCTGACCACTAATTCAGCCAATTGCTGCGCCGCATCGGGCTGGCCCAGCGTGCGCATTGCTTTGGCGGCGCGCGCCAGAGAAGCCGGCAGGGTCAGAAACGATTCCAGCCGCGCCGAGAGTGCGGTCGGCGTAAACCCTTCCTGCGGCATCACCCACCCGCCTTCGGCATCTTCAGTCGCCTGCGCGTTATAATACTGGTGATTATCCGTGGCTTTGGGATATGGCACCAAAATCGCAGGCCGCCCGGCACATGTCAACTCGGCAACGGTAGAGGCGCCGGCGCGACAGATCACCAGATGCGCCGCCGCCAGCCGCACGGGCAGATCAGTGAAAAACGGCGCCACATCCACCTGAATCCCCAGGCTTCTATAGGCCTCGCGCGTCTTGTCCACATCATCGGCGCGGCATTGCTGATCGATCCGCAGGCGCTGGCGCAGCGATTCGGGCAGTTGGCGCACCGACTCGGGCACCACCTCGCTGAAGACATGCGCCCCCTGGCTACCGCCGGTGACCAGCAGGCGCAGCGTCCCGTCCTGCTGCGGCGGCGCATAAGGGATCTGGTGCAGCGCGCGCACGGCGGCGCGTACAGGGTTGCCGGTAAACACGGTTTTGCGTTCGCATTCGGCAGGCAGCCGACGGGTTTCGGGATACGACGCCGCGATCCGGCGCACGCGATGAATCAGCGCCCGGTTGGCCCGGCCCAGCACGGAGTTTTGTTCGTGAATCACGGTATTCAGTTTCAGCTGCGATGCCGCCAGCATGGTCGGAAAGGAGGGATAGCCGCCAAAGCCGACCACCGCGCGCGGATTGATCCGGCGCAGCAAGCGGCGCGCCTGCATCACCCCGATGCCAATATCCGCCCCCGCGCGCAGCTTGCGGATAAGCCCGCCGCTGGTGGAGGCCGCATGGATCAGGTGAATGGGGATATTGGCGAGTATGCTCTCCTCGCCAGCGCTGTTATAATCGTGAAAGCGGCGATCGGTGACCAGCATCACCGGATGGCCATCGGCAACCAGCGCTTCGGCAAGCGCTTCGGCCGGAAAGATATGGCCGCCCGTACCGCCGGCGGCAAGAATGATGGGTTGATTCATAGCTATAGGGTATAGGGTTTTGGCGACAGGATGTAAACGCCCGTTTTGCCTTATACCCTATGGCTTACACCCTACACCCCCCGGTTGCCGTAGCGCTTGCGCGTGAGGGCAAGCAGCATGCCCATGGCCAGCGCCATGGCCAGCAACGACGAGCCGCCATAACTGACAAAAGGCAGCGTCATGCCCTTGGCGGGCAGCATGTTGACCGCCACGCCCATATTTATAATCGCCTGAATCCCGAACTGACCGAGCAGTCCGGCCACCGCCAGCATCACAAACACATCGACTTCCTGTTGCAGCCGCCACAATCCGCGCAGCACGACAAAGGCGAACAGGCCGATAATCAGCAAGCAGATAATCACCCCGTATTCCTCACCCGCCACCGAGAACACAAAATCGGTATGCGAGTCGGGAATCAGCCGTTTAACTTCGCCCTCACCTGGCCCACGGCCCAGCAAGCCCCCGTTTTTGAAAGCCTCAAGCGATTTTTCGACCTGGTAATTATCGCCGTAATCGGGATCCAGAAAGCGGTCGATGCGATGGGTGACATGCGGCAAAAACCAGTAAGCCAGCACCATCCCGGCCAGGCCGGCGATCAGCAGCGCCAGCACCCAGACAAACGACACGCCGGCGAGTAAGAACTGCAAGCCGAACACGGCGCCCAGCGCGATGGTCATACCGAAATCCGGCTGCATAATCAGCAGCGCTGCCACCACGGCAAACAACGCCAGCGCAATGCGGTAGCTGGGGAAGTGCCGGCTCTGGATGCCTTGCGCAAAAATCCACGCCATGACGACAACAAAGGCCGGCTTGAGAAATTCCGAGGGCTGCAGCGACAGCCCGGCGATACGCAGCCAGCGGGTAGCGCCCTTGTTTTCATAACCGACAAACGGCAGTAACGCCATCAAGGCCAGGCTGATCAGAAAGACCACAATGCCCAGGCGCCGCACCTGATCGGTCGACAGCAGCGAGACACCAAACAGCACCGCCACCGACATCAGCAAAAACACGTGCTGGCGGCTGACGAAATAAAACGGATCCAGCCCGATACGCTCGGCCACCGGCGGGCTGGCGGCGGTCACGATGACCGCGCCCAGGCACATCAGCAAAATCAGTGCGAACCAGGCCGGCCGGTCCACCGTCCACCACCAGCGGCCAAGCAGCGAGGTATTGGTGCGGTCAAAGCGCATGATCGTCCTCCGCCGTCATTTCTTTTTGCACCAGTTCCACGAAACGCTCGCCCCGGGACTCAAAATTAGCAAATTGATCGAACGAAGCACAGGCCGGGGCCAGCAACACGACGGCATCGGCGGCATTGTCGGCTTTTGCCTGTTGCACGGCGTCGCGTACGGCCTGCTCAAGGGTGCCGCTGTGGGTATAGGCGACGTGACCTTCCAGCGTTTTTGCAAAGCGATCCTGCGCCTCGCCGATTAAAAAGGCGCGGGCGATACGCGGAAAATACGGCGCCAGCGTCTCAATGCCGCCCTCTTTGGCCACGCCGCCGGCGATCCAGTAAATCCTCTGATAGGTGGCCAGTGAGCGCGCCGCCGCATCGGCATTGGTGGCCTTGCTGTCATTGACGAACAGTGTCTTGCCGATCGTGCCCACCCGCTGCATGCGGTGCGCCAGCCCGCCATAGCTGGCCATACCGGCTTCGATCTGCGCGGGGGTCAGCCCCGCCGCCCGGCACGCCGCATAAGCCGCCGCTGCATTTTGATGGTTATGCACGCCCTGCAGGCCGGGCATCCCGTTCAGATCGATCAGCACGTCCCGCCCCGTCGCGGCACCGGTTGAGGCGGTCGCATCTGCCGCTTGGATCTCCTGCCGCCCATTGTGTTCCGCCGGCGAAAACACGGCCGCCGGCTCATACAGCACGCCGTCTTTCACCCAGATGCCCTGCCCGCTTTGCTGGGTGGTCATAATCGGTACGATGCGCTGGGTGGAACCGGCGATCATCTGGCGCGCCAGGGCTTCGCTGTAGGGGTCGTCGACGCCGATCACGGCGTAATCGGTGAAGCGCTGACGGTCAAAAATGTGGTGCTTGGCGGCAATATAGCCGGCCATATCGCCGTGCCGGTCGAGATGATCCGGGCTGAAATTCAGCAGCACGGCAATGCGAAAGCGGGTCGTACGCACCAAATCGAGCTGGTAAGATGACAGTTCGAGGACATAAACCGGCTCGTTTTCCCCTTCCCCAGCCTGCTCCGAAAGGCTCTCAAGGGGCGCCAGCGCCAGCGCCGGGGTGCCCAGATTACCGCCGACCTGTACGCCGCGGCCCGCTTCCTGCAGGATATGGCCGATCAGACTGGTCGTCGTAGACTTGCCGTTGGTCCCGGTAATGGCGATATAGCCCGCCTTCGGCTGGGCGCGATAGAGCAGTTCGACATCGCCGACAATCTCCACGCCGTGCTGTTGCGCCAAGCGCACGCCCGGATGCGGCACCGGGTGGGTATAAGGCAGCCCCGGCGAAAGGACCACCAGCCTGAGTTGCTCCCACGGCCATGCATTAAGCGGTTGCAGGGTCATGCCTTCGGCCATGCCGGCGGTTTCCATGCGCGCGTTGAAGGCCGTCAGCGCCTCTTCCTTATCGTCCCAGGCAATGATCCGCGCGCCCGCAGCCTGCAACGCCTGCGCGGCGGCCAGCCCGCTTTTACCGAGACCGAGGACGCCGACGGTTTGGTGTTTGAGAAAGGGCAATGGTATCATAGGTCAGCTGTTAGCGATTAGCGATTAGCGATTAGC